>DATJOG010000001.1:0-79423 GCA_035507275.1 Candidatus Acidiferrales bacterium
GTCACGTCGATATGATACACCGCGTCGAATTGCTGAATCAATTGCGCCACGAAATAGTGGCTCGCGAGCTCGCTCTCCGGGCGATAGACGACCCCGATCGCACGTTCGCGCAGTTGCGCCGGCAGATTTTCGAGGTGCGGCCGGTGCGGGCGAAGCGGCAGCAGAAAACGCGGCACGCCAAGCGTGTGGAAGAGATGCTCGTAACTATCGGAGCGCGCCGGCAGCACCCGTTTGCGCTCTTCCGGAGCGTGCCAATCGGACGCCGCGGTCACGGTGCCCATGAAGGTCGTGAAGCCGATGCGCACGCTCGCCGCACCGAATCGCTGCCGCAACAGCGCGCCGATATTCGTCTCGCGACGCAGCAGCATCGAGGTTGCTTCCGCATCGCCCACGTGCGAATTGTGCGCCCACACCACGATTTTGGTCGGCCCCTGATGGCGGGATAGATGCGACATCAAACGCTCGAGCATGTCGGCCATGTGCGCGTCGCGCAGATTCCACGTCGACATTCCGTCGTCGATCATCGTGCGATAGTATCGTTCGGCGCGCGAAACGATGCGCGCGTTCTGTTCGGCATAGAAATATTCGTCCGCGGCGATCTGTCCGTCCATTCGTGCATACGACGCGGCGTTCCGCTGGATCTCCAAGAGCGCTTCGAGCACGTCCTCGCGGCATGACGGCTGCAATCCGTTGAAGAGCGCGACGCCGTACTGCTCCGGATGCGCGGAGTACGGCGAAAGACACGCGTAGTGGGCGCGCGCACGAGCGGCCACCTTCGGATCGACGCGGTCGAGGTACTGCAGCACGGCGTCAATCGACGCGTACATGCTATAGAGGTCCAGGCCGTAGAAACCGACCTTCGGGCTCGCGCCCGAATCTTCGTTGTATTCGCGCAGCCAGCCGACGAAGTCGAGCACGTCGCTGTTGCGCCACATCCACGACGGAAAGCGTTTGAAGCCGCCGAGCGCTTCCACGGCTTCGGCATCGTCGCCGGCGCCGCGCACGTAACGATTGACGCGATAGGCGTCGGGCCAGTCGCCCTCGATGCAGACGGCGTCGAATCCCTTTTCGACGATCAGGCGTTTCGTCAGCTCGGCGCGCAAATAGTAGAATTCGTGCGTTCCATGCGTGGCTTCGCCCAGGAGCACGATCGGCGCGTCGCCGACGAGCGACAGCAGCTCGTCGTGATCGTGGAGATTTCCCTGCAGCGGCACGATCGCATGCGCGAGATCGCCTGCCGTTACGCTACGTTCCACTGCTTGCTCTCCTCTCGCGCGCGTTGTAAGAGCGCGCGAACTTCCTCATCGGAGGTCTGCTCGAAATTGCGATAATACAGGCCGACCGAATAGAACGGCTCCGGCTCGTAGAGACAAACGACGCGATCGGCACCGCCCGCGAGTGCGGCCACGCTCCCTTTGGGCGCAACGGGAACTGCGACGACGATGCGGCGCACACCGCGGCGGCGCAGCGCGGCAACCGCCGACTGCATCGATGCGCCGGTCGCGAGCCCGTCATCGACCAGGATCGCGGTCTTTCCGCGCAGTTCGGGTTCGCCGCGATCGTCGCGATAGGCGCGTTCGCGCCGTTTGAGTTCGGCGAGCTCACGCACCAGCGTCTTCTCGAATTGCTGCGGCGTCACACCCGCTACCGCGACGACACGTTCGTCTAAAATGTAGATACCGTCGGATGCAACGGCGCCCATCGCCAGCTCTTCGTGCCCCGGCACGCCGAGCTTCCGCACGATGTACACGTCGAGCGGAAGCCTTAGCGCGCTCGCGACCTCGTAGGCCACAGGCACGCCGCCGCGCGGCAACGCCAAGACGATCGCGGTGGGATCTCCGCGAAATTCGCTCAACCGCTGAGCCAGCCGCCGTCCGGCATCGACTCGGTCTCGAAAAAACGCCACGTGTGAACCTCTACGCCGAGTCTGCTCCACAGACGGGAATCGCCGGTGAAGACGAGCTTCACCAAACCTTCCTGCTTGCAGCGCATACTTGGAGCATGGTCATCGATCCAATCGAGGCACTCAAAGCCCTCGCGCGCAGCGGCGTTCGCACTGCGCGCAGCAAATATGTGGACAGCGCCGAAGATGCGCTAGCCTTCGCCGAGCGTCGCAACGCCCGCGACCCGCGTTTCGTACCTATCGTTTTGCGTACAGCGGGTGAAACCGCAGACGGCCACCCGCTCGCAAGCGAAGATGCGGTTCGCCGGGCCTACGATCGTCTCGCGAATGGAAGCAGGCGTATTCTCGCGCAAATCGCCGAGCCGACGGGCGAACTGATCACCGTCATCGGCGAAACGACGCCGGCCGGTGACAAGATGCTCGCCGTGCAGGGTCATATGGTTCGCCGGCGCGTGCCGATCGGAGCGGCCGGCGCCGAAGCGATTGCGCTCGACGTCCATGCATACGGTCACCGCGAGCCGCCGAAGACGCGCAAGTTGCTCGAGCATCTCCTCCTTCGGCTCTCGAATTTCTTCGACCGGCCCGGGATCGATGCGATCCGTGTTCTGGTGCACCTGCACGACAACAGCTATACCGTGACCGACGTTGCCGCGACCGGAAGCCATCAGCTACATCTGCCTCCTAAACTCGGCAAGCGCGGTCACGATCGAAAGGGCGATGAGTATCATCCGGCCGGCCGTCAGTGAGCGCATGATCCGGCGCAACGGCTTCGTGCGCTGCCCATTTTCCGCGGCGGTCGGGTATGCGCAAAAGTTTCTCGCGCGCGGACGGCCCGAAGAGCTGCTCGTCGCGGGTTCGCTCGACGTTCTCGCGGTCGAAGATTATACCGATAGCGCGCGGCGCCACGATGCGCTCGAGTTCAGCTGGCATCCACGTTCGCGGCTTTTCCCGCAAGGACAAGCGCTCCTAACGGTTCGCCCTCACGCACCACAGGGAACCGAGCTGCAATTCAGTCTTGCCTACATTCCACCGCTCGGCGTCCCAGGGCAACTGTTCGACCACTTGATCGGCCGTCACATCGCCTGGATTACCGGCGGTATGCTGCTCCGCCGCCTGCGTACGGAAATCGAACGGAGCGCTCACAATGCATAGATTCGCGGCTATTTCTGTGTGCTAATCTGCTCCTGCGTGACGGGAGGCGCGTGGTTTCCCCACGAGCTGCGGATGTAGGTAATGATCGCGGCAAGCCCCTTGTCGGTGAAGGTTGCTCGCCACGGCGGCATCGCACCGTTCCACGTGACGCCGCGCTCCGTGATCGGACCCGCGCTACCGTCGGCTACCGCGCTGATGACCTTTTGCGGGTCGCCCGTGACGTCCGGGTTTTGCGCGAGCGGCGGAGCGATGTTCACCGCGCCTTGGCCTTTCGCGCCGTGACAGCCCGAACAGTTGATGACATAGAGTTCCGCAGCGCCCGCTTCCGTCGCACCCGATGGCGCCGGCGGGTTGAGCGTCATTGCAACCGCTTCCACCTGCGCACGCGTGACCGGTGTTGCGCGATTGCCCCACGACGCGCGCATGTAGTTGATCACGTCCGCGATTTGCTGGCTCGAAAGCACATCTTTCCATGCAGGCATTGAACCGTACCACGTCGTTCCGCGCGCTTCGCGCGGACCGGCCGCACCCGCCAACATCAATCGAATGAGGCTTCTCTGATTGCCGGTAACATAGGGATCTTTTGCGAGCGGCGGCGCCAGGCCGGCGATGCCTTGACCCGTGGCTCCATGGCATCCGGAGCAGTTCACGAGGTAGGCGGCTTTGGCGTCCATGTTCGTGGCAGCCATCGTCGACGTGCCCGGCCTCGTTGCAAGCAACGCGAGCGCACACGACGCGAGAATCGAGAGAATGACAATCCCGCGCATCCAGATACCTCCAGTCAGGCGGTAAGAAAAATCTGCGGCGCTTTGCGTCCCGGCGAATCAGGATGCTCGGCCGGATGCCCGACGACGAGCGGAAATGCCGGCACGTAGGCGTCGGGGATACCGAGCCGCTTTTTCGTTTCGGCCAGTCGCAGCCACGGCCGCGAAAACCCGATCGGACACGTGCCGAGGCCCGCGGCATATGCCGCGAGCATGAGATTTTGCGCTGCAAGCGAGCAGTCCTCGACCGACTGCGGGTCGTCGTCGGTTGCGCAGATCACGATGAGCGCGGGCGCGTCGTGAAAGATGTTGACGTTGGGATCGTTCAGCGTCGAACGCGCGTGTTCGCTCACGTGAAGGTGAGAAGGCGGTACGAATGCCTGCTTGGCTTCGGCCGAGAAACCGCGCAGGCGATCTGCACCCTCAACGATCGCGAAGGCCCAGCGCTGCAAGCCCATGTAGTTCGGCGCCTGAATCGCAGCGCCGATCAGTTTTTCGATCGTTTGGGTATCGAGCCGCTCGCCGGTGAACGCGCGAATCGCGCGTCTTCCGTAAATGGCGGTCATGACGTCGATCTTGGTGTCGTTCATCATGCGGGAACCTCCGTAAGCATCGAGAGCATAGCCGCGGGCGTCAGTGCGGCCGGATCTACTCGGATACGTGCATCGACCGCGATCGCGCCGCGCGCGTCGGCCAAGAGCGGATTGATATCGAGCTCAGCGATCTGCGGATGTGCGAGGATCAGATCGCCTAAGCGAACCAGCACGTCGGCAATCGCGTCGAGATCGGCAGCGGCCTGGCCGCGATAGCTCTGCAGCAGCTTCCAGACACGCGTGCGCTGCATTTGCGCGCGCGCGAGCTCGCGATCGAGCGGCACGAGTTCCAAACTGGTGTCGGCGATTCTCTCGACTGCCGTACCGCCTTGACCGAAGAGCACGACCGGCCCGAAGATCTTGTCGACGCTCAATCCTGCGATCAACTCGAGCGCGCCGCGCCGCTGCACCATGCCCTGCACGAAGAATCCGTCGATGCGCGCGGTGGGGCGCGCGTCACGCACGCGATCGAGCATCGCCAGCGCCGCGACGCGCACGCTCTGCGCGCCGAAGAGGTTGAGCACCACCGCTCCCACGTCGCTCTTATGCGTTATGTCCGGCGAGCGCAGCTTGAGCGCGACCGGCATGCCCAACTCGCCGGCCGCAACCGCCGCGGCTTCGACGTTGGCAACGCTGCGGCTCGGCGGCGTCGGGATATGATACGCGGAGAGCACCGCGTCGACTTCATCGCTATCGAGCCAGCGGCGATTGCCGTCGAGCGCGCGGGCGATTGCAGCAGCCGCAGCAGTGTCGTCGGGCACCGTCTTCGCGACCGCCGGCGCCGTCTGCGCGAGCAGCGCCTGGCTGCGCGCAAAGCGAACGCGATACATGAAGCCGTCGATCGCGTCGTCGGGCGTGTCATACGTCGGAATGCGCGCGGCGTCGAAGAGCGCGCGCGACGGCGCGGCCGAATACTCGCCGAGCCATGACGTAAAGACGTTGCGCTGCGCAGCACCGCGTGCGTGCGCCGTTTCGATGACCGCTTTGGCTGCCTGCGCCGGATCTCCGAGCGCGGTCGGGCAATTCAAGACGAGAATCGCATCCGAGTTTGGATCGGCGAGCAGCAGCTCGAGCGTTTCGTGATATTCCTTGGGTCCCGCATCGCCGATCATGTCGACCGGATTTCCGTGACTCCACGTGACCGGTAGAATGGTGTTGAGCTTTGCGATCGTTTCGGGGGCAAGCTGCGCGAGCGCTCCACCTTTCGCGATGAGCGCGTCGGTCGCAAGGACGCCCGGGCCCCCGCCGTTGGTGAGAATCGTGAGGCGATCGCCTACCTGTGGTTTGGTGAGTGCGAGCGTCTCGAGGGCGTCGAACATGTCCGGCATCGAGTCGACGCGCAGCATGCCCGCGCGGCGCAGCGCGGCATCGTAGACGACGTCGGAGCCCGCGAGCGCGCCCGTATGCGAGTGCGCCGCCTTCGCGGCCTCCGCGTGGCGGCCCACCTTCAAAACGATGACGGGCTTCGAAGCTGCGGCGCGACGCGCGGCGGCCATGAACGCGCCGGCGCCGGTACTGATGCCTTCGATGTAGAGCAGAATCGCTTCGGTAGCCGCGTCGGCGCTCAGGTAGTCGAGCATGTCGCCGAAATCGACGTCCGCCATATCACCGAGCGAGACGACCTTCGAGAAACCGATGCCGCGCGGTTTGGCCCAATCCAAGACCGCGGTGATCAACGCGCCGGACTGACTGACGAAGGCAACCGCGCCCTTTTCCGGTGCGATGTGCGCGAAGCTCGCGTTGAGTCCCGCCCCCGGCACCATGACGCCGATGCAGTTCGGCCCGACGATACGCACGGCGTGCGCAGCCGCCGCTGCGGCGATCTGGCGCTGCAGCTCGACGCCGCGCTCGCCCAGCTCGCCGAATCCCGCTGTGATGATCACTGCGGCGCGCGTGCCGCGGGCGCCGAGCGCTTCGATGACGCCGGTCACTTGATCGGGCGGCGTCGCAATCACGGCTAGATCCGGCGCGCCGGGGAGATGCGCGACGTCGGGATAGCACGGCAGACCCGCGATCGACGCATGCTTTGGATTGACAAGATGAAGGACGCCGCCGAAGCCTGCTCCGCGCAGATTCGCGAGGGTGACCGAACCGACTGAGCCGGGGCGCGCGGAAGCGCCGATCAGCGCGACGGAACGCGGCGCGAAGAGCACGTCGAACGAGTTGGTTCCCATATCCCGAGTATGACGAAGCGCCCATCCGCTCTTGAGAACATCTTTCGGGAAATTCTTCTCAAGACGTTCCCTTTACATTCCGCCCCGCGTGGCTCTATGGAGTTGAGAAAACTTCTTCGGAGGCGGAAATGGATAAGCTCCCCGCGCGGCGCCGATCGCTCAACTGGATACTGTTGATCCCGCTCGTCGCCGTCGTCATCCCGAACTTCTATGACTTTTATGAGCCCACGCTCGGCGGCGTTCCGTTTTTCTATTGGTACCAGATCGCCTGGGTGTTCATCACCGCGGGCATGACGTGGTTCCTCTACCGGCGGGAGGTCTGACGATCATGGCTAGTACCGTATTCATCGTACTCTTCGGCGCCACGATCGTGCTCGGATTTTTCGGATCGCGGTGGAGCGGCGTCAGCATGAAGAGCCTGAGCGAATGGAGCCTCGGCGGGCGCAGCTTCGGTAGCGTCATCTCTTGGTTTCTCGTCGGCGGCGACCTCTACACGGGATACACGTTCATCGCGATCCCGGCAGTGATGTACGCTTCCGGCGCGCTCGGATTTTTCGCGCTGCCCTACTGCATCCTGATCTATCCGATTCTCTTCGTGATCTTTCCGAAGCTCTGGCAGGTTGCCAAGAAGCACGGCTACGTGACCGGCCCCGAATACGTCCGAGGACGCTTCGGAAATCGCTGGCTCGCGCTCGCGATCGGTTTGACCGGCATCGTCGCGACGATGCCCTACATCGCCTTGCAGCTCACCAGCACGCAAGTGCTCTTCGGCGCGCTTGGCTGGATCGGAAGCGGATGGCTCGCTTACCTGCCGCTCGCGATCTCCTTCCTGGCGCTCGCAGGATTCAGCTATCAAAGCGGATTGCGCGCGTCGGCACTTATCGCGATCGTCAAGGGCGTCCTCGTCTATGCAGCAGTGATCGGCGCGGTCATCGCCATTCCGATCAAACTCGGCGGCTACGGCGCGATCTTCGCAAAGATCGACCCGGCGAAAGTAATTCTCGCCGCACCCAGCGCGCACAACTGGGGACAGTTCAGCGCCT
Source organism: Candidatus Acidiferrales bacterium (assembly GCA_035507275.1). Taxonomy (GTDB): domain Bacteria; phylum Vulcanimicrobiota; class Vulcanimicrobiia; order Vulcanimicrobiales; family Vulcanimicrobiaceae; genus Aquilonibacter. The sequence goes on from DATJOG010000001.1 coordinate 7,630, forward strand.
ATGGCACGCTAGCGCTCGGCTCCGCGATCGCACTCTACCTTTACCCGCACGCGGTCACCGGACTCTTGGCATCGGCGAGCAGCAAAGTCATCAAACGCAACGCAATCACGCTGCATGCATTCAACATCCTGCTCGCATTCCTCGCGTTCGTCGGCTTCATGGCCGTAGCCGCAGGCGTCAGCACGGATCCGGCTTTTGCAAACGGCTTCAAACTCTACGGAAGCAGCTTCGCGGTCCCCGCGGTCATCATGAAGTTGCTGCCTGATTGGTTCGCCGGCTTCGCTTTCGCAGGTATCGCGGTTGGGTGTCTGGTTCCGGCAGCCATCATGGCGATCGGCGGCGCCAATATCATCGTGCGCGACATCTGGACGATGTTCGCACCGTGGCAAAGCGATGCGCAGCAGACCACGTGGGCCAAGGCCTTCTCGGTCCTGATGGTCGTCGCCGGATTACTCTTCGTCGTCGTCATCCCCGTTAAGGAAGTCGTGAACTTCCAGCTGCTTGGCGGCATCTGGATCTGCCAAACCGCGCCGGCCGTCTTCTTGAGTCTCTACATGCGGCGGTATCTCAGCGGTTGGGCCGTCTTCGTTGGATGGCTTGTCGGCATGAGCATCGGCACGTGGATGGTCGTCGCCAACGGATTCGCATCGAGCGTCTTCAGTCTGCCGTTCTTCGGCATCACGATCCCCAGTTACATCGCGCTCGCCGCGCTGGTTCCGAATCTCCTGGTTACACTCGTCCTCAGCCCACTGATGCGCGGCCTCGACAAAGGCAAGGACGAGACCCTGGAAACCGACTACGCTGAAGCACCGCAGGCAGCGGCATAAAGGACATGACCATGATCGATACACCTCTTGCGCAAACGCAGACCGCGCATTTCGAGATCGACTTCACGCGGTATCTCGATAAAGACGGAAAGGTCGTCACGCCGCTTCCCGCGGCCTACGACAGCGCCAAGATCACCGAACTCTACCGCGCGATTTTGCGGACCCGCACCTTCGACGAAAAGGCGCTCGCACTTCAGCGCACCGGACGCATCGGCACATACGCGTCTTCGCTCGGCATGGAAGCAATCTTCGTGGGCGCCGCGACGGCGCTCGCTAGCGACGACGTCCTCGTTCCAAGTTTCCGCGAACACGGTTCGTTCCTCGTGCGCGGCGCGCTGCCGCGCGAGATCTTCCTCTACTGGGGAGGCGACGAGCGCGGAAACTCTTACGCGAAAGCTTCTGGCGATCTGCCATACAGCGTCCCCGTCGGCAGTCATAGCGCGCATGCAGCGGGTATCGCGCTTGCATTCAAGATTCGCAAGCAGCCGCGCGCGGCGCTCGCGATCTTCGGCGACGGAGCAACCTCCAAAGGCGACGTCTATGAATCATTCAACTTTGCCGGCGTCTGGAAACTCCCGGTCGTCTATGTGATCAACAACAATCAGTGGGCGATCTCGGTCCCCCTCAAAAAGCAGACCGCGGCCGAAACCCTTGCGCAAAAGGCGATCGCCGCCGGCGTTCGCTGCGAGCAGATCGACGGCAACGATGCGGTCGCCGTGCACGCGGCGTGCACCGCAGCGCTCGATCGCGCGCGTAAGGGCGAAGGCCCGACCGTCATCGAGGCGATCAGCTATCGTCTCACCGACCACACGACCGCCGACAACGCGAGCCGCTATCGTAGCGACGACGAGGTCACGGCGCACTGGACGGAAGAGCCCGCCAAACGGCTCGAGCTCTACCTCACTTCGATCGGCAAATGGAGCAAGGACGATCAAGAAAAATTGCTTGCCGAGCTCAGGGCCGAGATGGACAAAGAGGCGGACGCATACCTCGCTACGCCACCGCAAGATCCGTCGACGATCTTCGATTACACCTACGCGACGCTTCCGGCCGAACTCGCACGTCAAAAGGAGCAAGCCTTAAAATGAGTGACATCAATCTCGTCACGGCGATCAATCTGGCGCTCGCGCGCGCACTCGCCGAAGACCAAAACGTCGTGCTCCTCGGCGAAGACATCGGCATCAACGGCGGCGTCTTCCGTGCGACCGACGGGCTCTCCAAACGCTTCGGCGACGACCGCGTACGCGATACGCCGATCTCCGAAGCAACGATCGCGGGACTCTCGATCGGCCTTGCGCTGGAAGGATTCAAGCCGGTCGCCGAGATCCAGTTCAGCGGATTCGTCTATCCGTGCATCGATCAGATCGCCAACCACGCATCGCGTTTCCGCACGCGTACGCGCGGCCGCCTCTCCTGTCCGATGGTGCTGCGCACGCCGTGGTCCGGCGGTACGAAAGCACTCGAACATCACTCCGAAGCCAATGAGGCGATGTTCACGAACATCCCAGGCCTTCGGGTCGTGATTCCATCGTCGCCAAAACAGGCTTACGGCTTGCTCTTGGCTGCGATTCGCGATCCAGATCCGGTCGTATTCCTCGAACCGACGCGGCTCTATCGCGCCGCGGTCGAAAACTTCGAAGACGACGGCGTTGCCGCGGCGCTCGACAAATGCCTCGTGCGGCGGCAGGGCTCCGATCTCTCTCTGGTCGCGTGGGGAGCGATGGTTCCGCAAGCGCTCGCGACTGCGGAAGCGCTCGCAGCCAAAGGCGTCAGCGCCGAAGTCATCGACGTGCAGACGCTGCGGCCCCTCGACGAAACGACGATCCTCGATTCGATTCGCAAGACCGGACGCTGCGTGATCGTTCAGGAAGCCGGACGCACCGGCGGATTCTCCGGCGAGATCGCGGCACGCATCGCAGAGAGCGCGTTCGAATCCTTGCTGGCCCCGGTCACCCGCGTGACGGGCTACGATATCGTGCTGCCGCTCCCGCGATTGGAAGATCTCTTCCTTCCCAACGCTGCGCGTATTGGCGCGGCGGCGGAGAAAGTCATGGCGTACGCATGAGCGCAACATTTGCTCTTCCCGACTTGGGCGAGGGATTGCAAGAGGCAGAGATCGTGGCGTGGCACGTCGCCGAAGGCGACCACGTAACCACGGATCAACCGCTCGTCTCGGTCGAGACCGACAAAGCGATCGTCGACATTCCCTCGCCGCATGCCGGTCACATCGAGCATCTGCTCGCAAAAGTCGGCGACCGCGTAAAAGTAGGAGCCAACTTGGTCGAATTCGAGGAAGGCCCGCACAAGGATACCGGCACGGTCATGGGCGTGCTGCCCGAACCGCCGGCCAAGCCTGCGGCGGTCGCTAACGTACCGGCTGCGTCGAAAGGCAACGGCGCAACCGCCGTGCTGCACGCCAAGGCATCGCCCGCCGTGCGCGCGCTGGCGCGCGAACGCGGCATCGATCTCGCGACGATTCAAGGAAGCGGTCCGCACGGTATCATCACGCGTGCGGATCTCGAGCGCGCGTCCGCTCCCGCTGCGACGGTCGCAGGCCAAGCGCTGCGTGGCATGCGCCGCTCGATGGCCGAGAATATGGCGCGCGCCGGCGCAGCAATCGTACCGGCGACGCTATGGGACGAAGCCGACATCGAAGAGTGGTATGCAAGCGACCACGATGTCACGACGCGATTGATTCATGCAATCGTGGCGGCGTGCGCGGCGGTTCCCGTTCTCAACGCGTCGTTCGACGATCGCACCATGTCGCTTGAAGAGCATCCGCGCGTCGATCTCGGTCTCGCGGTCGACACACCCGAAGGGTTGATCGTTCCGGTCATTCGTGATGCGGGTGGACGCGATCCCAAGAAACTGCGCGACGACGTCGACGCACTCAAAGCGGCGGCACGCGCGCGCACGATTCCACCTGCCGATCTGCGTGATCCCTCGATCACCCTCTCGAATTTCGGGATGATCGCGGGGCGCCAAGCGGCGCTCGTCTTCATCCCGCCGCAGGTCGCGATTGTCGGGTCGGGGCGCGTCACGCTCGAGGCCGTTCCCGAAACCGGCGGCGGCGTTGCATTCCGCCATCGCTTACCGCTTTCGATCACCTTCGATCATCGCGTCGTCACCGGCGGCGATGCCGCACGATTCATGAGTGCGATGATCGGTTCGCTGCAAAACGCGTGAGGAAACGCCCGTGAATATCGCAGCCTTCAGCGTGCTGCCGTTCGAGCGCCCCGCGCTCGAAGCGGCAAACGCGTCGTTCGGGCACACGATCGTGATGCACTCCGAACGGCTTCACAGTAAGACCGCCGTCATGGCCAAGGGCTTCGCGGCGGTCAGCACCTTCGGTATCGACAGTGTCGACGCCGAAACGATCCGCGTGCTCGCCGAAAGCGGGACCCGCGCGATTCTGCAGCGCGCAGCGGGATTCGACAACATCGACGTGCGGGCGGCCGCGCAGGTCGGCATCACGGTGTTGCGCGTTCCCGCCTACTCCCCGCAGGCGATTGCCGAATATGCGATCGCATTGATGCTCGCGCTCAATCGCAACATCCACCGTGCCTACAACCGCGTGCGGGAAGGCAACTTCGACCTCACCGGACTGATGGGCTTCAACATGTTCGGCAAGACGGCGGGCGTGGTTGGCACGGGCAACATCGGGACCGAGACTGCGCGCATCTTGCGCGGCTTCGGCTGCACGGTGCTTGCGCACGACGTCGTGCAAAATCAGCACTGCAAGGAGCTCGGCGTCACGTACGTCGACTTCGAAACGCTCCTCGCGCGATGCGATGTCATCTCGCTGCACTGCCCGCTGACGCCGCAAACACGGCATCTGATCGATGCGAAGGCCCTCGCGCGCATGAAGCCCGGTGCGATGCTCGTCAACACCTCGCGCGGCGCGGTCGTCGATGCCGAGGCCGCCATCGAAGCGCTCAAATCGGGACGCCTCGGGTATTTCGGTATGGACGTCTACGAAGGCGAGGGGCCGCTCTTCTTTGCCGATCGCTCCAACAGCATCATCAAGGATGATACATTCGAGCGCTTGACGACCTTCCCAAACGTCATCGTGAGCGGTCATCAAGCGTGGCTCACGCGCGAAGCAGCGCAGGCCATCGCGACGACGACGCTGCAAAACGCAGCCGACTTCGAGGCAGGCCGCGTCGATCCACAAAATGTCGTGCCGCTGCCGGCGTTGGTGCCATCTTGAGCGAGCGCGAGTTCGAAGCCTTCGTGAAGGAGCGTTCGCTGCGCGACTCGGCCGAATTTCGCATGACGCACTGGATGCTTCCGCTCGCAGACGCCCGCATGCAACTGCTTAACGTTGCTTTGAGTGCGGCGCCGCGATTCTTCTCCGTCGCAGGACAGAAATACGGCCTTCAACTATATCCGGGGCGTAATCCGAGCGTCTTCGAGTTTCTCTGGACGCCCTGTCAATCGAGCCTGCTGCCGCCACTATGCGGCATCGCAAATGTGCGGCGCCTCGGTCCACTTGTCTCGATCACACTGCGTGTCGCCTATCGTTTCGCCGATGACCCGGCCTCGTCGCTCGCCCATGAGTTGCTCGGTAAATCCTCCGCGCGCCGCGCGCTCGGCTATGCTCTGCGCGCCTTCGCCGCGCTTCTCCAGGGCGGCGCTCCGCTAAAGGCAAGCCGTCGTTCATGAGTTGATCCTCGCTGTTTCTCAAGAGCTTCCCGTTCCCTGGACGATCCGAGCGTATCGTCGAGCCAGGGGAAAGGAGCTTCCGACATGGGTATCGTGATTTTTGCATCTCTGGCGCAGGCGATTGCGGCGGGGTATCAGGTCCTCGATCGCACGAGCGATGGCTACCTCGTTCGCACCCGGATCGCCGGCGGCTGGGCGCTCGCACTCGCCCGGGCAGCCTAAACGATGGCACAGAACGGCGTCGGCCTTCATTTGCCGGCTGCCTGGCGCACGCGTCGCGTGGCCATGGTCGCACTAATGGCCGCCCTGCTTCTGATCGCCGCCATCGCCGCGCGCGCCATCGCACTGCGCATGGGCGCGAGCAGCACGATCGAGTCCTCTGGCACGATCGAAGCGACCGAGAGTGACGTCGCACCAAAGGTCGAGGGACGGTTGGTCGATCTGCGCGTCCAAGACGGCGACGCGGTCAAGAAAGGTCAGATCGTTGCGGTGATGGAGAGCGTCGATCCGCGGCTCGATCTCGATCAGGCGCGGGCCAACGTCAACGCCGCAGCGGCGCAAGTCGGCGTCGCGCAGGCAGCCTACGATCTGCAGCGCGTCACCTATCAGACGACGCTTGCGCAGGCCGGCGAAGGCGTCACGATCGCGCATTCTCGCGTCGGTCAAGCAAATGAAAATTACGGCATCGAGACGCATACCGCGACGCTCGACGTCGATCAAGCCAAGGCGCAGCTTGCCTCCGCGCAAGCGACTTATAATCGCGCGAAGATCGATCTCGACCGGGCGACGAGCCTTGTCGCGACCGGTGACGAACCGCAGCAGCAGCTCGACGATGCGACCGCAGCCTACAAATCCGCGGTCGCCGATCTGCAAGTCGCAAAGGACGCGGTCGCTACCGCACAGGCGAATCTGCGCAATGTGACCGTGCGGCAGCTCGACGTCGTCGCATCCCGCCAAGCGCATCGTCAATCGATTGCGACGCTGGAAAATGCAGAGGCGGAGCGGCGTCTCGTCGCGCAGCGCTATGCTCAACTCGTCGCTGCCAAGGCGCAGCTCGCGCAGGCGAGGGCAGCGCTCGGGCTCGCGCAAGATCACGTGCACGAAACCAGATTGCTCGCCCCCTTCGACGGCTTCGTCATCTCGCACAACTTCGAGGACGGCGATCTCATCGAACCCGGCGCTGCCGTGCTTACGATCGGCGATCTCGTCCACCCCTACGTCTATGCCTATGTTGCCGAGGGCGATTTACCGCGCATCAAGACCGGCTCCCGCGCCGAGGTGACGATCGACGGTATTCCGGGACGCTCTTTCGAGGGTACGATCACGGAGATCAGCGATACCGCCGAGTTCACGCCCGAAGACGTACAAACGAAGGAAGAACGGATCGAGTACCTCGTCTTTCGCGTGAAGATCCAGTTTACCGACACGACCGGGCTGCTCAAACCGGGTCTGCCGGTCGACGCGGTCATTCACATCTAGTGGACATCGCCATCGCGATCGAAAAAGTTACGCGCCGTTTCGGCGCGACCGTTGCGGTCGATAATCTCAGCCTCGACGTGCCTCGCGCCGAAATATTCGCACTCGTCGGTCCCGACGGCGCCGGCAAGACGACGCTGATGCGCCTGATCTGCGGCGCGCTCGAACTCAACGCCGGAACACTGACCGTCGACGGGACCGACATCGTGAGAGAGACGTGGCGCGTGCAGGCTGCGATCGGTTATATGCCGCAGCGCTTCAGTCTTTATCCCGACCTCTCCGTCATAGAGAACCTGCAGTTCTACGGCGACATCTTCGGCGTCGCCGCGGAGTCTTTCGCAACGCGCTCCACCAAGTTGCTCGACGACTTTTCACTCTCGCCGTTTCGCACGCGCCTCGCCGAGGAGCTTTCCGGCGGCATGAAACAAAAGTTGGCGCTCGCGTGCACGCTGATCCACAGCCCGTCGACGATTCTGCTCGACGAGCCGACCGCGGGCGTCGACCCGGTCTCGCGGCGCGAATTTTGGCGCATCCTCTACGGCATCAACCGCCGCGGTACCACGATCTTCGTCAGCACCCCCTATATGGATGAAGCCGAGCGCGCCAATCGCATCGCTTTCATGATGCGCGGAAGCATCGTGAACACCGGCACGCCCGCCGAGCTCAAGTCGAATCTGCGCGGCGACGTGATCGAGATTGCCTGCGAGGATCGCAGCGCGGCGCGGCGAGCGTTGCGCGACGATCCGGCGGTGCGCAGCGTCGAAATCTTCGGCGAGACGCTGCACGCTCTCGTTGACAACGCCGAACGCACGATCCCGGCAATGACGCAGCGCCTGATCGCGGCCAAGATCGCGAACCCGCGCCTGCAAAAGATTCCGCCCTCACTCGAGGATACGTTCGTCGCGAGGCTGACGGCATGAACGAGAAGCCGATTAGCGCCCATGTCGCGGGGCTCACGAAACGCTTTGAGAGCTTCACGGCCGTCGACGATATCTCGTTCGATATCCACGCCGGCGAGATCTGGGGTTTTCTCGGCCCTAACGGCGCTGGAAAATCGACGACGATCCGGATGCTTTGTGGAGTTCTCGAGCCGACCTCCGGGACAGCACAGGTACTCGGCTACGACGTTGCGCGCGATCCCGAAGAGATCAAACTGCGCATCGGATACATGTCGCAAGGCTCGGCGCTCTGGAATGATTTGACGGTCGAAGAGCATCTGCGTTTTTATGCGGGCATGTTCGACCTCTACGGCGCCAAGCAGAACGCGGCAGTCGAGGAATGGCTGCAGCGCGTCGGCTTGACCGAACGTCGCGCGGAGCTGGCGGGCGCACTGCCCGGCGGCTATCGAAAGCGGCTTGCGTTGGCGTGCACGCTGCTGCACAAGCCGCAGATGCTCTTTCTCGACGAGCCGACCTCCGGCGTCGACCCGGTCTCGCGGCGTGAGTTTTGGGATTTGATCGTCGGCTTCGCGGATGAAGGCACGACCGTCATGGTCAGTACGCACTACATGGACGAAGCCGAGCACTGCAACGAGCTCGCGTTCATCTACGGCGGGCGCGTGATTGCTCGCGGCACGCCGGCCGAGCTCAAGCGAGCCCCGAACGTGGGACATACGGTCGAAGTGATCTCGAGTGACGCGATCGCGGCGCTCGACGCGCTCGACGGGGCATCGTTCGTCTTGAGCGCCGCACTCTACGGATCGTCGCTGCACGTCACGCTGCGTAATGCACAAGCGGTTGCTCAACTGCGCGCCGCGCTGGTTGCCAAGGGCATCGCCGTAAGCGCCATCGACGACGTGACGCCGTCACTCGAAGACGTCTTCGCCGCACTGGTGACGCAATGAACTGGCGACGCGTTTGGACGATCGCAATAAAAGAGTTTCGCCAGTTCTATCGCGACCATCGAACCGTGGCGGCAACGATGCTGTTGCCCCTCATTCAAGTCGTGCTTTACGGCTATCTTTCGAGTGAAGTGCGGTACCAGCCGACGATCGTCTGGGACAATTCGCAGACCGCAGAGAGTCGTCAGCTCCTTACCTCATTCGTGAATTCGTCCTACTTTACGATCAAATACAGAGCGAAGGATATGCACGACGTCGTCCGGCACATCGACGACGGTCAGGCGCTCGCCGGTATCGTGATCCCGCCCGATTACGCGAAGCTGCTTCACGAGGGCAAGAGAGCGCAGGTCATGGTCGCCGTCGATGCGTCGGATGCAACGGCGGCGACTACGGCGCTTTCGGCCGCGCAGTCGGTAGGTTCGACCGTCACACAGCAGCTGCAGATCAAAGCACTGCGCCTGTCCGGCATCACGCCGCCGCAGATCGGCATCGATGTGCGCACGCGTGCGTGGTACAATCCGGGCCTGCGCCAAGAAGTCTTCATCGTGCCGGGCGTGCTTGCGCTGGTCATGCAGTTCACGATGACCTTCTTGAGCATGAGCACGATCGTACGCGAGCGCGAGCTCGGCACGCTGGAGCAGCTCGTCGTTAGTCCCATCCGCTCGAGCGAACTGATGCTCGGCAAGATGATTCCACTGATCACGATCGGCTACATCAACGTCACGACGATTTTGGTCCTGGCGGTCTTCTGGTTCAAGGTTCCGATTCTCGGCAGCACGCTGCTGCTGTACTTCTCGGTCCTCATCTTCTTCTTCACGACGCTCGGCTTGGGCACGCTCGTATCGACGGTGGCGAAGACGTACATCCAAGCCGTTCAAATGATCCAGTTCTTCCTGATGCCCAGCATGCTGCTCTCGGGTTTCATCTTCCCGGTCGAGGCAATGCCGCCGGCCTTGCAGATCATCTCGTACGTGATTCCGCTGCGCTATTTCCTCGTGATCGTTCGCGGCATCATCATCAAGGGCGTCGGCGTGGATTATCTCTGGCCGCAACTCCTGATGCTCGGCGCGCTCGGCCTCGCCGTTTTTGCTACGGCGGTCACGCGCTTCCGCAAGCGGATCGATTAGCGTGCAGCCGTTGCGGGCGTCCGGACTTTCAGCCGAAAACGTTCGCGCGATGCGCGAGCTTGGCGAACCCTTTTGGCTCGACGTCGACAGCAGCGATTCGCGGCAGCACGCGCTCCTCGCGGACGTCTTCGCTTTTCATCCCCTCGCGATCGAAGATACGCTCAACCGGCGCACACGCGTCAAGGTCGAGGATTACGACGGCTATATCTTCGTCGTGCTGCGCGCCATGCAAATCGGCGACGGGGACACGCTCGACACGCACGCGCTCGACATCTCGAAGCTCTGCATCTTTCTCGCAGCGAACTATGTGGTCAGCGTGCACGCAGACGCCTCGTCGATCATCGACAAAGCAAGCTCCCGCGTCTCCGGCAACGATCCAGGCCGCGTCGCGCACGCCATCAGCGACGTGGTCATCGACGAATACTTTCCAATCCTCGATCGCGTCGACAACTTCGTCGATCGCTTGGAACGCAGCAATCTCTCCGACATCGACCGCTCCAGTTTTCGGGACATCCTTCAGGTCCGACGGCTCGCATTCGCCACACGGCGCAGCCTGCGCCCACAGCAAGCGATCTTCGACGCGCTCGCGCACCACCCGCCGGCGCTGCTCTCGCGCGACGCGCAGCTCTACTTTCGCGACGTTTACGACCACGCTGAGCGTATCGCTGAGTCGCTCGAAGCCTATCACGAGTTGATGGGAACGACGACCGACGCGTACATCGCGCAACTCTCGACGCGTCTCGATTATGCAACCACGGTTTTTTCGGCGATCGCCACGTTGACGATTCCGGTGCTCGTGATCAGTTCGCTCTTCGGAATGAACTTCGCGGATATTCCATTCGCTCGCAGTCCGCACGGCTTTTGGATTGCCGTCGGCCTTCAAATCATCATCAGCGTTGCGGTCTTCGTCGTATTGCGCCGCCGCCGGTTGATTTAGGGGAGCCCGACTATTCGAAGCGCAGCGCTTCGATCGGATCGAGGTGCGCGGCCTTCGATGCGGGGTAGTAGCCGAAGAAAATGCCGGTCAGCGCCGCGAAGCTGAACGCGAGCAATACGCCCTCGATCGGAATCGCCATCGGCCAATGACCGAAGATCGCGACCGCCCCCGAGCCGATGACGCCGAGCACGACGCCGATCAAACCGCCGACTCCCGAGAGCACGACCGCTTCGATCAGGAACTGCAGCAGGATCGAGAGGCTGCGTGCACCGACAGCGATCCGCAAACCGATCTCGCGCGTCCGCTCGGTGACCGAGACGAGCATGATGTTCATGATTCCGATACCGCCGACGATCAGCGAAACGACGGCGACGCCGGCGAGCAAATACTCCATCGTCGTCGCGCTCGAGGCGGCCGCGTTAGCGATATCTTGCAGGTTGCGTACATCGAAGTCGTCTTCCATGCCGCCGATGATGCGGTGACGCTGACGCAGCAAATTGACGATCTCTGTTTGCACGAGCGGAATCGATTGCTGATCGGCCGCAGAGACCGCAATGACGCTGACGAAGCCGCCGAACCAGGTCCCGGTCAGGCGCTGCATCGAGGCAGTGTACGGGATCAGAATGACGTCGTCTTGATCCGCCCCGCTCGCGCTCTGCCCCTTCCGCACAAGCGTGCCGATCACCGTGAACGGCACGTTGCGAATGAGTACGGTCTTGCCGAGCGGATTCTCGCCGTCAGGGAAGAGATTCTCGATGACCGTCTGCCCGAGCACGCAAACTTTCGCGGATGCAGCGTCATCAGCATCGGTGAAGAACGATCCCGAGGCCATGCGCCATTCGCGGATATAGGTGAAGGTCGGGGCGACGCCGTTCACACTCGTGTACCAATTGTTCTCCCCGGCTACGACCTGCGTGTGCATGCCGACACCGGGCGTCACGGCAGCGACCTTGGGCAGCTTCGCGATCGCCAGGCCGTCATCGGGTGTCAAGGTCGATGCGCCGCCCGTGCCGGTGCGCACGCCGTTGAGGTTGACGCTGCCCGGAATCACGATGACGAGGTTGCTTCCCAAACCGGTGATCTGCGCCGAGACGGCCTCGCGCGCACCGACGCCGATCGAGATCGTGATGACGACCGCCGCGACGCCGATGATCATACCCAGCATCGTCAAGAGCGAACGTGCGTGGTTACGTACGATCGCGTCCCAAGCGATGCGCAGCAGCACCTTGACGTTCATCCCTGCAGCGCTCCGTCTTTGAGAATCTCTGCGGTCGGACCGTCGGCGACGATCTTTCCGTCGCGGAACGTCACGATGCGCTTCGCGCGGCGCCCGACATCGGGCTCGTGCGTGACGAGTAAAATCGTCATGCCGTGCTCCGCGTTGAGCCGCGTGAAGAGATCCATGATCTCGGCCGAGGACTTCGTGTCGAGCGCGCCGGTCGGCTCATCGGCGAGAATCAGGCTGGGATCGTTGACGAGCGCGCGCGCGATCGCTACGCGCTGTTGTTGACCGCCGGACATCTGATTCGAGATATGCTGCGCCATCTGCGGCACGCCGACGACCTCGAGGGCGTCGAGCGCGCGCTTTTGCTGTTCACGTTCGTCGACGCCGGCGTAGATCATCGGCAACTCGACGTTCTCGAGCGCCGTGGTGCGCGGCAATAAATTGTACGATTGGAAGACGAATCCGAGCCGGCGCGAGCGCAAATCGGCAAGCTCGTCGGCGCTGAGCGCGCTGACGTCCTGGCCGTCGAAGAAGTACTGCCCGCTGCTCGGACGCGTCAGCAGACCGATGACGTGCATCAGCGTCGATTTACCGGAGCCCGACGGCCCCATGATCGCCACAAACTCTCCGGCTTCGAGCGTGAAGTCAACGCCGTCGATCGCCACGACGTCTTGATCGCCCATCGCATACGTCTTGTGCAGACCGACGAGCCGCACGACCGGCACGCCCGGCATTAGTGGTTGCTGCCGCCGGGGCGCGAAAGCGGTTGCTGCGACGGGCGAGTGAGCGCCGAGCTCGCGGCGCCTTGCTCCTGCGCCATCAGCGTTCGTGAATCCGAGATAGCGGTTGCGTCGCCAACGTTCAGCGTCGCGGGCGCAATTGGCGCAACCGCCGCGTCCGTACCACTCACCAGCAGGACGCGCACGCGTACGAGCGTAAGCTGGCCATTTCGCATGACGAAGAGCCGGCCGTTGCGCCCTGCGACGATCGTACGCGTCAGCGATGCTTCGGTCGCGCCCCACGGCGAGGTCGCGACTGCGCCGGCGACGACCCGCTGCTGCGCCACTTGCGCTTGCTGTGGCGGCGTGTACTGCAGCGCCGTGATCGGAACGACCAACGCGTTTTGGACCTTGGCGACGTGGATCGAAGCATTCGCCGTCATCCCGGGATAAAGCGCGCCGTCCTTGTTGTCGACATAGACCACCGTGTCGTAGGTCACGACGTTGTTGATCGTCGTCGGATTTTGCCGCACTTGATAGACGTATCCGTGAAAGGTCCGGTTCGGGTAGGCCAGGACGGTAAAGTCCGCGATATCGCCGGCGCGGATGCCGCCGATATCCGGCTCGCCGACGGAAACGTCGACTTCCATCTTCGCGAGGTCTTGCCCGAGCGTGAAGAGCGTCGGCGTTTGGAAACTCGCGGCGACGGTCTGCCCGATCGTAATGTTCCGCGCGATGACCATGCCTTTGACCGAGGCGCGAATGACCGTATTGTCGAGATTGTACTGCGCGGTCGCGACGTTGGCGCGCTGGACGTCGACGGCATGCAGGCTTGCGGCCATGCTCGACTGCGCAGCTGCTTGACTGGCCTGCGCTGAGGCCAGCTGGGCCTGCGCTTGCGGAACCGCAATGAGCGCCGATTGATAGGCCGAGACGGCCGCGACTTGATTTGCGGCGTCCGTATCGTATTGCGTTTGCGCGATATAGCCCGGACCGATCAGCGCCTTGTCGCGCTTGAGCGTCACGTTAGCGAGATCGAGTGCGGCCTTGGCTTTCGCCACTTGCGATCTCGCGGTCGCGAGCGCCGCGCGTGCCGCGTCGACGTTGTCCGCAGCTTCGGCGCCGGTCGCGATACTGGCGGCCCACGTGCTCTGCGCCTGGCCTTCCGCGGCCTGCGCGTTGTCGAGCGCCGCCCGGTAGCTGGTCGGATCGAGCCGCGTGAGCACTTGGCCTTTCGCGACCATTGAATCGAAATCGGCGTCCTGCTCGAGGATCGTTCCCGAAACTTGCGTGCCCACGAGGATCGTATTCTGCGGATTGACGGTTCCCGTCGCCGTGACGGTCTGCACGAGCGACGTGCGCGTCACTGCCGACGTGATGTAGCTGACGCTATTCGCGGCCCGGATGCGCACGTAGACCGCGATGAGCGCGACGAGCAACACGGCCGCTGATACGAGCAGCCAGATCAAACGCCGGTTGCGTTTGGGCCGCGCGGCGGGAAGCGGGGCGGAGGCCCGGCCGTTGCCGGACACGGTGACGTCGGTCTTCACCCGATCAGCGTAGCCGGGAGGCTTCCACGTGTCGGGAAGCTTTAGGGAATGTCTAGAGTCCGAAGTAGGCGGCTCGCACGGCGTCGCTTGCTTCCAGCTCCTCGCGCGTTCCGGAGAGACGCACGCGGCCGCCGTCGATCAGATAACCGCGGTCGGCGAGCGGCAAGAAAGCGACGTTCTGCTCCGCGAGCAGCAGGGCGGTTCCGCCGCCGATGACCTTCTTGAGCACCTCGACGACCTGCTTGACGAAGACCGGGGCGAGCCCCGAGGACGGTTCGTCCATCAGCAAAAGCCGCGGCTCCGACACGAGCACTTTGGCGATGCCCAGCATCTTGCGCTGGCCGCCCGAGAGCGAGGCCGCCAAATCGCCGCGCTTCTTCGCAAGGTCGGGGAAGAGCTCGAAGAGCCGCGTGCTGCGCCGCGTTACCTCGGCGCCGCTTAGAAAATAGCCGCCCAAGCGAATGTTCTCGTCGATTGTGAGCGTTGGAAAGACGCCCAGTTCGGACATGAACGCGATCCCGCGATGGATGCGTTGATCGGGTGAAAGCTTCTCGATCGGCGTACCGTCGAAGCGAATCGCTCCGCTCCAACACGGTAAGAGACCAATAATCGTACGCAGCAGCGTCGTCTTTCCGGCGCTGTTCGCACCGAGCAGCAGCACGGTCTCGCCGGGCTGCACCTCGAGATCGATGCCCCAAAGAATCTGCATCTCGCCGTAGCCCGACTGCACGTTCGAAAGTTCCAGCAACGCCATCGCCGCTTATCCTCCGATGAACGCTGCGACGACGTCGGGATTGCGCGACGCGTCGTCGAGCGCACCTTCGAAGAGCACGCTGCCGGCGCCCAGCACGATCACGCGATTGGTGATGCGGTTGAGAAAGTCGAGCAGGTGCTCGACGACGATGAGCGCGATACCGCGCCGCGATAGACCGAGCAGCATCTCCGCCATCACGCCGAGTTCGGCGGGATTGAGTCCGGCGCCGATCTCGTCGACGAGCAGCAGCTTCGGATCGGTAGCGAGCGCGCGGGCCAAATCGAGGCGCTTCTGTTGATTGACCGTGAGGTCGTGCGCAACGACGCCCGCGCGACCCGCAAGACCAACCTCGTTCAGCACGCGTTCAACCGTCGCGCGCTCGTCGCCCGAAGCAGTCCGGCTGCCGAAGTGCACCGCGACTTCCACGTTATCGAACGCACTCATCGCAAGAAAGGGTTTGGGTACTTGAAACGTCCGGTTGATCCCGAGCGGGACGCGCCGAAACGTTGGGAGACGATCGATCGTGCGGCCTTCGAAGCGCACGTGCCCGCCATCGGCGTGATGGATGCCGGAGATGATGTTGATCGCCGTCGTCTTGCCCGATCCGTTGGGTCCGACCAGACCCAGTATCTCTCCCGGCTGCACGCCAAAACTCACGTCGCTCAGCACCGTGAGCCCGTTGAAACGCTTGCTGACGCGCTCGAGAACGAGCAATGGCTCAGACGACACGAACGCCTCGACGCTGCAAGAGCGAGACCACGCCGCTCGGCAGGAAGAGCACCAGCAGCACGATCAGCAGGCCGTAGATGAACTCGAAGTACTGCGGCGTCGAAATGCCGACACCGTTATACAGCGCGTCGAGCACGATCGCGCCGATCACGGGACCGATCACCGTGCCCACGCCACCGAAGAGTGCGAAGACGATTGCGAAGACCGAGATCTGCAGCGTAAAGACCGCATCGGGATAGAAAACGGAAAGGTTCCACGCGTACGCGCCGCCGGCCAGACCCGCCACCGCCGCCGAGAACATCCACACGATCAAGCGGCCCCGCACGACATTGATACCGGCCATCGCCGCGCTCGTCGGATCTTGATGAACGGCGCGTATCCCGAGGCCGAAGCGCGAATAACGCAGATATGCGGCGAGCGCGGTCGCCAGCAGCACGATGACAAGCATGGTCCCGTACGAGAGCACAGGATCGTAGACGCGATCGATTTTCAGGCCGTAGGGGCCGCCCGTAATCGTCGAGAGATCCTGATTCGAGAAGATGTTGTAGAGAATTTGCGACGCGGCGAGGTTCGCGATCGAGAAATATGCGCCGTTGAGGCGCAACAGCGGGCCGAGAATCAACGCAACAAGCACCGCCACCGCGCCGCCGATGACGACGCAACCGATGACCGGGACCTGGGTGTGCAGCACGAGCAACGACGTCGTGTACGCGCCCGTTCCGAAAAAGCCCACGTAGCCGAAGGGCAGATAGCCGGTGAATCCGTAGAGCAGATTGAGGCCTTGCGCCAGCGCCACGAACGTCATCATCGAGAAGAGCAGGCTGCGGTTGTGGTAGACACTCGGCGCAGCGAGAAAGAATACGGCGATGACTGCAAGCGCGATGCCGGAGGTTATCCAGGGATGTTTCGAGGTCATGCCGTGCGCACGGAACGACCCAGCAGACCCGAGGGCCGAACCAGGACGATGAGGACGAGCAGCGCGTAGGGCACGAGGTTCGACCAGGACGGAAGAAACGTTTGCATCAGCAGCGTGCCGACGCCGAAGACGAGGCCGCCGATGATCGTTCCCAGCGGATTGCCGAGCGATCCGATGATGATCACCGCAAACGAGGTCGTCGTAAGTTCGTGGCCGATATCGGGCGAGATCGAGCCGAGCAGATACGGGACGAAGACGCCCGCAATACCCGCAAGCATGATCCCGATCACGAAATTGATCGCGGAGACGCGCTGCACGTCGATGCCGGTTGCAAGCGCCTCGTCGCGATTGGCCATGATTGCACGCGTCGCAAAGCCCAACCGTGTGCGCGTGAAATAGAAGTAGAGTCCGGCGATTGCGAGCAGGCTTGCCGCGGTCGCGACCCACCAGCTGTCGGGAAAGCTCTGACCGAACACGGTGAGGCTGCCGGCGCCGAGCGCATCCTCGGGCAGCGTGCGCTGGTCAGCACCGAAGGTCGCCGAGAGAATCGCGTCGATCATCTGAGCGACGCCGAAAAAGAGAATGAACGAGAGCATCTCGGGATCGCTGCTCTTTTGCAGGCGCGGTACGACGGCATAGAGCGGCACCGCGACGACGATCGCCCCGAGGACCGCGAGCGGGATGCCCCATAACGGGTTGAGATGCAGATCGCGCACCAGCACAAACGCGCCGTATCCGCCGAGCAGCACGAACTGCCCGTGGGCGAGATTGATGATGCGCATGACGCCGAAGATCAGGTTCAGCCCGATTCCGACGAGCGCAAAAAATACGCCGTAGAGTATGCCTCCGACGAGCGCATATTCGACTAAGCTCATGACCCGGCGTTCATCTGCAGAGAGGGAACTCCCGCCGGTTCGACCCGGCGGGAGTCTCCGGTATGAAGGTTACGGCTGGGGCGCCGGATAGACGGCGCTTCCGGTTGCTTTATCTTGCGGGTACACGACAACGAACGTATTCCCCTGGCCCTTCGGTACGATCTGCGCGACCGGCAGCAGCTCGCCGAGCTGCGCGCCGTTCTCGTTGATCTTGAATTCACCCAGCAGCGTCGTCGTCTTGCCCGACATGTCCATCAACGCTTGATGGAAGTCGAGCTGCGCGAAGGTAGGGGCGCGCGCCAGCATCTCCTGGATCACCAGACCGTTGTTGTAGCCCGCGCAGTCAAGGAAGTTCGGCGCTTGATTGTTCGCCTCGGTCCACGCTTTCACGAACGTATCGGTGTCCGGGCCGAGCGTCGTTTTCGAAAAATTCACGAGCGGCGGCGTGGGATATGTATACGTATAGGCGAGCGCCTTTTCGCCGACGGTCTTCGTGATCAGCGAGTAGAGCTGCCCCGGAAAGATCGTGAACGTCATGTTGAAGTGTAGCCCGCTCGACGCGAGATCGCGCAGAAACGCGATGTCGTTGGGAGCGTAGCCGAACTCGAGAACCGCGTCCGGATGCGTTGCTGCAATCGTGTGCAGGAGGATCGCGTAGTTCGATTCGGTCGTCGGCACGCCGTTGTAGTAGACCGGCGTAACGCCGCCCTTCGCGAGCGTAGCTTTGAGCGTCTCCGCCTGTGACGCGTCGAAGTCGTTCGAGTCGTAGATGACCGCGACGCGCGCGACCTTCTTGGCGAGCAGGAACTGCGCGAGCGGGATCGGCCAGACTTGCGAGGACGGAATGCTGACGTCGGCCAGATAGTCGGTCTTCGCCGTAAAGAAGTTCGCGCCCGATCCGGTCGGATCGATGAGCAGCATGTGATGCTCCGCGGCCAGCGGGATCGCGACCGACGTGAGCACCGAACCGAAGTCGGCGACCAGCACGTCGACCTTATCTTGTGTAATGAGCTGGTTGTAGAGCGTCGTGGCCGTCGAGGTCGAGCTCTGATCGTCGTACGCGATCAGCTTGACGGGGATCTTCTTGTTGAAGGCCTTCACGAAAATGCCGCCGCTCTTGTTGACCTCGGCGGCCCAGTACTTGAGGCCCTCGTACTGCCCTTGCGACGCAACAGCAAACGTGCCGGTGCTCGCATAGAGCGTACCCACCTTGATAACCGGTGGCGCGGAAGCCGCCTGCGCCGGGCGGGTGAGGCCGGCTGAAATCAGTCCGGCAGTCACGATCAGGGCGGCGATAACAAGCCACCAAGGACGACGTACGTTCATCTGTGCTCCTTGTGGTGCGCGCGCAATGCGCTGATAGTTCGCATTAGGCCACGCTGCAACGCGCGTCCTTCAGAGAGCGCAGGAGAAGCGCTCGATCGTAAGGTCCACCAAGCGCCGCCGGCTATACTATGTGGAGCACGGCCGCGCCTTTGAGCCGATCGTTCTTGAGCATTGCGAGTGCCGCGTTTGCTTCCTCGAGCGCCATGGGAACCGTAGCGGTTCGAATCGGAATCTCGCCGGCGATCTTCAGGAATTCTTCGCTGTCGGCACGCGTGTTTGCGGTGACGCTGCGCAGTTCGCGCTCGTAGAAGAGTTCGCGCTCGTAGACGATCGGCGGTATATCGCTGAGATAGATACCCGCCACGGCGAGGACGCCGCCGCGATCGAGTGCGCGCATCGCCGGCGGTACGAGCTCTCCCGCCGGAGCAAACATGATACCGACGTACCGGCGGCGACGATTTCACGCAGCAGCATGAGGCGTTCGACATCGTCGCTATTGAAGGTGCGCCGCCCATTCCGGCTGCGGCCCGGCACGATCGCATGATACCGGCGTTCCCATGCACGAATGGTATCGATCGATAGATTGGCCATGCGCGCTACCGTCTTGATGCTCAAGGTGGCACGCCTGGGCTGCGCTGCAACATTCATGTACCTCCATGGAGCCAGACCCGGGGGAATACGGCAAGAACATCCGGAGAAGAAAGGGGTGTAGGCGTTCACAATGAGACGGGAAGCGCTTTCCAAACGCGCCGGCCGGCAATTTCTACCGACTTTGATCGGCTTGCGTTGAGAGCAAGATCGTCTCGACCTCCTCGGTGATCTCTTCCTGACGCAGGCGATGCGTTTGGCGCCGCAGCAGCGCGACATTTTCGTCGAGCCTTTCGATTGCCGAGGTCATGTGCGCGAGGCGCGCGCGATTTTCGCTTAGCAGCGAGGTCGCGAAGACCCCATGCAGAGCGGCGTCGGCGTACTGATCCACGAAGTCGTCGATGAATGAGGCGGGCGCTAGGTTGAGCGCAGGCGTGCGCTGCCCGTGCGCGCTGCGCGGCGGTTCGAATGGCAGGATCGCGGTCGTCTCGATGCCGTCGCGACCGTTTGCAACCGTCCAGAGAGCGATCGGGCCTCGCGCCCGGGCTTCAAAGCGGGCGATGCTGTGCAACACCGCGATCAGCGAGGCGTCGATGTCTTCGAAAACGGTCGGGCCACTCA
Source organism: Candidatus Acidiferrales bacterium (assembly GCA_035507275.1). Lineage (GTDB taxonomy): Bacteria > Vulcanimicrobiota > Vulcanimicrobiia > Vulcanimicrobiales > Vulcanimicrobiaceae > Aquilonibacter. Next base: position 27,805 of record DATJOG010000001.1, read on the forward strand.
ATCTGTCCAGTATCGTGGATGAGGCATTCAGCTTCTCCGCGAGCATGCTACCGACCACGACGGCACGTGCGTTCGGGTCGACCGCATGGATCCGGTCCCATGCCAGTGTGACGCCCTCGTTGAAGCCTGCGCAGAATCCGCGCTCGGAGCCTACTAGCAAAGAGAGTGTTGGGCCGGGCGGCGTGCCGAGCACATTGAAGTACGGCGCACTCACTTGCGCGATTGTCGTGAGCTGGTGTTGCAAGCGGTGGCGAGCGGGTTCGCTTCGGCTGAGCTTGGCGATCTCGACGAGCGAAAGCGTCCGCATGGAATCGAACACGTCGCGGAGTTCGCTTAGGACGCTGATGCGTGCCTCGGCGTTGCGGCGCCGGCTCACGGTGGTTTCGTAAGCCACGCCTGGAGTGCGCTGCTCCACTGCGCGCGTGGCGTGGTCAAGGTGAGATCGCTCTCGCCGATCCGGTCGGCAACCTGCGCAAGCACGGAGCGTGCGCGTTCGAGCGGGAGCACGTCGAGCAGCCCGTCGTTGAAAGCGATCATCGATGCGAACTGCACGACGATCGGGCGCGGCGCCAAGCGCTCCTGCTTAAAGATTTCGCGCAGGAGACGTCCGCGCGCGATCTTCGCCGCTGTCGACGGCTCAAGGCGAGTTCCCAGCCTCGAAAAGCGCTCGAGTTCGAGGAATTGCAGATATTCGAGCCGCATCCGGCCGGCTTCGGCGGCGACGGACGGCTCTTGCGCGGCCCCGCCGATGCGCGACACCGACTTCGTCAGGTCAATCGCCGGCAGCGAGCCTGCGGCAAAGAGCTGCGCGCTGAAATACGTCTGTCCGTCGGTGATCGAAATCAAATTGGTCGGAATGTACGCGGCGATCTCGCCCTCTTGAGTGTCGACAATCGGCAGTGCGGTGAGCGAACCACCGCCGAGCTCCGCGGTGAGCACGGTTGCGCGCTCGAGAAGACGCGAGTGCAGAAAGAAGATGTCGCCGGGATACGCTTCGCGGCCGGGCGGCCGGCGCAACAACAGCGAGAGCGAACGATAGGCTTGCGCGTGACGCGTCAAGTCGTCGTAGACGACCAATGCATGGCGCCCTTGACGCATCCAGTGCTCCGCGATCGCGCAACCGGCGTAGGGTGCGATGTACTGCAGCCCGGCGGGCGCGTCGGCCTCGGCGACGACGATCACCGTACGCGCAAGCGCACCGGCGTCCGCGAGCGTCGCGACGAGACCGGTGATCTCCGACCGGCGCTGACCGATGAGCACGTAGACGCAAAGAACGTCGCGTTGCTCTACGACCGTGTCGATGGCAAGCGATGTTTTCCCCAAACCGCGATCGCCAATGAGCAGTTGCCGTTGTCCGCGTCCGATGGGCAGCATGGTATCAACGATGGTGTTGCCGGTGTAGAGCGGATCGTGCACGTCGTCGCGCTGCGCGATCGACGGTGAGCGGATGTCGATCGGGCGCACCGCGTCGAGCCGTTCCAATGCGCGCCCGTCGAGCGGCCGGCAGAGCGGATCGACGACACGTCCGAGCAGGCCGTCGCCGACCGGTATCTCCAGAAGCGGTGCCGCGGGCACGACGCGCGTGCCCGCAACGATGTTTTCGCCCTGATCGAGGATGATCGCGCCGATGCGCTCGGCTTCCAGATTGAAGAGCATCCCGCGACTAGCCGTCCCGTCATCGAACGTCACGAGTTGATCGAGCGCCGCAGACGGAAGACCGGCGATCCACGAGATGCCGTCGCCGACCGAAATCACCCGGCCCTGCTCGCGCACGCGTAAGCCAAAGCGATAGTCCTTGAAATCAGGCGCCGTCACGCTCGTGCTCCGCGAACCAGCGCAACTCTTCGCCGAGATCGGCTTCGAGCACCGTGGTCCCTACATCGATGTGAACGCCCGCGATGAGACTTTCGCGCTCTTCGAAGCGAATGTCGGGAGCGCGTCCGATGGCGTGGGCGAGCGCTTGCGTGAGGGAGGTACGGCGCGTAGCGTCGAGCGGATACCGTGTCGCGACGACCACGGCACCGGATCCATTTCCCAGCGCATGGACGAGGGCAGTTGTGTCGCGCTCGCCGAGCGATGCAAGATCGGCCAGCGCGATGTCGATGATACGCTTTTCGACCTCCGGCGAAGCGATGCGCGCGAGCAATGCGGAAGCAAAGGCTCCCGCTCTCTCGGCCGCCTGCTTTTCGAGCACGCGAGCGCGGTCGGCGTCGCGCGCGCGGGCAGCGGCTTCCTCTTGTTCGCGCCTGCGTGTTAGCTCGGCCTCGAGCTGCTTTACGCGCGATGCGCGCAGATCCGACATCTCATCTTGGAGCTGCGTCTTGAGTTTCGCCTTCTCGCCTTCCCACTCGACGAGCCGGTCCTGATATTGCTTTTCCAAGATCTCGGATTGCGCTTTGATTTCTCGGGCCTGCTTCATCTGCTCGGCGATCGCTTGCTGACGTGCGGTAATCGCGCGTGTGACCGGTGCGTAGAGGAAACGCGTCAACAACCACACGAGAACGACAAAATTGCCGATCTCGACTAGGAACGTGGTCCAGTTCACTCCCACGCGCTACTTCCCAGTCAGATAGATCAGGAGCGGATTGCGGAAGAGAATGATCAAGACGACGACGAGCGCGTAGATCGCGAGCGATTCAATCATCGCAAGCCCGATGAAGAGCGTGCGTGTAATCGCGTTTTCGGCCTCGGGCTGGCGCGCCAGCGCGTCGAGAGCGCTGGTGATCGAGCGGCCCATCGCCAGTGCCGGACCGAAGACGCCGAAGGCGATCGCGATCGCTGCCACCACGGTCGAAGCGATAACGAACCATCCCGTTTGGGTCATGCGAAGCTTCCTTTCTTTTGGAGGCGCTCGTGTTGCGTTTGGATTGCTCCGGCGACATAGACGAGCGCGAGCATGCCGAAAATGTAGGCTTGAATGAGCGCCTCGACGATGTGCAGGAGCAGCAATGGAATCGGCACGAGAAATCCGGCGATTCCGAGTACGATCAATGCTGCAAGCTCGAGGCTCATCATGTTACCGAAAAGGCGAACCGCCAACGTAAGCGTGCGCGAAAGCTCGCTGATGATCTCGAACGGCAGCATGATCGGATTGGGTCGCAGATAGTGCAGCAGGTACTCGCGCAGACCGACGCTCCTGATGCCGGCCCAATGTACGAAGCAGAACGTGAGTACGGCCAGTGCCGCGGTGGTCGAGAGATCTGCGGTCGGCGAACTCACGCCAGGAATGACGCCGGCGAGATTCGCGAGCGCCAAGAAGATCCACAGTGTACCGACAAAGGGCAGTACGAGGTCGACGTGTTCGGGTAAAACGCCGGCGATTGCCGCGCGAATCGCATCCACGACTCCCTCGACTATGGTTTGCACCGTGCCTGGCACGAGCGCGAGGTGTCGCGTTGCGAGCAACGAGGCCATGGCCAGTACAGCCGTGATCGCTAGCGTCGTGGCTATCGTGGTCGCGGCGTTGGGCGTCAGTTCCATGTTTGTCGTACAAACCAGACGGCGTTGAAGCCGCCGACGAAGACGCCGGTCACGATCAGCGAGACCGTCCACGAGAACGAAAAGCCTTTTGTGTGCGTATCGAGCCAGTTGCCGAGATACGCGCCCGCGACGATCGGCAGCACAAGCATCAGTCCAAGCGTGCCCAGATACGCCGTCCGCGCGAGCAGCGTCCCGGCGCCGCGTTGCGCGCGCCGTTTGCGGTCGATCTGCTGCGCTACCTGCGTTTCGAGTTTGCGCCGGTCCATCTACCCGGAGTCTGCGCCAACCTTGGGAAGCGCGCGGGAAGGCGGGCTGCACAAGTCCTGCACGCCTGGATGGTATGAAGAAGGTATGGCAGACACGCGCGAGGCGGTCGGGGAGATCTGTGCGGTCAACGGCGATGTCGTCGATATCGCGTGTCCCCGGCTTCCGCCGATCCGGCAGGCATTGCAAACCGACGGCGGGATCATGCTCGAAGTGCATCAGCACCTCAACCCGAAGCGTGCGCGCGCGATCGCACTCCATCCGGCCGCCGGCTTACGCCGCGGCCAGACGCTCTACGATACCGGTGGCCCGCTGCGCGTGCCGGTCGATCCGAGCCTGCTGGGACGCGTCGTCGATTTGTTCGGAAACCCGCTCGACGGCGGCGCACCGCTCGACGCAGCCGTGACGCGATCGATCTACGCCTCACCGGTTGCGCTCACGCAGACGCGGCAGTCGACCGAGATTCTCGAAACAGGTATCAAAGCCGTCGATCTCCTCTGCCCCTTCGCGCGCGGCGGAAAGACGGGGCTCTTTGGCGGCGCCGGCGTGGGAAAGACCGTGCTCATGAACGAGTTCATGAGTTCCGTCGTCACGATGCACGCCGGCGTTTCGGTCTTTGCGGGCGTCGGCGAGCGCATCCGCGAGGGTCACGAACTCTGGCGGTCGATGACCGTTGCAGGTTTGATGCCGACGACGATCATGGTCTACGGACAGATGGACGAATCGCCGGGCGTGCGGTTTCGTGTCGCGTTCACGGCGCTCACCTATGCCGAGTATCTGCGCGATACGCTGGGCAAAGAGGTGCTGTTTCTCGTCGACAACATGTTCCGTTTCGTGCAAGCCGGGAGCGAGATCTCCGGATTGCTCGGGCGGATGCCCGCAACGGTCGGCTATCAGCCGACGTTACAGTCCGAAGTCGCCGAAGTCGAGGAACGAATTCTCTCGACCGCGAGCGGCGCGATCACCTCGGTGCAGACCGTCTACGTCCCCGCCGACGACATCACCGATCCGGCGGTTGAAGCATTGCTCGGCCACTTGGACACCGTCGTCATTCTTTCGCGCGCACAGGCCGCGGAAGGCATTTATCCCGCCATCGATCCTTTGGCGTCGAGCAGCCGCCTGATGGACCGCCGCACGCTGGGCGAACGTCACTATACGATCGCGCAGGACGTGCGCAGCCACCTTGCCCGCTACCGCGAGCTGCGCGACATCATCTCGATGCTTGGGATGGAAGAGCTCGCCGAAGCCGATCGCAAAATCGTGGAGCGCGCGCGCAAACTCCAGCGGTACCTCACGCAGCCGTTCAACGTCACCGCTCACCTCACCGGCATCAAAGGCGTCTCCGTGAAATTCGACGACACGTTGCGCGACTGTGAAGAGATCATCGCCGGCGCGTATGACAAGACCGCGGAGTCCGAGTGCTACATGCGGGGCTCGTTGCGCGCATGAGAAGCTTCACGATTGAGCTCTCCAGTGAGGACAACTTTGAGCGCGTCGAGGGCGTCACGAGCTTTGTCGCGACCGACGCCAGCGGCAGTTTCGGGATTTTGGCCGATCGCGAGCTGCTGGTCACGACCCTTGCCTGGGGTCTTTGTTGGCTGCGCAACGATGACGGCGAGCACTATATAGCGCTTCCGGGCGGCGTGCTGTACTTCGCGGAGAACGTATTGCGGATCTGCGCGCGGCGCTATCTACGCGCCGACGAACCGGCACGGATTGTCGAACAGCTCAAGGATGATATGCGCGCCGAGCGCGAGGTGACGCGCGACATGCACGATCTGCTGCACAAGCTCGACCGCGAACTTCTGATACGACTGTTGGCTGCGCCCCCTGCGTGAATTGGTCGAATGCGAAAGCGCTCCGTTGTCAAGGCTCTGACATATCGTGGTGTAGCAGGCGGCTATCAAAGGCCATCGGTAATCCAGCGTCGCGCCGCGTCGGATTCATCGAGCGAAAAGACACGAACCGATCCGGGCATGAGAAACCGAAAGGCATTGGTTGCGAACCGAAGCCATTCGACATCGGTGACGACCGCGACGCGCTCCCACCGAGTGAGATGCTCGAGCCCGACCTTCGTATCTTCCCATAGCGCGCCGCCGTCGAAGGTCTGGAACTGCGAACCGAGCTCATAGTAACAACGGATCTTCGGGTGGTGACTCAGAGCTCGCTCGACGGATGGAATGATGACGTTGTCGTAATCCTGCTTCGTTACGCGACCGCTGGCTCTGCAGGCGACAACGTTTTCCGGAAAGCCGGTTAGAACTTCGATCATGGTGTCTCCGAGTTTACTTCATTAATGCTTACGATCTCGGAAGGGTGGTGTCATTGACGATTATCGTGCACGTAGGCGGCACCAAAACGGCCCTTCACGCACAGATCGCCCGAGGTGACGTCGTTTTCGCGGGGTGGCATCGAGCGGCTTCGGCGGCGCGTCAGCAGCCTCGCCGATCCAATCCGCGCCGAGTTCGCGCGCGAGCTCGCGGTGCACGCCACCGCGACTCATCACGTAGACGGTGCATCCCCAATGCTTGAGCACCTGGATCGCGAGATGCGCAGAGCCGCCGAATCCGTAGAGGCCGACGGTCATGCCGGGCTCGATCTCCGCGCGCTTGATCGCGCGGTATCCGATGATACCTGCGCAGAGCAGCGGCGCGGCATGCTCGTCGTCGATCGCATCCGGAAGCGGGTAGGCGTACGTTTCCCGAACCGTCGTGAATTCTGCGTAACCGCCGTCGTGGTCCCAGCCGGTGAAGCGCGCGTTCGGACAGAGATTCTCGCGTCCACGCCGGCAAAATCTGCAGGCGCCGCACGTTTCGCGCAGCCACGCTATGCCGATGCGATCGCCCGGCCTAAAGCGTGCGCATCCTAGACCGAGACGCTCGACGACGCCCACGATCTCGTGCCCGGGCACGATGTGCGGATGTTTGGGCGGCAATTCGCCCTCGGTGACGTGCAGATCGGTCCGGCAAACGCCGCACGTGTGCACGCGCATGAGCACCTCGCCGTCACGCGGTTCGGGCGGATCGACGTGCTGCAGCGTCAACGGGCGCGTTTCGACGGCTGCGGGCGCATCCAATATCATCGCGCGCATCACGGCATCCGTGCTCCGCTCGTGAAGCGCATGTCGTCGATGACGTATTGCATGCGATCGCGCCGGCCGCAAGCGTACATACTCTATGCGAAGCGAATCAGTGGCTTGATCACCCCGTCCAGCTTGCGATCCATGATGTCGAATGCCTTCGGGATGTCCGCAAAATCGAACGTATGCGTGGTCATTTTGGTCGGATCGACGAGTCCGCGCTCGAGCACGCGCAGCAGCCGTTCCATGCGCAGGCTTCCGCCCGGGCAGAGGCCGGTGCGAATCGTCTTATCGGCCATGCCGACACCCCATGCCGTACGCGGAATGTCGACGTATTCGCCTTCGCCGTGATACCCGACGTTCGAGATCGTGCCGCCCGGCTTGGTGACGTCGACGCACCACTCGAAACTCTTTTGTGCTCCCAGTGCCTCGATCGCAGTGTCGACACCGGCGCCTCCCGTTTCCGCGAGGATGCGCGCGACCGGATCTTCCTTCTTGAAGTCGACGACGAGATGCGCGCCGTACTCGCGCGCGAACTGCGCGCGCTTTGGATCGGTTTCGACTGCGATGATATAGCCTGCGCCGCGCAGCTTCGCACCGGCGGTAGCCATCAAGCCGACCGGTCCCTGCGCGAAAACGGCAACTGTCCCGCCGATTGGAATGTCGCCATGTTCGGCTGCGACGAACCCCGTCGAAAGCATGTCGGCGCAATACACCGCTGCTTCGGAAGGAACGCTCGCCGGAATGAGCGCCATGTTGGCGTCAGCTTCGTTGACGTGAAAATATTCGGCGAAGACCCCGTCCTTGACGTTGGCGAATTTCCAACCCGCGAGCGCGCCGCCGGACTGCGACGGATAGCCGTTCTGCGCTTCTTCCGAACCCCAGTCAGGCGTAATCGCGCCGACCACCACACGATCGCCGGCCTTGAAGCGCTTGACTTCCGAACCCACGGCATAGACGATGCCGACCGCCTCGTGACCAAGCGTCAATCCTTCCCGCGGACCGATCGCGCCGCGCACCGTATGCGAGTCCGAGGTGCAAATCAACGCGTGCGTCGTCTTGATGATCGCGTCGTTTGGGCCAGGTTCCGGAATTGGTTTTTCGAGAACGCCGGTTTTCCCGATACCGAGCATGCAGAAGGCCCTCATGGTGCCCGTGCGAGTGGCCGGGGCCTTGGCAGTTTGCGTCTGAATCACGATACATTCTCCTTATACAGAGCATGTATAGTCTCGCGCGCAAGTCCGAAGACGATATGAAGTTCTTTCTCTATTTCTTCCCAATCAGGCCCATGTTTTGCGAACCGGGAGCTTCAGGACCGATTTCGTCGGTTCCCAGGTGAATCTTCATGTGCGCTCCAATCGAGGCGTACGATGTGCGGACGCTTTACCCTCACCGATCCGCAGCGCATCCTCGCTGCGTATCCTCGGTTTCGCTTCGAGGCGTTTAGCGACTATCGCCTGCCGCGCTTCAACGTCGCGCCAACGCAAAGCGTGCTTGCGGTGCGCAACGACGGACGCAATGAGATCGAGCCGCTCTTCTGGGGGATCGGCGGTCGCATCAACGTGCGCGCGGAGACGATAGCGCCGCGCAATCCCGCGCACCGCTGCATCATCTTCGCCGACGGCTTCTACGAATGGCGCGGCCGCAAGCCGGTCTTTTTTACGCTCGAGGGCGATCGTGTTTTCGCCTTCGCCGGAATTTGGGAACCGTCCGCGACCGCGCCCGCGCCCTGCGCGATCGTCACCTGTCCCCCGAACGCGCTCGTCGCGGCGGTGCACGATCGCATGCCGGTGATCCTGCCCGATGCGTCGATCGGCCGGTGGCTCGCGCCGGGCGAGCTGCCGCCGGGCGAGGCCACCGTGCTGCTGAAGCCCTACGATGCGCGCGAGATGCGCGCGCGCGACGTCTCGATGCGGTTGAACGACGCGCGCTACGACAGCCCCGACGTGCTGGTCGACGACGATCCCGTGCAAGGTGAGCTTTTCCCAAAAAGCTAAAGCCTAGGCAAGCGGTCGCTCGGGCGATTTCGGAGTGAGGGCAGTTCTATGACGTACAGCCGTCGCGCGCAAGTCATAACGGCAGTTATCTTCGCCCTGAGCGCCTGTTCGGGCGGCGGCGGGGGCGGAATCAAGCCGCCGACGGCGACCATGCAGAGCAAGACCGCACCGGTCACGCTCACGATCGAGATCCCCACGAAGAGCTCGATGGCCAAGATGCGCCCGTCGTTCGTCTCGCCGAACACGCAATCGCTTGCGGCCTTCACCTACGCCGCGGGCGCAACGCCGCCTGCGACCGCGACCGCCACCGTCAACGTGAGTTCGACCTCGGCCGGCTGCTCGCTCAACCCAGCCGGCACCGCGGTCACTTGCAGCGTCACGATCGATCTGCCGCTCGGGAATGAAGAGCTGCTGCTCGATGCGATGAGCGGAACGAACGGCACCGGCAGCGTGCTCGCAAGTTCCACGCAGAGCATCGACGTCACCGCCGGCATGGCTGCGATTTCCGTCACGCTCGACGGCACGCCCGCGATCATTCGCCTCTCGCTTTCGACGCCGGTCATGCTGCTCGGCACCGCCGGCACCACTACCCTCGACGTCAATGCCTACGACGCGAGCGGCGCACTCATCGTCGCGCCGGGAGATTTTTCGACGCCGCTCACCATCAGCGCCGATTCGAGCGCCGTCACGCTCTCAGCGACGAGCGCGTCATCGCCGGGCACGGCGATCACCGTAACGTACGCCGGCTCCACGAGCGCGCCGTACGCTATTCATTTCACCGGCAGCGGCGGCGGTATCGCTAGCGGTTTGATCGTCGGATCGACGCTCGATCTCGATCCCGCGCAGAGCTTCGCCGTCCTGAGCGAAGGAGGCGGCCAAAACCTCGGCGTCGCGACGGTTGCAACCACCAGCTTCGGCGTGGAGCCTCCGCTCGCGTACGTGCCGCTCTCCAACAATATCAGCACCGGTTACGTTTCGGGATTCGCAGTTTTGCCGAACGGCACGTTCGCGATCGACCTCGATTCGTATCCGTCGTGCACGCTCGGGGTGTGGCCCGCAACGTCGGGCGCGCTGCCGTACACCCCTGTCACGTATTCGATCAACGAGACTTGCATCGTTGCAGCCGAGGCTAACGGCGACTTGATCGCCGCCGATACCGGCGGCGGATCCGAGCTCACCGAATATTCCTCGAACAGCACCGGTCTCACGGCGACCGGGCGCACGATCGCCCTCACCGGTTCGCAGGTGCCGGGCAGCCCCGATTATCCCTACGCTCTCGCGGAGAATAGCGCGGGGACGATTGCCGTGATCGCATCGACGGTCAGCGGGCCTTACGTCCTGGTCTACAGCTCGGGCGCGTCGGGCACCGCGACGCCGGGTACGATCTCGCTCAACGGCACCAACCCGCAGTATGTCGCGATCGGTAGCGACGGCTCGATCTACGCTGCGCTCTATGGCGCCTCCGGCGGCTACCAAGTCAACGAGTACAACGCCTCGCTCTCCCCGACGATAACGATAACCGCAACGCCGCCTGCCTCCGATTATCTCACTCCGCTCGGTGTTGCCGTCGACGGCGCTGGTGAACTGCTCGTCTCGCAAGAGACCTGCGTATCGGGCGGCGGTTGCACCTACGGCGTCGACGTCTATTCGTCCGGCTCGAGCGCGCTGCAGCGCACGGTCCCGCTCATCACGGCTGCTAGCTCCGGCAATCAGATCCTCGGCCCGGTCGTCGTGCCGACGCCGGGCATTCCCGCGAGTTCGTCCGCCGTAAGCGGCGACATGATGGGATACGTCGCGAGCCGCACTTGGACGTACTCGTCCACCTCGGACAGCACGCCCGTCTACGTCGGCCTTTACGCCGACCCGCAGTTGGTGAGCGGCAACATTCGGCTGATCGGCTTTGAGTCGACGTCGACCTCGACACTCTTCGAGACGGCAAACGAAATCGGGAGCGTCGACTTCACCCCGCTCAACGGCAGCTATCTTGCCGCGGCTTTCACATCGGTCTCGAGCGGCGTTGCAGGCATCTCCGGCAGCGTTCCCGGTACACCGCTCTTCGTCCCGAGTTCACTCTCGCTCAATCAAACCTGGAATCCGGAGCAAAACCTGACCGCCTTCAACTTTACCGGCGGAAACGCAAACGCGCAGGTGGTCGCCGTGGGCTCCGTACCCGGAATCACCGCCTGTCCGGCCGGCAGCTCGACGAGCGGCGCGAGCGTGCAATACACGCTGACGTCGCTTGGAACCAACGGCGGCTCGGCAATACTGAGTTTCGTTCCCGGATGCGGCATGACCGCGCTCTCGCCGGTCGGCGGCGGCATCGCAACGCTGCAAAGCGTCGGTTCGATGCCGAGCCTCGGTCAGCTCACCGTACCGCGCGGTCAGCCGCCGATGGTTGCCGCGCTGCACGCAGTTTGGCAGCGTTTCTTCAACGTGCACCCGCCGGCGAGTCCGACTCCCTAAGGAGCTTGACCGGCTCCTCGCTCTTTTTGTCGTCGGGCGCGAAGCGCAGGTACATGATCGGAATCAGCAGCAGCGTGAGCACGAGCGAGCTGGAAAGCCCGCCGATCACGACGATGCCGAGCGGACGCTCTGCTTGCGAGCCGGGATCGAGCGCGAGCGCGAGCGGCAGCATACCGGCAATCATCGCGAACGTCGTCATCACGATCGGGCGGAAGCGGTGGTGCGCGCTCTCGACGATCGCATCGAGCTTGGAAAGTCCGCGTTCGCGCAATTGATTCGCGAAGTCGACGAGCAGAATGCCGTTCTTCGCGACCAGACCCACCAGCATGATGGCGCCGATGAGCGAGAAGAGATTGAGCGTCTGCCGGGTGAGGGCGAGCGCGCCGAGTGCGCCGACGACGGCAACCGGAACCGTGAACATCACGATGAACGGCGTGATATAGCCGTTATAGAGGGCAACCATCAGAAGATACACGAGCAGGATCGAGAGCAGCAGCGAGATGCTCATCTCGCGCGTCGTGTCGGTAACCTGCTCCTGATTTCCGCCGGAAACCGGCGTGATGCTGATGTCGGAGGAGAAGTGCACGCCGCGCAAACGCCGCTCGTAATCGCGAATGACATTCGAGAGCGTCGCGCCCGGTGCGACGTTTGCGCCGATGAGCACGACGTTGCGCCGCTCCAAACGAATGATCAGCGGCGGCGCGGGCTGGTTTTGCAGATCGACGATGTCGCCGACCCGGATGATCGACCCGTTGTTCGCACGGATGGGAATCGCGGCGATGCCGGCGAGGTTGCTCAGATCCTTCTGCTCGTAGATCACCTGCACGTTTTTGAGCCCGTCGGGACCGGTGAACTGCGTCGCCGTGTAGCCGCCGAAAGCCGCGCGCACCGCCGTCGAGGCCGTGCCGATGCTCGCATCGAGCGCCCGCGCGGCATTGCGGTTGAAGTTCACTTCGATCTGCGGCGATTCGAGCGCGTTCGAGGTTGTCGCGTCGATCACGCCCGGCGTCTGCTCGAGCAATTTGAAGGCTTGATCCGCGGCGGCGCTCGGGTCGCTCGTCGCGCTCTGCACCACGTAGCCGATCGGCTGCGAGATGCCGCCCGAGGGATCGGTCGAGGGCACGCCGATCACTTGTGCTCCCGGCAATGCTGCCGCAATCTGCTGCGCGAAGGTTTGCGACCACACTTGTGTCGAGCGGTGCCGCCCGTCTTTGAGGAAGACGTGTATCTGTCCGATCGCGCCGTTGTTGATATAACCCGTCAACGTGCCTTCGTAGGCGCCCGCAATCGAGGTCTCGGATTTCACGTCGCTCGACTTCAGGACGATCTGCTCGGCCTTCCTCACTGCCGCGTCGACCGTTGCCAGCGGCGTGCCGGTCGGGTAATTGATATTCACGAAGAGCTCGCCGCGATCGACCGGAGGCATGTACTCAAACCCCACCACGCCCAGCGGGATCAACAGTAACGCGGCCACTAAGCTGCCGAACGAAACCCACACGACGAGCGCGCGATGTTCGAGACCCCAGCGCAGCGCCGTCTGCGCGTACCACACGCGCACGCCGTCGAACCACTCGGTGAAACCGTCGACGATGCCCCACGGCTTCCACCGCGAGAAGAGCGCCCAGCGTCCCGAGAGCGCCGGCGTCACCGCGAACGAGACGAAGAGCGACGTGAGCGTTGCGACCGTTACGACCAAGCCGAATTCGCGTAAGAACAGGCCGACCGAACCCGGCAGGAACGAGAGCGGCAAGAACACGACCACGATCACCAGGGTGATGACGATCGTCGCGACGCCGATCTCCGAGATGCCGTTGATCGCCGCGTCCTTCGGTCTCTCGCCCTCCTCCTGGTGGCGCGAGATGTTCTCCAAGACGACGATCGAATCGTCGACCAGTATGCCGATCATCAGCGTCATGCCCAGCAACGAGACGGTATCGAGCGTGAAGCCGAGTATCTGCATCGCGCCAAGCGTGACGAGGAACGATGCGGGCACGGCGATCATGACGACGACCGCCTTGCGCCACGAACGCAGGAAGAAGAGCATCACGAGCGCGGTGATGATGATGCCTTCGATGAGCGTGCGCGTAACGCCCGAAAGCAGATCCTCGGTATAGGTCGACTGCACGTTGAGTACCGAGAAGTTGATCTGCGGATACTGCAGCTTGAGTCGCGGCAGCTCCGCCAGTACCGCGTTCGAGGCCGTCACCTCGCTCGAACCCGCGGCCTTTTGAATGTCGAGCTCGATCGCCGGCGTGCCGTTCGTGTAGGCGAAGACACGCTGCGTTTCGTAGGCGTCCTGAACGTTCGCGACGTCGCTGATACGATAGAGCCGCGCGGTCGTCGTCCAGGGATAGGTCGTCGAGCTGCTCGAGCTCGACGCGGTCGTCGAGTTTCCGAGCAAGAGATTCGCGACGGTCGGCACGTTCTGAATGTCGCCGCGCACGTCGAGGTTGGTCTCGCGATTGGCCTCGTAGACGATGCCGCCCGGTGCGCGCACGTTATTGTTCGCGATCGCGTTGATGACGTCGGTGAGCGTGAAGCCCGATTGCTGGATCTTGAGCGGGTCGACGTTGACTTGGATCGACGCGGTGACGTCGCCGTTTTCCTGGACGTACGAAATGCCGGGAACTTGCTCGAGCGCGGGCACGACGTCGTTGGTTACGATCGCCGAGAGCGCGCCGAGCGATAGCGTGGACGACGACGCCGCAAGCGAGGTCACGACCGCCTCGGAAGGATTGTAGATCGAGATTTGCGGAGTCGGCAGATCGCTCGGCAGCTGATGCAGCGAGTTCTGCACGCGGCCCTGCACCTGGACGAGATCCGTGTTCTCGTCGGAGGTGAGCGAAAAGACGGCGACGATCGAAGCCTGCCCCGGCTCGATCGACGTCTCGACGTAGCTGAGATCGGGTGAGCCGGCGATTTGATCCTCGAGCGGACGCACGATTGCATCGCGCATCTCGGTCGTCGAGGCGCCCGAGTACGTGAGCAGCACTTGAATCGACGGGACGTCGTAGTTGGGCAGCTGCTGCTTGACGAGGCGGAAACCCGAAAGCGTTCCGGCGATCAGCACCAGACAGAGAAAGACAGTGACCAGCGTCGGCCGTTCGACGAAGAGCCGCGTGAACTTCATGATCCCTCCGCCTCTTGCGCAGCCGGGGTGGGCGCCAGCCACATGAAGATGACCGGAACGAGCACCAGCGTCAGAACCAGCGAGCTGATCAAGCCGCCGATCACGACGATGCCCAGCGCCTGACGCTGCGCGCCGCCGGGATCGAGTGCGAGCGCAATCGGTGACATGCCTGCGATCATCGAGCACGTCGTCATGATGATCGGCCGGAAACGTTCGCGCGCCGCTTCGATCATCGCGCTCAAGCGATCCATGCCGCCTTGCACCATTCGGTCGGCGAAGTCGACCAGCAGGATGCCGTTCTTCGATGCGAGGCCGACCAGCATCACGGTGCCGATCAGTGAGTAGAGATTGAGCGCTTGGCGCGTGAGCGCAAGCGAAGTCAGCGCACCGACCGTCGCGACCGGCACGGCGAACATGATGATGAACGGCAGACGATAGCTGTTGTAGAGTGCAACCATGAGCAAATAGACGAGGATGAACGAGAGCAAGAGACCGCTGCCCATTCCGGTGACGGTGTCGTAGAGGTTCTGCTGATTTCCGCCCGCATTGGGTTTGACCTCGACGCCCGGCGGCAGGTTCAGCGCCTTGACGCTCTTCATGAAGCGATTCTGCACGATCGAGAGCGTCGCATTCGGCGCGAGATTAGCCTGAATGTGCACGACGGTCTCCCGGTTCGTACGCGTCATCAGCGGCTGCGCCGGATCGTTGACGAGTGTGGCGATATCCGCGAGGTGGATGATCGAGCCGCCGCTCGTGCGCATCGGAAGGGCGAGCAAGGTCGCAAGCGAGGTCTGGAAACTGCGCGGGTAGAGCACCTGAACGTACTTGACGCCGTGCGAGGTCTGAATCTGCGCGGCTAGCGTGCCGCCGAAGGCCGCCCGGATCGCCGCTGCGGCCGTCCCGATATTGATGTCGAGCGCACGCGCGCGGTCGCGGTCGAAATCGATGTCGATCTGCGGCGCGACATTGAGTGCCGAGCTGTTGACGTCGATCGCGCCCGGCACCGCGGCTAGCGCCGCCATCACCTTCGGGGCGTACTTCTCGGGCTGGTCGTCGAGCGACGTGACGAGGTAGTCGATTTGCTGTTGGCTGCCGCCTCCGAGGCCGGTCGCCGCAACCGAGAGTATCTTCGCTCCCGGCGCGAGCTTGCGCGCCATCGCGCCGAAACGCTGCGCCCACGCCGCCGTCGTGAGCGAGTGATTGTCTTGCAGAAAGATGTGTACTTGCCCGACGCTGCCTTGGTTGACGCTGCCGCCGAAGCCGCTCTGCGTTGCGCCCGCAAGCGCGGTCTGGGACTGCACGTCCGGGACCCGCGCGAGTTCCTTCGTCAGTTCGCCGATTTTTTCGTTGACGAGCGCGAGCGGCGTCCCGGTCGGATAGGTGACTTGCACGAAGACCTCGCCGCGGTCGGTCGGCGGCATGAATTCGAAACCGATGACGCCGAGCGGAATCAGCGCGAGCGCTACAAGGACCGAGGCGAACGAAACGGTCACCACCAGCGCCGGGCGTTTGAGCGCCCACGGCAACGCGGTGTGCGCATACCACAAGCGCGCGCTCTCGAAAAGACGCGTGAACGCGTCGATGAACGGCGGCGGTTTCCATTTGGAGAGCAGCGACCAGTTGCCCGCCAGGGCCGGCGTAACGGTGAACGACACGAAGAGCGATGTCAGCGTCGCCGTCACGACCACCAGCGCGAACTCCGACATGAAACGGCCGACGGTTCCCGGCAGAAAGGCGATCGGCAAAAAGACGACGACGTCGACCAGCGTGATCACGATCGCGGCAGGGCCGATCTGCGTCCTCCCCTCGATTGCTGCGGTGCGCGGATCCTCACCGCTCGCGTGATGGCGTTCGGTGTTTTCGAGGACGACGATCGAGTCGTCGACGAGAATACCGATGATCAGCGTCATACCGAGCAGCGAGACGGTGTCGATCGAGAAATTGAAGAGCTTCATCAATGCGAGCGTCACGCCGAGTGAGGAGGGAATCGCGATGATGACGACGATCGCGTTGCGCCACGAGCGCAAGAAAAAGAGCATCACGACGGCCGTGATGATGATGGCCTCGGTCAACGTGCGCACGACACCGAAAATCTGGTCTTCGGTATACGCCGCCTGATTGTTGAGCACCGAGAACTTGATCTGCGGATACTGCCGCTCGATGCCGGGCAGCGCTTTGATCACGTTGCTCGCGGCTGCGACTTCGCTCGCGCCGGTCGATTTTTGCACGTTGAGCGAGATCGTGGGAATCGTGCCGACGTAGCTGTACTGCCGCTGCGGTTCATAGGTATCTTCGACGGTGCTCACGTCGGAGACGCGGAGCTGACGCGGCGAATACTGCCACGGATTCACGTTTGCAAGCGAAGGCCCCGCGAAGCCGCCGCCGCTCGCGCTTGCCGGTGCGGCGGCTGCGGACGCGGAGGAGGCTGCGGTACTCGCGAGCATTAGCTGCACCGAGGGAACCGGATTCGGCGAAGCGCTCGCCGTGCTCGCAGGCGTGGGAATACTCAGCGGCGCGGCGGTCGGGATCGCCACACTCGCACTCGCGGTCGAAGCTGACGACGAACCGAGCGTCGACGCTGAGCCGAACGGACTCCCCGCGCTCGCAGCGGAGGGCGCGCCCGGGACACCCGCGACCACCGGAATCTGATAGGTTGCGTTGCCGAACGACGTCGTGTACGACGACGCGGCCGAAATCAAGAGATTCTCGACCGTGGGGAGGGTGGTGAGGTCGCCGCGCACGTCGATGGTCGTTTCGTGATTACCCAGATACGCGATGCCGCCGGGCTCGCGATTGTTGTTCTGCTGAATCGAACTCACTACGTCGCTCAGCGTGTAGCCCGCCGACTGGAGCTTGTTCGGATCTACCTCGACCTCGAAAGCGGGCGTCACCGCGCCGCCCGCGTTGACGTTCGATACGCCGTCGACCTGTTCGAGCGTAGGCACGATGTTGTTGGTGACGATGGCCGAAAAATTGCCTGGGCTCAGGCTCGCGGTGCTCAAACCGATCGTCACGATGTTTGCTTCGGCGGGATCGAAGGTGCGGATCGTCGGAGCGGGCATGTCGCTCGGCAGCGAACTCTGCGCGATCATCACGCGGCGCTGGACCTGGACGAGATCGGTCGTCTTATTCGTGCTGAGGTCGAAGGTCGCGGTGATGGAGGCCTGGCCTTGCTGCACCGTCGTATTGATGTAGAGCAAGTCGGGCGCGCCCGCAATTGCGTCTTCGATCGGCCGCACGATCGCATCGCGAATCTCGGTGGTCGATCCGCCCGGATAGCTCGCGCTGACGCTGACGACCGGAAAGTCGATATTCGGAAATTGCTGCTGCGTGATCGTGAGCACCGCGAACGTGCCCGCCACTGCGATCAGTGCGAGCATCACGAAAACGATCGTTGGCCGCTTCACGCACAGCCGCGTCAGCCACATTATTGCTGCTGCTGTTGCTGCTGCCGCGGGCGATGCCCAAAGCGATGACCGGGCGATGCGGACCCCGCGGGCGACGCGGACCCCGCGGGCGACGCGGACGCCGCAGGCGAGGCGTTGATATCGGCGACGTCTTCGCCCGACGTAATGCCGAGCTGGCCGTTGGCAATGACCTGCGTGCCCTTCGCGATGCCGCTCACGACCGAGGTCGTGCCGTTGGAGCCAAGCTCCTTCACGCTTTGCTCTTTGGCCGTTCCATCCGCGCTCACGACCATGATCGAGGTGTGCGAGTCGTCGAGAAACGCGGCAGTGGGGATCCCGATTCCGCTCACGGTCGGCAGCGTGATCGTTCCCGTCACGGCCATTCCGGATTGAAGTTTATCGCCGGGGTTGGGCACGATGACTTCGACGGTGAAGTTCGTCGAACCGGGCTGGACTTGCCCGAGCACCGCGCTGATCCTTCCGGTATATGAGATGCCGTTGACGCCGGAAACGAGAACCTGCACCGGCAGCCCGCGCGTCATCGTGAACACGTTCGACGAACTCGCGTTGAGCTCGGCGTAGACTGGATCGAGCTGCTGTACGGTGAAGATCGTGCGCGAGCCGGGGTACTCGCCGGGATTCAAGTTACGGTTGACGACGATGCCGTCGACCGGCGAGACGATCGTCGCGCGCGAAATCTGTGCGGCGATCTCGTCGGCCTGCGCATGCGCCGATTGTGCATCCGCACGCGCAGCCGCTACGGTTGCCGCCTGCAAACCCTGTTCCTGGTTGCCGTTGACCTTTGCGTTGAGCACCGCGGTGTTATAGGTCTGCTGCGCGTTGACGTACGTCGCGCGCGAGGACTCGAGCGACGCCTCCGACACGTAGCCGTCTTTGTAGAGCTGCACGTTTTGATCGTAGACGAGTTTTGCGTTGCGCATTGCGGCGAGCGCGGCGTCGACCTGATAATTGCCCTGCCCCAGGTTCAGCTGCGCTTGATACGTCGTCTGCACGGCTTTCGCGTCGGCAGAGACCGCGTTGCGTTCGTCGGCGTTGTAACTCGCCTGCAGATCGCTGACGTCGAGCGTCGCGAGAACCTCTCCCTTGCGAACGTGGTCGCCCTGAATGACGTCCACGCGAGCGGCCGGCTCACTGAGCGAACTCGAAATCGAGACGTTTTGGTACGGCGCGATGATGCCGGCGATTTGCACCGACGGTTTTACGACTGCGGGCGCGGCGGTTGCAATCGGCACCGCTTGCGGACCGCCCGCTGCGCTGCTGCCGCGGTGGTGGCGCGTGCCGGCGGCGCACGCAGAGACGGTCAACGCGAGCAGCACCGCCGCGGCGCAGAGAAGAGGCTTCTTCGATAGGCCAGTTTGCATCGCGCCAAGGCTACGCCACCAGGCAGAGCGATTCCTGAGAGGCTGGGAGCATTTGAAGCAATTCTCAGCATGCCGCTCTATACTGGAAGCGTTATGAACACGTGGGTCAAACGGGCCGCCGCCGCAATCGTTCTCGCCGGCGCGCCCGCCCTGGGGCTGGCGCAGGGGCAACAAGCGCCTGCAATGCCGAGCTATGCGGTTGGCAAGGTCGAGACGATTCGCGGAACGATCGCGAGCTTCAACGGCGCCACGACGATGTACGTCCGCGACGTGCGCGGCTACATCGACAACGTGACGCTGCACCAGGGAACGGTGATCAATCCCACCGGCATCCGCTTGCAGCCCGGCTATTCCGTCACGATCAGCGGCCGCACGAGCGGGTCGACCTTCATCGCCGACGAGATCGACACGCCGTACCACATATACGGCGGCTACGGCTACTATCCGTATCCCGTCTACCCGGTCTACGCCGGCGTCGGCCTGCGCTGGGGCTGGGGTTGGGGCTGGGGCTGGCACCGCTGGTAAGGGAAAAAAGCGCTCCCGGTCGCTGAAGTAACCGAGGGCCCGGCGTCAAATACCCCCGGCTATGTCGAACACGCCCGCCAACGACAAGCGCAACACGGAGCGCCGGCAGGGAGACCGCCGAATCGTCGAGATCTCGGTGCATCCCGACCGCCGCAGCACCGATCGCCGCCTGCGCGAACGCCGCATCGAACTCGCACACTAGCAGAGAACGTCGCGCATAAAAAAACTCCAGCCGGCGCTTACGCGCGGCTGGAGTTTGCGTTGCAGCGTCTCGCTTCCCGCGACTACGCGAGATCGAAGCGGTCGAGGTTCATGACCTTCGTCCACGCAGCGACGAAGTCGCGCACGAACTTCTCCTGCGCATCGCTGCAGCCGTAGACTTCGGCAAGCGCGCGCAGCTGCGAGTTCGAACCGAAGACCAGATCGACAACCGTTCCGGTCCACGTTTTCTCGCCTGTCGTGCGGTTGCGTCCTTCCAGCATGCCGTCCGGCGTTTTCTGCCAGGCGTTACTCATGTCGAGCAGGTTCGTGAAGAAGTCGTTCGTGAGCGCCCCCGGCCGCTTCGTGAAGACGCCGAGCTGGCTGTGCCCGTGGTTGGCGCCCAAGACGCGCAAACCACCGACGAGCACCGTCATCTCGGGCGCCGTCAGCGTCAACAGTTGCGCCTTGTCTACGAGCAGATCCGCGGCATAGTCTTCGAGGCCTTTCTGCACGTAGTTGCGGAAACCGTCGCCCAGCGGTTCGAGCGGCGCGAACGACTCGACGTCGGTTTGCGCGGCGCTCGCATCGGTGCGGCCCGGCGAGAACGGAACCTTCACGTCGTGCCCCGCCTTCTTTGCCGCGGCTTCTACCGCAGCGCAGCCCGCGAGCACGATGAGATCGGCAAGTGAAATTTTCTTGCCGCCTTTTTGCGCGCCGTTGAACTCTTTTTGAATCGCTTCGAGTTTGGCGAGCACTTGCGCCAGCTCCGCGGGTTGATTGACCTCCCAGTCTTTTTGCGGAGCGAGACGAATGCGCGCACCGTTGGCGCCGCCGCGCTTGTCGCCGCCGCGGAAGGTCGACGCCGATGCCCACGCGGTGCTCACGAGTTGCGAGATGGTCAAGCCCGAGCCGAGCACTTTGGCCTTGAGCGTTTCGACGTCGTTCGCATCGACGAGCGGGTGATCGACGGCCGGCAGCGGATCTTGCCAGATCAGCTCTTCCTTCGGGACGAGCGGACCGAGATAGCGTGCGCGCGGACCCATGTCGCGATGCGTCAGCTTGAACCACGCGCGCGCAAACGCGTCCGCGAACTCATCGGGATGCTCGTAGAAGCGGCGCGAGATCTTTTCGAATTCGGGATCCACACGCATGGTGAGATCGGTCGTGAGCATCGCGGGCGCGTGACGCTTCGAGGGATCGTGCGCGTCGGGAACCGTGCCGTTACCCGCACCGTTCTTCGGCCTCCACTGCTTCGCGCCGGCCGGGCTTTCGGTCAGCTCCCAATCGTATTTGAAAAGATTTTCGAAGTAGCCGCTGCCCCACTTCGTCGGCGTCGCAGTCCAGGTCACTTCCAAACCGCTGGTGATCGTATCGCCGCCTCGACCTTTGCCGTAGCTGTTCTTCCAGCCGAAGCCTTGCTGTTCGACCGGCGCAGCCTCGGGCTCCGGCCCGACGTGCGAGCCGTTTGCGGCGCCGTGCGTTTTCCCGAAGGTGTGACCGCCGGCAATCAGCGCAACGGTCTCTTCGTCGTTCATCGCCATGCGGCCGAACGTGTCGCGAATGTCTTTCGCAGCCGCAACAGGATCGGGAACGCCCTCGGGACCCTCCGGATTCACGTAGATGAGGCCCATGGTCGTCGCGGCGAGCGGGTTTTCGAGATCGCGCACGCCCGAGTAGCGATCCTTGGTGCCCCACCACGCTTTTTCGCTGCCCCAGTAGACGTCTTGATCGGGCTCCCACACATCCTCGCGACCGCCGCCAAATCCAAAGGTCTTGAAGCCCATCGATTCCAGCGCGACGTTACCGGCGAGGATCATCAAATCGGCCCACGAGATCTTCCGGCCGTATTTCTGTTTGATCGGCCAGAGCAGACGGCGCGCTTTATCGAGATTGCCGTTGTCCGGCCAGCTATTGAGCGGCGCGAAACGCTGCTGGCCTCGTCCGCCGCCGCCACGTCCGTCGCCGACGCGGTAGGTTCCGGCGGCGTGCCATGCCATGCGAATGAAGAGCGGCCCATAATGCCCGAAATCGGCCGGCCACCAATCTTGCGAATCGGTCATCAGCGCGGTGAGGTCCTTGACGACCGCGTTGAGATCGAGGCTCTTGAATTCTTTGGTGTAGTCGAACGCCTCGCCCATCGGATTCGAGAGCGACGAGTGTTGATGCAAGATGTCGAGATTGAGTTGCTCGGGCCACCAGTCCCGATTTGACGACCCGTTTCGATGGAACGGGCATACGTCCGCAGAGACGGTCAGCCGCTCGGTGCTCATGAAATGCCTCCAGCTCGTAGTTGCGTCTCTCCATGCTAGCCGAGGGAAATTCGCAAGGCCAAGCCAATGAAGCAAATACTTTCCATTTGGATCACCTATGAACTTCAAAGACCTCCAGTACGCGCTGGCGCTGGAGCGGCGCCGCAATTTCAGCCGGGCCGCCGAGGAGTGCGGCGTCGCGCAGCCCACTCTCTCCGCCCAGATACGCAAGCTCGAAGCCGAGCTCGGTGTCGAGCTCTTCGAGCGCGATGGCCGAACGATCCGCGTCACGCCGGCGGGCGAGCTGGTTCTGGATCAGGCGCGCCTCGCCGTCGACGCGGTCGCGCGGATCGAAGAATTGGCCCAGTCGCGCGCCGATCCGATGGTCGGTCCGATTCGCCTGGGCGTCATCCCGACGCTCGCACCCTATCTGCTGCCCGGGACCCTCGGCCCTCTGCAGGCCACGCTTCCCGATGCACCGCTCGTCGTGGTCGAGGACATGACCCATCGGCTGCTCGAGTCGATCGACGCGGGGCGGCTCGACGCCGCGCTCGTCGCGACCGAGCACCGCGACGGCAACCTCTCCGAGATCCCGCTCTTCGACGAGCCGTTCAGCCTCGCGCTGCCGCTCGAAAACCCGCTCGCAGCGCAGCCCACGATCGACGTCGAGCGTCTCGACCCGGCTGCGCTGATCTTGCTCGCCGAAGGGCATTGCCTATCGGATCAGGCGCTCGCGCTTTGCGGCGCAGCGCGCGAGCGCGGACTGCGTAGCGACCTCTCGGCCACCAGTTTGGAGACCGTGCTCAATCTCGTCGAGGCCGGACTCGGGATGACGATCGTACCCGCCCTCGCCCGCGCGCATTTCGAGGCTCGCTTCCCGCGCATCGCTTTCCGGCCGCTGGTCGGACCGCAATCGGCGCGCTCGATCCGCGTGATCCACCGTGCCTTCGTCCCACGCCGGACGGCGATCGAGGCGCTCGCTCAGACAATTCGGGTCCACGTACCCATGGGAACCGCACCGCAAAGCGTGTAAGATGAGTGCATGCGGGATGTGAATCGGGACCTGTTTCCGACGACTCGCATCAACGTGCCCAATCTTGTGCCGTTGATGGATCGTTTACGCAACGAGTCGCTGAAACGCGCGATCACGCTGATCCACGTCCATTCCGCCGAAGAGGGCGAGTGGATTTGTTCCACGGCGGCCGCGCGCCTCGCGCGTTCCGATCAGAAAGTGATCGGTCCCGAGCCCGGTAGCCGCGTTCTCGATCTCGTCGAACAGGCGATTCGCGCCAAGGTGCACTTCGTCTTCGCGGGAGAGATTCGCCGCGAAGAGGATGCACGCGCGCTGCGCGCGGCGGCCACGCTCGATATTCATCCGGTTGGGTGCATCGTGCGCGAATCACGCACCGAAGCCGATAACACCGTCACGATGCTCGGTTCGTGGAATAGTTTCGACGTCGCGCTACTGAGCGAAGAGCATTAGAGGTCGAGCGCGCTCTCGTAGAGCGCGACGCACGAGCCGCCGACCGTGATCTGCTGTACGTACGTTCCCTCCACCGCGAACCGCGCGTAGAGCTGACTTGGGCGTCCCATTGCTTGCCCTTGCGTAACGCTGAGCTCGGTGCGGCTTTGATCGAGCAGACGCCACCAGCCGAGCGCGGCGCAGAGCGGCGCGACCGACGAGCCCGTTGCCGGGTCTTCACCGACGCGGCTCGCAAGATCGGCGAACATGCGCGAGTAGGCTTTGCCGCCCTGATAGCTCAGGATCAGCACGTTGCCCTCGCCGGCAAGCTCGCTCGTCGCCTTGACGAGATCGCCGCGATCGAGCATGACCCAGTCGACGTTTTGTTCGGTGTCGAGCAGCACGCAGAGAAACTCGACGCCGTGACCGCCGAAGATTTGAGGCGGCATCATCACGTTGGAGACCGGCAATCCGAGCGCTTGCGCGACCGCAGCGCGATCGAAGGCGGCGCTGAGCGCTTCGGCCGGCGGCGGCGTCATCCAAAGCTGCTCGCCCTCCGAGCGCACGGGGATGACACCCGCTTCCATTTCCAGTCCGAGTTCGGCGCCGGCGCGTCCGCTGCGCTGAAGTACGAACGCGGTGCCCAGCGTCGGATGCCCCGCAAACGCAAGCTCCCTTCCCGGCGTAAAGATGCGCACGCGATGCGTTGCGCCCTCCGCGCTGGGGCGCGAAACGAAGGTCGTCTCGGACAGGTTCATCTCGCGTGCAATTTTTTGCATCGTTTCGCCATCGAGATCATCGGCATCGAGGAAGACCGCCAGCGGATTGCCGCCGAATCGTTCGGACGTAAAAACGTCCACGTGATGTAGAGAAAGCTTCATGGCCATCCCACTGTACCATGCCGTCGCCGCGGGCGCACCCGATCCGCTCGCCATCTTCACGCGCGCACAAGCAGTGTGGAACGCGCGCGTGCGTCCGCCCTACGAGACGTTCACCCTCCCCTGTGACGCAACGTTCCTCGCCGATCGCTGCAATGCGGGCGTACGCGTGCAATTCATCATTCGTCTCGCAGACGGCCGCGCGTTCGCGCAGACGCTGAGCACCGACGGCCGTCCCGGCGTCGTGCTGCTGCGCGGCGGTTACGCGTACGGTCCGGCCGGCGCCCCCTTCGGCTTCTTCCGCCGCGCGCCCGAACCGGGCGCGCCGAGCGCCTCCGCACCGCCGAACCTCGCAAACGATCCGATCGCGACGATCGCCGTCGTGCAGGCCGTCGATCGTGCCTACGACATCACGCTTACCGGCACCGAACGCATCGGCGAGCGCAACTGCTATCACCTTCGACTCCGCCCGCTGCGCGACCCGACGGCGTATCCGCTGCGCGATCTATGGGTCGACACCGCCACCTTCGACGTCGTGCGCCTGAACTACGCGCAGCCGTTCAACGACACGACCGCGATCGTCACCTATGATTTTGCGCCGGTCGGGCCGCAAGGTGTGTGGAGCATCGTGCATATCGCGGCGCAAGCCGGCGTACACGGCCTCTTCGCCACGCACGTCGAGCGCGTCGACGAGAGTCTCGAGAACATCGAATTCCCGCCGAGCGAGCCCGACGATTATTTTTCAGGGCAACGCATCTAGAATGTGAATCGCCGCGACGGGCATGCGCAACCGCGCTTCACGCGCGAAGTGCTCGGTGACGTCGCCCGGTCCTCGGCTGCGCTCGTCCCACACCACGAGCGCCTCGCTTTCATCGCTGCACTCACCCGCCAATCTCGCGGCTTGATCGAGAATCCCGAGGTTTGCTTTTTCGTAGACATGCGGATCGTGCGGGTCGAGATCGAGCAGCACGAGATCGCCGCCGGATTCTGCCTCGCGCACGAAACGATCGTAATGCCCGCCCCACGGATACGGCCCCGGACGGTCGACGACCGAGCTCTCGCGAAATCGCTCGACCGAAAACGGCAGCACGATGCGGCGCCGAATTCCCAGTTCCGCTGCTGCCGCAAGCGCAAGGAGATCGGCCCCGCACGCCGCCGCGCAGACGAGCGCCGTTACGTCATCGGCTGCGAGGCGGCTGCGAATGGCCGTCTCGACACGCTCGATCTGCGCCGCCGGAAAGCGCGGCGTCGCAGCGTTGGGCGCGTCGACGCGGCGGCCGGCTAGGGCGGCGATCACGCTAGGTCGTCGACCCGTGCGCCCCCGGATTCCCTGCAAACGCCATCGAGAGCGCGAGAAGCAGCGCGAGCACGCCCATGACCGGCCCCCACCACTGCATTGGAATCCAGAAGAGCGAGTGCGTCCGGCGAAGTACGACCTGCGAGCCGTCGCTGGGATCGACGAGCACGCGCCCCGGCGCCGAATTCCACTTGACGCCGAGTGTCCACACGAGGTATGCGCCGATCGCGCCGCCGACGGCAACGCCAACGGCGCTTGCTATCGGCGAAATCATGGCACCGATCACGGCGCACACGAAGACGAGGACGAGCGGGATGAGAACCGCGAGAAATCCCCAGCCGCGCCAGATGATGAAAAACATGGTCTCAGCATACACCTTTCAGCAAGCGTTTTCGATTTGAACGCGTCCTATGCGCGCGAAGGGAATATATCTCTGGTTTTTTCGACCGCCCGGCGTTTCTTCGGACATATAGACGCCGCTCGTAACGACACGCCGCACGCTGCACGCGCCGCACCACGTTTTGCCGGAGGTGTCGAAAACATCGAGCGCGCCGGTACGCGATGCGAAAAACGAATCCCAGCTCGAGATTGCGGGAGGGTCGAGTCCGAAGCGCCGCAGCCAAGCGCTTTGCTCGGAAATCGTCCAGCGCCCGCGCCCGGTTGCTAGAAAAGAGCGGATCTGCGCGACCGGCACGATCTCCGGCCAGTCGCAATCCGCCTCATTCGTGCCGTTGTCGAGTAACGTGACGGCCAGCGGCGTTGCCGCGACGATCTGCACGTTCGTCATCGTTCCGCAGCACGCGGTCGAGAGGTTGCCGGCGCTCCCGGCACGCAGCGACGCCGACAGTACGACCTCAAGGATCATGCGCTAACTTCCTCATCCGCGCGCGTGAGGCGCCGGACGATATCGGCGATGATGTCATCCAATTTATCGGGGCCGACTGCGTTGACACGCTGGAACTCCTGCGGAATGTTGGGCGCCCCGATCATGATGGGGCGCAGAAACGATGGATCGCCGGTCTCTATCCAACGTTTGTACGCACACGTCAACTCGTGATAGCAATACCCTTTCTCCCCCTGCTTGAAATAGCTGTCGGAGTATATCGCTATGACAAAACGGCTGTTCATGACGTCGCGCGTGAGTTGCGGGAGCCAGTCGATTCCCGACTCGAGACTGTCCCATTCCTTATCGAAGAAGACGTTGAGTTTCCGGTTCGGCAGCGTCACCTTGTCGAGCGGGACCTTGATGTGGCTGTAAACCCAGTCGATGTCGGCGTGTGCATAGCTCAGGAAAACATCCCAATCGCGTTTGGCTCGCGGGTCGTCTTCCCACGTCGGAACTTGACTTGCCCGGACTCCCGAAAGTACGGCACTCAGAAGAATCCCCGCATACGCGAGCGAGACTTGCGGATAGACCGCCGGCGGGCTCAAGACGTCGATCGAGATCTTCCCCGCGACGAACAATGCGAGCGCCGTCACCATAAGTCCAAGCGTTGCACTTATCGCAGGCAGCAGATAGCGCGCTCCCCGCAGACGGAAACGGCGCAGCAGCAGAAAGAACGCCGCGGTGGCAAACGCGGTCACGAGCGAGCAGAGCACGACGAAGACGAGAAGCCCGCTCTCGAGTGGTTTCACCTGGTATCCGGCGCCACCAATCATATCGCTTAGCGCCCAAGCCAAAAGCATAGGTCCTGGAACATCGACAAAGCCCGGTCCATGCAGCTGATTCAGCGATTCGATCACATTCGCTGTCGCCGCCGTATTCAGATGTTGAAACGGAAGGTCGTTTTCGAACGTCCCGACGATGATGTACGCACCGGGATTCTCGCGCAGACCGGCCGGCAGGGCGCGATCGGAGTCATGGACCGTATAGAATTGCGCGTTCGCCGGGCCGTTCGGTTTGGCATAATCGTCCTTCGACCA
Source organism: Candidatus Acidiferrales bacterium (assembly GCA_035507275.1). Lineage (GTDB taxonomy): Bacteria > Vulcanimicrobiota > Vulcanimicrobiia > Vulcanimicrobiales > Vulcanimicrobiaceae > Aquilonibacter. The sequence continues at coordinate 55,542 of DATJOG010000001.1, forward strand.
GTCACCGATCGAAACAAAGAGATTGCCCGTATCGCACGGGGTGCTCGTATCGTGGCCTTGCCGCAGCACGTCCATCATCGACCAGACGTCCCAAGACGCCGCATCGCTCGATGGCGGAAATTCCGCGCCCGAGTAGCAGTGCCGATAGAAGACGACACCCGAATCGTGCGCGCCGAAGCGCGTATGAGCCGCGCCGGAAAGCGTCGCGTAGATCGGTCCGTCGTCCGCTTCCCGTCCCGTAGGAGCACCGGTCAGGTCGTCGGTTTGCAACAGCTCGACTGCATAAAGCTGCCAACCGTTCTTTCTGAGCCGCGAGAGCGCGTTGACAAGTCCCGTGCGAGCCTGCAGTGCCTGCCCTTCGCACGGCTCGCACGGCAGGAAGTGCAGGTCGAGAATCAGACGCCGCTCGTTCGGGTGCAGACCGTCGAGGCGTGTGAGGAGCATGGCGAGGCTGCGCTGATTTGCCGGGCGGTTTCCAGCGATGTAGCTACCCAGATCGACGAGCGTGATCTGCGGGCTGAGTCGCGATTGCAGCACGCTGTAACGCGCGGCGAGCTGCATATCCAATCCGTGCCAGGGGAACCACCAATAGGCAGCGATCATCAGCACCGCATAAATGAGGCACAGCACCACCGTCTGGCGTATCCATCGCGGAATGAGCCGCCAGCGGTTGATCGCTCGCTTCATCGACAACCGGAGTGCCTAGTTATCGAAGGTCACGTTCGCGCGATTCACGACGTTGAGCAGCTCTTGGAACATCGTCGTGACTTGCGCGGCAACCTTCGGGCCGGCGCTGCTGGATACGTCTTTGATATCGCCGTTGGCTTTATAGGTCACGTTGATGCTTCCGAGTCCGGTGACGGCGATGACCGTTGGATGGCCGTCCGCGTCGTACGCGAACGTCATTATGTGCGCTCCGCTCGTAATCGAAGCGATCTGCCCCTTGTCGTCGTAGGTAAGCGCCAGGTCGTGACCGTCGCTGTCGAGCGCATGCGTGACGTTGCCTTTGGAGTCGTACGTGAATTTAGACCACGTCGTCTTCTTTCCAACCGTGTCGGCGACGTAGCTTGGCTTACCCGTCTCGGGATCGTATTGCAATGCAACCTTCTCGTACGGGGTCTGCTTCATGACGACGCGTTCCAGCGAGTCGTAGGCAAAGGCCGACCAACCATCTGCCGTCGTAATCTTTAGCGGATACCCCGCAGCGTCGTAGATCGTGTCCTTCCAATCGCCGTCGGTGTTTTCGTAGAGCTCGTGGAGCTGGAGTGGTTCGGTCGTGCCAAGATACGTGTACCGATCCAGCTGCTGCGATTTGGCGCCGTCTTGCCCGGTCGTCGTAACGACCGCGGTCTGCACGCTGTTTCCGCCGCGCACCGTTTGAAAGTACTTATATTGGCTCAAAACGCCATCACTCGTCTTGACGCTCTTGACGTTCTCGAGCTGGTCGTACGGGTAGTAGGCGATGGCATAACTCGTGCCCCCTCCCGGCGTCCCCGAAACCTTGACGGCAACGAGATTGTGCCGTCCGTCGTACGTGTAGTCGTACACGTGGCCGTCTACGTCGACGGCGTGAACGAGATCCTTGCCGCTATAGCCATATTGCGCCGTTTTGCCGGACGCTTCGGTTATCGACTCCACAAAGCCGTTCGCGTCCACGTGGAAGATCAAGCGATCTCCCTTGCTGTTGTCGATCTCCGTGAGATGCCCATTCGCATCGTAGGTATACGAAACGGAATTACCGTTCGAATCCTCGGCTCGCACCAGGTGCCCGGAAGGATCGAAGAGCTGCGTTTTTCCGTCTGGCGTATCGCGGCGGTAGCCATCGGCGGTGCGCGTGACGATCTGTGTCGAAAACCGGCCGCTGAAGAATCGCTCGCCGACCGGTAGATCCAGCGGCGCGATGAGATTCCGCTCGCGGTAGTACTCCCATTGCTTCTCGAGATAGTCTCCCTGCAACAAAGACTCGTACTTGCGCTTCGCATCGTCACTCGAGAAACCACCGCTCTTGGTCGCCGCGTCCATCACCTCGGTAACGATCGTGTCCTGGGTTCTCAAAGGAACGTCCCGCGGCGCGAAATGATTGTCCGCGCCGCCGCCGTACTCATGGACGACGAGCGACCCATCGGCTTGCACGCGCAAGTTCACTTCGAAGTCGGCGCCCCAGCCCTCGCCGAACATACCGGTGAAGTCGGTCTTGCTGTTGTACACGCGCTCGACCTGCATGTCGAGGGATCCGACCGTATAATCGTCGGTGTCCGTGTACGCGATGAAAAAATTTCCGTTTTTCAAGCTGACGTTCGCGCTCGCGTTTTCGACCCCGAGCACGAACATGCCCACGCAAGCGACAATCGTAAGGCAATGTCTCTGCTTCCCCGCGATGCCCATGAACCGGTCTCCTCTCACGTTGCTAGTGCCAGAGCGGCGCTCCGGTGCCGCTCAGGAGTGACTGGATGGCAGGCACGTTCGGCGAATCGACGCCGTGCTGCCGGTAGCGCGTAAAGTCCGCGAGCGCGATCGCCGCAAAGGTTTCGCCGGAATCACCGTACTTCGCATCGCGGATCCGAAGGTAGAGCGGCTTCGCCGAAGTAAGGTCGTTCGAGTAAAGATACGCGTGTGCGAGCCGCAGCAAGAGCAGCGGGTTCGTTGCGTCGACCTGCAGACCGGCCTGCGCGATCCGGACGGCGTCGGCCGGTGCACCGTTCAATATATCCTCGTCCGCGAGCGCCTCGGCATCATCGACGAATACGGTCTTGGCGGTCGGAGAATCCGAGCGGAAAGAGCTCGCGAGCCGGTCGCGCGCGGCGCCGTTCCCTTTCAGCATAGCCTCGATCTCGCTCGACTGCGCGACGTCGACGCCGCCGGTCCGGTACGCGTCGATCGCCTTGATCAGCACGTCTCCCGCGTCGTCGAAGATGACGGGCGTCGCGGAGACCTGAATCGGCCGGTCGTGGTAACGTAAAAACACGCTAGCGGCCGAATCCGCATCGCCCGAATAGAGCGCACCTTCGCCAAGCGCGAGTTGCAGCTCGACCGCCTCGGGCAGGAGCGCGTCGATTCTCGCGAGATCCGTCGCGACCCGCTGAGGTTGATGCGCTTTGACGTCCGCATCGGCCAGATCCCGGAAGGCGAGCTCGACCGTCCCCGTGTCGAGCGGCCCGAGATGATTGAGCGAGCTTGCGTTGCGGCCGCCCAGCGTGACGAGATCGAGAGCGAGTGAATAGAGCGAACGCGCGCGATCGAGATCGTTTGCATCGAGCGCCTGGATGCCGCCCGCGAAGATGCGCGGTGCGACGTACCGAACGCCGTCGTCGTAGACGTCGTTGGGCCACGCACCGCCGGCGGCGGCCGCGGCGCCATAGGCTAACTCCTCGCCCTTGGCAGCGGTAGCGTAGTCCGCAGCATCCGCCGCCTCCCTTCCCAACGACTCATCCGCCACGAGAACGGTCCGCGCGTCGAGGTGCTCGCTCGTCGCGAGATTCGCGGCAGACTGATAATTGGCTTCGGCCTGCGCCAGATACGAGGGCTCGCGGGAAGAAAGGTTCCACTGCATCCTCGCTAGGTCTTCGTACGCCCAAACCAGCTCGTCGGGAGCGTCGGACATTTCCTTTGCAGTCGCGAGTTCCATCTGCGCATAGCGAATCGACGCGTCGTCATCGTGAAGCCCGTTTGCGATACCGCTCAATTCAGCGTACGTCTCGCGGTTTTCCGCGGGATTACCGTGGCCTTCGAGCTCCCTAGCATAGCTCAGCGCCTTGAGATACGCTTGCTTCTCCGCATCGTCGTCGTGCAAGTGCGAATCGATCTCGCCGAGTTCCCAATACATCTCGTAGTCGTCCTCGGCCGGGACGTTCGGCAGCGCGTCGAGGATCGAAATCGCATGCTGCGTCAGCGTGAGCGCCTTCTTGTAATCTTGCTTGTCGACGTAAGCGAGAATCAGCGGACGAATGCCTTGCCCCACGACTTTCTCGGCCTTCTCCGTTCCGAGCAAGTGCAGCCACGCGTCGTAGGCTTGCTGCGCGTACGATAGCGCCAAATCGGGATTGTCCGTGTTCCCATAAGCGATCGAGACTTGCTGAAGAAGGCGCGCGACGGTCGGCGTGGTGGTGTTTGCGCCACCGAGATTCTTCGCGACGGAGAGCGCCTGTAGAACATAGCCAAGCTCCTTTTGCGTATCGATGCTGTAATACGCATTTCCGAGGCGTTCCAGCGCTACGACATCGCCTCGACCGGGCTTATTCTCGGCGGCCCGAAAAATCTTGAGTTCCTGCGTGTACGCGTCGATTGCTCGTTCGAATTGGCCGAGGTCCATGAACACGTCGGCTTCCGACCCGAGCGCCCACGCGTGCCCTTTCTGCGTGCCGGCCGGATCCAGCCGGTTCCACATCGCGACCGACGCTTGCGCCATCGAGAGCGCTTGCGCGTCCTCGTCGTTGCTGTTCAAAGCGGCGGCGAGCGTGGAGTATTCATTCGCGACGTCGGCGTTGTCGCCAGTAAAGCGTTGCTGCGCCAACTTCAGAGCGTCTCGCGCGTGCTCTTCTTCGCTCTTGTAATCGCCGCTATCACCTTCGACGCGGGAGAGTGCGTCCAGCGCGGTTTCTATCCGGTCGGGATCGCCGCTGTGCTGCGCCTCTGCCAATCGATCCTTGTAATACTGCACGGCGCCGACGAGCGTCCCGAAACTCTTGATATACTGCCCCTCGGTGAAACTGTAGTATTTTGCATCGTTTGGCCCGATGACGTCGGTCTCGCGTACGTTGGGAACTTCGCTGCCCGAATCTTTTATGAAGACCGTCGCCGTGCTCGTGGCGTTCACGCGGCCGGCGCTGCAGGAAACGGTGACTCCATGCTCGTCTGCTTCGACCGTGTAGACCGGGTCCTCGGCGGCAGCATCGACGCCGTGCGCGCTCACGGTGTAGAATCCGCGCGGATCGTTCAGCGCCGCTTTACACGCGGCAACGCAGGCGACATTTTCGTGCGTCCCGATCTTTTGGAACCGGTAGGATCCTGAGAACAGCGTCACGGTTTGCGCCCCCGCGACGATCGCTACGCTTACACCCGCGGGCACGGCAACCGCAAACGCATCCGGAAGCGGCGCGTTCCCCTGCAGTTGCGCCTGCGTGATCTGTGAAGCGAACCGCAGATCCGCGCGGCGCGCCTCCGGCGAAACGCTGCCGACCTTCAACGCTTCGGAATCGGCCGCGCTCGTACGCCCGCTCGCACAAAATACGAGCAGTGTGACGATCACAACAATCCAGCGCTGCAGTTTCATCGTCACTCTCCGGCAGTGCTGGAGCGTTCTGCGGCGCGGGCTTCGCACCTCTCGCTAGGTCTTTTGGACCGGCGCTATCGTGACGCCCGCCGCCTCCAATGCCCTGCGAATCGAGCGCGCGAATGTGAGTGCGTGCGGGCCGTCACCGTGCAGACAGATCGTCTCGCCTTTGCCGCTGCTCGCAAACGCCAGCGCCTGCGCGACCGCCGTCTCGACGTCGCCGATCATCGCGCCCGGCCGGTCGCGCGGCACGAGCGTTCCATCCGGCTGATAGGCGCGATCCGCGAACACCTCGGCAACCGCGCGCAGGCCGTGCTCGCGCGCGCTCGCGAGTTGCTCGCCGCCGGCCAAGCCGACGATTGCGAGCTGCGGATCGACCGCGAGCACCGCGCGTGAGATCGCATCGGCGATCGATCGATCGCGCGCGGCGACGTTGTAGAGCGCGCCGTGCGCCTTTACGTGACGCAGGCGCGCGCCCTGCGAGCGCGCGATCGCCGCAAGCGTGCGTGTCTGCGCGATGACGTCGGCGCTCACTTCTTCGGGCGAGCGGTCCATGGGCACGCGCCCGAAGTTTTCGCGATCGGGATACGACGGGTGGGCGCCGATCGCCACACCGCGCGCGAGCGCCGCGCGCACCGTCGCCTCCATGATCTGCTGGTCGCCCGCGTGGACGCCGCAGGCGACGTTCGCCGAGGTGACGACTGCGAGCAGCGCCTCATCGTCGCCGCATCCTTCACCGAGATCGGCATTGAGATCGATACGCGTCATTGCACGCATTCGACGAAACGAACCGGCGCGCCGGGCGGCGCCTGCGCCAGCATCCACATGTCTTCTTCCAGTACCACGCCGGCGAGCGGATATCCGCCGGTGGTCTGCGCGTCGCTCATCAGCACGATCGGTTCGCCCGAGGGCGGCAACTGCACGCAACCGGGAAAAACCGCTCGCGATGCCGCTGCGCCGGATTCGTGCGGGAGCGCGTCGCCGCGCAAGCGGTAGCCCATGCGATTGCTTTCATGACCGACCGTCCAGACGCGAAACCAAAGATACTCCGCGAACGCTTCGGGAACGGTGCGCAGCACCACCTCGGGCTGCGGCAGCTCGACGACGAGCCTGCTCGGCGGCGCGGTTGCGGGGCCAAGCGCGATGCGATCGCCCGTGCGCAGCGCGCGGCCCTGCATGCCGCCCATCGCTGCGACGAGATCGGTCGTGCGCGATCCCAGCACGACGGGTACGTCGATTCCGCCGCCGATTGCAAGGATCGTGCGCATCCACGCGCGCGGTCGGTGCAGCACGAGGCGCGATCCCGCCCGCGCCGCGTGCGCGATCCAAGGTGAAACCGCTTCGCCGTCGAGCTGCGCCGCGCAATCCGCGCCGGCCAACGCAAAGGTCGCATGCGCTTCGAAGACGACGGCGAGATCGCCGAGCACGATCTCGATCGCCGCATCGCCGCGCGCATTACCGACCAGCTCGTTTGCAATCGCGTAGCTGCGCTGATCCATCGCGCCGCACCATGCTACGCCTTGGTGACGCAAGCCGAAACGGCCCCGGTCGACGACCAGACTCTGCAGACCCGGGCGCTCGACGACGATCGTGCGCGAACTCATTGCGGCACGAAACGCACGCGATCGCCGGGCTGCAGCAGCGCGGCGGGTTCGCGCTGCGGATCGAACATGCGCAGCGCAGTCCGCCCGATGATGTGCCAGCCGCCCGGCGAGTCGAACGGATAGACCGCGCTTTGCATCCCGGCGATCGCAACCGAACCGGCGGGTACGCGCACGCGCGGCTCGGCGCGGCGCGGGAGATGCAGGCGCGCATCGAGGCCGTCGAGATACGCGAAGCCCGGTTGAAAACCGACGAAGGCGACGACGAACTCGCTTGCCGCGTGCCGCTCGACGACATCGCTCTCACGCAGGTTGCGCGCGCGCGCCACCGCGCCGAGATCCATGCCGCCGTCGCCGCCGTAACGCACGGGTATCTCGATGGTACGCGCGCTCGGAGCATCGTCACGCGCGTGCGGCCACGCGCGCTGCAGCTGCGCGAGCAACGCGTCGTACGAAACGGCGCGCCGATCGAACGCGAGCGTCAGATTACCCGCGCCGACGACCGCCTCGCGTACGTGCGCCCACGCACGCGCCGCGCGCGCGAGCGCCCAGAGACGCGGCTGCATGGAGACGCCGCCGTCGCCGCAGTCGAGCACGATCGCCGATTCTCCCAAACGCCGAAAGTTAGGCGTCCCGAATTCGTGCATTCAGAAGGCGATTCGCCATCGGCACCCGGAAGCATCGCGCATGGACCGCTCGGAATTACCACCGCCCCAGATCACCGAGATCGTCGTCGACCTCCCCGGCTGGCAAAGCGTCAAGCCGCGCATCCCCGATACGCCGCAGCGCCGCGACCTCGAGAAGCAGCGCAGCGTGCGTGAGATCGTCTTCGGCGCGCAAGACGGCATTATCACGACGCTCGGCATCATCACCGGTGTAGGCGTCGCGGAGGGCACGCGCTCGTCGGTCTTCATCAGCGGTTTCCTGGCGATGCTCGCAGGCGCGCTCTCGATGGCGGTCGGCGAATATCTGGGCGGCAAGTCCGAGCGCGAAGTGGTGCAAGCCTCGATCGCAATGGAGAAGGCCGAAATGGCTGCCGATCCGCAAGGCGAGTTTGCCGAGCAGGTCGCTTATTATAAGATGAAAGGCTTCTCCGCCGACGAAGCGCAGATGATCGTGCGCCGCCTCACGCAGCACCCCGACATCTATCTCTACGAGATGATGCGCGACGAGTTCGGCATCGATCCGCGCGTCGCCGACGAGGTGGACTTGCGCGCGCCACTAGCGATGGGCGCGTCCTTTATGGCCGGATCGCTGGTCCCCATCTTGGCGTACCTCCTTCCGCTTTCGCTCGCGACCTCGACGGTACTCGCGCTGGCGCTCGCCGTCATCGCGCTCTTCGCGGTCGGCTTCTACGCCTCGCGCCACACCGATCGCAACCCTTTCTCGAAAGGCCTGGAGATCGTTGCTTTCGGCGTGGTCGTCTTCGTCGCGTCGTACCTCGCCGGGCATTATATTCCACCGCTCTTCGGACTCGCGCCGGTCGCCGTCGGCGGCTAGGGAAGAACCCCGTCGAACGATTCGCGCTGATATGCGTCGAGCAGCGCTTGCAGTTCGGCGACGCGCTGCGCGCCCATGCGCTGCGCCGTTTTCGTGATCAAGCGCGGCGGAATATCGCGAATGAAGCCGCGCAAGGTTTTCACCGCGCCGGCCGTCCGTGTCGATCGTGAGGCCGTCGCCTTTGGCGAGCAGCAGCGCGACCTGATAATTGCGTTCGCCATGCTGCCAGCCCCACGCCGGGTGTTTGAACGAGTTCCGCGCCAGCTGGTAAATCGTCACCTTCCACGGAGCGTCGAGCGGGATTCCGCTGGCCGTTGTCGGAGCAGCGCACGCAGGACGCAGCGGCGCAGCATCACTACGGCGAGGATCAACGAAAAGATCGGCTTCTTCATGTTGCAAGTCTTTCAACGAATCGTCACCAGCGCATTTCGGATGGACGTCAACGCCGTCGATCCGGTCTTCTCGCTGCGATGCGGAGCCGGCGTTGCGGTCGCGATCCTCGCGGGTTACGCGACCGGCGTTCCCATCTTTGCGGTGGCGGCGGGCATGGGCGCGATGAGCACCGGCTTCGGGTCGCTGCAGGGCCTCTATCGCACGCGCGCTGCGACGATGCTGCAAATGGCCTTCGCGATGGCGTTCTCGACGGCCATCGCGCAGCTCTGTTCGCACTCCGTCGAACTCGGCGTGCTTGCGCTCGCCCTATGGGGTTTCGGCTACGGCATGATCGCGGCGCTCGGACCCGCCGAAGCGGCGATCGGCGTCAACGCGGTAATCGCACTCGTGATCTTCGAGCACTTCCCGCAGCCGCTTCCGATCGCCGTGGGGTGCGTGCTGCTGATGTTCGGCGGCGGACTGCTCCAGACGCTTCTGCTCGTCGTACTGTGGCCGATACAGCGCTATCCGCTCGAGCGTAAGGCGCTGGCAACGGCATACCTCGAACTCGCGGCATACGCGCAGAGCGCGCGCGCCGGTGAAGACATCCCGCCCAGCGCTTCGCTCGCCGCCGTGCGCAAAGCGCTCGCCGATCCGCAGCCGTTTGGAAGGCGCGCCACGACCGCGGCGTTCCAAACGCTGCTCGATGAAGCCGAACGCATTCGCGCATCGCTCGCATTGCTGGCTTCGAGCGCTCCGCCCGATTTCGAGGAGGCGCGGCCGGAGATCGCAGCCGCGCTGCGCGCGATCGCGCAGGCGCTGCAGCACGCACATGCGCCCGACGACGAGGCGCTGCGCGCGCAGCTCGACGCGCCGCCCGACGATTCCGTGCTGCGCGCGCTCTACGGTCAGCTTCGCGCGGCGTGGCGTAGTGCGGACGTGCCGCTTCGCGGCGTCGCGCTACCGCGTTCCCTCCCATACCCGACGCGCCTCCCCCAATTCGACGAACCGGTCGCGATCATGCAGCGTCAGCTCCGCTTGGATTCGCCTTTCTTCCGTCACGCCGTGCGGCTCGCCGCCGTACTCGCGACGGCCGGTGTACTCGCCGAGGTATTGCCGGTCGGGCGCGGCTACTGGATCACGCTGACGGCTGCACTCGTCTTGCGGCCGGATTTCACGACCACGCTCTCGCGCGGATTCGCGCGCATCGGCGGAACCGTCGCGGGCGCGGTAGCCGCGACCGCGATCGTACTCGCGGTTCCCGGAACGCCGCATGTCTATCTCGTGCTCGCGATTGCGTTCGCCGCGCTCTGCTATCCGGGCTTCCAACTGAACTACGCCACGTTCAGTTTTGCCGTTACCGCGTACGTCGTCTTCATCTTGGCGCTGCTCGGCACGCCCGAGAAGACGGCGGTAGAGAACCGGCTCGTCGCGACGGTTGCGGGCGGTGCGCTCGCGATGTTTTCGTATCTCCTGTTTCCCACATGGGAATCTCCGCACACGCGCACGCGTCTGCGCGCGCTCTCCGAGAAGGGCATCGAGTATTCCGCATTCGTTCTCGAGGGTTTGGCCGATCCCGCAAAGCGCGATGTCGCCCGCATGCGATCGCTGCGTTCGAACGTTTGGAACGTGCGCGCCGCCGCCGAGGAATCGCTCGAACGAATGCTGAGCGAACCGCACCGAACCCACGAAATGACGGCCGAGGCGGCGCTCGGCATCATGGCAGCGACGCAGCGCCTCGGCCTTGCGAATACCGCCCTCTCGAGCCTCTATCAGGACCCGCAGACGCCCGCGTTTCCGCAACTCGCACCGCTCGCGCAAGCAGCCGCAGCTGCGACCCCCGATCGCGCGAGCGGATTACGCGACGCATACGCCACCGTCGCGAAAGTCTTTCCGCACGATGACGCCGCGCGCGCGCTGCTGGGAAGCTGCGACCTCCTCGTCGACAGCATCAACACCATCGTGGAGCTATGGACAGGCTCGGCGTAAGAGAGTGCGAAGCTAGAGGCCGTGCCTGAATACGTCTATTCCATGTTTCGCGTCGGCAAGACGGTGCCGCCGAAGCGTCAGATCCTCAAAGATATTTCGCTGAGCTTCTTTCCCGGCGCAAAGATCGGAATTCTCGGCTTGAACGGTGCTGGGAAATCCTCGCTGCTGCGCATCATGGCGGGCGTCGATACCGAATTCGACGGCGACGCCGTGCCGGCGCCGAATCTGACGATCGGCTATCTGGAGCAGGAGCCCAAGCTCGATCCGAATCAGAGCGTGCGCGAAGCGGTCGAGGAAGGGTTGGGCGAGCTGCTCGCCGCGCGCCGGCGGCTCGAAGCGATCTACGCCGAGTATGGGAATCCCGACGCCGACTTCGACAAACTGGCGGAAGAGCAATCGAAGCTGGAAGCGGTGTTACAAGCCGCCGGCGACGATCTCGATCAGCAGCTCGAGATCGCGGCCGACGCGCTGCGTTTGCCGCCGTGGGACGCGAAGATCGCGCCGCTCTCGGGTGGCGAAAAGCGGCGCGTTGCGTTGTGCCGGCTGCTGATCTCGAAGCCGGATATGCTACTCCTCGACGAGCCGACGAACCATCTGGACGCCGAGAGCGTCGAGTGGCTCGAGCAATTTTTGCAGCGTTTTCCCGGCACCGTCGTCGCGATTACGCACGATCGCTACTTCCTCGACAACGCCGCGCAGTGGATTCTCGAGCTCGACCGAGGCCGCGGGATTCCGTGGAAGGGCAACTACAGTTCGTGGCTCGATCAAAAGCAAGAGCGGCTCGCCGCCGAGGAAGCCGCCGAGTCGGCGCGCCAAAGAGCGCTCAAGCGTGAACTCGAGTGGGTGCGTCAAGGCGCGCGCGGCCGCCAGTCCAAGAGCAAGAGCCGCCTCGCGCGTTTCGAGGAGCTTTCGACCTACGAATATCAGAAGCGCAACGAGACGCAAGAGATCTTCATTCCGGTAGCCGAGCGTCTCGGCGAGAAGGTCATCGAGTTCAAGAACGTGCGCAAGGGTTACGGCGACAAGCTCTTGATGGACGACGTCAGCTTCGTGATTCCGCCCGGCGCCATCGTCGGCATCATCGGTCCCAACGGCGCAGGCAAGTCGACGCTTTTCCGCATGATCGCCGGCAAAGAGAAGCCCGACGCCGGCGAGATTCTCGTCGGGCCGAGCGTGAAGCTTGCGCTGGTCGATCAGAGCCGCGAAGATCTCGACGGCAGCAAGACGGCGTGGGAGGACGTAAGCGGCGGCCTGGATCTGCTGCAAGTCGGGCGGTTCGAGATGAACTCGCGCGCGTATCTGGGGCGCTTCAATTTCAAAGGCGCGGATCAGCAGAAAAACGTCGGCCAGCTTTCGGGCGGAGAGCGCGGGCGCTTGCATCTGGCGAAGACGCTGCTCGCCGGCGCCAACGTGCTGCTGCTCGACGAACCCTCGAACGATCTCGACGTCGAGACGCTGCGTGCGCTCGAAGACGCGCTCGTGGAATTCGCGGGCACCGTGCTCGTCACCAGTCACGACCGCTGGTTCCTCGATCGTATCGCCACGCACATCATCGCCTTCGAAGGCGACTCGCGCGTGCATTTCTTCGAGGGCAACTACCACGACTACGAGGCCGACAAGATCAAACGTCTCGGCGAGGAAGCCGCCCGCCCCAAACGCATCCGCTACCGCCCGCTGAGTTTGAACTAGGGTCGGGGTGACAGCGTGTAGAGCCACCAGCGCTGCGCCGGTTTTCGCGCGCCGCGGTCGAAGTACACGACGGCGACGCGTCCGTCGGTCGTCTCGAACTCGAACCAGTGGCGCTTGAGATAGACGTCGCCGCGATCTTCCTTGGTCGAACGCCACGTTTTGCATAACGTCCCGACCTCGATGCGCTGGCCGTCCCACGTGAACGCGTGCGGGAGCGAGGGCTCACCGTGCGCGAGCCCCGCGATCTCCATCGCTCCCTCAGGAGCGATGGGCTTTCCTACGAACCCCATGCGCCGGCTTCTTGGGCGGCGGCAGCTGAGCGATCTGTTTTCCGATCGCGTCGAGCTGCGCTTCATACTCACGTATGAGCGCTGCTTGCGCATCGGTCGGGCCGTCGTATGCCGTCGCGATGATATGCCGCAGATACGCAATCTGATCGATGACCTTCGCGGGTTGTTTGTAGCCGGCGTTCTCGCTGCCGTTGCCGTTGCGCAGTTCGTCGGCGAGCGCAGCTGCTTTCGGCCCACGGCCTTTCAGCCGCGCGAGCCAGGCTTCGCCGCGCTCCTGATCCGCGGCTAGCCGCGCGAGGACCGCGAACTGCGCGCGCAGCTGCGCGGGCGTCACGCCGGCACGCGGATCGAGGCGTACCGTCAGCGGCGCGCGCAAAATCGCGCCGCGGGCGGCGAGTCGAACCGTGTACTGCCCCGGTAATACCTCCGGCCCGGTAATTTCGAGCGGATAGAACACGTAGTACGGCCGCGGGTCCTGCGCGGTGTGCGGCCAGCCGGGCGGATCGGTCGTAAGATCCCACACGACGCGATTGACGCCGCCGTTCGCAGTGCCCTCGAGATGACGGATCACCTTCCCGCCCGCATCGAGGATCTCGATTGCGACCTTCTCTTTGGGTGCCGCCTTCTTCTTTGCGAGCTTCACTTTCGCGTGCGGTTTCAGGTAATACGAGATGACGGCGCCATACGGCTTGTTGTCGGCGACGAATTCGTTCTGTCCGAGGTCGTGATACGCCCGAGCCGTGTAGCGCCACGCGACCGCCGGCGCGAAGAGCGCCACCTCGCCTTGCACCGCGCGCGCGAGCGATTCGAGCGGTGTGATGTCGTCGAGAATCGCGAAGCCTCGTCCGTGCGTCCCCGCGATCAGATCGTTTGCGTCGGGCTGAATTTGCAGATCGAAAACGGGGACGTGATTCATCCCCAAACGGAAATCTTGCCAGTGCGCGCCGCGGTCGAACGAGACGTAGAGCCCGTCCTCCGTTCCCGCGAAGAGCAGCGAGGTCGCTCGCGGGTCCTCGCGTATGGTGTAAGCCCAGAACGGTAAGCCGCGATCGATGCGCGTCCACGTCGTTCCGCCGTCCTGCGTCATGAAGACGTAGGGATGCGTATCGCCCAAACGGTGCGCGTCGAAGCTGACGTAGGCGACGCCGGCATCGACCTTCGAGGCGTCGATGCACGCGACGATCGCGTGCGCAGGCACGCCCGCGATGTTCTTTCCAACGTCGGTCCACGATCCGCCGCCGTCGTGCGTCACGTCGAGATGGCCGTCGTCGGTACCGGCCCAGATCGTTCCCTCACCCGCACCCTCGGCGAGCGCAAAGATCGTGCAGTAGGTTTCGGCGTTAGTGTTGTCGTGCGTGATCGGGCCGCCGCTCGGCAAGAGCCATTTCGGATCGCACGGCTGCGTGAGATCGGGGCTGATCGCGCTCCACGACTGACCGGCATTTCGCGAACGGAAGAGCACGTTGCCGCCGTAGTAGATCGTGCCGGGATCGCGCTGCGAGACGAGCAGCGGCGCACTCCAATTGAAGCGGTACGTGCTCGCGTTCGCCCCCGTTCCAAAGGTGATCTTGGGCTGCGGTCCGATGTAACGCGCCTCACCCGTCGCCAGATTGCGGCGCGTCAGATCGCCGAAGTGCGTATCCTCGTAGATGATGCTGGAATCGCGCGGATCGGGCCACGCGTACTGGCCGTCGCCCCAGTCGGAGATATTTCGCCACGATCCGCCCGTTACGCCGTAATAATTCCACAGCGTATTCGGACCCCACCACACTTCGTGATCCTGCATGCCGCCCATCACGTGGTACGGCACGTCGCGATCGTAACCGACGCGATAGATCTGCGCGAAGGGAACGGTGTTCACGAACGACCAGGTTTTACCGTCGTCGTTGCTCAGATCGAAGCCCATGTCGCTGCCGAGCAACACCCGGTTGTGATCGAGCGGATCGATCCAGAGATCGTGATTGTCGCCGCCCGCCTCGACGCCGTGAAACTTCTTGCCGCCGTCGGTCGAGCGGCTCAGTTCGCCCGAGATGTTCCACACGACGTCGGGCCGATCCGGATCGACCCGGATCTGGCTGAAATAGAACGGGCGGAAGACGAGATCTTGGTTTGCGTTGACCAGGCGCCACTGCAGACCGCCGTCGTCGGAACGATAAAGCATACCGTGACGCGTCGGCACGATCGCGTACACGACGTTGGGATGATGCGCGCTGATTCCCAGACCGACACGATTGATGATGCCGCCCGGCAATCCGTCGCGCCGCGCCGGATCGGTGAGCTTCGTCCAACTCACGCCGCCATCGCTCGAGCGATAGAGTCCGCTGCCCGGACCGCCGCCGCGAAACGTCCAAGGCCGGCGTAGATAGTCGAACGTGCCGGCAAACGCGATCTGCGGATCAGAGGGATCGAATGCGACGTCGCTGCCGCCCGTCGTCGGATTCACGTAGAGCACGCGTTGCCACGTCTTCCCGCCGTCGGCGGTGCGATAGATGCCGCGCTCGCCGCCGGGAGAGAACTCCGGACCCATCGCAGCGACGAGCGCAATATCGGGATCGCGCGGATCGATCGCGATCTTCGCGACGTGCTGCGAACCGGCGAGCCCGAGCGCATGCCACGTCTTCCCCGCGTCGTCGCTGCGAAAGACGCCGTCGCCGAGCGCGGCGGTGTTGCGCGGGAATCCCTCGCCGGTGCCGGCATAGAGCACGTTTGGATTCGAGGGCGCAACCGCGATAGCGCCGATCGACGTAGAGGTTCCGGCGTCGAAGATCGGATCGAAGGTCATGCCGCCGTCGGTCGATTTGTAGAGTCCGCCCGAAGAATGTGCGAGATAGATGATATTCGGATCGCCCGGGACGCCGGCAACGCCGTCGAGCCGGCCGCCCATCACCGCCGGGCCGACGATGCGCCAATGCAGCGCGCCGAAATCCGCGGGCGCAACCGTAGCGCGCGGCGCGGTTAGTGCCGAAAACGCGGCATGCTGCGAGGGCGTCGCGCAGCCGGCGAAGACGATGCATGACAACATTGCGAATCGGCGCAGCTTCATGGGCAGCGCTTTCGCAGTCGGAACGAAGCTCTCCTCAGCCTTCGGGTTCGATCGCCGTGAAGGCGAGCTCGACGCGCAGTCCGTTACCGGTGTTTACGAGCGTCACCGTGCCGTCGGAGCGCTCGACGCCGCGTCGCACGATCGAGAGTCCGAGTCCCGTTCCCTCGATACCTTGACTTGCGTCACCGCGGTAGAAACGATCGAAGGCGTGCTCGATGTCGTCCTCGCTCATGCCCGGTCCGCGATCCTCCACGACGAGCGTCGTGTGCGCGCCGTCGCGCGCGACCGTCACCGTAACGGGTCCCATCGGCGCATACTTGAGCGCGTTCTCGACGAGCGCCGTGAGCGCGTCGACCAATTCGCTCGGATTGATTCGCGCGTAGGCCGCGCCGTTCGCATGGAGTTCGACGCGACTGTAGCCCCCGTCGCGGAAGGTTGCAACCACGTTCTGCGCGAGCTGACGCACGTCGGCGGCATAGTATTCACGCTCGCCGTGTTCCAAGCGCGCAAGCACGATGAGATCGTCGATGATCGCTTTCATACGCCGGCTCTGCGCCAGCATGTTCGCGAAAATCGTTTCTTCGCGCGGCGTCTTCGCCTGCAGCGCCGACACGTGCCCCATGAGTACCGTGAGCGGCGTGCGCAATTGGTGCCCCGCGTCGGCGACGAACTGCCGCATCTCCTCCATCGCGGCGGTGCGTTCGCCGAACGCGTCGGTGATCTGCCGCACCGCGGCGTTATAGGCGCGCGCCAAGTCGCCGATCTCGGTGCGCTGACGCGTCGTGACCGCGTGCGGCGTAAAATCGCCCGAAGCGAAGAGCTCGAGCGCGCGCGTCGTGTGCAGCAACGGTTCGAGCGTACGTCCCGCAACGATCGCCGCCACGTACCAGGCCGGAATGAGACTTAGGAGATCGACGACGATTGCGCCGAGCAGCCATTGACGGCTCGTCGCCGCGATGTAGCCGATGTCGGGCACGATGTCGACGCGCATCATCCCGAACACGACGCTTTGAATCTGCGGCGTCGGTCCGATACCGATCGGCGCGCCGGGAAGCGGCGGACCCGCGCCCGGCGCTTCGAACGGGCCGAAGCCGAATCCCTCGCGCGGCACGACCGAGACGCGCACGTGCAACCCGCGCACCTGCGCGAGCGCGATCGCCTCGATGTCGGCCGGCGGCGCGCCGCCCGAGAGCGCGTATTGAAAGGCCGCGCGCGTCACCTTGAGCGAAGCGAGGTTGACGTCGGCGAGCACGATGTTGCGCGTGATGTCGCCCACGAAAAGCCAGACGATTACGGAGATCGTCAGCGCGAAGGTTACCCAAGCGGCGAGGAAAGAGGCAATCAGGCGGAAGCGGATCGACCGCAGCATGATCCTCTAATGCGTCGAGCGCAAGGCGTATCCTACACCGCGAATCGTGTGCAGCAGTGGTTCCTCGAAGCCATAGTCGATCTTGTGCCGCAAATACGAAATGTAGGTCTCGACCGCATTGCCGGTCACCGCGGAGTGGTCGCCCCACACCTGCGCGATGAGCTGATCGCGCGTGAAGACGCGGCGCGGCTCGCGCACGAATGCCGCAAGCAAGTCGAACTCACGCGTCGTGAGCGCGATGGCCTTCCCGTTACGGACGACGCGGCGCGTCTGCAGATCCAGCGATAGATCGCGGAACGTGACGATCTGCGGCGACTCGAGCCGCGGACGGCGCAGCGCCGAGCGCAGCCGCGCGACCAGTTCGGGGATTTCGAAGGGTTTGGCAACGTAATGGTCGGCGCCGCGATCGAGCCCGCGTACTTTATCATCGGTCCCGCCTTTGGCGCTGACGATGAAGATCGGCGCCTGCGTCGTGCGGCGCAGGTCGGGAAGCAGCGTGATGCCGTCGACCTTCGGCATCATCACGTCGAGCAGGACGACGTCGGGCTCCCACTCGCGAACGAGCGCTAGCCCGGCGGGACCGTCGGATGCGCTGCGCACGGAAAAGCCGGCCTCGCTCAGCTCCAACTCGAGCAACGTCCGAATGTCAGGCTCGTCGTCGATGACGGCGACGCGCGGAATGAAGCTGTCCATGGTTCCCAAGAATAAGGATCGACGCTTGGGCCAGGCTTGGAAGGTCCGGAAGGCCGCACCGTGCGCGAAGCCGTACTCCTTTTTAGTCCGTCGCGGAGGAGAGGTTCGTTTATGGATCGTCCATCCCAATCGCGCAAAGAGGCGCTGCGCACGCTCATCGTCCTGCCGGCTCTTGCGGGAGCCGTGGCAATGAGCGGCGGGGTCGCCGACGCAGCCAGTAATAAAGCGCAATTCAAGTATCAGGACCACCCAGGCAAAGGCGGCGCAAAATGCTCGCAGTGCAGCCTATTCAAGCCGCCGCACTCGTGCAAGGTTGTGACCGGCACGATCAGTCCCAACGGTTGGTGCATCGCATTTTCCAAAAAGGCCTGACGCGCATCTGCGACCTTTCAGGCAACGTCCGGCGAGAAACGCCGGACGTTTTTTTTCGGGCGCTTGATATGCACCAAATGCGCTTGGCAAATTTAGCGAGAATAGAGGTTATGGTGCTACCATTTAATAATTTGCTAAGCTAACCTGAACAATAGCTGCGCCGCGGAACGTATGGCGGCGCCGCAACTGTTAAGGATATAAGTCGTTCCTTGCCTTTGCTTCCGGCTGGGAGGAGCACACAATCACACAAAGGAGCATTACCTTGAAACGTCTCTTATCGCTCGGTGCGGCGTTCGGGCTGTGCATCGTTGCGAATGTCGGGATTGCTTCGGCGCAAACGACATCGACCGCAACGGCCGCAACCTCGAACAGCAGCACCGTCGCACAAGCCCCTGCGGCGAAAAAGGATCCGCCTAAACCCAAACTCCTGATCGTCCATGTCGGCGGCATGGGCACCTGGAACATCGGTTCCTCGGATCTCGCGTTGCCCTCTTCGTACTGCGCTACCACTCAGGACTGCGGCCCGACCGGCCAATATCAATTCGCCGATCCGGTTGTGCATTTCACCTACGGCGCGCAGATCAACCTGGCGAAGCGGTGGTACATCAGCTACTCGCACGGTTATGTCAATCAGAACATCGGCCGCGTTGGCATCGCCAGCAAGGTCTGTTCGAGCTTGCCATGTACGGCGGCTAAAGAGTTCGAGATTCCCTACACCTATCAGAAGCTCAACGACGACCGGACCGACGACGCCTCGCTGAACTACAATGCGGGCCCCGTCGTCCTCTCGGGCGGCTGGCACGAACGCGTGCGTATGTGCTGCGGAAACGGTTTGGAAGACAGTTCAACCGAGACGATGTGGCACGACCTCTACGTGCAGCTCGCCGGCCGCGCCGGTCCGGGCAGCAAGTACTTCGGAAAGCTCTTCGGTCTCACGGTTCAGGAAGAGTACATCCCCCACAACACGACCGGCGTGTTCAAAGCCAGCCCGTCGGGCTTGGTCGTACCCACGCAGGGGAGCATCTACCACACGACGTTCACGCCGAATATCACGGTACCGATCGGCAACCCGCACACATCGACGTTTGCGTTTTCCGGTTCGTACGTGAATAACTTCGACTACTTCATCAACGCGCCGATTCCGTATCTCTACAACGAAGTCGACTTCGCGGTGATCAAGAAGTGGCCGCCGGCTATCACGCTCAGCATAACCGACTCGAACCTCTATCAATTCCACTCCGGTTATCCCTACTCGAACTCCGACACGATCAACCGTAACAAGTTGCTCATGGTGCTCGATTACGCGCTTCCGGTGCTCTAACACCGGCAGCAACGCAGAGGGGCACGAGGCCCCGGTGGTACGCCACCGGGGCCTCGTCGTTTCCTGGACCGGCTCGCGCAGATTGAGAAGGACCTGAGCGGACCGGGCTTCAATTCGGTGCGGCGTGAGACGACTTGCTGTATTCGCCTCGATACTGATATCGTTCTCCGCGCTTCCGGCGACGGCGCAAACCAACGACGGCACCACCTTATTGCTGCAACGCATTGCTGCGCAAAACGGCGGGACCGCGCAGGTCTTCGTCGGCAAGCTGCCCGACGGCATCCCGAAGGTTCCGCTGCCCGATGCAACGTTGGTAGGCAGTGTGCATCAGTCGGTCTCGTCGCCGATCGCGCTCGACTCCTACGATCTCTATTACACGGCGCCGGACGGCGCGCTCGCGAGCTACGGCGCCGCGCTTACCGCTGCGGGATGGACGCACCAGGAGCTTCCGACGAACAACGGAGGCTTCGTCGCCTCGACCGGCCCGCAGTCGGGGATTTATTGCAAGGCGAACGAGCCGCTCGTAACGGCACAAGTCGGAACCGATCCGCAGGATCTGCGCGTGTCGATCACGCCCGCAGGCGCGGGCGGCGTCGGTGATTTGATCTGCGGCAAAAACCCGCTGATGAGCTTGGTAAAGGCGTTCGGAACCACGGAACTTCCGCAACTGCACGTACCGGCCGGCGTTCGCATGTCGGTACCGCAGATCGGCCTTCCCAACGCGCAATCGGCCGCGTACATCCACAACGGAACGTCGGCAGCCGCGCTACTCGACAATTTCGCTGCGCAGATGATCAAAGCCGGATGGAAAGCCGGTGCGAGATCGAACGGCGATGCGATCGTCGCACAAACCTTCCGCAAGGCCGATGCGAAAACGGCATCGTGGCAGTGCGTGATCTCGATTGAGGCGGTCGACGGCAAACCCGGCGAGTTTGTCGCCTTCATCGAGGCCGCGAATATCGAAACGCTCTCGAAGGGCGCGATTGCGCTCTAAGGCCTAGGCAACCTCGAAGAGCCCGGCCGCGCCCATACCGCCGCCGATGCACATGGTAACCACCACGTACTTCACGCCGCGGCGCTTGCCTTCGATGAGCGCGTGCATCGTCATCCGCGCGCCGCTCATGCCGTACGGATGGCCGATCGAGATAGCGCCGCCGTCGACGTTGAAACGGTCGTTCGGAAGGCCGAGCGTATCGCGGCAGTACACCGTCTGCACGGCGAATGCTTCGTTGAGCTCCCACAAACCGATATCGTCGATCTTGAGGCCGTGCTGCTTGAGCAGCTTCGGTACCGCGAAGACGGGGCCGATGCCCATCTCGCCCGGCTCGCAACCCGCAACCGCAAAGCCGCGATAGAAGCCGAGCGGTTCGAGACCGCGCTGCGATGCGAGCTTCGCATCCATCAGCACCACAGCCGCCGCGCCGTCCGAGAGTTGCGATGAATTGCCTGCAGTGATCGAGGTATCTTTGATCCCCGGCACGGCACCTTTGAGCGACGAGAGGCCTTCGAGCGTCGTTTCCGGCCGGTTGCCTTCGTCTTTATTGAGAACGACATGCTCCTCGGTCACGACGCCGCTGTCTTTGTCCTGCACGTACTTCCAGCTCGGCAGCGCGACGATCTCCTTGTCGAAGCGGCCCGCTTTTTGCGCTTCCGCCGTACGCTGCTGGCTCTGCAGCGCGTACTCGTCCTGCGACTCGCGCGAAACGTTGTACTTCTTCGCGACGTTGTCGGCCGTGTAGAGCATCGGCATATACACGTCGGGCGTGTGGCGCAGCAGCCACTCTTCGGTGTAGAACTCCTGGTTGAGGTAGTTCTGCACCATCGAGACCGATTCGACGCCGCCGCCGACGACGACGTCGGCGTTGTCGACGATGACGCGTTTCGCCGCAGCCGCGATCGCATCGAGACCCGACGCGCAGTAGCGGCTCACCGTCTGTCCCGAGACGGTCACCGGGCAGCCCGCACGCAACGCCGCGGTGCGTCCGATGTTATTGCCGGTCGCGCCCTCGGGAAGTCCCGAGCCGATCACGACGTCTTCGATCTCGGCCGGATCGACGCCGGCGCGCTTGATCGCTTCAGCGACGACGAATCCCGCCATCGTTGCACCAGGTGTTTGATTGAACGCGCCGCGGAACGCGCGACCGATCGGCGTCCGCGCTGCCGAGACGACTGCCGCCTCACGCATGAACCAGTTCTCCCTTTTTGTAGGAAGCGAACGTGCCGCTCGCTTCGGCGATTTCTTTGAGTAGCGGCGCCGGTTCCCAACCGAACCCCACGACGCGATCGTAGACGTGCTTCACACCGGCTTCGTCGGCGTACCACATCGGGCCGCCGTGATGCGGCGGGAAGCCGTAACCGTAAACGTAGACGATGTCGATGTCGCCCGGACGCAGTGCCACGCCCTCTTCCAGCAGATACGCGCCGCGGTTGATCAACGCGAAGGTCAGGCGATCGAGAATTTCCTGATCGCTCAACTCGCGCGGCGCAATGCCCGCCTTCTTGGCTTCTTCGGCGAATAGCGCGACGATCTCGGGATCCGGAATCGGCTCGCGTCCTTTGCCGACGGCTTTGTCGTACTTGAAATAACCGGCCATCGTCTTCTGCCCAAGACGCTTCATTTCGACGAGACGATCGACGACGGCGCTGCGCTTCGCGATATCCGGACGCGCCTTGGCAATGTGCCAGCCGACGTCAATGCCGGAGAGATCGCTCATCGCGAACGGCCCCATCGGGAAGCCGAAGCTCTTGGCAACCGCGTCGATGCGCGCGGGAGCCACGCCCCATTCGGCCATCTCGCCCGCGGCCTTCGCGTAATCGATCACCATGCGATTGCCGATGAAGCCGAACGCGTTCGCGGAGAGCACCGAGGTTTTACGCAACGTTTTGCCGAGCTTGAACGCCGTCGCGATGGTTTGAGGCGAGGTCTCCTTGCCGCGCACGATTTCGAGCAGCGGCATGATGTTCGCGGGCACGAAGAAGTGCAGGCCGACGAATTTATCGGGGCGCTTCGTCACCGCAGCCATCTCGTCGATGTCGAGCGTCGACGTGTTCGAGGCGAGAATGCCCTCGGGCTTCACGATCGCATCGAGCTTGGTGAAGACCTCTTTCTTGACGTCCATGTTCTCGAAGACGGCCTCGACGACGACGTCGGCATCGGCCAGCTCGCTCCAGTCGTCGGTGAACTGCACCGACTGACCGAGCTTCCACGCCTCTTCCTGCGTCATGCGGCCCTTCTGTACTTGGTACATGAACATGCCCATGACGGTCTGCTTGGCCTTGTCGATCGCTTCTTCGTTCGAGTCGACGATGTGTACGGGGATGCCGGACTGCGCGAAGGTGATCGCGATGCCGGTACCCATCGTACCGGCGCCGATCACGCCGGCCTTCTTGATGTCGAGCGGCGCCGCAGCCGGAAGATTGGGAATCTTCGCCAACTCTCGTTCCGCGAAAAACACGTGACGCAGGGCCGCCGACGGCGCCGAGCGCGCCAGCTCTTCGAAGAGCCGCGCTTCGCGCGCAAGTCCGAATTCAAACGGCATTTCGACCGCGGCTTCGACCGCGTCGATCAACTTGTGCGCCGCGAACCCGCCGTTGTTCTCGGGCGGCACCATCTTGTGCGCCTGCGAGACGATGAAGGGTGCGGCCTGCTCGCTGATTCCCTTGCCGATGTACGGCTTGCGCTGCGAAATGCGGCGTTTGCCGCCTTCCTTCGCGAGCGCGAGCGCGGCATCGAGCAAATCGGACTCGACGACCTGATCGACGATGCCTTTCTCTTTGGCTTCATCCATCCGGACGTTGCGACCCTTGAGCATGATGTCGAGGGCGTCTTGCGCGCCAATGAGACGCGGGAGGCGCTGCGTGCCGCCGGCGCCGGGCAATAGGCCCAGCTTGATTTCCGGCAGACCGATCTTCGCATCGCTGAGCGCAACGCGATAATCGCAGGCGAGCGAGAGCTCGAGCCCGCCGCCGAGCGCTTGTTTTTCGATCGCGGCTACGAACGTCTTGTCGCTCTTCTCGACGGCCGCGATCACGTCGCGAATCGTGCGGGTCTGCGGCGTCGGTTCGCTGCCGAAGTCGTTGATGTCGGCGCCGGCCGAAAACTGACCGTTGCCGCCGATGAAGACGACCGCGTTGATACTGGGGTCGGCCGAAGCCTTCTCCACGACCGGAACGAGTTCGGCCGAGAGCGCGAAGGAGAGCGAGTTGACGGGCGGATTATCGATCGTGATAATCCGCACGCCGTTACGGTCTTCTGTTTTGATGTAGCCCATGACTACGCGGTAACCACCGTCTTGCGATCGAGCTCGAAAGCCTCCTCGGGCAGCGTCATGACGTCGCCCGCGCCATCGATGATCTGCCGCTTGTACCACGCGC
>DATJOG010000002.1:0-185969 GCA_035507275.1 Candidatus Acidiferrales bacterium
ATCCCGGTCAGCAGGTTGCTCGAGGGCGAAACGGAGAAGCTCGTGCACATGGAGGAGCGTCTGCACGAGCGCGTCGTCGGCCAGGACGCCGCGATCGAGGCCGTCGCGACGGCGCTGCGCCGCTCGCGCGCCGGCCTGCAGGACCCCGACCGCCCGATCGGCTCGTTTCTCTTTCTCGGCCCGACCGGCGTCGGCAAGACCGAGCTCGCCCGCGCGCTGGCCGAGTTCATGTTCGACTCCCAGGAGGCGATGGTCCGCATCGACATGTCCGAGTACATGGAGAAACACTCCGTTTCGCGCCTCGTGGGCGCCCCGCCGGGATATGTCGGCTACGAAGAGGGCGGACAGCTGACCGAGGCCGTGCGTCGCCGGCCGTACTCGGTCGTGCTGCTCGACGAGATCGAGAAGGCGCACCCCGACGTCTTCAACCTGCTGCTGCAAGTACTCGACGATGGACGTTTGACCGATTCGCAAGGCCGTCAGGTCGACTTCAAAAACACGGTCATCATCATGACCTCGAACGTCGGCGCTGCCGGTATGCAGACGACCACCGACATCGGCTTCCGCCCGCAGAAAGGTTCGGAAGAAGACGAGACCAAGGCGTACGAGCGGATGAAGAACAAAGTGCTCGAGGAGGTCAAGCACACGTTCCGTCCCGAGTTTCTCAATCGTGTCGACGAAGTCGTGGTCTTCCACCAGCTGAGCAAGGCTCAGATCGAAGAGATCGTCGGCCTCGAACTCGAGAAAGTCTTGCGCGAAGTTCGAGCGCAGGAGATGCACCTCAAAGTCACCGACGCGGCCAAAACCCTGCTCGCGAAGAAGGGTTGGGACCCGCAGTTCGGTGCGCGTCCGCTGCGCCGCGCGATTCAGCGCAACGTCGAGGACGAACTAGCCGAGGAGATGCTCAAGGGCACCTTCGTCGCCGGCGATCACGTACTCGCCGACGTCGATAGCGAGGATCCCGAGAAGTTGAAGTTCTCGAAGATCCCTTCCATCGAATTACCTGCAGAGCCGAGCGAACCGGCTCACGCATGAGCGACGCCGAACCGCTTCGCGTGTGCGTCGTCGGTTCGGAGTCGACGGGCAAGACGACGCTTTGCGCTCGTCTTGCTTTGCATTATCAGACCACGTGGGTGCCGGAGTATCCGCGCGAATATGCGCTGGAAAAGGTGCGCGCGCAAGGCGAACGCGTGTGGGAAGACGGCGAGTTCGAGCAGCTCGCGCTCGAGCAGCAGCGCCGGGAAGACGACTACGCTCTGCGCGCCCGCCGCGTGCTGCTCTGCGATACCGATGCTTTCGCCGTCCGGGTGTGGTTCGAACGGTATCACGGTCGCCCGCCCGCCGCGTGGCCGCATATACGCTCGCACGTCGCGCACTACCTCATCCCCTATCCCGACGTGCCCTTCGTGGCCGACGAAATTCGAGACGGCGAACGGTTCCGCTGGTGGATGTACGAGCGATTCGTTGCGCTCTTCGACGAGCTCGGACGGCCGTACACGGTTTTGCGCGGCACGTATGACGAGCGTTTCGTCGAGGCCGTCGAGCTGATCGACGGCCTGCTCGAACGCGAGGTGAGCGCGCTATGAACGCTTGGCAGGAGCTCGCGCAGCAGATCGCAAGCGGGCTCGCCACGGGGTCGATCTTCGCCAGCGTCGCGCTCGCGATGGTGTTGATCTACCGTTCGATGAACGTGATCAACTTCGCGCAGGGCGAGATGGCGATGCTCTCGACCTTCATCGCTTGGCAGCTCGTGCAGTCCGGCGTGCCGTTCTGGGCGGCGTTCGCGATCACGCTCGCCGCCGCGTTTGCCGGCGCGGTCGTCATCGAGCGCGTCGTCATCCGTCCGGTCGAAGGCGCGCCGCCGCTCACGCTCGTCATCGTGACGCTCGGATTGCTCATCGTTTTCAACGGACTCGCCGGTTGGATATGGGGCTACGCGATCAGATCGTTCCCCGGCGCTTTCCCCAGCACGCCGGTTACGCTCGGGGGCGTCGCGCTCAGTCAAGCCGACCTCGGAGTGATCGGCGTCTCGCTCGCAACACTCGCGCTCGTCTACCTGCTCTTCACGCGCACGAAACTCGGCCTCGCCCTGCGCGCCGCGGCGCTCTACCCGGAGCAGAGCCGCCTGCTCGGCATTCGCGTCAGCTGGATGCTCGCGCTTGGATGGGGTCTCGCGTCCGTCGTGGGTGCCGTTGCCGGCATGATGGTTGCGCCGGTCGTCTTTCTCGAACCGAACATGATGCAGGGGATTCTCGTCTATGCGTTTGCCGCGGCGGTGCTCGGTGGAATCGAGAGCCCGGTCGGCGCCGTCGTGGGTGGGCTCGCGCTCGGCGTCATTCTGGCGCTGCTCGGCACCTACGTCAGTTTCATCGGCACCGATCTGCGTCTCCCGGCTGCCTTTGCCATCATCATCGTCGTGCTGCTCGTGCGTCCGGCCGGATTGTTCGGACGCGTACACGTCAAGCGCGTTTAGGAAACGGCGAAGCCCAAATAGGAGCGGCGGATCTGGTCGTCGCGCCGCAACTCCTCGGCGGTACCCTCGGCTGCGATCTCGCCGGTCTCGAGCACGTAGGCGTAGCGTGCGGTCTCGAGCGCTATCGCCGCGTTCTGCTCCGCAATTAGCATCGTTACGCCCTCCTCCGCGTTGATCGTCTGCAGCAGCGTGAAGATCTGACGCACGACGAGCGGTGCGAGACCGAGTGAGGGCTCGTCGAGCAAAATCACGCGCGGTTCCATCATCAGCGCGCGTGCGATCGCGAGCATCTGCTGTTGCCCGCCGGAGAGCGTTCCGGCGGCTTGCCGCTTGCGTTCTTCCAGCCACGGAAAATAGGCGACGACGCGGCGATAGCGCTCGCGCGCGCGCGCCGTGGAGAGGATATAGCCGCCGAGTGCGAGGTTTTCGTGAACGCTCAGCTCGGCGAGCGTGCCGCGCCCTTCGGGTACGAGGGCAACCCCCAGCCGGGCGAGATCCTCCGGGGCGCAATTGACGAGCAGCGTCCCGTCGAGCGAAATGGAGCCGGCGCGTTTGCAGGTTCCCGCGATCGCGCGCAAAGTCGTGGTTTTGCCTGCACCGTTCGCACCGAGCAAGGCGACGATGGAACCCCGCTCGACGCGAAAGTCGATGCCGTGCAGCGCTTCGAGCTCTCCGTAGCGGGCGCGTAGTGCGGTCACTTCGAGCACGTCAGACCGTCCCCAGATAGGCGTCGATCACCGCGCTGTTCGAAGCGACCGACGCGGGATCACCTTCGGCGAGCTTTTGCCCCGCGTCCAGAACGACGATGTGTTCGCAGACGCGCATCACCAGCTGCATTTGATGCTCGACCATCAAGATCGTGGTGTCGAAATCGTTTGGAATGCGCTCGATCCTCTCGGCGAGCGCGGCAACTTCTTCGTGCCCAAAGCCTGCCGCGGGCTCGTCGAGCAGAAGCAGGCTGGGAGCGCTCGCCAGTGCACGCGCGAGTTCGACCATCTTGCGCGCGCCGAACGGCAGCGAACGCACCGGACGATCGGCGAGGGCGCTCAATCCGACGTAGTCGAGGAGTTCGCGTGCGGTACGCGTACTTCGGCGGCCGGCATGCAGCCCCACGAGTACGTTCTCCTGCGCGGTCATGGTTGCGAAGAGTTCGAGGTTTTGAAAGGTCCGCGCGACGCCGCGTCCGACCACCTCGTGCGCGGACACGCGTAAGAGATCCTCGCCGCGCAAGCGGATGCTGCCCGAGTCGGGTTGATAGAGCCGCGTGATGCAGTTGAAGCAGGTGGTTTTGCCCGCACCGTTAGGTCCGATCAGTCCGGTGATTGCTCCCGGCTGCACCGAAAAAGAGATACCCGAGAGCGCGGCGAGACCACCGAAGCGGATCGTGAGATCCTCGACGGTGAGCATCGCCGCGCCGTTCACGGTGCCGTTCAGTAGCGTGACGAGATCAGCCCGCCGAACGGATTCCACGAGCCCGCATCGTAGCGCATCAACTCTTCCTCGCGCATCGGGAAGCGGTCGGTGGGCGTCACGCTGACGACTATCCCGGGCAGTACGAACGGATTGGGCGACTCGTGCAGATGGAGAACCGCCTGCATGAGGCGCGCGCGCGTGAGATCCTTCCCGGCCTTTTTGAGAACGTCGACCATCGTGTAGGCGACACCCATCCCGTAGAGATAATTCACGTCGGACGCATCCGCCCCCGGCAGATACTTGGCCATGATCTGCTGGTAGAGTTTCATGCCGTCGTCTTTGGCCCACAGCGGATCGCTCGGATCCTTGACGTAGACGGCCGAGATCACGCCGTTGGTCGCCGCCGGTCCGCCGACCTTGGTGGCGATACGCATGATCGTCTGTGAGGCCGAGACGCTGTTCAGAAAGACGAGCGGCTTCCACGAAAGTTTGCTGATCGTGACCAGCGCCTGGATCGCGAATTTCGGCGTTGCGAAGATAAAGACGGTATCGGCGCCGCTGGCTTTGAGGCTCTCGATTTGCGAGGTGACGTCGGGATCGGTGACTTCATAGCTCGCGGTCTTTAGGATCATATTCGACTTTTGGCCCAGGGACGAGGTGAGGCCGCCGAGCAGGTCCTCGCCGTAGTCGTCGTTTTGATATAGAACGCCGACCTTGGCTCCGGGTCTGGTGGAGAGCAGATACTTTCCGAAGATCGTTGCTTCATCGTGATAATTCGGCTGCCAGCCGATCGTATACGGATACTTTTTGTAATCGGCGCCGAACGTCGTCGCGCCGGTTGCGACGAAGAGCTGCGGCACGTGATTGTCGTTGAGATACTGGCGAATTGCGACGTTCGAGGGAGTTCCGAGCGAATCGAAGATCGCGAAAACGTGATCCTGCTCGACGAATTGCCGCACGATCTGAAGCGTCTGTGCCGGGTTGTACCCGTCGTCCTTGTCTTCGTAGACGATCTTGCGTCCGTAGACGCCGCCATGGTCGTTGACGTACGCGAAGTACGCGAGCGCGCCCTTACCGATCGGGGCATAGGCGGCGGCAGGACCGCTGTACGGATGCGTCCCGCCGAGCAGGATCTCCGTCGGCGTTACGCCGGGCACGTCTTGTGCGGCGAGCGCGAGGGCAAGTGTCGATATCGCGACCGTTAGCGCGGCAGCGGCCGCGACGAACCCACGTTTACGATTGCTCATGAGGCCTCCTTAGTGCGCCGGCGATGCCGCCGGGCATGAACGTCATGATGAGGATGAGTGCGATGCCATACACGATTGAAGAGAATGCGGGATTGATCGATTGGGAGAGAAGCGGGAGAAACTCGACGACGGCGCCGCCGATGAGCGCTCCCCAAAGTACGTCGAGACCGCCGATCACGGCGCCGGCAAGGAGCATCAGCGAAAGCGGTATGCCGTACGGGTCGGGGCTTACGTAGGCGGTCGTCAGGGCCAGCATGGCGCCGGCGACGCCCGCATAGGCCGCGCTCCAGCCGAAGGCAAGTGTTTTGTAGAAGACGGGATCGATTCCGAACGAGATTGCGGCGATTTCGCTGTCGCGCAGCGCCCGAAGCGCAAGGCCGACACGTCCGCGCAAGACGACATACGCGATAACGATACAGACGCCGGCACACGCCCACGTGAGATAGTAGAGCGTCATCTCGGGCACAGAGGGAATCGTCATGCCTTGCGCGCCGCCGGTAAGGCCCCCGAAGCGCTTGAGTAACGGCGGCACCGAAGCCGCGAGCGCGAAGGTTGCGAGCGCGAGATATGCGCCCGCGAGCCGAAGTGCGATGACGCCGAGCGCGATGCCGAGCAGTCCCGCGAGGACCGCAGCGAGTACGATCGCGATCGCCTCGTTGAGTCCCTTGTTCACGGCGATCGCCGTGGTGTATGCGCCGACGGCGATGAACGCGCCGTGCCCGAGCGAGATCTGTCCGGTTCGTCCGATGAGGATTACCAGGCCGACGATCGCGATCGTGTATGCCCCGGCGTACGTGAATTCAAATGAAAGATACCGCGGCACGACCGCCGGCAGCACGGCGATGAGGATCGCGAGACCTACGGCGGCGAGCGCTTTCACGTAACGGAATCTCCGCCGCCTGCTGCGCCAATGCCTGGAACGTAGACCAAGCGCTACGCTTAGAATCTAAATCACGACGGGCCCCGGGGCGCCGCTCAGCCGCGCATGGGCACGACACAATTGGCGAACATCGTGAGGACCACGACGTCGTCTTGATTCATGGTTTCGAGCCGCATCTTTACGACGCCGCGCGGCTTACCGCCGGGCCAGGCGCGCTTTTCGACGACCTCGCCGCGAAGATGCAGCGTGTCACCCGGCGCTACCGGCGCCGTCCAGCGCAGATCGTCGACACCGGTTCCGATGATGCCGCTGCCGCGCATCGTATAGGAGTCGACCATGAGGCGCATCGTGATCGCAGCGGTGTGCCAACCGCTGCATACAAGTTTACGGAAGAAGCTCGCCTCTGCCGCCGCTTCGTCGAGATGAAAAGGCTGCGGGTCGTAATTGCGAGCGAACGCGAGGCTCTCTTCGAGCGTGATGTGGTAGGTCTTGCTCTCGAAAAAATCGCCGACCGCGAAATCTTCGAAATAGCGCTCGGAAACGCTCATCGGTTCACCTCGATCGTAGCAAAGGACTCGACGCTCGTGTGGCGGGTCGTCGGCGTGGTGAGATCTTCGGGCCGTGCGAGCTGCACCGTCTGCAAGCCGGCTTCCCCGGCTGCGTCGAGTTCGGCCTCGTTGTCGGAAAAGAAAATCGCTTCGTTCGGGGGGATGCCGATCGCGGAGGCGATGCGCTCGTACGAAGCGCTCTCGCGTTTCCCGCCGATCGTCGTATCGTAGAATCCGGAGAAGAGCGGCAAGAGATCGCCAGCCACGCTGTGCCCGAAGAGCAGCTTCTGTGCCGCGACCGAGCCCGAGGAGTAGACGTACAACGCAACGCCGGCGTCGTGAAAGCGGCGCAGCGCATCGATTGCGTCCGGATAGAGATGTCCGCGGATGCCGCTCGAACGAAACCCGTCGACCCAGATCATACCCTGCAGTGACTTCAGCGGCGTCACTTTGACGTCGCGATCCGACCAGTCGTGTAGCGCGGCGAGCAGCGCCGGCACGTTGTCGCGGTGCGCGCCGGCTTCGCTTGCGGTTTGATCGAGGATCTCGCGGATCGACGGTTCGTCGCGGTGGGCGATCACGTACTCGTCCATGCGCTCCGAGGCGTACGGAAAGAGTACGTCTCGCACGAAGGCGATCGAACCGACCGTGCCTTCGATATCGATCAGTGCCGCGCGTGCGCGGAAGTGCACGGCGCTAATCGAGTTTGGGGAAGCTGCTTGCGATCGTGTCTCCGGTGAAGTTCGCGACCCAGCCTTCTTGATTGTTGAAGAGGCGAATAGCCGTGAACTCCGGGTCGGAGCCCATGTCGAACCAATGCTTCGTCCCGGCCGGTACGCTGATCAGATCGCCCTTCACGCAAATCGTTTGATAGACGCGTCCGTTCAGATGCAGATAGAACGCGCCGCGCCCTTCCACGAAGAAGCGGACCTCGTCTTCGGAGTGCTGGTGCTCGTCGAGGAACTTCTTGCGCAGCGGCTCGGTGTTCGGCGTGCCGCGCTCCAGGCGAATGACGTCCATCGTCTGATACCCGCACTCCGCGACCAGCTTGTCGATCGAACTCTTGTAGGCATCGAGCACGGTCTGCTGATCGGCGCCTTTGGGCAATTGCGCATCGGCGGCCCACCGCTCGAAACGCACGCCCACCGCGTTCAACTCGCGCGCGATCTCGCTCGCGTCGCTCGTATCGACGAGCAGCGTCGCGGGTTCGTTCTCGTTCCAGACGCGCAGCGTGCTGGTGAGGGTCGTGGTCATCGCTGTAGTCTCCGTTCCTCTAATGAACACTGGAGCAAGAACTCTAAGCCCTCCAGGTGGCGTTGTGCATCGACCATGGTTGCACCCCAAGCGTATAACCCGTGACCGCTCAGCAGGTATCCGGGCACCAGCAGGTCGGCGGCGAGTGCCGCTTCGATGTGCTCGGCGAGACGCACGGTATCCTGATCGTTGGCGAAGATCGGCAAGCGGATGACGCTTTCGTGCGTCGTCACGCCGCGCAGGCTCTTGTGCATCTCGAAGCCGTCCAGCTTGATGAAGCCCTGGTTGGCGTCGGCACGCGAGAGCACGGTTGCCGCCACCGTGTGGACGTGGACGATCGCTCCGATCGCCGGATCGCGCCGGTAGCGCGCGACGTGCAGCGGCGTCTCGGCCGAGACGCCCGGCGGCAGCTCGCCCGCGAGCGGGACCGCGACGACGTCCTCGGGGCGGATGTTGCCCTTGTCGATCCCCGACCGCGTCACCGCGGCGTATGCCTCGTCGATGCGGCGCGAGAAGTTGCCGCTGGTCGCCGGCACCCAGCCGCGCGCGGCGGCGAAGCGCCCGATCGCGGCGAGGTCGGCGGCAGCTTGCGGGGGGACGGCTACGTCGAGCATGGCCATGCATTATACCACAGGGGTCGGTGGGCCGGAATTGAGAGAAATTTGAGCACTAGGCCGGGCTGTTGGCACACCACCGGCCCACCATCTGCGGTAGAGTATGAAATCAATGGAACGTACCACCGAACCGAAGATCGTGCTGCTGGTCCGGCTCCTCTCGGCCATCGACGAGGGCCGTCATTCCTTTGAGAGCCTCAAAGACCGGATCGCCGAGGGCACCAAGCGCCCGAGTACGCGGAGCCTGCGCCGCTACTTGGCGGTATTGGCCGACGCCGGATTCCCGTGGTTCTTCGATCGCGCACTCAATGCGTATCGCTTTGCCGACGGCTACAGTTTGCGGCGCCTCGACCTCTCGAGCGGCGAACTCTTCGGCTTGGTCGCGCTGCGTTCGTTCGGCGCTTCGATCGGCGGACAGATCGGCGCCTCGATCGACGAGATCACCGAGAAGCTGCTCGGTTCGACACGCAACGGCGTCCGCGCGAAAGCCGATGCGCCCTCACCGGTCGCCTTTCGCCTTTCCGAGATTCAGCTCGATGCCGAAGGGGAGCGCGCCTTCGGGCTCTTCGCGGCGGCCGAGCGCTCTTCGCGCAGCGTGCAATTCGTCTATCAAGATAAGGAAGGCAATCGCAGTACACGCGAGGCCGATCCCTACGGCTTCGTCGTGAGCTCGGGCCGCATCTATTGCATCGCCTACGATCACGCTCGCCGCGACAAGCGCGTCTTCGCGATCGACAACGTGAGCGAGGTGCACGTAACCGCGCACACCTTCGTCAAACCGCAGGACTTCGACGTCGACAGCTTCGCCTCGGATTCGATCAGCGGCGTGATGCACGGCAGCGAGGCCAAACCCGTTCGCGTGCGTTTCGCGCCGCGCGTCGCCAAAGCGGCGATCGCCGCGCGCGTCGTGGCCGAACGGCAGATCGATCGGCTCGACGACGGCAGCGCCGAGATCGAGTATCGCGTCGCCGATCCCGATGAGCTGGCGCGCTGGGTGCTCGGCTGGGGCGCCCAAGCCGAGATCGTCGGTCCGCCCGAAGTACGCAATCGCGTCGCGGCAATAGCGCGCGAAATCGCGGGCAAATACGGCGACCTCGCGCGCGCGTAGCGCAAAACAAAAACCGCCGACATAAAGTCGGCGGTTTTCGACGTATTCGCTCACCGGGGTCGCCTATCGGACTCCCGGGTGGGAGAGCCCGACTGACGTCAGCGGCGGTTCGACCGTCGCGGCGAGTGGCTACCAGCGCAGCCACCACGCTCAGTGCTTTCGATCGCGACCGATACGTGCGTCGCCCTTCGATGAATTCGAAGTGAGGTGATGGTAGCACCGCGTACCGTGTGCTTCAAGACAGCGCGCGCGCTCACTCACACGCTATCCACAAGTTTTTTGCGGTTATGCACGGCAGGCGTCGGGTTATCCACTCGGAACTAGATTTGGGTCATGTCCCAGACGATTTCGGCACAACCGGTCGAGCTCGACGGCCGTCATTTGAGCCTCGAAAAGATCGAAGCCGCGGCCGACGGCGCACCGGTACGTATCGCGCCGGCGGCGCGCGACCGCGTCGCGCGCGCACGCGCCTTCGTCGACGAACGTTTCGCCCGGGGCGACGCGATCTACGGGGTCACGACGGGTTTCGGACGCTTGGCAAACGTGCAGATCGATCCGGCCGACGCAGCGACGCTGCAGTTGAATCTCGTGCGCTCGCACGCCTCGGGCACGGGCGCGCCGCTCGATTCCCGGCTCGTGCGCGCCGCGGGCGTGCTGCGGGTCAATTCGCTCGCCGCCGGTCACTCCGGCGTCAAACTCGAGACGCTCGATCTCTTGGCGGAGCTGCTCAATCGCGGCGTGACGCCGTTCGTGCCCTGCCAAGGTTCGGTTGGCGCAAGCGGCGACCTCGCGCCGCTCGCGCACATGACGCTGACGCTGATCGGCGAGGGCGAGGCGTTCTACGACGGCGAGCGTTTGCCGAGCGCCCTTGCATTGCAGCGGGCGGGATTGAAACCGGTGACGCTCGGTCCGAAGGAAGGGCTGGCGCTCATCAACGGGACGCAGGTGATGACCGGCATTGCGTCCCTGGGCATCTTGCGCGCGCAGCGTCTCGCCGCCGCGGCCGACGTCATCGGCGCGCTCTCGCTCGAAGCCTTTCTCGGCACCGACCGCGTCTTCGATCAGCGCTTGAACGATTTGCGGCCGCATCCGGGTCAAGGGCGCGTCGCGGCCAATCTGCGCGCGTTGCTGGCCGGATCCGAGATCATGCTCTCGCACCGCGAGTGCGGGCGCGTGCAAGACCCGTATTCGTTCCGTTGTATTCCGGTCGTCCACGGCGCGGTGCGCGACGCGATCGCGTACGCGCGCGGCGTCGCGCAGACCGAGGCGAACTCGGTGACCGACAATCCGCTGGTTTTTCCCGATGACGGCGAGTTTCTCTCGGGCGGAAATTTCCACGGCGAACCGATCGCGCTCGCAATCGATTTTCTGAAATTTGCAATCTGCGAACTCGCGTCGATCGGCGAACGCCGCTTGTATCTCTTGCTCAACGCGGAAGAACGCGGCCTGCCGCTCTTCCTCACCGGCCGATCCGGTTTGCAGTCGGGTTTGATGATCGTGCAGTACGCGGCCGCTGCGCTCGTCAACGACAATAAGGGCCTCGCCTGGCCTTCGAGCGTCGACTCGATTCCGACGTCGGCGGGGCAGGAGGATCACGTCAGCATGGGCATGACCTCGGCCAACAATCTGGTTCGCGTGCTCGACAACGTCGAAGGCGCGCTTGCGTGCGAATTGCTCGGCGCGCTCGCGGCGACGGACTTCCGGCGTCCGCTGCGTTCCGGGGCGGGGACGCAAGCCGCATACGAACTTGCGCGCGCGCGGATCGCGCCGTGGACGACCGATCGGCCGCCCGCGCCCGACATCGAAGCGGCGCGCGCGCTGATTCGCTCGCACGAGCTGGTGCGCGTAGCCGAAAACGCGATCGCGGCGTCGCTTTGATGGAGTATCGTCATCTCGGGAGATCCGGCTTTCAAGTACCCGTCCTGAGTTTTGGGACGGGCACCTTCGGCGGGCGCGGCGAGTTCTTCGGGGCGTGGGGATCGACCGACGTGAAGGAAGCCAAACGGCTCGTCGACATCTGCCTCGACGCAGGTTTGACGATGTTCGATTCGGCGGACATCTACTCGCGCGGTCTCGCGGAAGAAGTGTTGGGCGGCTCGATCAAGGGACGCCGCGACAAGGTCTTGATTTCGACGAAGGCGACTTCGCCGATGAGCGACGCGCCCAACGACGCGGGATCCTCACGCTTTCATCTCATCAACGCGATCGAGGGATCGCTGCGCCGTCTCGGTACGGACTACATCGATCTCTTCCAGCTCCACAACTTCGACGCGTACACGGCGATCGAGGAGGTGCTCTCGACGCTTGACGATTTCGTGCGCGCGGGAAAGATTCGCTACGTCGGCGTCTCGAATTTCTCGGGCTGGCACCTCATGAAATCGCTTGCGATTGCCGAGCGCTACAATCTGCCGCGCTACGTTGCGCATCAGGCGCTCTATTCGCTGATCGCGCGAGACTATGAATGGGAGCTGATGCCGCTCGGGATCGATCAAGGCGTCAGCTGCGTCGTGTGGAGTCCGCTCGGCTGGGGGCGGCTCACCGGAAAGATTCGCCGCGGCGCGCCGCTGCCGGAGGTCAGCCGTCTGCACGCGACCGCCGACGAGGGCCCGCCGGTCGATGCGGAATATCTCTACCGCGTCGTGGACGCGCTCGACGAGATTGCAAAAGAGACCGGGAAATCGGTTGCGCAGATCGCGATCAATTGGCTTTTGCATCGGCCGACGGTCGCTACGATCATCATCGGTGCCCGCAATGAAGAGCAGCTGCGTGCGAACCTCGGCGCGGTCGGCTGGTCGCTCACGAAAGAGCAGGTCGCCGAGCTCGACGCTGCGAGCGAACGGACGATACCCTATCCGTATTGGCACCAGCGGCAGAAGACGAATCTCAATCCGCCGCCGGTTTGATAGCGCCTAGATGTGATCCGCGAGAATCTCGAAAAGCTCTCGACGAGCTTTGTCGAGCACCTCGATCGCCTTTTTGTAGAGTTCGATGTTCCCGCTCTTGGCGATTTGCTTGACGGCATCTTTGATGCCGTGCACTTGCCGCATCGCGTCGGCGACGGTCGCGTAGAATGCCGGATTGCTCCACGGCATCTCCTCGTGCGACGGTTCGCGCTGCGCGTAGAGCTCGCGGCCTTTATCGGTGATCTCGTACACGCGTTTGCCGTCGCGTTCGGAACTGCGCACGAAGTCGCCGTCCTCGAGCATCTGCAGTGCCGGATAGATCGATCCTGGGCTCGGGCGCATGCCGCGCTTGCTCTCGATCGTCAGCATGATGTCGTAGCCGTGACGCGGGCCCTCGAGCAATGCTTCGAGGATCTCGTACTTGAGATCGCCGCGACCGCGGCCGCCGCCGAAGCCTCCGCCCCAGCCGCCGCGATGCCGTCCGCGCCGGCCGAAGCCGAAGTGGCCTTCAAAGCCTTCGCGTCCGGGTCCAAAATGAAAGTCCATAAACATAGTCCTATGCGGTCGCGGCGTACGCCAAATAGAGCGAGCCGCGCTCCGCGAGTGTGTAAGGTGATTCGCCGCTCGGGCGTTCGATGAACCCAAACCGCTCGAACAACCGTAGATAACTGTCGACGAGGGCAGGGCTGACCGCGCGTCCGGTCCGGTCGCACACGGCACCGACGAGCTCGGGGAGCGTCGCCGGCCCGTTCCAGAGGGTTGCCAGGATGGCGTAGTCCATGTGGGAGGTCCTTTCGAATAGTCGCCGTGCTTACGAGTAAATTACTCGATATATCGGTTTGCGTCAAGCGCCTCGCTCGCCCCGCAGCGAATCTCGCCTCCCCGCCGCTCGGACGCGCGTCGCTCGCCCTCATGGCTCGCTCCTGCTCGGCTGAGCCTCGCCTCTCGCCATCCTGGCTCCGGCTCGGCTTCAGACGCCTCGCTCGCGGGAAGGCCGAGATTGCTGCGAGGCGAGCCGGCTGCTTGGTGTGGGGGCGTGCTTGCGCGAGGACGGGGTGCTGCGAAGCGAGCTTAAACAGAAAAAGGCGAGCGGAGCAGCGCCTCTCCGAGCGAAAAGCTCAACGCATGGCGACGACGATTTCAGGAGCGCGCATCGTACGCGCGGCGCGTGGAAGCGAGCGTACTGCGCAAGGGTGGCCGCAAGAAGCGGCGCTGCGAATGCTTTGCAACAATCTCGATCCCGAGGTCGCCGAGCGGCCGAACGATCTCGTCGTGTACGGCGGGAACGGCAAAGCGGCGCGGTCGTGGGCGGCGTTCGACGCGATGGTGCGCACGCTCGATCGTCTGAAGAACGACGAGACGATGATCGTGCAGAGCGGTAAGCCGGTCGCGGTCTGGAAGACGCACGAACGCGCGCCGCGCGTGCTCATTGCGAACTCCAATCTCGTTCCGAAGTGGGCGGATTGGAAGATCTTCCGCTCGCTCGAAGCGCAAGGGCTGACGATGTACGGGCAGATGACCGCGGGATCGTGGATCTACATCGGCACGCAGGGCATCGTGCAAGGAACCTACGAGACGTTTGCGGAGCTTGCGCGCCAACACTTCGGCGGTTCGCTCAAAGGGCGCATCTGTTTGACCGCGGGGGTCGGCGGCATGGGCGGCGCGCAACCGCTCGCGATCACCATGAACGAAGGCGTCGGCCTCATGATGGACGTCGACCGCTCGCGTTTGGAACGGCGCAAGGAATTGCGCTATCTCGACGTCGTCGCGAATTCACGCGAAGAAGCGGTGCGCGAGGCGGAGCTTGCCAAGGCGCAGGGTCGCGCGATCTCGATCGGCTACGAAGGCAACGCCGCGACCGAGTTTTGGGAGCTCTACAAGCTCGGTTTCCGTCCGGATGCGGTCACCGATCAGACCTCGGCGCACGACTTGATCAACGGATACGTGCCGGAGGGATTGACGCTCGACGAAGCGGCGTCGCTGCGCGCGAGTGCGCCCGACGAGTACGAGCGGCGCGCGCTCGAGAGCTGCGGCAAACACGTCGATGCGATGGTGCATTTCCTCGACGCGGGTGCGATCGTCTTCGACTACGGCAACAACCTGCGCGCGCAAGCGCAGCGCGCCGGTTTTGCGCGCGCTTTCGACTTTCCCGGATTCGTGCCGGCGTTCATTCGCCCGCTCTTTTGCAAGGGTTCGGGCCCGTTCCGGTTCGCAGCGCTCTCGGGCGATCCGGCCGATATTCATCGCCTCGATCGCGAACTGCTCGCGCTCTTTCCAAACGACGCGGGGCTGCAGCGCTGGATTCGCCTCGCGCAAGAGCGCATTGCGTTCCAAGGGCTGCCGGCGCGCATCTGCTGGCTCGGTTACGGCGATCGCGCGAAGGCGGGCGTGCGCTTCAACGAGCTCTTGCGGGCGGGCGAGATCAAGGCTCCGGTCGTGATCGGCCGCGATCATCTCGACACCGGAAGCGTCGCCTCGCCGTATCGCGAGACCGAAGCGATGAAGGACGGCAGCGACGCGATCGCCGATTGGCCGCTGCTCAACGCGATGTTGAATACCGCGGCGGGCGCGCACTGGGTCAGTCTGCACCATGGCGGCGGCGTCGGCATCGGGTACAGCATGCACGCGGGCATGGTGGTGGTCGCCGACGGTTCGCAAGACGCGGCGGAACGCTTGCAGTGCGTGCTGACGACGGACTGCGGGATGGGCGTCGTGCGGCACGCCGACGCGGGCTATGATTTGGCGATCGAAACGGCTGATAATGCGGGCATCGATTGGCGTCTCTGACCCTAGTGCGTGCGCGGAGCATCGTTCCGTGCAGCGGTGATGCCGCGCAGAACGGCATTACGTTCGAGGATCTCGGGCGGATCGACGACGCCGCGCTGCTGATCGACGGCGAAGGGATCGCGGCACTCGGCTCGCGCTCCGACGTCGAGCGATCGCTGCACGGCTCGGTGGAAGAGCTCGATTTGCGCGACTGCGTGATCGTTCCGGGTTTCGTGGACGCGCACGCGCACCCGCTCTTCGCCGGCGACCGCGAACCCGATTTCGCGTCGCGGCTGCGCGGCGAGAAACCGCAGCTCGGCATGCTCTACACCGTCGAGCGAACGCGTGAGGCGATCCTCGAAAGCGATCGCTTTTACGATGCCGTCGTACTGCCGCGTCTGCAGACGATGCTCGCGCACGGCACGACGACGCTCGAAACCAAGACCGGTTACGCGTTGCACAAACCCGGCGAAGACGCGCTCCTCGACCTCATCGCGCTCCATCGCGACCGGCTCGACACACCGGAGCTCGTCGCCACCTTTCTGGGTGCGCATGCCTTGCCGCCCGAGTTCACGCGCGAAGAGGCGTACGTCGACTATTTGATCGACCAAGTGATTCCCACCGCGGCCGCGCACGGGGCGATGTACGCCGACGCGTTCTGCGAGCCGGGCTTTTTCTCGCCGGCGCAGAGCGCGCGCTATCTCGAAGCGTGCCGCGCTGCGGGGATGCGCCTGCGCGTGCACTGCGACGAGATGTCGTTCGGCGGGGCGGCCGAGATGGCGGTGCGGCTCGGCGTGGACGCCGTCGATCACTGTAACTGCATTCGCGAGCAGGACGTACAGGCCATCGCGCAAGCAGGCATCGTGACCGTAGCATGCCCGGCAACGATCGCCTATCTCGGCTTGGCGCAGAAAGCGCCGGTGCGTGCGTTGCTCGAGCGAGGCGGAACGGTTGCGCTCGCCAGCGATTACAATCCCGGGACGTCACCGTGCTTCAATCTGCAGAGCGTCGCGTACTTCGGACGCGCGCTTTTCGGGCTCACGGCTGCCGAAGCGCTCTACGGCGTAACGCGCGCGGCGGCTGCGTCGCTGCGAAGCGACGCCGGCGTGTTGCGTGCCGGCGGGCGGGCGGACTTCGTTGCGCTGCGGATCGAAGCGGCCGATGAATTCGGCTGGCAGTTCGGCGGCAATCTCGCGCGCGCGGTCGTGCGGCGCGGTGCGCTGGTCGCGTGAAGAGCGCAAGCGAGGCGGTTCGTTGCGCGCGCGCGCTCGTCGGCGGCGAGCTGCGCCGGGACTACGCGTTCATCGTCCAAGACGGTACGATTCTCTATGCGGGCGACTATGCGGTCGTGCGCGAGCACGCCGGCGATTTGCCCTCCCGCTCGTTTCCCGACGATCGCCTGATCGTACCCGGCTTCGTCAACGGACACAGTCATGCGTATCAGATTCTGCTGCGCGGCTGGGCGGATGACTGGACCTTCGCTCGATGGCGCAGCGACGCGCTCTACAAGGTCGTGCCGCGGCTGAGCGCCGACGACGTATACTGGATATTCGTCGCGGCGTTCAGTGAGATGCTCGCCGCCGGCATCACCAGCGTCGCGGAGTTCTTCTATCTCAACGGTGAGGGAAACGCGCGCGCCGAGGCGGCGATTGCCGCCGCACAGGAGACGGGTATTCGTCTGGTCTTTGCGCGTACGTGGATGGACGCCGAATACGCGCCGCCGCAGTTCCGCGAGAGCGTCGATCTCGCGCAGTCGCGCACGCTTGAACTGATGGAACGCTATCCGTGGGCGAACGTTTGCGTCGCGCCGCACTCGCTGCACGCCGCCTCGCAGCCGATGATCCGCGCCGCCGCGGATTTTGCCCGCTCGTACGATTGCTTTATGCACGTACACGTTGCCGAAGCGCCGTACGAAGGGAAGGAGACGCTCGAGCGATTCGGCGCTACGCCCATCGCACTGCTCGACGAACTCGGCGCACTCGATCGGCGCACGATCGCGATTCACGCGATCCACGTCACGGAAGAAGAGAAGCGCCTGCTGGCCGAACGCGGCGCACGCGTCATTCACAATCCGATGACGAATCAATATTTCGGCGACGGCATCTGCGACGTCGCCGGCTTGCAGGCGCTGGGCGTGACGATGGGTTTGGGCACCGATGCCGACGTGAAGCCCTCGCTGATCGACGAGATGCGCGCAGCGAGTCTATTGCAGAAGATCGCACGTCTCGACGGCAGCGCGCTGGGAGCGCGCGCCGCATTCGATCTTGCCACCGCACAGGGTGCGCGCGCCCTCGG
Organism: Candidatus Acidiferrales bacterium; assembly: GCA_035507275.1. Lineage (GTDB taxonomy): Bacteria > Vulcanimicrobiota > Vulcanimicrobiia > Vulcanimicrobiales > Vulcanimicrobiaceae > Aquilonibacter. The sequence goes on from DATJOG010000002.1 coordinate 17,502, forward strand.
CCTTGCGGCCGGAGACTTGATTCCCGGGAACGCGGCGGATTATCTCGTGCTCGACGCAACGCACGTCGACGCCTGGACGCCCGAGGTGCAAGCCCTCGTCTATCGCGGCGAAGATGCGTGGGTGCAGGCCGCATTCGTCAACGGAGCGCGCGTCTACACCGGTGAACCTTCGTCCGCAGCGCAGCACGCGCGCGTCAAAGTAAAGGAGATTGCGAATCGTGTCATTCCGTAAATATCTTGCTTGCGCGATCGTCGCCGGTTTGCTGGCCGGCTGCAGCGGCGGCAGCAACAGCCAAAGCTCGAGCAGCGCCGAGCCCTCGGCGAGTGCCGGGGCCATGGGCTCGGGCGGCGCCATGTCCGGCGCGATGCACGGGCCGATGATGGCCCAGGCGCCGATACCGGCAAGCCTCGACTGCGGCGCGACGCAGCCGGTCTGGGCCAACACCAAGACCAAGGTCTACCACGAACCCTCCGACCCGATGTACGGGCGGACGAAGAACGGGCAGTACATCTGCGCCTCGGCGGCGGTCAAGGCGGGGTACCACAAAGCCGGCGGCAAGTGGCACCACCACGGCGGCGCCATGGGCGGCGCGATGAAGGGTTCCATGAGCAGTGAGGCGCCGAGCCCGGCGGCGACTTGAGTAGAGGTCGTGCGTGTGGGTACTTGCACGCAAGGGCGGGCTATGATATAGTCTGCGTGCAAGTACTCACACGCATGAGGTTGCCACGCAGGAGACCATGCAGAACCCGCCCACCATCACCTATAGCCCCGACGCGCTCGACGCGATTACCCAGCAGACGCTGACCGCCTTCGAAGACGGCGCCACCCGGGTCGTGCTCGATCTCGACACGCTTCCGAAGCTCGACACCGACGGCGTGCGCGGGCTGATCACGCTCTTACGCCGCTCTCGCGAGGTTGGCGGCGAGGTCGCGCTGCGGGTTACCAAACCCGATCTGCTGCGCTCGCTTTCCGTCATGGCGCTCGACCGTCTCTTTCCGATGGTAGGGCTCGCGGCATGAACGCGCCGGCTCTCTTTCTTGCCCTCTTGCTCGCACAGGTCACGTCGCCGCCCCAAAGCGCGCAGGACGTGATCGATCGTATGATCGCGCGCAACGCGGGGCTCGTCACCTACACGGCGCGCGTCCACGTGGAGGCGCACCCGTCGATTCCCCTCTGCACGTTGCACACCGACGGTGTCGCCTATTACAAGCGTCCGGGCAGCTTCGCCGTGGTGCTCAATCCCGCGTCGGGCCTTTGCGCGAGTTCGCTGCGCGGCATCCAGTCGATTTCGACCGATGTCGGCAATCCGCTCGGGTGGGAGAAGGACTCGAACATCGCGCTTCAAGGTACGAGCGAGCTCGACGGCAAGCCGATGATCGAGCTCGTACTCACCAAGAAGATCTACAGCGATCAAATCAAGGACACGATCGTCTACGTCGATCCGCAGAGCTACGAAGTCGTCGAGATGGATTGGCACTACACCAACGGTGACGCCATCGCGATGAAGCAGTATTTCGCGACGGAGGACGGCTTCACGGTCGTCACGCGTCAGCACTTCGAGGGTCGCCGGCGCATCAGCTTTACGGGCGATAGCACGTATGACTCCTATCAAATGAACGTCGCAGTGAACGACGCGGTATTCACGGAACAGCAATGATCGAAGCACACAATCAGCAACCCGACGTCAAAGTCACGCCCGAGGAGACGCGCGATCGCATCGTCGCGGCCGCACGCGACGTCATCAAACGCAAGGGCAAGCGCGGCGCGACGACGCGCGAGATCGCGGAGGTCGCGGGTGTCAACGAAGCGACGCTCTTCCGTCACTTCGGCAACAAAGATGCGCTGATCATCGCCGTCGTGAAGGTCTCGTGCCCCGACGGGAAGCTGCGCGATTTGATCGGCACGCTCTCGGGCACGGTCGAGGAGCAACTCAAGGCGGTCGCGCGTTCGATGACCGAGCACATGAGTTCGATGAGCGATATGATTCGCTGGTCGCTCGTGGAGTCGGACTACGAGAACAACATCTTTTCCCGCGAAGCCTGGCGGCCGCAAACCGCCGTGCGCTCGGCCGTGGTCGAGTTCATGGAGGCCAAGGTTGCGGAGGGAGCCCTGCGCGGCAACCCTGTGGACCTTGCCGAGTTTTTTATGGGCATGGTTTTCGCCCGCGTCATCGCCGGAGCCAAATTCCCGGATAGCCGGTTGTTTACGGACACGGAATACGCACTCACCTACATAGTCGACGTCTTTCTCAACGGCGTAAGGAGCAAGTAAATGGATACGCGCGAGGCACAACGCGGCACAGCCGGCCAAACGCACCCCAACGGGTCAACCGAGACGGTGGCCGACATCGAAGAACGCCAAGGACCGCGCAGGCGGTACATCTTCGGCGCGGTCGGTGCGATCGTCGCGATCATCCTCATCGTGTGGGGCGTGAAGTGGTTCCTTTACGCTCGCGTACACGAGGGGACCGATGACGCGCGCGTCGATGCCGATCCGGTGGCGGTGACGAGCAAAATCAACGAGCGCATCGACAGCATTCTGGTCGACACCAATCAGGAAGTTCGCAAGGGTCAGCTGTTGGTCGTGCTCGATAGCGCGGTCGAACGGGACCAGGTTCGCAGCGCACGGGCGCAAGCCGATCTCGCGCTTGCGAATCAGCGCACGACCACGCTGCAAGGCCAAGGCGGTGTCGCGCAGGCTCAAGCAACGACGGCCGACGCATCAGCGGGTGTTGCGCAGGCTCAAGCGCAGCTCACGGCGGCGCAAGCGCAGCTTCCGGCCGCGCAGGCCGCGTACGATCGCGCGAGCGCCGATTACCATCGCACGCTCTCGCTGGTCGGGACCGGCGACGTGGCGCGGCAAGATCTCGACGCGGAGCGTGCGGCACTCGCAGCCGCGGCTGCGCAGCTGCACAGTGCGCGTGCGCAGATCGCAGTCGCGCAAGCCGGCCTGGATGCTTCGCAGCAACAGGTAGCCGCCGCGCAAGGCGGGCTGACGACCGCGCAAGGTAAGCTCGCGCAGTCCTCGGACCCGAGTCAAGTCGAAGCCTCGCTCGCGCAGCTTGCGATCGCTCGCAAGAATTTGGCCTACACGCACATCTATTCGCCGATCGACGGATTCGTAGGCGAGAAGAGCGCCGAGGTCGGCCAGACGGTTTCCGCGGGCATGACGATTCTCACGTTGATTCCCGACGGTCCGGGTAAGATCTACATCACGGCCAACTACAAAGAGACGCAAATGGGCGACATGAAGGTCGGCCAACCCGTCGATATCACGGTGGACGCGTACGGCGGCACGACCTTCCACGGTCACGTGATCTCGATCAATCCGGCCTCGCAGAACACGTATGCCCTAGTGCCCGCACAGAACGCGACCGGCAACTTCGTCAAGGTGACGCAGCGTATCCCGGTGCGTATCTCCATCGACGACATGACGCCGGACAAGCCGCTGCGCCCCGGCATGAGCGTCGAAACGTACGTGAAAGTCCGCTAGCCGAAAGCGCAATAAGCGATGATGGAACCAAGAAACGTAGTCGAATTCGGCCTACGTAGGGCCATCGTGAGCATCGCGGTGATTGCCGCGACGCTGCTCGAGATCATCGACACCACGATCGTCAACGTAGCACTGCCGAATATCCAAGGAAACTTCGGCGTCCCGGTCGATCAAGGCGCATGGATCGTGACGGGGTACATCATCGCGAACGTGGTGGTGATCCCGATCACGCCGTGGCTGGCCGCGCGCTTCGGCCGCCGGCAGTACTTCTTCGCGTCGATCGTGATCTTCACGATAGCCTCGCTGATGTGCGGCCTCGCGCCGAGTTTCGGATCGCTGGTGTTCTGGCGCATCGTGCAGGGGCTTGGAGGGGGCGGGCTGATCTCGACCTCGCAGGCGATTCTGCGCGACACCTACACGCTCAAAGAGCAGGGGCAGGCGCAAGGCATCTTTGCGATGGGCGTGATCGTCGGTCCGGCGCTGGGCCCCGTGCTCGGCGGCTGGATCACCGACAACCTCACCTGGCGCTGGGCATTCTTCATCAATCTGCCGGTCGGCATTGCGGCCGCGACGCTGATCTGGAACTACTTACGCAATCCGGTCAAACCGCAGCGCAAATCGCTCGATTGGGTGGGCCTCGGCTTGCTCGCGATGGGGCTCGGCGCGATGCAGTACGTGCTCGATCAAGGTCAGCAGTACGACTGGTTCGACGATCCCAACATTCGTCTGTTCGCCGTGCTCGCGGTGACCGGCATCGGATCGTTCGTCTGGTGGACGCTGCGCTCGGGAATTCCGGTCGTCGACCTCCACGTGCTGCGCTTACGTCAAGTCGCGGCGGGAAGCATCCTCGGCGCGGTGCTCGGCATCAGCCTCTACGGCTCGATTCTCGTGCTGCCGCAGTATCTGCAAAATTCATTGGGCTTCACCGCGACGCTCTCGGGTTTGACGATCCTCGTGCGCGCGCTCGCCGTCATGCTCTTCACGCCGATCACGGCCGCACTCGCGAGCCGAGGCACGATCGACGTGCGGCTTTCGACGGCGATCGGCTTCGTGCTCTTGGGTGTCTCGAATTGGATTTTAGCCGGCGTGACCACGCCGAACTCGCAATTCGGTACGTTCATCGTCTGCCTCGTCATCAGCGGTATCGGGCTCTCGCAGATCTTCGTTCCGCTCTCGATCGCGGTGCTCGGCGGCGTGCCCGCCAAGGAAGTTCCCTCGACCTCGGCGTTCTTCAATCTTTCCCGCCAAGTCGGCGGCAGTATCGCGACGGCGATTCTCGTCACGCTCTTGGTGCGCGGTCAAACCGTGCATCAGACGGAGCTGGCTGCAAGCGTGAATCTACACGCGGCGCCGACGGCGATCTACCTGCAGCGCAACGGCGGCCAGTATTCCACGCCCGCACTGACCAATCTCCAGAACTTGGTCGAAGGGCAAGCCCTGGTGCTCTCCTACGCGGATACCTCGCGGTGGACGGCGATCATTACGATCGTGCTGGCACCTCTCGTCTTACTACTCAACAAACCGCGGCTGGACGGACACGTCGCGGTCGAATAGGAGCGTTCCGTGATTCATTTCATCTTCTCTGCAATTGTCGCCGCCGGCGCGGTCATTCCGACGCCCGTGCCGACGCCGGTAACGCCCGCGGTTCCCACCGTCGCGCCGGGATACACCGCGCCCGACGTACGGCCGACATCGGCCGATATCGTCGGCGTGACGCAGCAGCCGTTCGTCGGCCTCTCGCTGGAGAACGCCATCGGTATGGCGCTATTGAAGAACCCCGATCTCTCGATCGCCGCCGGCGACACGCGCGTTGCATCGTTCCAAGTGCAGCAAGCCAAAGGCGCGAACGACGTACGGTTCTTCGTAGAGCCGTCCGTAAAGCACGACACGACGGCCGCGGAGAACGCGTTTTTCTCGGGCGGCACCGACTTCGAGCCGATCGTGCAGAACTATCAGAGCGTCGAGGCCGGTGTCCAGGGACAGCTCTCCGACAGCGGGACGCAGTACAACGTCAACATCTCGCAGACCAAGGTGAACGACAACACGTACATCGACGCGTTCAATCCCTACTACCTTGCCTCGCTCAACGTCTCGATCACGCAGCCGCTGCTCAAGAATCTCGGGATGAACGACAGCAAGCGTCAGATCGAGCTCTCAGTCGTCAACGCCGACGCGACGCAGGCGTCGACGCTGGCATCGGTCTCTACGACGATCGCGAGCGTCGAGAACGCATATTGGGATCTCGTCGCGGCTTGGCGCAACGTGGCGATCCAGGAGGACGCGCTGCGGCAGAGCGTACTGCAGCAGCAGAGCAACGTCCGCCTCGCCAAGCGCGGCGCGGCGGCGCCGATCGACGCGGTCGAGTCCTCGACGCAGGTTTCCTACTATCAACAGCAGGTCTTTGCGGCGCTTCAAAACGTCTCTGCACTGCAGAACGAGCTCAAGAGCCTGATCGTCACCGATCCCGGCGATCCGATCTGGCGCGCAAATCTCGTGCCGACCTCGCCCGTACTGCAGCTCCCGCCGTCACCGTCGGTAGATACGGTTCTAGCGACGGCGATGCAGAACCGTCCCGAGGTGCGTGAAGCGATCGATGCGCAGAAGCAGGCCGACGTCAATCTCGCCTATGCGAAGAATCAACGTCTGCCGCAAGCCGATTTGCAACTGACCTACAACGGCAACGGTTTTGCCGGCAACGCGCTGCCGCCGCTCGGGCCGCCGTTCGGAACCGCGACGCCGCCGCCGTACTACGATGGCGCGTTTGGTTCGGCCTACGGCAACATCGGACGCTTTCCCACGTATTCGGCGGGCATCCAAATCTCGACGCCGCTCGGCAACAACACCGCGAAGGGCGCATACGGCGTCGCGCAAGAGCAGGAGCACAACGCACAAGTCTCGCGGTTGAGTACTGCGGAGCGCATCCAATACGAAGTGCGCAACGCGGTGCAGAACTATCAAGCGGCGCGCGCGCAGCTCTTCGCCGCACGTCAAGCGCGGCAGGCCGCGGAGCAAGTGCTCGCAAGCGAGGAGCGTAAGTTCCGCAACGGCGAGTCGACGACGTTCCTCGTCGATCAGCGCGAGGTGACCTTCGTGCAGGACGAGGGCCTCGAATTAGAGGCGCAGACCTCGCTCAACAAGGCGGTGGTGGAGCTGCAGCGCGTCGACGGATCGATCCTGCGTCAAGATGGACTCTCGATGAAAACACTCGGCAGTGAGGCACTCAAACCATGACGACGATGAAGGCGGTCAAAGCGACGCGGCGGCGTTACTCGGAGCTTACTGAACGCAAGCTCCAGGAGCGCACCGCGGTGCTCTACGCCCGCGAACTGAACAAACTCATGTCGCCGCCGCCCCACGGCGCTTGATTAGTCGCCCGCAGCGGCCTTATCGACCAGCCAAATCAATTCGCCGTCTGCGGGCGCGATGATTTGCGACGGATATTTCACGGGATCGTAGCGACCCTCGCGGACGGCGGCGAGGGTCGCCGTTTTTGCGGCGCCCTCGACCGCGAAGACGACGGCTAGTGCCGCGTTGAGCACGAGCGGCGTTAGCGTGATGCGCCACTGCGACTGCGAGTTTGAATAAACGGCGCGCACTTTTTGCTGATCTTCGGTGCGCGGGTCCTCGCCGGGAAAGAGTGAGGCCGTGTGACCGTCGGGACCCATGCCAAGCATCACCAAGTCGAGCTTCGGCGCTTCGCCGAGCGAGTCGAAGAGCTCGGCGCGGTATTCGGCGGCGGCGTGCTGCGGGTCGTCCTCGCCGCGCATGCGATGCACGTTCTCGGACGGAATGTACAGCGGGCCGATGAAGGCCTCGTACGCCATTTTGTAATTCGATTGGTCGTGATCGGGCGGCACGCAGCGCTCGTCGCCAAAAAAGATCTCGACCGCGTTCCAATCGATCGCGTCGCAATACGGCGCTCGCGCAAGCAGCGTATACGTCGCCTTCGGCGTGGTGCCGCCGGCGAGCGCAACGGTAAAGCGGCCGCGCCCCTCGATTGCGGCCTTTGCGTATGCGATAAACAGATCGGCAAGCGCCTTCGCCACGTCGGCGGGCGTGTCGTAGACGTACATCGTACCGGCTTCGCGAGTCATGCGCTGCGTTTCTCCATAATCGCCCTGGCCATGGTGAGGGCATCCGTGAACACGCCGTCTCGCGTGCTGGTGAGAATCGCCCGCTCGACGAGCGAAGCGAGATCGACGGTGTGCAGCGGCGCGAAGCGCGAGCTTGGGCTCGGCCCTGTCACCTCGAGCGCAATCGCGTTCTCGTCCTGCGGTATGACCGACGCGCTAAACGCCGCGCGCTCCGAAGCGAGCGCGATCTTCGTGAGCCGTCGCGGCGGACCGTCGTGAATCATATTGAAGCGTACGTTCCCGCCCGTCGCGGCGAAGGTCTGCGCGTCGATCGGCGTCCAACCCAAACGGCTCGCGAGCCAACCGAGCAGATAGTACATCTCGGCATCCGAGCCCGCCGTCACTTCCACGCTGCGCAGCGTGTCGAGTTCCTGGCGATCGTCCGGATCGTCGAAGAACTCCGCGACCAGCTCTTGCCAGGCGGTCAGGCGCAGGTATGCGACATCTTGGATCAGCGTCTCGGGATGCAGCTCGACGAAATGCGTCAGGTCGCGCAGCGGGCGTTCGTCGGTGCGCGCGACCGAGGTGCTGCAGATCGTCGTCTCGGAGCGGCGTGCGAGTGTGATGAAGCGCTCGTCTTCGGAGAGCGACTCCGCGATCCACAACAGCACCACCGGCGCCTCGGGAAGGGAGAGCTGCGTCAGGGCCGCGTCCAGCTCGGCGGCGTTTGCGCCGCGCACGCCGATCTCAACCCATTCGCCGCGCTTCTGCGGCGGCTCGACGCTCTGCTCGTTCTCGTCCTTGTTGTCGTCGAGGATGACCACGCGGGAAGGATGTTTTTCGGCCAGCGCACGCGTACGCCCGCGTACCCAATCCGCGCCCTCGCCGTTGCCGAAAAAGATGGCGAACGTCATCGTTGCGGTCTTCATCGCACCGGGATCGTTGCGCGCTTTGGTCAGCGCCTGCACCACCGGATGGACGTCCAAACTCACAAGGCGCGCCAGTCCGGAAAGAGCGCCGACGCCGCTTGCGGGCCCTGCGATCCCGCCGCGTAATTCGGAAACGTGAAGTCCTTCGTGTTCTGCCAAACCTCGAGCACCGGCATGACGATCTCCCACGCGCGTTCGACCGCGTCCCAGCGCGTGAAGAGTGTTTGATCGCCGCGCATCGCGTCGCCGATCAGCCGTTCGTACGCAGGCGGCGACTGCACGCCGAAGCCGGTGCCGTAGTTGAAGTCCATGAACACACTGCGAATGTGATTCTTCATGCCGGGAACTTTGGCGGAGAAGCGCATCGCAACGCCCTCCTCCGGCTGAATCTTCATGACGAGCACGTTGGGCTCGATCGTATCGGTGCGTTCGCCATAGATGCGATGCGGAATCGGCTTGAACGTCACCGCGATCTCGGAGGTCTTTTTCGCCAAGCGCTTGCCGGAACGTAAATAGAACGGCACGCCGGCCCAGCGCCAGTTTTCGATCTCGAGTTTCACCGACGCGAAGGTCTCGGTGTTCGATTGCGGATTGACGTCGGGCTCTTGCCGGTAGCCGATGACGGGCTTGCCGTTGATGGCGCCCGGCCCATATTGACCGCGTGCCGAGATCTGCATGACGTTGCCGTGCTCGGGCGGCTCGATCGACTGCAGTACTTTGAACTTTTCGCTGCGGATCGCGTCGGCATCGGAGCTCGAGGGCGGCTCCATCGCGACCAGCGCGAGCAGATTCATCACGTGATTCTGAATCATGTCGCGCAGCGCGCCGGCGTTGTCGTAGTAACCGCCGCGCAGTTCGACACCGAGCTGCTCGGCGGCCGTAATTTGTACCGACTGTACGTAGTTGCGATTCCAGACCGGCTCGAAGATCGTGTTGGCAAAGCGCAGCGCCATGATGTCCTGCACCGGCTCTTTGCCAAGATAGTGGTCGATGCGGTAGACCTCGCTCTCGCGAAAGACGCGATCGACCGTCGTCTGCAGCGCACGAGCCGACTCGAGATTCGTGCCGAACGGCTTTTCGACGATGATTCGCCCCCAGCCGTCGTGCTGCTGGTTGAGGTCGGCCTCGCCGAGCAGATCGATGATGACCGGAAAAATCGACGGCGGCGTCGAGAGGTAGAAGAGGCGATTCCCCTTCGTGCCGAGTTTCTCGTCGTTCTGCGCGATCTGCTTGGAGAGGGCGCCGAAGCACTTGTGGTCGTCGAATTCGCCGACGACGTAGCTCAGACGCTTGGCGAAATCATCCCAGATCGCGCCTTGCGGTTTCTGATCCGCGGGCGCGAACTGATCGAGTTGTTCTTTGCAGTACGACCGAAACTCGTCGTCGCTATACTCGGTGCGCGCGACGCCGACGACGGCGAAGTCGTTGGGGAGCACGCCGTGCATGCGCAGCGAGTAGACGGCCGGCAGCAGCATGCGCTTGAACAAGTCGCCGCTCGCGCCGAAGAAGACGATCGTGCACGGATCGGTAATACGGTCGCTGTGCAGCCCGGTGCGCAGCGGATTTTCGGAGTGACCGTCGACCGAGACGGTCGCAACCGCATCATGCATGCGTCTCGGTCTTCACGGCGTGACCGCCGAATTGGTTGCGCAGCGCCGCGAGAACCTTCGCGCTGAACGACTCCTCCTGGCGCGAGACGAAACGCGCCATGAGCGAGAGCGTGATGACCGGAGCGGGCACGTCTTCGTCGATTGCGGCTTGCACGGTCCAGCGCCCTTCCCCCGTGTCCTCGACGTAGCCGCGAATGTGTTCGAGTCCGGGATCGTCCTTGAACGCGAGCACGAGAAGCTCGAGCAGCCACGAGCGCACGACGCTGCCGTAGCACCAGACGTTGGCAACCTGTTCGAGGTCGAAGTCGAACTGCGATTTTTGTAAAATCTCGAAGCCTTCGCCGTAGGCTTGCATCAAGCCGTACTCGACGCCGTTGTGTACCATCTTCGAGAAGTGCCCGGCTCCGGCTTTACCGACGTGGGCGTAGCCGTTGGGCGGCGCGAGCGTGCGGAAGATCGGTTCGCATTTCTGCACGGCGATGTCGTCACCGCCTACCATGAGACAGTAGCCCTCTTTCAATCCCCAGATGCCGCCGCTGGTTCCCGCGTCGACCAGGCTCACACCCTTGGCCTTGCAGCGATCGTACGCGGCGAGACCGTCTTTCCAGTTGGTGTTGCCTCCGTCGATGATGATGTCGCCGCTGCTCAGAATGCCGGCGAGCTCGTCGATCGTGTCGTCGGTCGGTTTGCCGGAGGGCACCATGATCCACACGATTTTCGGCGACCCGCTGAGCTTGCCGCAGAGGTCGCGCAGGCCGCTCGACGCCGCTGCACCGCCCGCGACGGAATGTGCGACGGCATCGGCGCTGCGATCGTAGACCACGACACTGTGTCCGCCTTGAATCAGGCGCGTCACCATGTTCGCGCCCATCTTTCCGAGTCCAACCATCCCTAATTGCATGAATTACTCCTGTTTAAGCGCGAGCAGAGAGTGCGTCGTCGACAGCGGCGACCAGCGCCGCAAGCGCCGTATCGATATCGCCTTTGAGATGTGCGCGCAGACCGCGGCGCTTGCGGCTGTCCAGCGACTGCCAGTCGCCGAGCGCCTGCGCGGCGAGCAGCGTGCGGAACCCGACGTTCATGCCGGGGATAGGGAAGTCATCGGGTTCGTCGCCGACGATTTGCAGCATCACCGCGGTATCCGGGCCGCCCTTGTGCAGCTGGCCCGTCGAGTGAAGGAAGCGCGGCCCGAAACCGACCGTGGTCGCGACGTCGTTCGCGTCACGAATCTTCAGGCGCAATTCGTCCAGAATGGCGATGTGCTCGGGATTGCGCGCGACGTACGCGCAGATGGCGACATAATCTCCCGGTACGAGCTGCTTGAAGACCGCGGCGAGCGCCTTGACCGGGTCTTGCGCTCCCGCGACACTCTTGCTGCCTGCGAGATAGGTTATGTCGAACGCGCTGCCCGCGACGTCGCGAGCCGGTTCGTCGATCGATCCTTTCGCCTCGTACTGCGCGAGCAGCGCCTTGGTGTTGTCCTTGGATTCTTGTACGTTGGGTTGGTCGAACGCGTCGATGCCGATGACGCTGCCGGCCGCGGCGGTTGCGATCTCCCACAGATAGAACTGCTCGCCCAGATCGTACTCGTCGTTCATCGCTAGGCGAATGACGGGATGGCCGGCGTCCTGCAGCGCCGCGAGCTTCTCGGCGACGCCGGGGGCGGGGTCGGGCAGATTCGCGCCCACGTAGACGAAGACGCGATCCTTGTCATAATCGTCGACGCTTCCGAGCGCCTCTCCCTCGATCGGGATGATGCCCTTACCCTGTTTGCCGGTCGACTCCGCGATCAGTTGCTCGGCCCACGCACCAAACGCCGCTACGTCGGGATGCGTGACGATCGTGAGTTTGTCACGCCCGCTGCACGCAAAGCCGCCGATGGCCGCGCCGAAGCGCACGCCGGTTGCGCTACGCGGGTCGACGGTCTTGTCGTTGGCGTGCATCGCGCCCAGCGCCCGGTCGAGAATCAAACGCACGTCGTAGCCGGCGAGCGCGGCGGGCACCATGCCGAAGTAGGAGAGAGCCGAGTAGCGGCCGCCGATGTTCGGATCGTTTTCGAAGATGCGGCGGAAGTTGTGCCCCTTCGCGACGTCGACCATGTGCGTGCCGGGATCGGTGACCGCGATGAATTGCGCTCCCGCCTTCGCCGTCCCGACCGATTTCGCGACCTTGTCGTAGTAATAGGCGAAGAAGGCGTTGGGCTCGGTCGTCGATCCGCTCTTGCTCGAGACGATGAAGAGCGTGCGATCGAGCGCGATCGCGTCGTCGAGCTCTTGGATCTGCTCGGGATCGGTCGAGTCGAGTACGTGCAGTTGCGGGAAGGGTCCGATTTTTCCGAAGGTTTCGCCCATGATATCGGGCGCGAGCGAGCTGCCGCCCATGCCCAGCACGACGACGTGATCGAACTCCGCCGCGATCTCTTTTGCGAAGGCCTCCAGATCGGGCACGTGTTCCATCAAGTGCTGCGGAATGTCGAGCCAACCCAAGGCGTGCTTGATGATCTCGACCGCCGCCGGCTCCGTCGACCACGGTGAGGGATCCTTGGCCCACAGCTTCTTCAGGAAGTCGGCCGCGGCGAGCTTGTCGAGCGCCCCCTCGGGCATGCTCGAGATCGTAACGCGCTCCTTGCCGTCGGCCAGCTGCTTTTGCTTGTACACGATCGCGCCCATCAGCGCCGCGAACGAATCGGAGAAGAGCGAGACGCCTTCGACTTGCAGGTCGTGCTGAACGTCGAAGAGCGAGATCTTCGCATCTTGCAGCGCGCGGATCGTCGCGCGCGCGTCGTCGAGTCCGCTCTCCACCGTATCCGGCGTGACTTTGCCGTGATCGAGTAACGCGTCGAGCGTGTTGGGCGGCATCGTGTTGACCGTATGTTTGCCGACCACGGTCTCGACGTACATCAGGTCCGGATAAGCCGGATTCTTGGTCGAGGTGCTGGCCCAGAGCGGACGCTGCGGCGATGCGCCGGCTTTGCGCAGCGCGGCGAACGGTTCGCCCTCGAAAAGCTCTTTGAACTTTTGATACGTGAGCTTGAGGTTGGCGACGCCGGTTTTGCCGAGCAACGACTGTAGCTTCGTCTCGCCCTTCGCGATCTTGGCCTGCAACAGGCGGTCGATTGCAGAGTCGATGCGGCTGACGAAGACCGAATTGACCGAGCGAACTTTATCGACCGGTTTGCCTTCCGCCGCGCGCCGCGCCAAACCATTGATGTAGGCGCGCGCGGTCTTCTCGTACATCTCGACCGAGAAGATCAGCGTAACGTTGATGTTGAGGCCGGAGTAGATGCACTCTTCGATCGCCGGTATGCCTTCGTTCGTCCCGGGGATCTTCACCATGAGATTCGGCCGGTCCACACGCTGCCACAACTGCTTAGCGTTTGCGATCGTGCCTTCGGCATCGTGGGCGAGCAGCGGCGAGACTTCGAGGCTCACGAAACCGTCGTTCCCGCCGCTCGAATCGTAGACGCCGCGGAAGGCGTCGCATGCGGTCTGGATGTCCGCGACGGCGAGATCCCAGAAGAGCGCGTCCGCGCTCGTCTCCGAACCGATCAGCGTGCGCAGCTGCTCGTCGTAATCGTCACCGGTGCCGATCGCCTTCTCGAAGATCGTCGGATTGCTCGTCATGCCGCGCAACCCCTGATCGATCAAGCGTTTCAGTTCGCCCGATGCGAACATGCTGCGGCGCAGGTTGTCGAGCCACACGCTCTGGCCGGCCTCGAGCAGTTGGTGCAATTGGTTGCTCACGATGCTCTCCTATCGAGAAGCGAGTGCGAATGCGTCGAGCGCGACTTGCGCGATACGATCCGGAGTGAAGCCGAACTTCTTGGCGATGGCCGCGATCGGCGCCGAGGCGCCGAAACGGTCGATGCCGTAGGTGACGCCGCGATCGCCGGTCCAGCGATCCCACCCGAACGTGGAGCCGGCCTCGATCGACATGCGCGCGGTAACACCGGGCGGAAGGACTTCGTCGCGGTACGACTTCGGCTGCGCTTCGAAAAGTTCGGTGCACGGCATCGACACGACTCGCGTGCGGACGCCTTTCTCGTCGAGCAGTTTCTTCGCTTCCACTGCAAGCGAGACTTCGGAGCCGGTGGCGATCAGAATGAGATCGGGCGTGCCCGGCGCGTCGGCGAGCACGTATGCGCCGCGCCCGACGTGCGCTTGCCGCTCGCCCAGGAACGGCAGCTTCTGCCGTGTGAGGATCAGCGCCCATGGGCACTCGCTCGCCGGATCGATAGCGAGCTTCCAGGCTTCGAGCGTCTCGAGCGAATCGGCAGGGCGCACGACACGCACGTTGGGTGTCGCGCGCAGCATCGCGAGTTGCTCGATCGGTTCGTGCGTCGGCCCGTCCTCTCCGAGGAAGATCGAATCGTGGGTGAAGACGTAGATCGCGTGAATCTTCGTCAGCGCCGCAAGACGCAGCGACGGTTTCAAGTAGTCGACGAAGTTGAAGAAGGTCGCGCAGAAGGGCATCAAGCCGCCGTGCAGCGCAATCCCGTTGGTAGCGGCTGCCATGCCGTGTTCGCGGACGCCGTAATGCACGTTGCGGCCGGCGTAGTTGTTGGGCTGGAAATCACCGCAGTCTTTGAGATAGGTTTTCGTCGAGGGATCGAGATCGGCGGATCCGCCGACGAGCTCGGGCAGTGCTTTCGCGATTGCGTTCATCACCACGCCGCCAGCGTCGCGCGTGGCGAGCGCACCGTTCTCGGGCGTGAACGCCGGCCACGGCAGATTTGCCGGAAGCTTGCCGTCGAGCGCGCGCTCGAGCTGCGCGGCGTCGCCCGGGTTTGCGCTCTTCCACGCGTCATACGTGCGCTGCCATGTTGCTTGCGCCGTCGCGCCTGCGGCGCCGCGCTCGCGGAAGAATTTCATTGCGTCGTCAGGCACGTAAAAGTCGGGCTCGAGCGGCCACCCGAGCGCTTCTTTCGTTTTCTTGACGTTCTCGGCGCCGAGCGGTTCACCGTGCGCCTTGAACGTGTCTTGCAACGGCGAGCCGTAGCCGATGTGCGTGCGCACGGCGATCATCGACGGGCGATCGGTGACGCCTTTGGCGATGTTGATCGCTTCGTCGATCGCGTCGACGTTGTTCGAATGATCGGTCTCGATGCGTTGCGTGTGCCATCCGCTCGCGTCGAAACGCTCGCATGCGTCGTCGGTGTAGGCGACGTCGGTTGGACCCGCGAGCGAGACGCGGTTGTCGTCGTAGAGCACGATCAGCTTGCCGAGCTGCAGATGGCCGGCGAGCGAGATTGCTTCCTGGCTCACGCCTTCCATTAAATCGCCATCACCGGCGATAACGTACGTATAATGATCGACGATCTTTGCGTCGCTGCGATTGTAGACCGCGCCCAGGTGCGCCTCAGCAATCGCGAAGCCGACCGCGTTTGCAAGACCTTGGCCGAGCGGGCCGGTCGTGGCCTCGACGCCCGGCGTGTGTCCGGCTTCGGGGTGTCCGGGCGTCTTACTGTCGAGCTGCCGGAACGACTTGAGATCGTCGAGCGTGAGGGCGTAACCGGTCAAATAGAGCAGGGCGTAGAGCAGCATCGAACCGTGCCCCGCCGAGAGAATGAAACGATCGCGGTCGAACCAATGCGGATCCTTCGGATTGAACTTCAGGTGACGGGTCCATAGCGTGTAGGCCATCGCCGCGGCCCCCAGCGGCATGCCGGGGTGACCCGAGTTGGCCTTCTGGACTGCATCGACCGCGAGAAAGCGGATGGCGTTGATGCGTTGCTCGTCGGCAGGCGCGTTCGGCACGGCTTGCTCCTTCTGATCCAGGTGACCCGGTAAAGAGACGGGAGCCTCTAATTCGCCGCGTTCGGACAGATGACTGCTCGTCCATCGAGCGTACCGTCGTGGAGGGCCTGGTACGCATCGCTCGCACGTTCGAGCGGAAAACGGGTCACGTGCGCGTGGATGCCGCCGCGTTCCGCGAGCGCGATCAATTCACGCATTTCGGGAATCGAGCCGTAGAACGGTGTGAAGACGCGAGCACCCCAGGCAATACGGCCCTGTCCATAGGTCATGGTCCCGCCGCCCAGGCCGACGATCGTGAAGTCGCCGCCGCCGCGAACGAGTTTGCGCCCGAGGTCGATCGTCGGCTGCAGGCCGACGAAATCGAGCACGACGTCTACCGGTTCGCCGTGCGTCAGCTCCATCACGTTCGCGAGCGCGCCGGCATCGGAGCGCACCGTTGCATCTGCGCCGAGGTCTCGTGCCAGGGCGAGTTTTTCGTCGGCAACGTCGAGCGCGATGACGCGCACCGCGGTCGTCGCGCGCAAGATCTGCAACGCGAGATGGCCGAGGCCGCCGATGCCGATCACGACGCAGGTCGCGCCGGGCCGCAAGAGTTCGCGCGAGCGGTTGATCGCGTGATAGGGGGTGATGCCCGCGTCGGTCAGCGGCGCCGCTTCGACCGGATCGAGATCGCCGAGCGGAATCAAATAGCGCGCGGCCGGCACCACGAGGTACTCGGCCATACCGCCGTCGACGCCCAAGCCGCAGCCGTTCATCGTCTTTTGATAGATGCAGTAATTTTCTTGGCCCACCAGACACGTGCGGCAGCGTCCACAACCCCACGCGCAGTAGACCGCAACTTTGTCGCCGACGCTCACGCCCGTCGCGCCGGGGCCGAGTGCGGCGACCCATCCGGTATTTTCGTGGCCGAGCGTGAACGGCGGTTTGAAGAAGCCGTTGCCGGCCGCGGTGGCGGCGATCACGTGCAGATCCGAGTGACAGGCGCCCGCGCCGGCAACCTTCACCAAAACCTGGCCCTCGCGCGGTTCGGGTACGGGGTAGTCACGGACGAGGCGCGGTCCGTCATCAAAGAGCCGGTATGCGAGCATGAATGGGTCTTCGGCGGGGCGTAACGATACGCCCGGTATGAAGATCGAGAAAATTCGCGAGCGCATTGAAGCGCTCGCTGGTAATGGTAAGGTACGCGGCGCTGCGGGGCGTGTCGTCGACGAAGTCATCGACGCGCTCGATCAAGGAAAATTGCGCGTCGCCGAACCGGACGGGGACACATGGGTCGTCCATGCCTGGATCAAGCAGGCGATTCTACTCTACTTCGCGCGTCGCGAGGTCGCGCCGATGGGCGATCGACGCGGACTCGAGTTCTTCGACAAACTTCCGGTGAAACGAAATTACAAGAAGCTGGGCGTGCGCTGCGTTCCACCCGGCGTCGCGCGTTACGGCAGCTTTCTCGGCCGCGGCGCGATCCTGATGCCTGGCTTCGTGAATATCGGGGCGTACGTCGACGAAGGCACGATGGTCGATACGTGGGCAACCGTCGGATCGTGCGCGCAGATCGGGAAGAACGTGCATCTCTCGGGCGGCGTCGGCATCGGCGGCGTGCTCGAGCCGCCGCAAGCGGTGCCGGTCATCGTCGAAGACGGCGCGTTCATCGGCTCGCGCTGCATCGTCGTCGAGGGCGTACGCGTCGAGCGCGAAGCGGTGTTGGGCGCCGGCGTCGTACTCACCGCGAGCACGCCGATCGTCGACGTGCGCGGCGCGACGGCATCGACGACGAAAGGAAACGTTCCGGCGCGCGCGGTCGTGATTCCGGGCACGATCCCCAAACAGTTTCCAGCCGGCGAGTTCGGCGTGCCTTGCGCGCTGATCATCGGAACGCGCAGCGACTCGACCGATCGCAAGACGTCGCTCAACGCCGCGTTGCGCGAGTACGAGGTCGCGGTATGAATCCGCGCGTGCTCGAGATCGAGACGTCACTCATCCGGAAGATCGCGGCCAAACGCGGCCCGGATTCGATCGACCTCGGGCTTGGCGAGCCCTCGCTCATGCCCAATCGCGAACATTTCGAGGCGGCGCTGCGGTACATCGAGACGCACGGTATCCGCTATACGGTGAACGCAGGCGATCCGGCGCTGCGCGAAGCGATCGCAAGGCACTACGATTATCCGGGAATGCACGATGCCGAAAACGTCTGCGTCACCACGGGATCGCAAGAGGCGATGTACGTCACGATCAAGACGCTGCTCGATCCCTCGCGCGACGAGCTGCTCATCGTCGAGCCGACGTTTCCTTCGTACGCGAAGATGGCGCGGCTCGAAGGCATCGCTGCGCGCGGCGTCGCGATGAGTGAGGCCGGCGATTTTGCCGTCGATGCAGAACGCATCGTCGCGGCGATCGGTGAACGCACGCGTGCCATCGTCATCTGCTCGCCGAACAATCCGACCGGCCGCGTGCTGGGCAAGAGCCAGGCCGATCTGCTGATCGGCGCCCTCGAGGCGCGCGGCGGCGATCCGATCTGGCTGATTCACGACGAGATCTATCGCGAACAGAGCTTCATCGAGGACGAGGCCTTCCTCGGCGAACGCTACCCCTACACGATCGCGACGAATTCGCTCTCGAAGAGCAACGCGCTCACCGGCTTGCGACTAGGCTGGCTGATCGGTCCGCAAGCCTTCGTCGAACACGCGATCAAAACGCACGCTTGGATCACCTCGTGCACGGACACCTTTGCGCAACAGGTTGCGCTGCACGTCTTCACCACGTTGGGTGGAGTGAACGAGCACGTCTCGTGGTACCGCGCGCAGTGGGCGGGCGTGATGGAGGCGCTGCGCGCGAGCGGTCTGCATTTCATTCCGGCCGACGGGAGCTTCTATGCTTGCGTGCGTCTGCCCGGCGGCGTGCGTTCCTACGACGCAGCGTTGCAGCTGGTCGAGGAGTACGACGTGCTCGCGATTCCGGGCATCGCATTCGGCGAGGTTTTCGAAGGCTGGCTGCGCTTGAGCTGGGTCGGGCCGCTCGCCAAAGTGCGCGAGGGCATCAAACGCATTGCAGCCTACTGCAACGAGTACGTCTGAGACGTGCGTTCGTAGAACCAAAGCAGCAGCGTCGTCAGCAATCCCAAGCCGGTGAGGGCGACCCAGATCAGCGCCGGCCGGTGTGCAGACTCGCCGAGCGCGTGTACGAGCGCGCCGCCGAGCCAGCCGCCCGCGAGCGAGCCGATACCGATCGGCAGAAAAGCGAAGCCCATGTAGGTGCCTTGCTGCTCGGGCGGCGCGAGGCGCGAGACGTACTCGTAGTAGCGCGGCGAGAGCGTGATCTCGCCGAGCGCGACGATCGCGAGACTGAGAACCGCGCTGATGACGCTCGGATGCACGGCGAGCGCGATCCACCCGAGCGAGCTGATCAGCGTTCCGAGCACGATCGCACGAAAGGCCGAGAGCCTGACGGTGAGCGCGTTGAGCGCGACCGTGCAGGTGATGACGACGAGCGGATCCGTGATCAAGATCAACGCGGTGTTGGCGTTGGGATCGACGTAGTCGTGCAAGTAGATCGGCAGGATCAGATACTGCTGCCAGAAGACGATCCAAAAGCCCGAGAAGATCAGCAGAAAGAGCACGAAACGGCCGTTGCGCACGACGGTGAGCAGATCGCGCGCGCTCTGCGCGAGGCTTGCGGCGGCGGCCGGGCGGCGCGGTTCGCGATAGAAAACGAGCACGACTACGCACATCGCCGCGACGCTCGCCGCGGCGATGGCGAAGACCGCCTGCGGCGGCATGCGCGCGTGCAGCCAGCCGGCGAGGAAAGGACCGGCCGTGCTGCCGATGTTCACCATGGTGTAATAGATCGAATAGCCGAGAGAACGCACGTTTTCGCGTGAGGCGCGCGCCGTCGTTCCGACGACGGCGGGTTTGACGAGCGCGACCCCGAGCGCCGGCAAGAAGAGAATCACGCCGGCGAGCAGCCCGAGCGGCATGACCGCGCGCGCCGGTGCGAGCCACGGCGCGCCGATCGAGCCCACCAAGAAATAGGCGCAGGCGAGAATGAAGTACGCGGTCGAGAGCGCACGGCGGAAACCGATGCGGTCGGCGAGCGCGCCGCCGAAAACCGCCATCACCCACACTGCGCCGCCGAAGATACCGCTCAGGCTCGCCGACGCTTCGCTCGAGAGCGAGAGCGTGTCGTGGAGGTAGAGCGCCAGGACCGAAAAGACGGCGTAGTACGAGAGCCGTTCGAAGATCTCGCTGATATTCGCGATCCAGAACGGCCGCTCGAAGCCGGCGCGAATCTCCGCGATACGCCGGATGCTAGAAGCTCCCGGTCGACCAGGGGCCCGGCGGGCCGGAATAGATCTCGACCAACTGCGCGGGATCGAGATATTTCTTGGCAACGCGTTCGACGTCGGCCGCGGTTATGTTCGCGAACCGCTCGTTCAACGTGCGGTAATAATCCATCGGAAGCCCGTTGGTGCCGATATCGAGGAGCTGCTGCACCTCTCCATCGGCCGAGCTTTCATCGAGGAGTGCGTCGCTCACCAGCCGCAGCTTCGCGTCGTCGAGTTCGGTCTGCGTGACCGGATGCTCTTGCATCGCACGCAGCTCGGTGCGCACGAAGTCGACGGCTTCGACGACCCGGCTGGGCGGCGCGTTCATCTCGATTTTGAAATCGCCGCGGTCGCGTCCGGCATCGACCGAACTCGCAACGCTGTAGACCAAGCCGCGCTTCTGCCGCAGCTCCTGCCAAAGCCGCGATTCGAACGCGCCGCCCGCACCGAGGATTTGATTGAGCACGAGCAGCGTGTCGTAGTCGGGATTGTCGCGCCCGACCGCGGGCTGTCCGAGACGCACGTAGACCTGCTGCGCCGCCGTCCCGATGTACTCGCGTCCCGAGTGCGCGGAGGGGAAGGCCATCGCCTGGGCGTCGGGCTTGGGGCCCACCGCCTTCCATCCGGCAAACGCGCTTTGCAGTACGCTGCGTACTTGGTCGGGCGTGACGTCGCCGACGACGGCGATGGTCGTGAGATCGGGGCGCCAGTAGCTTTGCGTGTACGCGGCGAGGTCGGCTTGCGTGAGCCCGTCGACGGAACTCTCGCTCGCATGACGCAGCGACGGATCGTCCGGCGCAGCGAGGAGCCGGAGGTAGGCGCGATCGATCATCACGCCCGAGATCGTTTCCGTCGATTGCAGGCTGTTGGCGAGCTGATCTTTTTCGAGCGTAAACCACGGCTCTGCGAAGGTCGGGTGCATCTCGCCGTCGGCGAGAATCGCGACGATCTTCGAAAAATCCCGGGCGAGCCCGCGCGCGCGAAAGTTTTCGCCGTTGGATACGATAGCGCCCATCATGTCGAGCGCTTTACGCTGTGCCGCGAAGGGATAGTTCGCGCTGCCGTAGTTGGCTAGCGTGGACGCGAGTTCGCTGATGCCTTCTTGACCGTGAGCCGTGAAGGCCGGCGAACTCGCGATCTCGCCTTCGAGCACGAAGGTCGAGCGATCGGGTTTGGGCTGGACGAGCACGGTGATGCCGTTCGGCAGCGTGAAGCTCGTCGGATCGAGCGAACTGCGCGCGGTCGTCGGCGTGCGCGCAGCTTCACGCAGCACCGCCGGTTCGATGATCGGTCCGTTCGGAACGCGCTTCGAAAAGTCGTCGGTGATGGTGGCGTTGCTCTTATCGGAGGAGCCGTGCATCGGTTGTGCATTGGGGTCGAGCCGGCCGATCACGGTCGGCCGGCTGAAATATCTTTTGGCTATTTCGAGCATCGAGGCGGAGTCGAGCGCCGCGAGCCGGTCGTCTTCGTCACTGACCCGCTCGCCGACGATACCGTAGGTATAACCGGCGAGGTCGGCCATGCCCTCGACCGAATCCGCCGCATAGAGACGGTCGGCGATAGTCATCCGCTTCGCCGCCTCCACGAGGTCGGGCGGAAAGCCGCTTGCAAGCGTCTTGGTCATCGTATCCATAAAGACGCGTGCTGCTTCGTCGGCGGTATGTCCCGGATTGACGACGATGTACACGTGCATCAAGCCGCCCTTGAGCTGCGTGTCCTCGTTGGTCTCGATCGCGAGTGCGATGTTGCTCTCGACGAGCGCCTGGTAAAACGGCGAGAGTTGATTTTCGATCATCGTGCCGAGCGCGTCGACGGCCGGCTCGCCGGCTTCCGTATCGCCGGGAACGGCGTACGCCAGATCGACGACTGCGAACGGAAAGGGGAGATCCGAGGTAACCGTCACGGTATGCGCGACCGCGGTCGGATGCACTTCGGTTCGCTTGGGAAGCGTCTTGCGCGGAATGGCTCCGAAATATTGCTCGGCCTTCGCGAAGATCGCGCTGTGATCCACGTCGCCGCTCACCACGAGCGTCGCGTTGTTCGGTCCATACCATTCGTGATAATAGGTCGCGATATCGGCCGCGGTCGCGCGCTCGACGTCACCGATATGGCCGATCGGTACGCGCCCGTTGGGCTGACCCGGATAGGCGGCCGCGCGAACGCGCTGCAAGAGGTTGAAGAAGGGCGAGCCCTCGTCGCCTTCGAGTTCGTTGAGCACTGCGCCGCGCTCGATATTCCAGTCGGACTGACGCAGCATCGCGTGCTGCATGCGGTCGGACTCGATCCACAGACCGACGTCCACCTTGTCGGAGGGCATCGTGAGATAGAGCTCCGTGTAGTCGTAGGTCGTCTGTCCGTTCATCTGCGCGCCCAGCCGCGCGACGATGTCATCCAAACCGCCCGACGAGAGCTCCTTCGTGCCGCGGAACATCATGTGCTCGAGCGCGTGCGCGAGTCCCGTCTTGCCCGGGGTCTCATCGAGCGAGCCGAAGTGATACCAGACGGCCGTCTGAACGACCGGCGCCGCGTGATCCTCGACGACGACCACGCGCAATCCGTTTTTGAGCGTGGTGCTGTAGATGCCGGCGTCGCCCGGGCCCCCGGTCTGCTGCGCGCGTGCGCTCGAACCTGCCAGCGCCACGAGCGCGCAGACGATCAGAATAGCGAGTTGCTTCACAGTGCTCCCAAATAGTAGCGCGCCGACGCTTCGACCGCGGCACGCGGTATCAATCCGATGAGTTCGCTTCGGCGGATCGCAACGCCGTTCTTGGCGGCCAGGCGCGCGACCAGCTCGACAATACGGTAGAGCGGTGTCGCTTCGGCGTCCGTGACATTGAGCGAAACTTGCACCACTCCCTCGCTCAAGCGCAATCCGAGCGCCCGCAGGGTGCACAGGCCCCCGCTGCGCTCGCGCAGAGCGCGCGCGATCTCCTTGGCGATCGAGGGATCGCCGGTTGCGAGCTCGATGTTGAAGGCGACCAGTAAGCCTCGCGCGCCGACGGCGATCGCCCCCGCGCTCTCGTGTTTGGGAATGACGCCGACGTCGGGCGGCAGACGCTCGAAGCGCAGGTCGAGGCCCTCGAATTCACCCGCGCGGACGTCGGCAAGCAGGGCGTTCTGCGGCTTGCGCGCCGCGGCGCCGTAGAAAAAGGAAGGCACGCGGTAGCGTTCCCAGATTCGCTCCCCTGCAGCGTGCGCGAGTTCCGCGGCCTCCGCGAGCGTCGCGCGGCGCAGCGGCACGAAGGGCAGCACGTCGAGTGCGCCGATACGCGGATGAACGCCTTTGTGGCGACGCAGGTCGATATGCCGCACCGCAACGCCGGCGATCGCGACGGCCGCGTCGAGCACTTGGGTGCCGTTTCCGGCAATCGTCAGCACGCTGCGATGATGGACGGGATCGCTCGAGCGGTGAAGGACCTGTGCACCGGCCGCCTGCGCTGCTTCGACGGCCGCGTCGATCGTCGCAGCATCGCGCCCTTCGGAGAGATTCGGGACGATCTCGAAAAGCGGCACGCTACGAGAGCGCGGCCGCGATCGCCGACGCGACGTCGCGGTGCGCATCCGGCGAATAGATCGTGCGGAAGCCCAGCTTGCGCGCTTCGGCTTCGCGCCGCGCGCTTGCGCTCACGCCGCGCAGCTCACCCGAAAGCCCGAGCTCGCCGAAGGCGACGGCATGCGGCGGCAGCGGGCGGTCGCGAAACGAGGAGGCGATCGCAAGCGCGATGCCCAGATCGGCCGCGGGCTCGCTGACGCGCAAGCCGCCAGCGACCGACGCGTAGACGTCGTGCGAGCCCAGATGCATGCCGACGCGCCGCTCGAGCACCGCGAGAATCATCGCAAGACGCCCTTGATCGAGATTGTTTGCAAGACGCCGCGGCGTGCCGTAGCTGCTCTCGCCGACCAACGCCTGCACTTCGATGAGCACCGGGCGCGAGCCGACGATCGATGCGACGACGCACGAACCGCTCGGACGCTCCTCGCGTCCGGCGAGAAAGAGTTCGGAGGGATTCACGACCTCTTCGAGGCCGCGGTCGTGCATCGCAAAGACGCAGATCTCGTCGATCGAACCGAAGCGGTTCTTGTAGGCGCGCAAGATGCGGTGCTCGCCGCTCGTCTCGCCTTCGAAGTAGAGTACGGTGTCGACGAGATGCTCGAGCAGTCGCGGCCCCGCAATCGCGCCGTCTTTGGTCACGTGTCCGACGATGAAGGTCGCGCAGCCGGTGCGTTTGGCGAACTCCATCAAGGCCTGCGTGCAATCGCGAATCTGTGTGACGCTGCCCGCGTACGACTCCGCGTCGGGCAGCCATACCGTTTGAATCGAATCGACGATGACGGCGACCGGTCCGGCGCGTTCGAGCGACTCGATCACCGCGCGCAGATTCGTCTCGGCGTGTACGAGCAGCGGCGCGTCGAGCCCCAAACGCTGCGCGCGCAGCTTCACCTGAGCCGCAGACTCTTCGCCGCAGACGTAGACCACGCGCCCCGCTTCGCACAGGCGCGCGGCAATCTGCAGGAGCAGCGTGGATTTGCCCGCGCCGGGCGGCCCGCCGATCAGCGTGAGGCTGCCCGGAACGATACCGCCGCCCAGCACGGCGTCGAATTCGCTCATCCCGCTGCGAATGCGCGCGATCTTGGCGCCGTCGATTGCGGAGAGCTCGACGGGCGCGAGCGCGCCGCCGCGCGCTGCCGCCGCGGCCTTCGAACCGCGCGCCGGCACGGCGAAGGGACGCTCGTCGAAGGAGTTCCACGCTTCACACTGCGGGCAGCGTCCGAGCCAACGCGCCGATTCGAATCCGCAAGCATTACAGAAGAAGACCGCGCGCGTTTTTGCCATTGCGGTGGTCGTTAGGCGCGGGGTGTAGCCGAACCCTGTAGCGAATCGGCGGCTCGACCATGAGCGTACCCCCGCATCTGCAGATCGCGATCGACGGCCCGGCCGCCTCGGGAAAGACGACCGTCGCGTTCCGCCTCGCGCAGGATCTCGGCGTGCTCTACCTCGATACCGGCGCGATGTATCGCGCGCTCGCGTTTCTCGCGCTGCGCAGCGGCATCGACGCCGACAACGAGAGCGCGCTCGTGCGGCTGTGGGAGGGCGCGCACGTGACCGTGACGCTCGACGCGACCGCGCCGCAGGGGTTTCGCATTCATGCAAGCGGTGTCGAACTCGACGAAGCAACGCTGCAGTCGAATCAAGTGAGTACGGTCGTTTCGACGATCGCCGCGCATCCGCGCGTGCGCGAAGCAATGGTGCGCAGCCAGCGCGAGATCGCGCAGGCGGGGCCCGTCGTCATGGCCGGCCGCGACATCGGCACCGTCGTGCTGCCGCTCGCGCAAGTGAAGATCTTTCTCACCGCCTCCGTGCAGGCGCGCGTCGAACGCCGGCGCGCGCAGTTGCTCGCCGCGGGCGACAACATCAGCGAGCATCAGCTCGCACAGGAGATCGAGGAGCGCGACCGGCTGGATCGCGAGCGGCCCGTCTCGCCGCTCGCGCCTGCTCCTGATGCGCACGTCGTCGATTCGAGCACGCTTTCGATCGACGACGTGGTTGCCGAGATCGCCGGTATCGTGCAGCGCTCGCGATGACCCTCTACGACTTCGCGAAGGGCTTGATCTGGATCGTGGGACGCACCCTGTGGCGCTTGCGCGCCTACGGTACGGAGAACGTACCGATGACGGGACCCTTGGTCGTAGCCTGCAACCACGTCTCGAATCTCGACCCGCCGCTGATGGGGAGCTGCTGCCCGCGGCGGATCAGCTACATGGCGAAGAAGGAGCTCTTCGCGATTCCCGTCTTGGGGCCGGCGATCGCCGCGGTCGGCGCCTATCCGGTCGATCGCGAGGGCAGCGCCAGGGCTGCGATCAAGAAATCGCTCGAGATCCTGACCGCGGGCGGCTGCGTCGGCATTTTCCCCGAAGGCGGACGGAACATGCACGGCGACAAGGAGGCGCGCACGGGCGCCGCGCTGCTCGCCTCGCTCGCGCACGCGCCGGTCGTCCCGGTCTACATCGGGGGCAGCGGGCAGGCGGCCCGCCTCCATCAGATCAAAGTCGCATTCGGAAAGCCGCTCTGGCTGCCGCAGGACCGGAAAGCAACGCGTGAGGACCTGGCGAAGTTTACCGAGGACGTAATGGCCGCGATTGGAGCGTTACGGGAAAGCATCGATGGAAATTCGCAAAGCTAAGGTTCAGGGGTTCTGCTTCGGCGTCGCGATCACGGTGAAAAAAGCCGAGGAAGCGATCGCGCAGCGCAGCGACGTGACCACGCTCGGGCACGTGGTGCACAACCCGCAAACCGTCGCGGAACTCGAAGCCAACGGACTGCGCAACGCCGCCGGCGTCGATGACGTAGAGAGCGGCGCGCTCTTCGTGCGCGCGCACGGCCTTCCCGTCGAAGTCTTCGAGAAAGCCAAAGCCAAGGGATTGGAGATCATCGACGCGACCTGCCCGATGGTCACCAAGATCCACGTGCAGGCCGAGAAGCTCAAAGCGGAAGGTTACAAGATCGTCGTAATCGGCGATCCGACGCATCCGGAAGTCAAAGGTACGCTCAGCCACGTTCCGGGCGCGTGGTGTATCGAGAACGTCGAAGACGTCGAAAAACTGCCGCGCGGCAGCCGCATCGGCGTGGTCGTGCAGTCGACCTATTCGCGCGAACGCTTCAGCGACATCGTCAAAACCCTCAGCGAAAAATATTATGAAGTCCGTGCGGTCAACACGATCTGCACCGACACCAACAACCGGCAGAGCGAGGCGCTGCGCCTCGCGCATGAAGTCGAAGTCATGGTCGTCGTCGGCGGCAAGACCTCGGCGAACACCAAGCATCTCGCGGAGCTCTCCGAATCGCGTGGCGCGCGTTCGTATCATATCGAGGGCCCCGAGGAGCTGCGTCCCGAGTGGTTCGACGGCGTGCACGTCGCCGGGTTGATGTCGGGCGCCTCGACGCCGGGGTGGCTCGTCGATCGAGTCCAAGCGCGGATGGAGGAACTGACTGCTCAACCCGTCTGAGCGCTTCGAAGCCCATCTCCACGCGAGCGTGAAAGAGTACGCCGGATCGGCTGCGATCGGCGACATGCTGGCGTATCATTTCGGTTACGAGCCGCACGGCCCGGCACGGCGCGGCAAACGACTGCGCCCGACGATGCTCATGCTGACGTGCGAGACCGAGGGCGCGCCCGCCGAGCAGGCGCTCGACGCTGCAGTAGCCGTCGAACTGCTGCACAACTACTCGCTCGTCCACGACGACATCGAAGATCGCGACGAGTTTCGTCACGGACGGCGCACGCTCTGGAGCGTCTTCGGCACCGCACAGGCAGTCAATACCGGCGACGCGATGTGCGCGCTCAGCTTTCTCGTGCTCACGCGCGCGAAGGAGCTCCTCGGTCCGGTGCGCGCACTCGAGATGATCGAACGCTTGCATCGCGCGCACCGCACGATGTGCGATGGGCAATCGCTGGATCTGCAATTCGAGAGCGCGACGCACGTCGAAGAGCGCGCGTACGACACGATGATCGCCGGGAAGACCTCGGCGCTTTTCGAGGCGGCGTGCGCGCTCGGCGCGCTCTGCGCGCAAATCGAAGAGCCGCGCGTGCGCGGCTACGCCGACGTCGGCCGCGCCTACGGCATGGCCTTTCAAGTGCGTGACGACGCACTCGGTATCTGGGCCAGCGCTGAGAGCACCGGGAAAGCGGTGGCAAACGATCTCGTGCGGCGCAAGTGGAGTTTTCCGATCGTCTGGGCGCTGGCCCAACCGCCGTCACCCGCGCGGGAGGTCGTCTCCCGGGCGTATGGATCGCTGCGCCCGCTGGAGCCGCCCGAGGTCGAGCGCGTCATCGCCGCGCTCGAAGATCTGGGGGCGCGAGAGGCCGCAGCGCGTGCCGTTGCAGAACAAATGGCCGTCGTGGAACGGCACCCCAACCGCACGCTGCGCGATTATCTGCTCGGAACGCTCGCCGAACCCGTCGGCTAACCGGAGGCCAACCTCATCGTGAACGCCAGGACGAACGTCCTCACGTCCGTCTGGGAGCGCATGCTCCCGTACGCTTTGCCGCTGCTGCTGCTTGCGGCGTTCGCCGTGCGCATCCTGTTCGTCAACGCGAGCGGATTCGCGACCGACGTCACCACGTTCATCGCGTGGACGCTCTCACTGCTCGACAACGGGCTCGCGCACTTCTATTCGAAGACGAGCTTCGCGGATTATCCGCCGGGCTATCTCTACGTACTCGCGATTTTCGGGCACCTCTGGGCGCCGGTTCGCGCGCTCGACCCGCAGTACAGCGTGTTGCGCGTCTTCGTGAAGGCGCCGGCGATCCTGGCGGATCTGGGCGTGGGCTGGCTGCTCTACGCGATCGGCCGGCGTTTCACGTCGCGAGTGATCGCACTCGGCGCCGCGGCGCTCTATCTCTTCAGCCCGGCGACGATCATGAACTCGGCTTTCTGGGGCCAGGTCGATTCGGTGAGCGCGGCCTTTGCGTTGCTCGCCGTCTATTTCCTTTTAAAAAGCGGCGACGAGCCGCACGGCCGGCTCTCGCGCATGATTCCCATCGCATGGGTTTGCCTCGGATATTCCCTGCTCATCAAGCCGCAAGCCGCCGTGCTCATCCTCATCTTCATCGCCTTCGCGTTTTCCGACTCGACACAGTTGCGCCGGCGCCTGGAAGCGACGGGGATCGGCATAGCCGCGGCGCTTGCCGTTACGGTTGCGCTCGTGCTGCCGTTCCATCCGACGCTCAACCCCTTCGAGGCTTTGCGCTGGCTGCTCGAACGTTATGCGTACGGCTCGAGCGTCTACCCGTACAACTCGGTCAATGCGTTCAATCTCTGGTCGATCCGCGAACCGTTCTGGGAGAGCGACCTCCAGTGGATCGGCGTCGGGTTCCTGAAGTTTCCGCAGATCGTATGGGGTTGGGGCCTCGTGATCGCTGCGGCCGGACTCGTCGTTTGGCGGTATCTGCAGGAGCGCACGCCCTCCGCGCTGCTCGAATCATGCGCGATCGCGCTGCTCGCCTTCTTCGTGCTCGCGACGCGCATGCATGAGCGTTACAGCTTCGACGCGGTAGTATTCTGCACGGCTTGCATCCCGGTTGCGCGCCGCTATCTCTGGGGGACGATCGCGCTCACGGTCGTGCTCTTCGCGAACCTGATCTACTCGCTGCAATATCTGAACGTGGTAACCAACAACGTGCCGGGCGTCGATCCGCACAACCTGTGGGGACCGTTGACGTCGTTTTATTCGCTGATCGCCGTCGGGACGTTCTTCTTGCTGGGCTACCTGTATCTCGGTACCGCGCCGGAGGAAGCGGCGGTCAAGGGCAAGGCCGCGGCGCACGCGCCGAGCGCCGCTGCGCGCGTGCGCGCGTACTTCGATCCGCGCGAAGGCCTTTCGGTAATGAAGGCGGTCGACTATGTCGCGATGAGCGCGCTCGGCGTGGTCAGTTTCGTGCTCTCGTTCGTACGCTATTGGTATCCCGCCGAAAAGACCGGCCAGTGTTGGATGGTCGCCGGCGTGCAGAAGTGCGGAATCTTCGACGAGATCTATTTCGCGCGAGCGGCCGAAGAGTATCTGCACAACATGCGCATCTACGAGAACACGCATCCGCCGCTCACGAAGCTCATGATCACGCTCTCGGTGCTGATGTTCGGCGGGCTGCAGCACGGTGACAATGCGTGGGGCTGGCGCTTTCTCGACGTCCTCTTCGGCGCGCTCGTGATCATGCTGCTCTACGCCTTCGCCAAGCGCGTGACCGGCTCGACCGTCTTCGCTTCGATCGCGGCGTTCTTCCTGATCTGTGACGGCATGCACTTCGTGCAGTCGCGTATCGCAACGCCCGAAGGCATCGTCATCGTTTTCTCGCTTGCAGCCGTCTACGCGTTCTATCGCTTCTGGATCGCCTCGCAGGTGGAATCGCGTGCGCATACCGTCGTGCCGCCTTGGGCCTATGCGGCGGCGGTCGCGGTTTCGCTCGCCGCCGGAGGCCTGGTCGTCGGGCTCTGGGATCTGCTGGGAGCGATCGCCGTGCACCCGGCCTTCCGTCTCGATACCGCGACCAGCATCATCGTCGCGCTCTACGTAACGCTCGGTGTCTACCTTGCGCTGCGCTATTGGGTCTTCCGCGGACAGTTCGCCGACGGTTCGCAGGAGTTTACGTTTCCGGAGGGTTCGTACGCGCTGCTCGAGGGGAACAGCCGTGCGCTCTACATGGCCGACGGCGGCGTGCTCGAGGGGCGCGCGAAGCCGCGCGTCTACAAGGGCGACGATTTCAGCATAACCTACCGAACGGATCCGAGCGTCGAGTACGCGACGCCGGAAGCGGACGCGACCTATGCCAATAACGAGATTCGCGTCGACGATGCGCGGGAGAAGGGCGCGTCGGCGACGTTCTGGCTCGTCGCGTTCACGATCGCGCTCGGCCTGCTCGTGAGTTCGAAGTGGTACGGCGTCATGGGCTTCGGCGTGAGCTTCGCCGTGCTCATCGCCGTCTTCGCGCAACGGTTCTTCCGGGGCGGCAAGCCGGCGCTGTGGGGGAATCCGCGCGGCTTCCGTCTCGACGGAGCGCTCGTGACGATTCTCTTCATCAGCGCCACGGTGTATACGCTCGTGTGGGTCCCCGATTTGGTCCGGCAGTCGCCCGATCCGGGTGAGATTCACAACATCAACGACGTCGTCTACCGTCAATACTCGATGTTCGAGTATCACGACAAACTGGTCGCCAAGCATCCCTACTCGTCGTTTTGGTATCAATGGCCGATCGATTACATTCCGATCGCCTACTACTATCAGGACCATCGCAAGAATCAGCAGGACTCCAATGGGTGCTGTATCGAGGAGATCACCTCGATGCCCAATCCGTTCATCCTGTGGTTCGGACTGCTCACCGTGCCCATCGTCGGCATTCTCGCTTGGATGCGCAAACACAAGGGTTACGCGCTGATCGTCGTCACCTATCTCTTACAGTGGCTTCCGTGGATGAAGTCGCCGCGTATCACGTTTGCGTATCACTTTTACGTCGACATCCCATTGATCTGTCTGTGCAACGCGATCGTCTTGCAGCAGGTGTGGGAGCATTTCAAGGATCGCGATCCGGCCGCGCGGCGCGCGGCGATGGGTGGCATCGCGGCGGTAATCCTGGTGATTCTCGGGGCGTTCGTCTTCTTTTACCCGGTCCTCGCGGCGGTCCCGCTCTCGTGGAACGCATGGCATATGCGTATGTGGTTCCCGTACTGGATCGTCGGGCCGTATGGGAGCTAAGATAGAGGTTAGCTATGGGTCGTAAGTGGCAGAACATCAAACTCGATAAAGGCAAGACCGACGCGCAACGCGGGGCGCTCTTCACGCGGCTCTCGCGCGAGATCACGCTGGCCGCGAAGTCGGGCTCGACCGACCCCGAATCGAATCACCGGTTGCGCCTCGCCATCGAAAAGGCGCGCGAGCACAACATGCCTACCGACAACGTCAAACGGGCGATCGCGCGCGCGAGCGGCGTCGGCGAGAAGGAGATCGAGGAGATCCGTTACGAGGGATACGGCCCGCACGGGCTTGCCGTCGTGATCGATGCCGCGACCGACAACCGCAACCGTACGGCGGGCGAGTTGCGCTTCGTCTTCACCAAGCACGGCGGTCAGCTCGGCGAAACGGGTTCGGTCGCCTGGATGTTCGATGCAGTGGGCATCGTCGAAATCGACCCGCAAGGAAAGTCCGAAGATGCGCTTACCGAGAGCGCGCTGGTCGAGGGTGTCATCGACGTCGATTACAGCGAAGAGCGCGCCTTCATCTACACCGAACCTGCGCAGCTCGCGGCAGCGCGCGACGCGCTGCGCGGCGCCGGGTTGAAAGTCGCCGACGTTTATTTGGGCGTGCGCGCCAAACAGACCGTCTCGCCGGATTCGAGCGAGCTCCTTGCCGCGTTGACGTTTCTCGACGTGCTGGAGGAACACGAAGACGTGCAGCACGTTTTCAGCAATCTCGACGTGAGTGAGGCGGCGCTGGAGGCCCTCACCTGAACAGAGCGCGCGAGTGGCGAGCGCTCGTCCACGAGTACGTTCCGCGTGATTGGATCTTTCCCATCGTGCTTGCCGCATTCGTCGGACTGCTGGTCTGGTTCGGACATCAGATCTACGCGTTTTTGCTGCCGCCCTCCGACACGATCACGATCCCGTCTTTCGTCGGACAGTCGTCGTCGGATGCGAGCGCTGCGGCGGCGGAGATGAACCTTCTGCCGCAAGTCGTCGATCACGCGACCAGCGATCGCTATCCCAAGGGTGTGGTGATGAGCCAGCGGCCGGAGGCCGGAACGACGGTGCGCGCCGGGCGCCAAGTCGATTTCGTCGTCAGCGACGGCATCGTGATGCGCTTGATGCCCGACTTGCGCTATCAGTCGCTGCGCGAAGCGCAACTCGATCTCATCCGTGCGAAGCTCGCGCTCGGCACGACGACGTACGTAAAGAGCAACATCGTGCAAGAGGGGCATGTGATCGATCAGAATCCGCAGCCGCTCTCGAACGTGGTCGAGGGCGAGAGCGTGGATCTCGTGCTGAGCAAGGGCGGCGAGGCGCTGGTGAAGGTGCCGGTGTTTACCGGCATGACCATCGACGACGCGCGAACGCTCGCCGACAAGCTCGGTGTCAAACTCGGTCAGATCGTATGGACGCCGCTCGGCGCGAGCGGTCCGGCGCATGGCGTCGTTGCACGGCAGTCGGTTGCGCCGCAAAGCAAGATCTCGCCCTATCAGCCGGTCTCGCTGCAGGTGAGCGCCGGGCCGAATGAGTCGGGGTATATCATTCGTCAGGTGCACGTGCTCGCGTCGATTCCGGTCGCGCAAGACCAGCAGCCGGGACAGTCGGTCGCCGTCGTCTTGCGCGTGCGCGACGCGACGGGTCAGTACGATGCCTATCGAGCCTTTGCGCAACCCGGCCAGAAACTCGATTTCGTGGTGACCGCCGTCGGGACGTCGGTCGTAGATCTCTTCGTCGATAACGCCCTGGTGGGCGAAACGCGTCTGGGCGACGAACCGGCGCGCATCTACGATGAAAAGCCGACGCCCTCTCCCTCGCCTGGAGGTTTTTGATGACGGTCGCCATCGCGCCATCGCTGCTCTCTGCCGACTTCGCGCGCATCGCCGAACAGATCGCATCGGTCGAAGCGGGCGGCGCGGACTATCTCCACCTCGACGTGATGGACGGCCGCTTCGTGCCCAATCTCACCTGGGGACCGAAGATCATCGGCGATCTGCGCAAGCTCTCGAAGCTGACGTTCGACGCGCACTTGATGATCGTCGAGCCGGAGCGTTACGTCGACGAGTTCCGGGCAGCGGGCGCTGACATCATTACCTTTCACTACGAAGCGACGCCGCACGCGCAGCGGCTCCTGACGCACATTCGTTCGCTCGGCGCCAAGGCCGGCATCTCGATCTGCCCGCAAACGCCCGTCGGGATGCTGCAAGACATCATCACGGATTGCGATCTGGTGCTCGTCATGAGCGTGAACCCGGGCTTTGGCGGACAACGCTTCATTCCGCGTTCGATCGAAAAACTGCGCGAGGCGCGCGCCATGATCGACATGCGCAATCCGCAGTGCATCCTGGAGGTCGACGGCGGGATCGGCACGGAGAACATCCGCGCCGTCGTCGAGGCGGGCGCACGCGCGATCGTGATGGGATCGAGCGTCTTCGGTACGACCGATCCTGCCGCGACCGTCCGCGTGATGCGCCGCCTCGCTGCGAATGAATGAAGACGAACTCGTAGCGGCGATAGCCGCGTTGACCGGCGGCGCCGCGTCACGCGTCTCGCTCGGCATCGGCGACGATGCGGCGGTCTGGCAGCCGTCACGCTCGCAGCGCAGCGTCATCTCGAGCGACGCGCTCGTAGAGGGCGTGCACTTTTCGCGCGACTGGATGTCGCCAGATGAGATCGGCTGGCGCGCGATGGCCGCGAATCTGAGCGACCTCGCCGCGATGGGCGCGCGCCCGCGTTTGGGAACCGTGGCGTTGGGCGTACCGGAAACGTGGACCGACGAAGCGTTGCTCGTATGCTACGCCGGCATGGCACGCTGCGCGCGGGCGTTCGGGCTCACGATCGCGGGCGGCGATCTCGTGCGCGCGCCGGCGCTGACGATAGCGATCACGGTTGTCGGGGAGGTGCGCGCGAGCAATCTGAAAACGCGCGCGGGCGCGCGCGCCGGTGACGTGTTTGCGACGACCGGGCCGCTTGGCGCGAGCCGCGCGGGCCTCGATGTGGCGCGCGGCGCGTTGAAGCTCGACGGCCAGGCTGCCGCGCGCGCGCTTTCCGCGCACCGCACGCCCGAGCCGCGCATCGCAGAGGGACGCTGGCTCGCCGCCAGCGCGCACGTGCATGCGCTGATGGATTGCTCGGACGGACTCTCGACCGATCTCGCGCGTATGGCGCATGCGAGCGGCGTCGGCGCAGCGCTCGAGCGCGTGCCGGTAGCGGCGGTTGCGGCGGCGGCGGCGGAGGCGCTGGGTCTCGATCCGGTGGAGTATGCCTTGGCGGGCGGCGAGGATTTCGAGCTGCTCGCAGCCGTCGACGCGCGCGCTTTTCCCTACCTGGCGCGGCGTTTTCGCGCACGCTTCGGCCGGCCGCTCGAGCGGCTGGGCACGGCCCGAGCGGACGA
Source organism: Candidatus Acidiferrales bacterium (assembly GCA_035507275.1). GTDB lineage: Bacteria > Vulcanimicrobiota > Vulcanimicrobiia > Vulcanimicrobiales > Vulcanimicrobiaceae > Aquilonibacter. Next base: position 52,304 of record DATJOG010000002.1, read on the forward strand.
GCGTCTCGTGATGGTGAAGCAGGGGCGTGAAGAACCGATCCGGCGTACCGGCTGGGACCACTTCTCGCAATAGGAATCGCTACTTTGTTCGACGACGACGTTCAATCGTTTCCGCTCATCGGCAGCATTCAGAACAGCGTCGGGATGGGCTTCTTGGGCAACCAGGCGGCGTTCGCGATCGCCAACGGGCTGGGTGCGCGAGTCGTCCACGCGCAGTCGCAGTTTGCGAGCGCGCATGGCGGCGTGAGCGGCCGCACGAGCAGCATCGCCGATATCAATCAGTTTCGGCGTGACGTGGATTTCGTCGTACGCGCGCGGCCGGCGATTCTGCACATCGGGTATCTGCCCAAGCCGATGCACGTTGACGTCGTCGTCTCTGCACTCACCGAATACAAAGGCGTCGTGCTGGTCGATCCGGTCATCGGCGACTACAAAAAAGGGCTCTACGTCACCGAAGAGACGGCGCGTTCGATTCGCGACCAGTTGGTGCCGCACGCGCAAGTCGTGACGCCCAATCGTTTCGAGGCCGAGGTGCTGCTAGGAACCGGCGACCGTTCGCTCAGCGAACATGCCTATCTGAACGGCATCTTCGATCTCGGCCCGGAGGCCGTGATCATCACTTCCTTCGAACGAGACCCGGAGAAGCACACCACGACCAGCCTCTTCACCAACGGCTATTATTACCACCGGATCGCCGGCCCGTTCTTTCCTCGCTTTCCCGCGCACGGCGCGGGCGACGTTTTCGCCGCCTCGGTTGCGGCGTTCATGGCGATGGGCGGATCGCCGTTCGCGTCGGCACTGCTTGCGACGGCGCTCGCCTCGCGTGCCGTCGCGAACACGACCAACTACGCGGGCGCCAGCGTCGATCCGGTCGCGGCGCTTTCCAAGTGGAATCCGCAAGGCTATCAGCTCGACGACGATCGCGCGATGCGTTTCTGCGAACGCACGAATGTCTCTACGGTCGCGCTCAAAGCGACCTCCAGCGACGGACCACGCCTCAAGTTCGCGCCGCCCAAACACAAAATCATCTACGGGTGAACGCTCGCCAATGACGTCCCACACGCTTCGCATCGGCGAGAACGAGCCGTACGTCGCGATCGAGATTGCGGGCTACGTTCACCCCGAGATCGCCGAACCCGAGGGCATGGATCTGCTGGAATGCATCGTGCACGCCGTCGCTCCGCCGGTCGAGGCACGGTTTCCCGTCTCGATCCGTGTCGACGAGCTGCGTGCGCTCGGTTCTTACCTTGCGCAGATCAACTCGGGTAACGGACCGGCGGGAAATCTGTCCATGTCGGACGGCCTCTTCGATCTCTCGTTTGCCCCCAGCCGCCGCGGCCCGGTTCTTTGCGCCGTCGGCCTCAAGAGTATCGAAGCCTCACACGTCCGCCTCGAATACATGATCACCCTCGAACCCGAAGAGATCACCCGCTTGCTCGTCGCGCTCGCGAGGCTCGACAGAGCCGTCGCCGAGTAGCAGAAACGCCGCATCGATGCGGCGTTTCGAGTACTTTGCGAGCGAGGGGACCCCTCGCCTCGTCAGCTAAACCGCCCGCACGACTCTCTTCGAGCGCAGGCACTTCGCGCACACACGCACGGTGCGATGCGTTCCGCCCATGACGACCTTCACCGACTGCAGATTGGGCAGCCAGCGGCGGCGGGTCTTGTTCATCGCGTGGCTGACGTTATTGCCCGTCATCGGGCCTTTGTCGCACACGTCACAGCGCTTCGCCATCGGTCGGATCCTTTCTACCTTGGGACGAACTTCGGGATGATACCACGGGCCGTCCGGCTTGACAAGGATTCCGTCGGCGGGGGCTCGCAGACCGCTTCCCCGTGGACGTCACCAGCCTCGACGGCCGTGCCTACGCGAAGTTCCTGGCCGCCGGGACCTACTTTCTGAGGAAGTACCGCGCGGTCCTCAACGACCTCAACGTCTTCCCGGTGCCCGACGGCGATACCGGCACGAACATGTACCTGACGGTGCGTTCGGCGATGCTCGAGGCGGGGAAGGTCCGCGGTGGCGGCCTGGCCGAGGTTGCGGCCGCGGCCGCCCAGGGCAGCCTCATGGGGGCCCGCGGGAACTCGGGCGTCATCATCTCGCAGATGCTGCGCGGATTCGCCCACCACGTTCGCCACCGGAGCGAGATCGATACTTTCATGCTCGCGACGGCGATGCGCGAGTCGGTCGCGGCGGCGCGCCAGGCGCTCCTGCGTCCGGTCGAGGGCACGATTCTCTCGGTCGCGGAAGCGGCGGCGGAGGCGGCCTACAAATCGGCCCTCCACGAGCGCGACTTTTATCGCCTCGGTACCGGCATCGTACGCGCGGCCAACGAAGCCTTGGACCGCACGCCCGAGCAGCTGCCCGTATTGAAGGAAGCGGGCGTCGTCGATTCGGGCGGCGCAGGCTTCGTCTATTTCGTCGAAGGCATTCTGCGCTTCTTACCCGAGTCGCGCACCCGTACGACCGCCTTCCCGCGCCGCCCCGAGCGCCAGAGCGTTTTCACGCCGGCGCAACAGGTCGGCGAGAACAAATTCTGCACCGAGTTTCTGCTGCAAGACGCGAGCCTCGGCACGCACGAACTGCGAAAGCTGCTCGAGCCGCGCGGAGAGTCGCTGCTGGTAATCGGTGCGCCGCCGACGATCAAAGTGCACATTCATACCGACGACCCCGATCGCGTGCAAGCGCTCGCGGGGCGGCACGGGCGCCTCACGCGCGTCAAAGTCGACAACATGGAGCGCCAGCACCAGTTGCTGGTCGTCGAACCGCCGGAGGTCACGCGTTCCACCGTCGCGGTCGTGCCGGGGCCGGGATTCGAGCGCATCGTTCGCGAGCTTGGCGCCGAGGTCGTCGTGAACGGCGAACGCAATCCCAGCGTGCGCGACCTGTTGCTCGCAGTCAACAAAACGCTCGGCAGCGACGTCTACCTGTTCGTCAACGACAAGAACGTCGCGCTCGCCGCAGGTCAGCTGCAAGCCATGACCGAGAAACGCGTGCACGTGCTGCCCACCGCGAACATCGTCGAAGGCATCGCGGGGCTCTTCGCGATGCGCTCGGCGGGCGACGCACCGCCGAGCGACACCGCACTCATGTCCGCCATCCAGAGCGCGCGCAGCGCGCAGTTGTTTTTTGCCGGAAAAGATGCGGAACTGGGCGGCGTTCGCGTCGAGCGGGGCAAGCCGGCGGCAAACCTCGGCGGGCGTCTCGTCTCCGCGCCGACCCTCTCACAGACTGCGGTCGAGGTCCTGCGCGAGATGGGTGCGGGCGCAGGCGGCCTGATCACGCTCTACTACGGCGGCGCGCAGCGGGAGAAGGATGCGCAACGTCTGAGCGAAGAGCTATATTCCGTGTACCCGGATACCGACGTCGAGTACTATTACGGCGGCACGAAGAACGCGGAGTACTGGATATCCTTCGATGAATGAGCCACGGATTGCGATCGACGCGATGGGCGGCGATCATGCGCCCGAAGAGATCGTTGCGGGCGCCTTGCTCGCCGCGAGCGAATACCCGCGCGCATCCCTTACCCTCTACGGCGACGAAGCGCGCGTGCGCGCGCTGCTGCGCGGGCCGGGATCCGAGCGCATCGCGATCGTCCACTCGCCCGAAGCGGTGCCGATGGATCAGCATGCCTCGCAGGCGTTGCGCGCGGCGGACCGCACCTCGCTCGGCATGGCGGTAAACGCGGTGAAGGCGGGCGATGCCGACGCGGTTGTTTCGGCAGGGAACACGGGAGCGTTCTTGGCGATCTCCCTGGTGAAGCTGCGGCAGATCGAGGGCGTCGCGCGCCCGGCGATCGCAACCGTCTGGCCCGGACTCAAGGGCGACTTCGTGATGCTCGACTGCGGTGCGAACGTGGACTGCCGCCCCGCATGGCTCGAGCAATTCGGTATCATGGGTTCGGCTTATGCGACCGCCGTTCTCGGGATCGAGCGCCCGCGTGTCGCGATTCTCTCGATCGGCGAAGAGCGCACCAAGGGCAACGCGCAAGTGCTCGAAGCGGCCGAATTGCTCGAACGCGCCCCGGTGCATTTCATCGGCAACATCGAAGGACGCGAGATCTTCCACAATAAAGCCGACGTCGTCGTCGCGGACGGATTCGTCGGCAACATCGTTCTCAAGACCGGTGAAGGCATGGTTGCGGCGATGGGCGAGGTCATCAAGGACACGCTGCTGCGGCGCAACATTTTGAATCTCGTCGGCACCGCCTTGCTCGCGCCGTCGCTGCGCGGCTTGCGCCGCAAATTCGATTACGAAACCTACGGCGGCGGACCATTCTTGGGCCTGCGCGGCAACTGTATCGTTACCCACGGTCGCGTCTCGCGGCGCGGCGTCAAAGGTGCGATCGCGACCGCGATCGCGGAAGTCGATCACGACGTCGTCGGCCGCATCGGGGAACTCGTGACGCCGCATCTCACGCGTGAAGCCCCCTCTGAAGAAAGCGCTTAAGGAACCTCATTGTCGATCGTCGTCGTTACCGACAGCACCTCCGATATCGAGCCGCAGCGGGCGGCGGCCCTCGGGATTACCATCGTTCCCCTTTTCGTCATCTTCGGTGAACGCAGCTATCGCGATGGCGTCGATTTGAGCCGCCGTGAATTCTTCGCCAAATTGCGCAGCGATAACGTGCTCCCGACGACCTCGCAGCCGACCGCGCAGATGTTCGAGGAGGCCTTTCGTCCGTTGGTCGAGGCGGGGCACGACATTCTCTGTCTCACCATCTCGTCGTACCTTTCGGGCACGATCAATTCGGCGCGCGCGGCAGCGCAACAATTCCCGGATGCAAAGATCGTCGTCTACGACTCGGAGAGTGCGGCGGGCGGACTCGGCATCATGGCGATGCGCGCCCAGGAGATGATCGCGCAGGGCGTTCGGTGGGACGAACTCGTGGCGGCGCTCGACCGCGAGCGCGCAGTCCAGCGTCTCTACGCGTGCATCGCGGATCTCTCGCATCTTCAACGCACCGGCCGAATCGGACGCGTGCAGCAAGTACTCGGCACGCTGATGAAGATCGTGCCGGTCATCGTGCTCAAGGACGGGCAAGTCGGCGCCGAAGCGCAAGTGCGTACCTTTGCTCGCGCGCAATCGACGATGGTCGACTTGGCCTTGAGCGCGGCGGGCAGCGATCTCACCAAAGCCCGCTTCTTGGTTCTGCACACCGACGCTCCGCATTTGGCCGACGGCGTGATGGAGCAGCTGCGGGCGAAGCTGCACGGCGTTACACCACGGGTGTTGGACATTCTCGAAGCGGGACCGGCGATTGCGACACACGCCGGCCCAGGCTCCGTCGGCATGGCCGTGTCGCATGACTGAGGAGTAGCCGATGGGGACCGTCATCGTCACCGACAGCGGAAGCGATTTCTCGCGCGCGGAGGCCGAACGCCTCGGCATCGAGATCGTTCCGGTTTGGATCGTCTTCGGCGAGAAGCGCTATAAGGACGGCGTCGATATCGATCGCGACACGTTCTTCAAAAAGATGAAGGCGGGCGAGATTCCCAAGACCGAACCGGCTGCGGTCGAGCAGTATCGCGAGGTTTTTGCGCGCGCGGTGGAGGCCGGCAACGAAGTCGTGATGATCTCGCTCTCATCTGCGATCTCGGAGAGTTTGGCGCGCGCGAGTGAGGCAGCCAAGGAATTCGGCGGCAAGGTTTCCCTGGTCGACTCGCGCACCGCCTCCGGCCTCGAAACGCAGCTCACGCTCTACGCGCTCGAGTTCGCAAAGAGCGGCGCCGGCGCCGCGGAGATCGCCAAGCGCGTCGATCCGCGAGGATTGAAGTACGCGGTCCTTTTCGCGGTGCCCGATCTCACGCAGCTGGGGCGCAGCGGACGCCTGCCCAAGGCCGTCGTCGCGCTGGGTTCGATGCTCAACGTCAGCCTCGTCTTGAAGATGAACGAAGCGGGCGCGGTCGCCCCGGCCGGCCAGAGTTTTTCGTTCGACAAGACGTGCGATCTCATGGTGGAGTCGCTGGTGCGTGCTATCGACCACGCGCCGAACGCGCGCGTCGCCTTCGACCACGTTCAGGCGGAGAAGACCGTCGAGACGATGCGTGCGTCGCTCGAGAAGAAGCTCGGGCATCCGCCGGCGCAGGAGCTGATCTACGAAACGTCGCTGACGCTCGCTGCGCACTTGGGTATCGGCGCTGTCGGAGTCTCCGCGTTCGTTCCAAATTAGAAACGGCGGGAAAGATGCTCGGCATCTACGTTCATCTGCCGTTTTGTCCGTACATCTGTCCGTACTGCGATTTTGCGAAGTGGCCGATGCAGCGTACGCGCGCATCGCGCTATCTCGAAGCGTTACGCGCGGAGATCGCAGCGGCGCCGGCCGAAGCTGCGGCAACGCTGTTTTACGGCGGCGGCACGCCCAACGCGTACGCTTGCAACGAGATCGTGTCGCTGACGCACCTGCTGCGCGAACGATACGCGCTATCCGGCGAGTGCGAGATCTCGATCGAAGTCAATCCGGAACTGGTCCGGGAGACGGATTTTCCCGCCTACGCCGCCGCCGGGATCAATCGCGTCTCCATCGGCGTGCAGTCATTCGTTCCGCAAGAGATCGCGACGCTGGGACGCAAGCACACGCCCGGCGAGGTGGAGCGCGTCGTGGCGTTCGCTCGCGCGGCGGGCGTACGATCGATCTCGCTCGACTTGATGTTTGCGGTTCCCGGGCAGACCGTGCGCAGCTGGGAGCGCTCGCTCGCGTCGGCGCTCGATTTGGGCGTCGATCACGTCTCGACGTACGGACTTACCATCGAGGCCGGCACACCCTACGAGCGCTGGTACGAGCGCGAACCGCGGGCCTTTGCGGATGATTCCCTCGAGGCCGAACTCTATGCGGCGGCGATAGACCGGTTGGAACGCGGTGGTTACGAGCACTACGAGATCAGCAACTTTGCGCGGCCCGGTCATCGCTGCGCGCACAACGAAAATTACTGGCGCAATGGCGCATATCGCGGCTTTGGCGTCGGCGCTGCGTCCTACCGCCGCGGCGAGCGCAGCGTGCATACCCGCGACCTCGAGACGTACGTCGCGGCCGCCGGGAGCGGCGCGGCGATTCCCGGCGAGGTCGAACGGCTCACGGGAATCAAGGCAGTCGGCGAGGCGATCATGATCGCGCTGCGTACCGCGCAAGGGGTTGCCCTCGAGGAGTTCAAAGAGCGGTACGGCATCGACGTCGCCGAACGCTATGCGCCGGTCGTCGAACGGTACCAGAGCGACGGCCTGCTCGAGCGAAAGGGCGACCGCATCGTGCTCACCAAGCGCGGCCGGTTTCTCGCCAACGACGTCTGCGGAGCATTTGTAACTTTCGAATGAAGAGCAACTTTTCGACCACGGCGCTGCGCTCGGTCTTCGCAGTCATCTTTGCGGTGACGGGCTTTCTGCTCGGGCGCGAAGTCTACGTCAACGTGCTCTCGCTTCACTTTGCAAGCGAAGGGCTGCAGCTTGCGATGCTGATCGTGACGCCGGCGATCGGCGCGGTCGCCGGTGTGCTGGCGGCGCCGCTCGCGCAGACGTTTTTCGAGGACGAACTCAACCTGGTCGAGCGCGCGATCGAGCGCCTCGCGCCTTCCGAGCTTGCGGGCGGCGCGGTTGGGTTATTGGTCGGCCTGGGCACCGCGCTGCTGCTCAAGAGCATTCTCTTCGAATTCATCTCGAACACGGGCAAAGCGGGCAGCTATTTTGCGATTCTGCTCTACTTGATCGTGACGATCTTCTTCGCGTATCTTGGAGCGCGCGTCGGCGCGAAGACGCGCTTGGTGCCGATTCCCAAATCGGCGAGCCGCGACGGCGCGAAAGTGGTCGACACTTCGGTGATCGTCGACGGGCGAATCGTGGAGATCGTACAGAGCGGATTCGTCGACGGCGCGTTGGTCGTTCCGCGTTTCGTACTGCGCGAGCTGCAGGCGATCGCCGACTCCGAAGACCCGCAGCGCCGCACGCGCGGCCGCCGTGGACTCGAAGCCCTTGCGAAGCTGCAAGAGCTCAAAGCGATCGAGATCAACGAACGCGACTACGACGACCTTCCGCCCGGAAGCGTCGACGCCAAGCTCGTGCGTCTGGCACGCGAACTGCAATGCCGCTTGCTCACCAACGACTACAATCTCAATCGCATCGCACACGTCGAAGGCGTCGAGGTACTCAACATCAACGAGCTTGCCAACGCCGTCAAACCGGTCGTCTTGCCTGGCGAGGAGCTGCACGTGCAAGTCATTCGCGAAGGCAAGGAGATGCATCAAGGGGTCGCCTATCTCGACGACGGCACGATGATCGTCATCGAACAAGGGCGCCGATTGATTGGTTCGAGCGCCGACGTGGTGGTGACGAGCGTGTTGCAGACCGTCGCCGGCCGTATGATCTTCGCGCGCCCGAAAAACGTCCCGACACCGGCGGCGCGATGAACTGGGCGGCGGTGGTCGTAGCGGCAGGACGCGGAACGCGTTTCGGCCGTCCCAAACAGCTGATCGATCTCGGCGGACGCCCGATGCTCGCGTGGTCGCTGCAGACTTTCGTTTCGATGCCGGAGATCGGCGCGATCGTCGTCGTCACCGAAGCGGAGTGGATCGACGCCGTGCGCGATGCGACGGCGGCAGTTGCCGCCGGGCGCGCGATTGCAGTCGTGTCCGGAGGCGCGACGCGGCAGATCAGCGTTCGCTGCGGTTTGGACGCCGTGCCTCCGGACTGCGACGCAGTGCTCGTGCATGACGGAGCGCGTCCGTTCGTACGTGTCGACGACGTGCGCGCCGGACTGCGCGAGGTGCGGCCCGGCCGCGCCGCCGTGCTGGCCGCCCCGGTCGTCGATACGATCAAGGTCGTCGACCCGAAAACGATGCTCGTGCGGCGCACGCTCGATCGCAGCGAACTCTGGGCGGCGCAGACGCCGCAGTTCGCGATGCGCGACGAGCTCGTGCGGGCGCACGATGCAGCGCGCAATACCCAACTGGAAGCGACCGACGACGTCGCACTGTTGGAAGCGATCGGCGTCGACGTCGTGGTCGTGCCTGCGACAGGTGAGAATTTCAAGATCACGCACCCGGGCGATCTCGCGCGCGCCGAGGGTCTCGTACGATGACGCGCGTCGGGCACGGCTTCGACGCACATCGGCTCGTTGCCGGGCGGCGTCTCGTACTCGGCGGCATCGAGGTGCCGCACGAGACCGGCGCGCTCGGACACTCTGATGCCGATGTCGTCGCGCACGCGATCTCCGACGCGCTGCTGGGTGCGGCTGCACTCGGCGATCTGGGCGGCCATTTTCCCGACTCGGATCCGCGTTGGAAAGACGCAGATTCGATGGTGCTGCTCGAGGCTTGCGCCGCGCGCGTGCGTGAGGCGGGATATAAAATCGTGAACCTCGATGCAACGATCGTCGTCGATCGTCCGAAGCTTGCGCCATACATAGGCGCGATGCGCGAGCATTTGGCAACGCGCTTGAGTCTGGGGCTCGAATGCGTGAGCGTCAAAGCCAAGACGAGCGAAGGCATGGGCTATACCGGCGACGGGACCGGCATCGCGGCGTACGCGGTGGCCTGTATCGAGCGATGAGCGAGATCACGCGCGCGACGCTCCTGACGGCCATGCAGCGCTGGGGATTCCTCGATGATCCCGCTCCGGATGCGGCGCTGCGCTGGATCGACACATTCCTCGACGCCTATCGCGACCGGCTGGCTACCCTCGAGGACGCGTTCGCGCCGATAGCCGCGCTGCGCGCCGAGTCGTGCGTCATTCCGGCGCTCGAACTCGAACGGCTGCGCACGCGTGCCGTACTCTTCTTTTTGGATTCTATCGGACAGTACGTCGACCATCAGCCCGAGTTGCGCGGGCTGCCGCTCGCGCACGACATCCCTGCCATCGCCGACGAGTTCGGCATCGCGCATGCCGACGCGTTTGCCGCCGTTCGCATGGCGCTGACCGGCGAAAAAGAGGGGCCGCCGCTCGAGCTGCTCTTTGCGCTGCTCGGACACGACCGCATCCTGATTCGCCTCGGCGCAGTCAGCTCGCGCCTGCTCCACGGGCGCGGCCTCGAGCCCATCGCGTTCGGCCCGGACGGGAAACCCTTCGAGACCATCGACGCGAACAAGCCGCCGGAGTGAGCGGCGTCGCAGCCGCGGCTTGACCGCCGGGGTTACACTAGACGAGCATGCCGAATCCGCTGCAAACTTTTCGAGGCGACCTGCTGACCCCGGTCGAGCGCGACCCGGCCGCTCGCGGCTGGATCGACGTCCTCTTCTCGTATCCCGGCTTTCACGCGCTCGCCGCGTACCGCGTCACGCATCGGCTGTGGCTCTGGAAGATGCCGCACCTCTCGCGCTGGCTCTCGCACGTCGCGCGTTTTCTCACCGGCATCGAGATTCATCCGGGCGCCACGATCGGTCAGCGTGTCTTCATCGATCACGGCATGGGCGTGGTCGTCGGTGAGACGGCCGAGGTCGGCGACGGCTGCACGATCTACCAGGGCGTTACGCTCGGCGGTACGAGTCTGGCCCACACCAAGCGCCATCCGACGCTCGGCAAAAATGTAACGGTAGGCGCCAACGCCGTTGTGCTCGGCGCGATCGTCGTCGGCGACAACGCGCGGGTTGGAAGCGGATCCGTCGTCGTGCGCGACGTGCCCCCGAGCGCGACGGTCGTCGGCATTCCGGCCCACGTCGTCGCGCAGGACGGCAAACCGGTACGCGCCGTGCCGGACCGCCCGCAGGTCGAGATGCCCGATCCCAACGCGGATGCCATCAAGCATCTGCAACGCCGCCTCGAACATCTCGAGCAGCGCGTGGCACAGGTCGAACGCGAGGATGGCGAAGAGACCTGGTCGTGGGTCATCTGAAGCTCTACAACACACGCACGCGGTCGCTCGAGAGGTTCGACCCGCTCCACGGTAACACGGTGCGGATCTACGTCTGCGGTTTGACGCCTTCGGCGCAGGCCCACCTCGGTCACGCGCGCTCGTTTCTTTTCTTCGATCTGCTGCGCCGCTATCTCACGCACAAGGGCTACGACGTCACCTACGTACAGAACGTGACCGACATCGACGACCGCAGCATCAACCGCGCGCGCGAGACCGGCGAACACTGGTACGACATCGTGGCCGGCTATTATGCCGAGTTCAAAGATGCGATGCGCAAACTCGGCGTGCAGGAGCCCGATCACGAGCCCTACGCGACGGCGTACATCGGGCAGATTCAAACCATGATTCGCGAACTGATGGCGACCGGGCACGCCTATGTCGTCGAGGACGGCATCTACTATCGCGTCAGCAGTTTTGCGCGCTACGGTGCGCTCAGCAATCGCAACGTCGAAGAGCTCGAAGCAGGCGCGCGCATCGAGGTCGACGAGCACAAAGAGGACCCGCTCGATTTCGCGCTGTGGAAATTCGCCAAGCCGGGCGAGCCGAAATGGCCCTTCGAACCGTACGCCGATGGCCGGCCCGGCTGGCACATCGAATGTTCGGCGATGGCGCGCGCGCTGCTCGATCCGAACGGCGGCGGGTTCGATATCCACGGCGGCGGCGCCGACTTGATCTTTCCGCATCACGAGAACGAGATCGCGCAAAGCGAGCCGCTCATGGCGCATCCGCCGATGGCCAATTTCTGGATACATGGCGGACTGCTCAACTTCGAGGGGCGAAAGATGTCCAAGTCGCTCGGAAATTTCGAGCCGCTCGTCGATTTACTCGCGCGTCACGACCCGCAGGCGATCCGGCTCACGTTTCTCTCGACCGGCTATAGCAAGGTGATGAACTTTACCGAGGAGTCGCTCGCCGCGTCCTACGCGACGCTCGAGCGTTTGAAAAAAACGTATAGAGCTGTGGCGCTCGGGCCCTCCGCCGGGCTGGTCGAGCGCATGGAAGCGGCGCTCGACGAGGATATGAACACCTCCGTCGCGCTCGCCGAGGTTCTTCAGTGCAATGCCAAGGAGGTCGGACGCGAGGAGTTCGAACGCGCGCTGTGGCTGCTGGGTATCACGCCGGATTCGAGTTGGCTCGAGGAACCGCAGCGCTTGCTTCCCCCTGACTTCGTCGAGCGTTTGCGCGCGCGGTTGGGAAGCGAGCTTTCGATCAACGGCGCGAGCGCGGAGGATGCGATCGCGAAAGTCATTGCGGCGCGTGCGCTGGCGCGCGCAAACAAGGATTGGGGTGCTTCGGATCGTTTGCGCGATGCACTCGCGCACGTCGGCATCGCAATCAAAGACTCGAAGGACGGAACGACGTGGACCGTCGCCCAGTAGGTAGAGGCAGGCCCCACGAGCGCAAGCCGCGCCTCGATTTCGACGATGTAATGTACGGCATCCACGTCGTCGAAGAGGCTCTCAAGGCGGGCGAGCAGCTTCGCGCGATTCATATCGCGGAGGATCGCAAACGGGATCCGCTCTTACGCGCGATCGTAGCGCAAGCCAAGGAGCGCAGCGTGCCGGTGCGCTTCGAAGGCAAGCAGTTCTTCGCGCAACTGCCGTTCAAGACGCACCAAGGTGTGGTCGCGATCGCTCCGCCCTTCGACTACGCCGGCTTGAGCGAAGTGATGGGCGCGCACGGAAACGGCCATGCGCTCTTCGTGATCCTGGATCACCTTACCGATCCGCACAACGTCGGCGCGATCATCCGTACCGCGGAATGCGCGGGCGCGAACGCGGTGATCCTACCCGAGCGGCGCTCGGCCGGGGTCAACGCTACGGTCCGCAAAGCGGCAGCCGGCGCCGCACAGTACCTGCCGGTGGTACGGGTTGCCAACGTCAACGAAGCGATCCGCACCCTGAAGAAGACCGGCATCTGGGTGGCGGGAGCCGCCGCCGGCGATGACGCGGTCCCCATGGCGCAGGCCGATTTCGATCGCGACCTGGCCCTGGTCATCGGAGCGGAGGGAAGCGGGCTTGCCCCGCTGGTCCGGCGAGAGTGCGATTACCTGGTCAGCATCCCGATGCTGGGACGGACCGAGTCTCTCAACGCCTCCGTGGCAGCGGGAGTGCTGCTTTACGAGGTGCTACGGCAACGTAAGCGTGAGGGAGCGTAGCGATCGGCGCGGCTTTATTTGGCAAAGCTTTAGCTTTGCCAGATAAAGCCTTGACGGCGGAAGGAGCCCCTCCTATAATCACGTGGATGTGCCGCGCCCGATGAGGCTCCGGCCCGCGTTTTGCGGCGCATCGACCAACGAAGGCAAAACGACTATGGCTATGACCCATCCCGCAACGGATGGTTTGGAATACAACGAGAGAGTCGACGAAGATCTCGTTGCCATCGCAAAATCGGGCGACAACCTGGCGATGGAATACCTCCTCAACAAATACAAGAACTTCGTCCGGATCAAGGCCAAGAGCTACTTCCTGATCGGTGCGGACCGCGAGGACATCATCCAAGAAGGTATGATCGGCCTCTATAAGGCCGTGCGCGATTTCAAGGCGGACAAGCTCTCGAGTTTTCGCGCTTTCGCCGAGCTGTGTATCACGCGTCAGATCATCACGGCGATCAAAACCGCGACTCGTCAAAAGCACATCCCGCTCAACCAGTACATTTCGTTGAACAAGCCGATCTACGACGAGGATAGCGAACGCACGCTGCTCGACGTGATGGCTTCGCAGAAGACCTCCGACCCAGAGGAACTCGTGGTCACACAAGAGGTCTCCGACGATATCCGCCAGCGCATTCGTCAGAATCTCTCCGAGCTCGAATCGCAGGTACTCGAATCGTATCTGGAAGGCAAGAGCTATCAGGAGATGGCGCGTGACCTCGGGCGTCACGTGAAATCGATCGACAACGCGCTGCAGCGCGTGAAGCGGAAAATCGAAAAGAATCTCGCTGAATTCGAGTTTCAGTAGATAGCAAAGCGGCCGGTCGAGAGACCGGCCGCTCTGTTTTTATTGGAACACGCCGTTTGCTCGAAGCAGCGGTGTGTCGTTCTTCACGTATTGGACGAATGCGGTCACGCCCGGGTCGGCGTTCTTGAGCGTGTAGAGATGCTCGTCGGTCGCAAAGGCGTAGAGGTGGTCGCGGATGTTGCTTGGGGAGGGCTGGACGCCTTCGTAGGTGACGACGAGGTCTTGCCGGTCGCCGATGAAGCCGCTCGCCGCGTAGCCGAGCGAGCCCGAGGTCTTTGCCACGGCGTCGATGACCTTGCTTGCGTTGGATTCGATTTGAATCGGAATCAGCGTCTTCGCGACTTTGTCTTCAAACACGAAGCGCGTGCCGGTTCCGATCTCACGTCCGATCAACACGATCTTGCGGTCGTTTCCGCCGATCTCTTTCCAATTGGTGATCTTGCCCGCGAAGATCTGTACGAGCTCTTCGCGCGTGAGATTCTTGATACCGGTGTCGGGGTTTACGACAAAAGCGAATCCCACGACGCCGATGATGGTATCGGCGAAATCGGCGTCGTTGACGGCGACGTCCGACATCGCGATATCCACTTGGCGATCCTTGAGCGCGGCAATGCCGGCCCCCGAGCTATTCCCTTTGACCGCGATGCTTACGCCCGCGTGTGTGCTTTGGTAGTCCTTCGCGGCTTGGGCGACGAGGGGTGCGAGGTTGGTGGTGCCGCCGACCTTGATGCTCTGATCGGCTGCTGCCGGCCCGAGAAGTGAGGCGGGCAGAAGCAGGGCGGCAACGAGGGACAGGAAGATGCGAAAGTGTGATTTCATGTGGAAGCTCCTTCAGGCAACCCGTAGCCTTGCCAACGTAGTACTTGGACTAAGGAGCTTAGGCCCTGCTTGGCGCGTCTTACCCTGCGCGAGCTTTTTGTCCCATTGACGAAACGATCGCGTCGTACAATTGATCGCGGTCCTCGATCGGATCGACGATGACGATCCGCGCGGACTCGCCGTTTTGCGGATCCAGGCAAACCGTTACTTTGCCGAGCGCGCAGACGTCCATACAACTCGTCGAGATCACGCGGATCGGCCCCCACTCGCCATGCTTCTTCAGTTCGGCTTTGAGCCAGTCGCGCAGATTGAAGTCGCCGATGCGCTCGGCTGCTTCGGGTGCTTCTTCGGGGATGCGCTCTTTGAAACAGCGTTCGCAGACGAGGACGAGGCCGCTTTCGAGCCATTTCGGTTTGACCGGTTGCATCACAGTTCTTTGGTGCCGAGCGTAAAAAGGATCAGCCGACGGCCGGATTCGAACCGGCGAGCTCTTTCGAGGCGCGATTACAAATCGCGTGCTTTCAACCGCTCAGCCACGTCGGCGTGGGACCGCTGGCTATTTCCTGTGAGTCGAACCCGGTCCTTGCCGCCCGGTGCTCGCTGCACTAGGAAATCACAACCAGGGTCCATTCCCGTCCCAGGTAAATCTAAGCGCCTTAACACCTCGCCTCTTGGAAGGAAGCCTACGATGGTAAACATCTTACGGCGGATCCTAACCGCGGCGATTCTGCTCGTAGCAATGCTGAGCCAGGAAACATGGGCACTGGCCGGCACGACGGGCGGTTTGAGCGGAACGGTTCGATCCGTCGATAATGGCGCGCCGATCGCCGGCGCAAAAGTCGTTGTAAGCAGTGCTTCGCAAGTTTCAACGGCTACGACCGATGCGGGAGGGAAATTCACGTTCCTCTCGCTGGCTCCGGATACATACACCGTCAGCGTTACCAAGGACGGCTACAGCCCGGTATCGATCGCGGGCCAAACCGTCTTTGCCGACAGCGTTCAGAGCGTGTCGATCCAGTTGCAGAGCGCGCTCAAGACGATCGCGCGCGTGACCTCGACGACGGCTGGAAGCCTCGTGAAGACGGGCACCACCTCCGACGTCTACACCATCAACGCCGCGACGCAACAAGCCATCTCCGCGCTGGGCGGCGGCGGCGGTCTCAACAGCGCCTACTCTGCGATTGCAAGCGTTCCCGGCGCATACGTTGCCGGCAACCAGGGCGGCTACTATCAGACCGTCCACATTCGCGGCGGCGACTTCGACCAAGTCGGATACGAATTTGACGGCGTGCCGATCAATCGTTCCTTCGACAACTATCCCTCGGGCTCGGCCTCGTCGCTCGGACAAGCGGAAGTCCAGGTCTATACCGGCGCGGCTCCGACGAACTCGGAGAGCCAAGGTCTGGCCGGATTCATCAACCAAGTCATCAAGAGCGGCACCTATCCGGGTTACGGCAACGCCGACCTCGGTATCGGCGGACCATCGTTCTACCATCACGCGTCGGTCGAAGCGGGCGGCGCCTCGCCGGATCGCATGTTCTCGTACTACGTCGGCGTCGGCGGCTACAACGAGAGCCCGCGCTACGTCGACAACAACAACGGCGCAGCGTACGATTTCTTGGGTGCGCCGCTGACCTCCACACCGCTCGCGAGCGATCCCAACGTGAGCGAATATCAGCTCGCGCCGTTCAACTATCTCACGCCGAACACGCTCGCCGTGCGCGACGCCGTCATCAACTTCCACTTCGCGATTCCGCACAAACACGACAGCGGCCGCGACGACATCCAGATACTCTATGACGGCGAACACATCCTCAATTACTTCTACCAAAGCCTCGACGACGCGACCGGCGGCGATACCACGACTGCCTACGGACAACCGTATTTCGTCGACGGTTATCAATACACGTGTCCCGGTAATATCGGCGGCGTGTTCACGACCGCGCAGGCCAACGCAACCGCAGGATGCGTGAGCCCGTACTACTATCCGAGCGGGCCGTCGGATCGTTACGCGAACATCCCCGGCTTCTCCAACTCTTGTCCGTCCGAGAACTCGGTGGGCGCGCCGTGCGCGTTCATTCCCTCGGGCCAGCAAGACGGCTCGGAGAACGATCAGCAGATCGTCAAGATCCAATATCAGCGCAACTTCAGCGACAGCGCATATCTGCGCGTCTATGGCTACACTTACTATAGCGACTGGCTGCTGAACGGTCCCAATCTCACCTACGACGCGCTCATCGGACCGGGTCTCGGACCGACGGCGCCCGACTACGAGCTGACCTCGCATACGCGCGGCCTTTCCGCGACGTTCTCGGATCAGCTCGACGACAAGAACCTGCTCTCGGTGCAGGGCTCCTACACGACCTCGAACGCGATTCGCGACAATAACGAGCAGATGCTCAACTTCGCGATTCAACCCTATGGCTACGTCGCGGTAAACGCGGCCGACCCGTACAGCGGCTACTGCTACTCGGGAACGGGCGGTGCCGCCGTTTCGTGCAACCCGGAGCTGGCGACGCCGACGGCGCAGTTTGCGACCTGGGGCGATATCGCTGCGGGCGCGGTGCCTGCACTTCCCACGACGTGCGCCGATCCCAACGTCGCGTCGACGACCTGCGCTTATCTCTCGGCCGAGAACGGCGAGGCCGGTTATTTCAACCAGGTTACCCCGCAGTTCAGTGCCTTCTCGATCACCGATCAGTTCCAGCCGACGGATCGTTGGCTCTTCAACGTCGGCGTTCGCGAAAACATCTATCGCTTCGTTGGTCAAAACACGTACGAAGGCCCGGCGCGCCAATTCTGGTACAACGCGTACAACCTCGACACGTGTATGGTCGACGGACAACCGGTCGACGTTTCGTCGCTGGGCGTAAATCCCGGCGATTGCTCGGCGGCAGGCTACACGCAAGCCAACCTCAACAACGACGTCAACGGCTCGACGCAAACGTTCGACAGCTTCGAACCGCGTCTGGCGATGACGTACACGCAGAGCCCCGACACCGTCTGGCGCGGATCGATCGGTAAGTACTCGCAGCCGCCGGACACGGCGACCGAGCAGTACAACACGCTGCAGCTCGATGAACCCTTCACCGTGCTCGGCCCGGTCTTCTCGCCATTCGGCCGTACGTCACCGAGTTACCCGATCTACCCGCCGACCTCGACCAACGCAGACCTTTCCTTCGAACATCGCTTCAAGGGGACGGATCTCTCGATCAAGGTCACGCCGTTCTTCCGCCACACCGAGAACCAGCTCCAGAACTTCTTCCTCAATCAAGCGGAAGGGTTCATCTCCGAGCTCAACGTGGGCGCGCAGAGCAGCCGCGGCGTCGAACTACAGCTGCAGAAAGGCGACTTCTCACACAACGGGCTCGCCGGTTTGCTCTCGTTCGCGTACACGTACTCGACGATCAAGTATCAGACGCTCGGCAACGGGCAGACGATCATCTCGCCGATCAACGCAACGATCGCAGACTACAACGCATACACCAAGGCGTGCTCTTCCGGTTCGGCGGCAAGCACGCAAAAGCAATACGGGCAGTCCGTCTGCGGCTCCACGGTGAGCGGCGCCGCAGCCGCACCCTGCTACACGCCGGCGGGTGCCCCCGACCCGGGCTGCGCCGCGGGTGATTACGGCAATCCGTATTGGAACGCGCCGATACAGCCGCTGATCGATCCGGGTCAGTCGTTCCCGACCTATGACATCTTCCCGGCGGGAATCGGCACCTCGGATTCGGCCTTCGGCGCACCCTACGTGACGACGTTCGTGCTCAACTACAAGCACGATAAATGGTCGGTCACGCCGTCCCTGCAGTTCCAGGGCGGCACGCGCTACGGCGCTCCCGAGACCGTACCGGGTCTTGCGCCCGACGAATGCGCGGGCGTACTCGGAGGCGGTGTCGACGCGCGCTATCCCTACGGGAATCCGGCGACGGGCACGGTCGATTATTCGACGTGCAACGCGGGCGATAACATCGTCATCCCCGATCCCTACACCGGACAGTTCGATCCCCTGGGATCGTTCGTACAACCCAGTCAGCTCATGATGAACATGCAGCTGAGTTACCAAGTCAACTCACACATCACACTGATCGCAAGTTTGACGAACATCTTCAATACGTGCTTCGGTGGAACGAAGGCTGCATGGACGAGCTCGAACGGCAACTACTGCAGCTACGGTGTGGTTGGCTCCGGCCTCGTGCCGCCGATCGTCCCGCAGGGCGGTAATACGTATAATCCCGGAGACACCGTTCAGGCGTTCCGGTACTATCCGTACGAACCGTCGCTCGGGCCGTTCGACGTCTCGGGTCTGAACTTCACGACGAAGCAGCCCTTCCAAGTCTACGTGGAGGCGCTCGTCAAACTCTAGAACGAGGAAGCGCGGCGGCGTAGAAACGGATCGATCGCCGCCGCGAAGCCCTCGAAGTCGGTGCGGTAGAGATTGTGGCCTTGATTTTCGAGCGTCACGATCTCTACCCACTCCGAGTGACGTGCTTCGATATCGTCGATTACGTCATCGGAGACGATCGAGCCGAGGCGGCCCGCCATGACGAGCAGCAGCGGCTTGGGATAGGACGCGATCTCACTGCGCAGGTCCCAGCGTCCGTCGCGATTGGCATCGCGCAAGCCGGCAATCGGCGCGCTCGTCATCGAATGTACTGCGTGCACCTTGCCGTCGACGTCGACCGGGTCCCATTCTGCGTACTCTTCCCGCATGCGCGCGTCGCGCGCGGCGCCCGCCAGCGCGAACGCTTCCTCGAGCTCGGTAATGTACTCCGCATACCACTCGTCGTTGACTTGCACGATCATCGGATCGATCGCGATCACTTTGTTTGCGTTCACGCTCGATCCGCCGCGGATGACCACCGCGCCGCCCCACGAGTGGCCGAGCAAAATGTCGGCCCCCGTGACCGCGGCGACGTTGCGCAGATCCTGCACGCCGCGATCGAGCGACATCGGGCCGCGGACCGGCGCCGAATCGCCGTGTCCGCGTTGATCGTATGCCACGACCCGATAGCGGTCGCTGTAGCGGGCCGCGAAGCGCACCCATGCTTTGCGCGAACTCGTCATACCGTGCACGCACAGGATGACCGGGCCGCTCTCTCCCCAGCGCTCGACCGTCGTGGTCGCGCCGTCGTCTAATGCGATCGTGCTTTCCATCAGCTTGCGAGCATGACGCGCGCGGCGTTCCAGCCGGGCGCCCCCATCACGCCGCCGCCGGGATGCGCCGCCGATCCGCACATGTAGAGATGCTTGACCGGTGTCTTGTAATCGGCATAACCGGGAACGGGGCGGAAGGCGTAGAGATTATGCAACGGCATCGTCCCTTGAAAAATGTTGCCGCCGGTCAATCCAAATTTCTCCTCGATGTCGACGGGGCTGAGAATCTGTCGATCGATCACCGATGCGGTGAATCCCGGTGCGTATCGTTCGACGATCGCGAAGCAGCGGTCCGCGAACTCGTTTTTGATCGCGTCCGTCCAGGGACCCTCTTTGAGTGTATAGGGTGCGTACTGCACGAACATCGACATCAGATGTTTGCCGGGCGGAGCAACCGTTGGGTCGAGCGAGGAGGGCAGGCAGCACTCGACCACCGGCTCCCTCGACGGATGACCGTACTTGGCGTCGTCGTAAGCGCGTTCGATGAAATCCTGGTCGGGGCAGAAGTGTACCGTCCCGTGATGTTGTGGTCCCGGTTCGTGGCCCGGCAGCGCGGTGAAACTCGGCAAGCGATCGATCGCGACGTTTATCTTGACCGAGGCGCTCTCGTAGGTGATGCGCCCGATCGCTTCGCGAAACTCGGGCGGCAAGCTCGCCGGATCGATGAAGCGCTCGAAGGTGTGATGCATGTCGACGCCGCTCGCGATTTTCTTGGCGCGATACTCCTCGCCGCTGCGCAACGCGACGCCGGTCGCGGTGTTGCCCTTAGTGAGAATCTTGACGACTTCGGCATCCGTTTTGATCTCGACGCCGAGCGCTTGAGCCGCGCGCGCGAGCGATTGCGTGAGGCCGCCCATACCGCCGCGCATATACGCCCACACGCCCTTCTTGCCGTTGGTCTCGCCCATGACGTGATGGAAGAGGACGTACGCGGTGCCGGGCATCGAGGGAGCCATGAACGCGCCGATGATTGCGTCGGTAGCGATGGTACCCTTGAGCTCTTCGCTTTCGAACCAGCGGTCGAGAATGGGCCGCGCGGCGCCGCTGAGCATCTCGATTGCTTCGCTCATCGCGGGCCCCATTTTTTGCATTGCGCGTCCCATCTTGCCGAGGTTGATGAGGTCGCCCAGTGCGGGGCGCAGCACGTTGGGCGGAATTTGTGTGAGGGTCGGCTCGATAACCTGCGCGACGCGTTCGAGCATCGCTTCGTACCGCGGATATGCGTCCGCGTCCTTGCGGCTGAACTTGGCGATCTCTTCGACGTCGCGCGCCAGGCCGCGCCCGAGCATGAGGTAGCGTCCGTCGAGAAACGGCGAGAATGACGCCGGATCGCGCTCGATCGCTTCGAAGCCGAAGCTCTTGAGCGCAAGATCGCGTACGATCTCGGGGCGGAAGAGACTGTTGACGTAGGCTGCGGTCGAGACTTTGTAGCCGGGAAAGGTCTCTTCGCTCACGCAGGCGCCGCCGACGATCGAGCGGCGCTCGAGCACGAGAACCTTCCATTTTGCGCGCGCGAGATAACAGGCGGTGACGAGTCCGTTGTGTCCGCCGCCGATGACGATCGCGTCATACTGTTTCGATTGCATGTTGGTCACGTTTACGAGCTCCGATGACGTAGATGGCGGCGCCGCCGCCAAGCATGAGTGCGGTAAGGAGAAGAACCTTGATGACGGAGAGCGTTGCGTTCGTCTCGCCGTCGGCCGGGAAGAGGGAGAGGAGCATCGCTCCGAACGTCGTGACGAGGCCGAGTATCGAGGCGCCGATGACGAGCGGAGTCGGGTGCAGCTTGAGTGCTGACGCAAAGAGAAATGCGAAGGGAATCATCGTGATGAGTACCGTCGCGCTGACCATGATGTCGTAGGCATCCTTGACGCTGCTCCCGCTCTGCCCAGCGATGATGAAGAGCGCGGAGATGACCGCCTGCGTGAGGAGCGCGACGACCGGTGATCCCGAACGCGGGTCGACGCGTCCGAAAACCGGCGGAAGGTAACGGTCGATTCCGGCTACGAGCGGAATGCGCGCGATGGATGCGAGCCATGCGCCGGCGCTGCCCAAACAGCTGATGGTTACGAGCACGCCGGCGACCGGAACGATCGCGCCCCATCCCAGATGCGATCCGCCGCGCTCGATCGCTTGCATCACACCGTAGATCGCGCTGACGTGCGCGGCAGGGAGCGTCACGAGTACGCTCGCGGTGCCGAAGATGTAGATCGCGGCGATCGCGGGCGCGGCGATCCCCAGACCGCGCGCCATCGAACGCGACGAATCCTTGATCTCCGCGCCCATGAAGGGAATCGATTCGGGTCCGGTCCACGCGAACGCGATGACCGACCAGAAGATGAGGTCTCTGAGATGCGCGCTCGGGCGCAGAGATGCCGCATCGATCGGCGTCGCAGAGCCGAAGCGCATCCACGAAGCGACGGCGACCGCAATCAGACCGATCGTGACGATCCACCGCCCTGCGGCGGCCACGTTCACGAGCCACTTCCCGGTCCCCAGACCGAAGACGTTGAGCGCGGTTGCGAAACCGAAAGCGATCAGCGAAAACGCGACGTAGTATGCGGGCGATCCCGAGAGCTGCGTGCCCCCTCCCCAGATGAAGAGCGCGTTGCCGGCCGTGAAGTACATGAGCGCGGGGAAGTAAGGCAGATTGCTGCACCAATAGGTCCAGCCGGTCATGAAGCCCGCGAGCGGTCCGAATGCGCGCTTGCTCCAAACGTACATGCCGCCCTCGTCGGGAAAGCGCGATCCGAGTTTCATCACGACCAGCGAGAGCGGAAAGAACATCGCAAATGCGCCGATCAGCCATACGGTCAACGACTGCGGTCCCGCGGCCGCGGCGGTGGCAACCCACTGCAAGTTCGTGCACGCAATGACGAAAAAGAGCACGACGTCGACGAAACCGAGGCTGCGGCGAAACTGCGTCATATCATGTACTGCTTCGGCGGCGCCGCCATGTGGAGAATCTCGCGACCCAGGCCGAAGGCGGAAATGTCGCTCGGCGTGCTGCCGTGCAATGCAAGCTCGCTCAAGATACGCCCGATCACCGAGGCAAACTTGAACGCATGACCCGCGCCGATAGCGACGTGCACGTGCGGATGACCGGGAAGCGAGTCGATGACGAAATCGCGATCCGGCGTGAGCGTGTAGAGGCAGGTCTTCACGATGCTCGGCTCGACCGCGAGCGCGGGAAGGTGCGCGCTCAGAAACGCGCGCACGCGCGCCGTGATTTCATCGTCGGGTTCGAAGCCGCGAAGGTCGGGGTCGACGCTCCTTCCGCCGGCGTCCTGCGTGACTTTGACCAAGCCGGCTTCGCCGAAGACGGGGAATCCGTAAAACGACGGATCGTCCATCCAGATCCAGACCGGAAAATGCCCGAATTCGAACGGCTCGGGCTGCGCGGGCCGGAAATACATCGCCTGCTCTTTGGTGATCTCGAGCGGCAGCTGCAGGCCCGCGTATGCGAGTGCCGCGTTGCTCCACGGTCCGGCCGCGATGACGAGCTGCCCTGCGCGATAGCGTTGACCTCCGGCAAGGATCTCGACCTCACCGCCGCTTGCGTCGATCGTCGCGACCGCGGTTTGCGCGAGCAGCGTGGCGCCGAACGCCTTCGCGGCGCGCTGGTGCGCGGCGGTCGCGCGCTCGGCGGCGACGATGCCGCCGTCGGCCTGGAAAAGTCCCCACACATCGTCGCCGATCTGCATCGCGGGATAGCGGCGGCGAATCTGCGCGGCGTCGAGTGTTTCGAAGGCGACGCCGCAGGCACGCATCGCATCCGCATAGCCTTGAAGCGGAATCGCGCCGCCGCGCGGACCGAGATCCAAACCACCGGTCTTGAAGATCACGCGCTCGGCCGCGTCGGCTTCGAGCCGGCCCCACGCGGCGTATGCCTCCTTGGCGAGCGCAACGTAATTCGGCGCGTGATACGAAAGACGAATGATGCGCGAGTGGTCGTGCGACTCGCCGCGCGCGTGGCCGAGTTCGAACCGCTCGATGCCGAGCACCTTCGCGCCGCTGCGCGCGAGCCAGTACGCGGTGCCGCTTCCGATGCCGCCCAGCCCCAGGACGATCGCGTCGTATTCGCGCGTCATGACTGCTCGATCCGGACCGCGTCTTCGCCCATGCGCGCGGCGATATAGCGGCGGATGTCCAAACTATAGTCCTCCATCGGTGCGTAATAACCGTGCGTGAACGCTCGCGAACGCATGCCCGCTTGCACCGACTCGCAAATCGCCCAATCTTGCCGGTTGACGAGGTCCCAGAACGCGACGGCGTCGGACGGATCGAACCCCGGCTTCTCGATCTCGCTTGGATGAAAGAGAAAGTCGCAGACGATCTCGGTGCGATCCGGCGCGCGCGGCGTCAGCGTGAACGCCGCGACGTGATCGGCGCTGAGCGAGAGCATGAGGTTGGGATAGATCAACTCGCCTTTGTGCCGCGTGCGCTCCTGCGCGTTCAAATCGGGGAACGGCGCTCGCGTGGTCGTGCCCGAGAAGGTGAACGTCGTGGCGCTCTCGCGATGCGGAATACCTTCGTTCCAGTCCAAGTGCGAGCCGCCGTGATCTTTGAAGGCCGGAACGAGCCGGCAGAGCTCGGGATGCACGCCCGCGCAGTGATAGCACTCGTTATAATTCTCGAGCAGTACTTTCCAGTTTGCCGCAACGTCATAGCGCAGCGTCGCGCCGGTGCGCAAATCCTCGAGGTGATAGTTGCGCACGTGCTCCGGTATCGCGCCCAGCTGCTTCGCGAGCGTCGCACCGGCCGCGACGTGCGCGGGTGTCGCGTGTACGAAGACGAAGCCGCCCCACTCGTCGACTGCGACGTCGTGCAGCCGCCGCGAGGGCTCCGGCACGTCCTGCGGCGCAACGAAGGGCGAAGCGACCAGACGGCCGTCGAGCGCATAGGCCCAGGCGTGATAGGGACAGCGGATTGCTCCGCCGGTATTTCCCCGGCCGCACAAGAGCCGGCTGCCGCGGTGCCGGCAGAGGTTGAGATGGGCGCGCAGCTCGCCTCCCTCGCCGCGGATGAGGATGACGCTCTCGCCCGCGAGATCGACCACCAGGTAGTCCCCGCGCTGCGGCAGCTCCGCGCAGCGCGCGACGCAGACCCACTGGTCCAAAAACACCGCTGCCCCCTCGCGCGCAAAGAAGCCGGGGTCCCAGTAGGCAGCCCGTGGGAGAGAGGGTTCCAGCCGAACGGAGCCTTGCGTGCCCATTGGACCTCCCGAAATTCTTTCGACGCCGAGGGCAGACTACCGAATGACCCTGGGCCGAAAACAGAATACTACCCGAAGGATCGCTGGCCCTCCGGCAGAATCTCCGAACGATATTCGGCGAGGAGGTGGCCATGTCCACGTTCGTCAAGGCCCGCGTCGACGGTCAAAAGACGCTGCCGGCCTACTGGTATCTCTCTCCCGGCGTCTTCGCCGCGGAGAGCGACCGTCTATTCGCGCGCGAGTGGATCTGCGTCGGACGCAGCGAGCGGCTCGAGCACGCGGGAGATTTTTTTCTCGCAAGCGTTTGCGATGAAAGTCTCATCGTAACGCGCGATCAATCGGGAACCGTCCGCGCGTTTTTCAACGTGTGCCGTCATCGCGGAACGCGCATCTGCGAGCCCGAGAGCGGGCGCTTCAGCGGATCGATTCAATGCCCGTATCACGCGTGGACGTATGGACTCGACGGCAAACTGAAAGTCGCGCGCAACATGCAGGAAGTGCCGGGCTTCGACGTCGCGGATTATCCGTTGCGCGAGGCTTCGGTTGGGCAGTGGGAAGGTTTCATCTTCGTCAACCTGAGTCCGCAGCCGGTCGATTTCGAGACGGTGTTTGCGCCGCTGATCGGACGTTTCGCACAATGGTCTATCGGCTCGCTGCGCACCGCGCGCTCGATCGAGTACGACCTCGCGTGCAACTGGAAGCTGGTCTTCCAAAATTATTCCGAGTGCTATCACTGTCCGCTCGTGCATCCGCAGCTCGACAAGCTCTCGCCCTCCGACAGCGGACGCAACGATTTGTGCGAGGGGCCGTTCCTCGGTGGCTATTCGGAACTGCGCAAAGAAGGAACCAGCCTGACGACGAGCGGCCACACCTCGCGCCCGCCCGTAGGTTCGGTCGGTGGCGACGATCTCAATCGCATCTACTACTACACGCTCTTTCCCTCGATGCTCTTGAGTTTGCATCCCGATTACGTCATGGTGCACTATGCGCGCCCGGTCAATCCCGACCGCACGCTCGTGACGTGCGCGTGGCTTTTCGATCCACAGACGATGGCAAAGCCGGATTTCGATCCGAGCGATGCCGTCGATTTCTGGGACACGACGAACCGGCAGGATTGGCACGTCAATGAATTGACCCATGCGGGGCTGCACTCGCGCGCGTACGCGCCCGGTCCGTATGCCAACGCGGAGGGATTGCTCGCGGCGTTCGACCGTCATTATCTCTCGGTCATGCCGGAGACTGTCCGCTGAGACCGCTTCCGTTCTCACTCGCCGCGCTGGTGCTCTCGCTCCTTGCGATGACACGCGCGGGCGGCGATCCGCTCTCGTGGCGAGCGCTCGGGCCCGCGGGTGCGGGCGGACGCGTCGCGGCGGTAGCGGGCAGCGATAAAAATCCGTATCTCTACTACTTTGGCTCCGCAGGCGGCGGAGTGTTCAAGACGACGAACGGCGGCCTCACGTGGAATGACGTGTGGCCGTCGTCGTCTGTGGGAGCGATCGGTGCGCTTGCGATTGCGCCCTCGAATCCCAACGTCGTCTGGGCCGGCACCGGCGAATCGAAGGTGCGCAACGATGCCTCCTACGGCGACGGCGTTTGGGTGACGCGCGACGGCGGCGCACACTGGACGAACGCCGGACTGCGCGACACGTACGCGATCGCGCGTATCATCGTCGATCCGAAGGATCCCAACCGCGTGCTCGTCGGCGCGCTCGGAAATCCGTTCGTCGACTCGCGCGCGCGCGGCGTCTATCGCACGACCGACGGCGGAAGAACGTGGAAGCAAACGCTGTATGTCGGGCCGGCAAGCGGTGTGGGCGACATGGCGTCGAGCGCCGCGCAGCCGAGCGTCGTCTATGCGGGCGTCTATCAGTTCCGCCGCAAACCGTGGACGTTCACCAGCGGCGGTCCGCTCGACGGAATCTACAAATCGACCGACGGCGGTCTGACCTGGCGCAAGCTCTCCGGCAACGGTTTGCCCTCGGGTACGATGGGACGCATCGGGCTTGCGGTCGCGCCCAGCGATCCGCGCCGCGTCTATGCGCTCATTCAATCGCAGGCGGGTTTGCTCTGGCGTTCCGACGACGCCGGGGCGCACTGGCGTTTGATGTCGCGGGATACGCTGATCGACCAGCGCCCATTCTACATGAGCCGCCTCGACGTCGATCCGTCCGACCGCGACCATGTATTCTTCGCTTCCGAGAACCTCGTTGAAACCTTCGATGGCGGCAAGACCTTCGACGACGTCTCATCGGCGGTGCACCAAGATCATCACGGCTTCTGGATCTCCCACGACGGCAGGCGAATCATCGACGCCAACGACGGCGGCGCGCCGATCTCGATCGACGGCGGGAAGATTTGGGACTGGCGCTTCAACGTCGTGCTCGCGCAGATCTATCACGTGGGCTACGACGACGAAAATCCATATCACGTCTGCGCGGCGATGCAGGATGACGACTCGTTCTGTGCGCCCAGTTACAGCTTGAGCCCGCTCGGTCTCTTGAACGCCGATTGGACGGACGTTGCAAACGACGCCGACGGCGTGTGGGTTTGGCCCGACCCCACCGATCCGAAGCTCGTTTGGAACGTCGGCATCAACGAGCTCAACGGCCAGCTCGGCATCTACGATTACCCCTCGCGTCAGAATTACGACATCACGCCCGACGTTACCGATACGAACGGACGCCCGATCGCGGGTTTGCCGTATCGATTCAACTGGGAAGCGCCGATCGCGTTTTCAGCGAAGGAACCCGGCGTCGCATACTTCGGCGCGAACGTCGTTTTCGAAACGACCGATCGCGGAAGAACGTGGAAGGCGATCAGTCCCGACCTCACGCGCGACGATCCCAGCAAGGAACAAGTCGCGGGCGGGCCGATCAACACCGACGTCTCGGGCGCGGAGTTCTACGACACGATTCTCGACATCGCGCCCTCGCCACTCGACAAGGACGTCATTTGGGTCGGCACCGACGACGGATTGATTGAGCGAACCGTCGATCACGGCGCGCATTGGAGCAATGTTACGCCCGCGTGGATCGCACCATGGGGACGCGTCGAATGCGTCGAGCCGTCGCGCGCGAGCATCGATCGCGCCTATGCCGTCGTGGACCGGCATCTCCTGGGCGACCGGCATCCCTACCTGATCGCGACCGACGACGGCGGCGCAACGTGGCGTCCGATCGTTGCAAACTTGCCGCGAACCGATCCGGTCCACGTCGTCCGCGAGGACCCGAAGAATCCCAATCTGCTCTTTGCCGGTACCGAGCGCACGGTATTCTTTAGTTTGGATCGCGGTGCACGTTGGACGTCGCTGCAGATGAATCTCCCTGCGGTTGCCGTTCACGACCTGCGTATCGTTCCCGGCGTCGACGATCTGATCGCGGGTACGCACGGCAGAGGCGTTTACATACTCGACGATCTCGCGCCGCTGGAAGGTCTTGCGGCGGCCCGGCAGCTCGGGCGGTTGACCGTTTTTCCGGTTCGTCCGGCCACGGCGTGGTACTACTGGTGGCGCACGCAGTACGGAACGCACGACACCGAGTGCTGCGCGCCGAGCGGCGAGTACAGCGCGCCCGATCCTCCCTACGGTGCGTCGATCGCGCTTTACGTTCCGCGTGCGGATGCCGGCCCTGCATCGATCGAAATCGTCGACGCGGCCGGTGCACACGTGCGTACGCTCGCCGTGCGTTTGGCGCCCGGCATCGATCGCTTTACATGGAATCTCACGGGCGAACCCCCGGTCGCGTGGAAGCGGACCGGCGCGTGGAATCAGGGCCCCGCCGACGGCGCGCCGGTCGTGCCGGGAGCCTACGCGGCTCGCATACGCGCCGGCGGAAGCACGCTCGAGACTCCGATCGAGATTCTCCCGGACCCGCGTGCGGACTGGAGCGCTGCCGATTACGCCGCGCGCCATGCCTTCCTGCAGCAGCTCAACGACGAGCTCTCGGCGGTCGACGTCGCGCTCAATCGTCTCGACGCGGCACGTGCGCGATCCTCACCGCAGAGATTACGGGCAATCGATAGCGTCTACGGTCAACTTTCGTCGGGCATCGTCAACTCGGAAGACGATCAGTGGAAGCCGGATCGCTTGCGCGAGCGCATCACGATTCTGCAAGGCGACGTCGCGCTCTCGCAAGGCCCGCCGCTGCCGCCGCACGAGCGCGAAGCAGCGGCGATACGCAAGGAATTCGATCGAGTCATGGCACTCTATAACACAACCGTACGGGAGTATCGACTGCCGTAATTTCCCACGACTGAGAGGTACGATTCATGCCGTCCCGCAGCTCTCGTTTTCTCGCTCTCATGCTTGCCCTCGCGTGGTCGATGCTTGCCGTCGTCCCGGCGCGCGCGGGAACCACCGGCTCGCTCAGCGGCGTCGTCGTCGACGGGCAGGGCGGCGCGCCGATTGCGGACGCGAAGATCGCGGTCTCGAGTCCGTCGGCGAGCGCACAAACGACAACCGATGCGCGCGGACGCTTCGCATTCGTCTCGCTCGCTCCCGACGAATATACGATCGTGGTGGAGAAGGACGGCTACCAAACGGTTTCGATCGCAGGTAACGCCGTTTTTGCCGACGCCGCGCAAGTGGTGACGATTCAGCTCAACAAGCAGCTCAAGACGATTGCGAGTGTCACGTCGCGAAGCGTCGGAAGCTTGGTGCGCTCCGGCACGACGGCGGATCTCTACTCGGTGAACGCCGCGCAGCAAGAGCGCACGAGCGTGCTCGGCGGCGGCGGTGATCTCAACAGCGCATATTCGGCGATTGCGGCCGTTCCCGGCGCGTACGTTCCGACGAATCAAAACGGATATCTCCAGGCGGTACACGTTCGCGGCGGCGATTCCGACGAAGTCGGATACGAGTTCGACGGCGTTCCCGTCAATCGCGCCTTCGATAACTATCCGTCCGGCTCGTTCTCATCGCTCGGACAACTCGAACTCCAAGTCTATACCGGCGCATCGCCCGCCGACGCCGAGGGACAGGGTCTCGCCGGATTCATCAATCAGGTCATCAAGACCGGCACCTATCCGGGCACGTTCTCCGCCGACGGAACGCTCGGCGGCCCGGCGTTCTACCACAGCTTGAACGTCGAAGCGGGCGGCGCATCTCCCGATCGCACCTTCAGTTATTACGTTGGAATCGGCGGATTCAATCAAGACCACCGTTATATCGATCAGTGGAACGGCAGCTCGTATGCGAGTGAGTTTGGTCCGCCGCTGGGTCCCTGTCCGACCGGCGTCGCGAGCATGCCCGCGTCTTGCTATACGAACGGATCGCCGAATGTAAGCGCCGCGGAAGCACCCGGGTACGTCCTGGCTCCGATGCCATTCGGCTTGGATGCTGCCGGCGTGATGGACCGCTCGAGTGTCGTGAACTTCCACTTCGCGATTCCGCGCAAGAACGGCTTACGCGACGACGTGCAGATCCTCTATGACAACGATTCGATTCAGACGCCGCTCTACGTCTCGCCCAACGACGAAGGTCAGGCAAACATCGCGGCACTCAACGAATCGACCGGTTACGGGACGCCGGAGTACTCGGATACCTTTGTCTATAACGGCGCCCTCGGACAAGCCTTCGGCGACGGCAACGTCGCGAGCATCTCCCCGTACTTCTTTCCGTCCTCGCCGACGGATCGCGAGATGTACGCGGACATACCGGCAAATCAGAACGACGTTTCTTTTAACAACCAAGTCATCGTGAAGCTGCAGTATCAGCACAACTTCTCGACCGACGCATTCCTGCGCGTCTACGGCTACACCTATTACTCGAACTGGTTTGCAAGCGGCCCCGCTTCGTCGTGGCAATCCTACGTCGGCTACGATTCCGGCGACTACGAGATCGGCTCGCACACCCGCGGCCTCTCCGCGAGTTTCGACGATCAAATCAGCCCGGAGCATTTGCTCTCGGTTGAAGCTTCCTACGTCACGTCGACCTCGGAGCGCATGAACTCGCAGACCGTGTTCAACGAAATCCCCTACGGCGGCGACACCGACAACTTCGCGGTTCTCGTCAACCCCGCCAACCTCACGAGCGGAACGTGCTACTCGATCGCCGGCTCGGCCGGCGGGGCCGCGACGCCGACCTCGTGCGGCACCGGAAGCTCTATCCCGGTTGCGACATCGGCGACGTTTGCGTCGATCGCGGCGTCATATTATGCGGCCGCACCGACCTCGGCGAGCGGCCAGGATCTCAGCAACGCGACGCTCGCGAACTACAGCTGCGGCGGTGGGCCGTGTCAGCTCTACACCGTCGAGAACGGGTTCTCAGGCGCGTACAACACCGTGACGCCGGTCTTCACCGGTTTCGCGCTCACCGATCTCTGGCGCCCGAACGATAGGCTGGTCGTCAACGCCGGTCTGCGTTTAGACACCTACCAGTATCAAGGCGCCAACACCCTGAGCGGACCGGCGCGCACGTTCTGGTTCGACGCCTTCAACAACGACACGTGTTACGACACCGCAACGCTCACACTGGTGGACAAATCGGAGCTCGAGACCGGCGGTTTCGACGCTTCGACGCCGTGCTCGACTTTCGGATCGGACTACCAGGCGGCGACGCTCAACAACACGGTGCAGACCTTCACCTATGACGAACTGCAGCCGCGCATCGGCGCCACGCTGACGCTCGATCCGCAAACGGTCATTCGCGCGAGCGCCGGAAAATATATCGAGGAGCCTTCGGCCGCATACGAACAGTACAACTCGCTCGAGCAGAACCTGCCCAACCTGCTCCAGCAGTTCTACTCGCTGGGCTGGAACACGCCGGGGCACGAAGTCTCGCCGCCGGTCTCGTACAACTACGACTTCTCGTACGAGCACCAGTTCAAGGGCACCGATATGTCGATCAAGATCACGCCCTTTCTGCGGCAGACGCACAATCAAATCGAAAACTTCTATCTGAATATCAAGCAGGGGTTCATCTCGGGACTCAACGCCGGCAACCAGACTTCGGACGGCTTCGAGTTCGCCTTCACGAAGGGAGACTTCGATCGCGACGGCTTTGCGGCCCAACTTGGTTTCGCATACACCTACGCGTCGCTGAAGTTCAGTACGCTTCCGAACGGCACGACGATACTCTCTCCGATCAACGCCGACATCGCAACCTACAACGCGTACACGTCGGCCTGCGCACCGGGCGGCAACGATTACGGAAAGAGTCAATTCGGCCAGCCGCTCTGCGGTACGACACCCACGGGCGTCGCCGCATCGCCTTGTTATCTCGCGGGCGCGGCGTCGAGCTGCACCACGGCGGGCGCGGTT
This sequence comes from Candidatus Acidiferrales bacterium, assembly GCA_035507275.1. Taxonomy (GTDB): domain Bacteria; phylum Vulcanimicrobiota; class Vulcanimicrobiia; order Vulcanimicrobiales; family Vulcanimicrobiaceae; genus Aquilonibacter. The sequence continues at coordinate 84,550 of DATJOG010000002.1, forward strand.
GCGAATCCGTATTGGAACGCCCCCGCGCAAGGGCTGCTGAATCCCAATGCTTCGTATCTTCCGTATACCGTGATTCCGGGCGGTGTCGGGACCGGCGTCGAGGCATACAACTATCCGTACGTCGCAACGCTCATCTTGCAATACAAACGCAAGAGGCTCGCGATCACGCCCTCGCTGCAGTTCGTCGCGGGCAACCGCTACGGCGCCCCGGAGACCACGCCCGGCGTCGATCCCTCGAGCTGTTCCGCGCTGGGCTCGTCGCCTGACGCAGGCCGCTACCCCTACGGCGCAGCGGGCGGTTCGGCATACGATGCGACGACGTGTACCGGTACGATTACGATTCCCGATCAGTACACCGGGCAATTCGATGGAATCGGCGCGTTCCGCCAGCCCGCGCAGCTGCTCGGGCACTTGCGTATCAGTTACGATATCAACGCGCACCTGACGGCGACGGTAACGCTCGCGAATCTCTTGAGCACCTGTTTCGGCGGGCAGCATACGGGATTCACGTACCTGTGGAACAACCAAGTCTGCAGCTACGGAGCCGTGCTTGGCGGCTACGTTCCGCCGGTCGGCAACGACTACAACCCCGGCGACAACGTGCAGACGGTGTTGCGCTATCCGTACATGCCGGTCTTCGGCACGTACAACGACCTCTCGAGCTCGACGCTCTCACCGTTCTCGGTCTACGTCGACCTCAAGTTCAGGATGTGAACGCATTTGGGCTCGGCCGGCTTTTGGCGTAGTTGCGAGGACTCCCCACCCGTGGTATCGTACCGTCGTTAGCCGTGCCGGGATCCCGTGGGTCGGTGGTCGAGTGGTTAATGGCACCGGACTGTAAATTCGGCGCGCGAAAGCGCTACGCTGGTTCAAATCCAGCCCGGCCCAAATTCCCCAAAAGCGGGCGTTGCATAGTGGTAGTGCTTCTGCCTTCCAAGCAGACAGCGCGGGTTCGATTCCCGCCGCCCGCTCCACGAAACGGCTTACCGCCGTTGTAGCTTAGTGGTAAAGCACGTCCTTGGTAAGGACGAGACCGCGGGTTCAATCCCCGCCAACGGCTCCAGAATTACACCGGCCTCGCGTCTGCGAGGCCGGTGCGTTTTTTCAACCATTCCGCTGCAGCGTCTCGATGATTTCACCGAGCACGCGATCGGCGTCCTCGGGCTTTGGCTGACAGGTGCCCGCGCCGACGTGTCCACCGCCGCCGAATTGCGCGACCATATCGCCGATGCTCGTCTTGCAATCGCGCTTGAGGATGCTGTGACCGACCTGGATCGAGACGAACTCATTGTTGCGTCCGTCGGCGACGCGCACCGAAACATTGGCGCTCGGAAAGAGTTCGTAGATCAGGAAGCGATTGCCGCTTGGGAGGTTCTTTTGCCCGCGCACGTCGGTGATGATGACATTGCCGTCTTGCCGCGTGTTCGCAAGCAGGTGCTCGCGGAAGGCCGGCTCTTCCGCTTTCAGTTTGTCGACTTGCTTGCGAACCTCGGGATCGGAGAGGATCTGCTCGACGGTCTGCGCCTTCGCTAGGCTCATGAGGTGGCGGAAGTAATCTTTGAATGCGCCAAGTCCGCTGCGAGGATCGAGCGTGTACCCGACGAGGATCCAGCCTTGGGGATCGACGATGTCGTCGCGCGTGAGCAGCGCGGCGTCGAGCCGGTCGGTCGCATCCATCAAGTCGGCAAAGCGCGCGAACTTATCCGATTTGTAGTGGTCGGCGATGACGCGCGCCGCACTCGGCGCGACCTCGAAGTTTCCCCGCATCTCCGGGTTCCAGGCGGCGTCGACCTGGCTGACGTGGTGGTCGAACCAGAGCGCGGCGCGCTCGTCGTATGGGAGATTGGCGAGGATGTCGTTGGCGGAGATGGCGACCTTACCGTCTTGCACGTCCTTCGGGTGGGCGAAGTCGATCTCGTCGATGGGCTCGACCTCTTGCAGAAGGATGGCCGAGGTAAGGCCGTCGAGGTCGGCGCGGGTGATCAAACGCATGGCGATTCCCTCCGGGACGCACCAGCTTCGCGCAAGCGAGGGGGCGCTCCTTATGCATCTGCGTCCCCGTTTCCGGCGTTACTATCAGTGCTATGAGACACGACGTTACCCCGGAGATCGTCAAAAGCGAGGAGCAGTGGCTGGCGGAGCTCGGTCCGGAGCGCTACGCGATTCTGCGCGAGGCGGGGACGGAGCGTCCGTTCACGGGCGAATTGCTCCGCATACGTGAGGACGGGACCTACTGCTGCGGCGCGTGCGGCGGCGAACTCTTTGCATCGAGCGCCAAGTTCGACTCGCATTGCGGGTGGCCGTCGTTCACGACCCCTGCGCAGCAGCGCAACGTGCGGCTGCTCGAAGATTTCAGCCACGGCATGCGCCGGACCGAAGTGCGGTGCGCGCGCTGCGACTCGCATCTCGGGCACGTCTTCGACGACGGACCCGGCCCCGAAGGAACGCGCTACTGCATCAACTCCCTCTCGCTCGCCTTCAAAAAGGCTTGAACCAGACGTTCGATGCCTTCACGGTCCGCGTCGCTGAAGCGGGCCGCACGCGGGCTGTCGACGTCGAAGACGCCCTCGATCGCGCCGGTACGGATCGGCACGACGATCTCTGAGACCGACGCGGAATCACACGCGATGTGATCTGCGAACGTGTGGACGTCGTCTACGACCACCGTGCGGCGCGACGCGTAGGCGGCGCCGCAGACGCCGCGGCCTTTCGGGAGGCGCGTGCACGCCGGGCGTCCGTTGAACGGGCCCAGCACGAGATCTCCGGCCGGCGTTGCGAAATAGAACCCGGCCCAATTGAGATCGGGGATTTCGTGATAGACGAATGCTGAGAAATTCGCGGCGTTCGCGATGAAGTCGCTCTCGTCGCCGAGCAGTGCGCTTACCTGTGCCACCAGCAGATCGTAGTCCATAGGTCGAGGCTTTCTCAGAATATAGGCCGAAAGCCTCATCACAGGGGAGTACCGGCGTTGAAGGATCACGTGGTCGGCAATCGCCCGGAGGGCGCCAGCGACCGCTTGCTGATACGGCAGGCGGCATCGTTGCTGTCGACCGATATCTCCCTGGGCGAACTCTTCGAGCGCCTCACGACCATGCTTCCGCAATACATGGACTCCTCGGTCGTTTTCATCGCGCTTGCGCACCCGGAAGGCAAGCACGCCATCGAATATATCTACGATCACGGCGAGATTCGGCGTTATCCGCACATCGCGCTCACCGAGCGCTCGCGTGCGCGCGCGGTCATCGGCAGCGGCGAGGTCATCTGGGGAAACCGGCGCGCGATTTGGGCGCCCGAGGGAACCTATCCGATCAACCCCGACCGGCCGTGGACCGACGACACGAACTCGGCGATCTTCGTGCCGATGCGCGCCGGCGGGACCGTAGTAGGTGCGCTCTCGGTGCAGAGTATTCACGAAGATGCCTACACCGAGCAAGAGGTCGAAACGATCGGCGCGATCGGGCATTTCCTCGGCGTGGCCGTACAAAATCAGCGCATGTATCAAGCGCTCCAACGCACCGCCGAATTCGATCCGCTCACCTCGCTTGCGAGTCACACGCGGATTTCGCGCGAGCTGGATCGTGCGCTTAGTTCCGCGACCTCTACGCAGCCGGTTGTAGCGGTCGTACTCGACGTCGTCAATTTCGCGCAATTCAACGAGCTCTACGGTCACACCGAGGGCGACGAGATCCTGCGGCAGATCGCCGGCGTGCTGCGTGAGTTCGAGGCGGCCGACGACACGCTCGCGGTAGGACGGCTCGGCGGCGATATCTTCATGGTCGTCATGCGCGACTGCGCGGCGGATCTCGCGGCCTACAACGTCGTGCAGATCGCGGCGAAACTGGGCGAGCTTGCCTACGTCACGAGCGATCAGATCTTGCCGATCACGGTTGCCTGCGGCTACGTCATCGCGCCGCTCGACGCGGGAACGCGTTCGGACGTGATCTCGCTGTGCGAACATCGTACGCGTCTCTCGCGCAAGCTCGGCGGCATCCCGGTCGGCAACGACGACGTCGACGGATATACGGTCCACGGCCCGTTCGACGGCGTCGAGACCATCGTGGAGAGCCTCCTGGATCGCGACCCCTTTACGCGCGTGCATCTGTTGCAGGTCAACACCATGGCGAAGCTATGGTCCGAGCATAACCTCGATCTCGACCATCCAACGCTCGTCAAACTCTTGCAAGCGAGTTTGCTGCACGACGTGGGCAAGCTGCTGATCGCCGACCGGCTCATGAGCAAACCGGGCCCGCTCAGCGCCGTCGAATACGAGGCGGTGATGCGCCATGCCGAGTACGGTCGCCACGTGCTCATGCAGCACCCGGGCTACGCCGAGGTCTCCGAGATCGTGGGTCAGCACCACGAGCGCTGGGATGGGAACGGCTATCCGGGCCGGCTCGCCGGCGAGGAGATCCACCCCCTGGCCCGCGCGATCTCAATTCTCGATGCCTTCTCGGCGATGGTCGCCGACCGCCCCTACCACCGTGGTATCAGCGAGGATGCGGCCCTGGCCGAGCTCCAGCGCTGTGCCGGAACCCAGTTCGATCCCGTCCTGGTCGAGCGCTTCGTAGCCTGGCGTGAAGAGGGCAATCCCCCACCGTTGGTTTAACTGCCTGGGTGCCCGCGCGTCCGTAGCTCAATTGGATAGAGCAAGGCACTCCTAAGGCCGAGGTTGGCGGTTCGATTCCGCCCGGACGCATGCTTTTAGGGCCGAGCGCCGCTCGGGGCGCGCAGCTGTGCAGCAGCGGCGTGCCCGTCGCCCTTGCGCGGGCATGGCCGGCTATGGTACAGTCTGTTGGCTACGAACGGTCCTCCGGGCCGTTTATTTCATGTCGCGTGGTACACTAACAGATGGCAAAAAAAGAAAATCGCGTGATGGTCGTGATGGCGTGCACCGAGTGTAAGCGCCGCAACTACAATACGCAGAAAAACAAGCAGAAGACGACGGATCGGCTGGAGCTCAATAAGTATTGCCGCTTCTGCCGCTGCCACCGCGCCCACCGCGAAACCAAGTAAGCCGCAACGCGCGATAGAGCAAAGTGATTTTTACGCCTGGGCCGGTTTTTGGGACTGGCGAGCTAACGAAGCCAGGCGCAAGAATGGAGGGCGGTAGCTCAATTGGTAGAGTAGCGGTCTCCAAAATCGCCGGTTGCAGGTTCGAGTCCTGTCCGCCCTGCCAACATTCAACCCCGGGAGCGAAAGAAGTTTGGTGAACGAGCAAAAGAAGACGACGACCCGTCAGGCCGCGCAGCAGCAGGCCGGCGGCGACTTCGTGCGCGGCGTTTTCACCGAGCTGCGGCGCGTGACGTGGCCGACCCGCAACGAGTGGGTCTCGGCAACCGTGCTGACGCTGCTGTTGGTCGTGGGCATCGGTCTCTACACCTATCTGCTGGATCAAGGCTTCGGTTGGGTGATCGACCACCTGCACCTCCCCAATATCTAAATCATGATGTCCGATATCGAACGCGAATACGAAGGCGACGCCGTCGTCGAGATGCACGACGACCAGGAAGCGTCACAGCCCGTCGCCGTTGCCGAAGAAGAAGCGATCGCCGCCGAAACGCCGGCGCCGGTCAAGAAAGACAACCGCAACTGGTTCGTCATTCATACCTATTCGGGCTACGAGAACAAGGTCAAAGCCAATCTTGAGCGCCGCATTCACTCGATGAATATGGCCGAGAAGATCTTCCGCGTGCTGGTGCCGATGGAAGACGAAGTCGAGTTCAAAGACGGCAAGCGTAAGATCACGCCGAAGAAAGTTTTTCCGGGCTACGTGCTCGTCGAGATGATCATGGACGACCAGTCGTGGTACGTCGTGCGCAACACGCAAGGCGTCACCGGCTTCGTCGGCAGCCCCGGCCCGGGCGAAAAGCCCGTCCCGCTGCAAGAGAAAGAAGTGAAGACGATCCTCAAGCAGATGGGCATCGAAGCGCCCAAGCTCAAGATCGACTTCGCCAAGGGCGATCGCGTCAAAGTCACCAGCGGCCCATTCTTCGACTTCACCGGCGTCGTCGACGAGATTCAGCCGGAAAAAGAACGCCTGCGCGCGCTCATCTCGATCTTCGGCCGCGAAACCCCGGTCGAACTCGAGTTCTTCCAGGTCGAGAAAGTGTAAGCGCATTGCTTTCGGTGCACAGCGTTGGGCCTGCGCGCCGCTCCTCGCGATTCCATCCTTGGAATCGCTCCTGCTGCACTTCTCGCCACTCTCGCCATCCTGGCTCCGTGGCTCGTACGTAGCCGCGCCGGCCCACCGCTGCCGCACCTCAGCACTCCGCTTGCGGAAGTGATGGGATTGCGGTAGTATCTGACAGGTTTCTTATGGGAACGACCCCGCCCCATAAGGCTGCAGAGGGGGAGAGGCGCTCGTGAGCGAGCGTTTCGCAAAACGAGAAGCGTCTCGACGAGCGCCGGAGCCCAGGAGGGCGGGAGGCGCGAGCGAGCCGAGCAGGAGCAGCGCCACGATGGCGCTGCGACGCGCGTCTTCGAGGTTGCGAAACAGCGCGAAACGAGCGAATCGCACGGAACGAAAGAAACGCAACATGGCTAAGAAGGTCGTAGGCAAGATCGGCCTACAGATTCCGGCCGGGAAGGCAACACCAGCCCCGCCGATCGGTCCCGCACTGGGGCCCTACTCGCTCAACATCATGGATTTCTGCAAGCAGTATAACGAGCGTACCGCTTCGCAGGCGGGTATGATCATTCCGGTCGAGATCACGGTGTACGAAGATCGCACGTTCACGTTCGTGACCAAGACGCCGCCTGCGTCGTTCTTGATCAAGCAGGCGCTCAAGATCGAGTCGGGTTCGAAAGAGCCCAATCGCAACAAGGTCGGAAAACTCACGCAGAAGCAGCTCGAAGAGATCGCAAAGGTGAAGATGCCCGACATCAACGCCAACGATATCGACGCCGCCAAGAAGATCATCGCAGGAACGGCGCGCTCGATGGGCGTGGAGGTGGAGTAATGCCGCAGCATCACGGAAAGCGTTATAAAAACCTCATCGCCAACTACGACAAGAAAGCGCTCTTCACGCCGGCCGAAGCGATCGGTCTCGTCAAAAAGAACGCGAGCGCGAAATTCAACGAAACCGTCGAGATCCACATTCGTCTCGGTGTCGATCCGAAGAAGAGCGATCAGAACGTGCGCGGCACGGTGAATCTGCCGCACGGCACGGGCCGCACGGTCCGCGTGATCGCGTTCGCGAAAGGCGACAACGCGAAGGCTGCGCAAGAGGCGGGCGCCGACGTCGTCGGCGATCAGGATCTGATCGATAGACTCAAGGCAGGCTTCACCGAGTTCGACGTTGCGGTCGCGACGCCGGATATGATGGCGCAGGTCGGCAAAGAGCTCGGACGCATCCTCGCGCAGAAGATGCCCAACCCGAAGGCGGGTACGGTTTCACCGAACATCGCCGGTGCGATCCGCGACATCAAGGCCGGTAAGGTCGAATATCGTCTCGACAAGAGCGCGATCATTCACACGATCGTCGGCAAGGCGCAGTTCGAGGAGCAGCAGCTCCTGGAGAACGTGAACGCGCTGCTCGACGCGATCGTCCGCGCGAAGCCGGCTGCCGCCAAAGGCACATATCTCAAGAGCGTCACGCTCACGAGCACGATGGGCCCGGGGGTCAAAGTAGATCCGAACCGCGTGAAGGCCACCGCCTAGGAAGCCTCCAACACCCCCGGGGTGAATTCGCCGGTCTGGAACAGCCGACGCAAGCGCAAGACGGAGCGCCTGGCGCGTATCGCACATCGCGTTCGTGACGGGCGCTTCGATGCCGCCGACGCCGTTGCGGTGCTGCAAGCGCTGATCGAGCCCGGCGATCGTGTCTGCCTCGAAGGCAACAATCAGAAGCAGGCGGACTTTCTCTCGCGATCGCTTGCGTCGGTCGATCCCGCGCTCATCCACGATCTGCACCTTCTCATCTCCGTCATCGGTCGACCCGAGCACATCGCGCTTTTCGAGCGCGGGATCGCTTCCCGGGTCGATTTTTCGTATTCGGGACCGCAATCGCTTCGGTTTGCGCAGCAGGTTGCCGACCGCAAGGTAAGCGTCGGCGCGATTCACACCTATCTCGAACTCTTTGCGCGCTACTTCGTCGACCTCACGCCGGACATCGCGCTTATCGCCGCCGACGAGGCGGATGCGAGCGGCAACCTTTACACCGGCCCCAACACCGAGGAGACACCGACCATCGCGGAGGCGACCGCGTTCCGCGACGGGATCGTCATCGCCCAAGTCAACCGTGTCGTCGAGAAGTGCACGCGTGTCGACATCCCGGGCGACTGGGTCGATCTCGTCGTCGTCGCGGACCGGCCCTACTACATCGAACCGCTTTTCACGCGCGATCCCGAGCTGATCGACGACGTGCAAATCCTCATGGCGATGCTCGTGCTTCGCGGCATCTACGAGAAGCATCGTGTCAAGAGTCTCAACCACGGCATCGGCTTCGACACGGCGGCGATCGAACTGATCCTGCCCACCTATGGTGAGCGCTTGGGTCTGCGCGGCGACGTTTGCACGCACTTCGTGCTCAATCCGCATCCGACGCTGATTCCGGCGATCGAAAGCGGCTGGATCAAGAGCGTGCATTGTTACGGCGGCGAACTGGGCATGGAGCGCTACGTCGCCGCACGCCCGGACGTGTTCTTCACCGGACGCGACGGTTCGCTGCGCTCGAACCGCGCCTTCTGTCAAGCGGCCGGTCTGTACGCGACCGATCTCTTCATCGGTTCCACGCTGCAAATCGACCGCGACGCGAACTCGTCGACCGCGACACTCGGGCGCATTGCAGGCTTCGGCGGCGCACCCAATCTCGGCAGCGATCCGCGCGGTCGCCGCCACTCGAGCGAAGCCTGGCTCGAGATGACGTCGTCGGTGGAGGAAGTCCGGCGCGGGCGCAAGATCGTGGTGCAGCTGGTCGAGACGTTTCAGGAGAGCGGCGTTCCGACGTTCGTCGAGCGGCTCGACGCGATCGAACTCGCACGCAGCGCGGGTCTGCCGCTCGCGCCGGTGATGATCTACGGCGATGACGTGACGCACGTCGTGACGGAGGAAGGCATCGCCTATCTCTATCGCGCGCGCGACGCCGACGAACGGCGCGCCGCGCTCGCGGCGATCGCGGGCGTCACGAAGATCGGACTGGGCGCGGACGAGGCGCGCACGCAAACATTGCGCGCGGACGGCGTCGTCGCGTTTCCCGAAGATCTCGGCGTTCGCCGCAGCGAGGCGAATCGCACGCTGCTGGCCGCACGTTCGATTCGCGAATTGGTCGACTGGTCGGGCGGACTGTACGATCCGCCCAAACGCTTTAGGAGCTGGTGATGATCGAAACGCTTCGCTATGAGTATCCCGCACGCGAGGCGGTGACGCGGCGCGCACACGTCGGCGTCGTTGCATCGGGTAACTGCGAGGTGCTTTTGGAACCTTCGAGCGCGAAGGCCGCGTCGATCGTGGTGCGCACCAGCGTGAGCGGCTTCGATGCGACCTGGCAGGCGGTGCTCAAGCGCTTCTTCGCGCGCAACCCGATCGCGGTGCAGATCGAGATCAACGATTTCGGCGCCACGCCGGCCGTCGTCGCGCTTCGTCTGGAGCAGGCGCTGGAAGGCGCGCGATGAGCCTCTTGCTCGCCGAATCGTTTGCCGAACGCGGCGCGCGCGAACGCGCGCAGTCGCTGCTCGACGCGCAGAGCGCGCGCGAGCTGATCGGCCCCTTTGCTCGCCTCTCTTCACCCTATCTCGCCGCGCAAGGCGTCGTGGCCCAGTCGGACGACGGCACGGTCGTGATGCGCGGGACGCTCGGAGGCGAGCGTGCATGCGTGGTCGCGACCGACGGCCGTTTTCTCGGTGGCTCCATCGGCGAGATCGGCGGCGCAAAGATCGCCGGTGCGCTGGAGCTCGCGCGGCGCGATTTCGAGCGCGGTACGCCGACGCGAATGGTGCTCGCGCTCGATACCGGCGGCATTCGTTTGCAAGAAGCCAACCTGGGCATTCTCGCCGTGACCGAAATCTGCGACGCGATCGTCGCCCTGCGCATGCTGATGCCGGTCGTCGCGGTGATCGCCGGCCGCGTGGGCGTTTACGGCGGACTTTCACTCTCGACTGCGCTCTGCAGCTCGATCATCGTCAGTGAAGGCGCGCGTGTCGGGCTCAACGGACCCGACGTCGTAGAGACCGAGTCGGGGATCGAGGAGATGGACTCTTCGGATCGCCCGTTGATTTGGCGCGTGACCGGCGGGCGCATGCGTTTCGAAGCGGGATTCGCAAGCGAACTCGTTCCCGACGACGTGCAGGCGATTCGTGCCGCGGTCGAGCACGCATTCACGCATCCGCGTCCGCTTCCGCCGCTCGAACCGCCCGAATTTCCCGATCCGCGGCTGGAGCGCGACGCCTTTCTGCGCGCGATGGGGATCGAGCCGTGAGTGCAAGCGTACGCGGCCGCGTCTGGCTCGAGAAGCTCGCGGCAGGCGGAGCGCCCGTCGCAGGCTTGCCGCCCTCCGTACTCGCGTCCGACACCGCGATCGACGGTCATGCGGTGCGCGTCATCGCCGTCGTCCCGGACACGCACGCGCGTTTCGCGCGCGCGCGCAACGGCGAGGTCGGAATCGACGAAGGCTTCGGGCTGGCGCGCGCGATCCGCGCGACGCCGCAGGGAAGCGCCATCCTTGCAATCGTCGACGTTCCGGGGCAGGCGTTCGGCACGCGCGAAGAGGCGGTCGGGTTGCAGCGCGCACTGGCCGCGTCGGCGGAAGCATACGTGTTGGCGCGGCGCGGCGGCCATCCGGTGCTGGCGCTCGTTGTCGGAAAGGCGATTTCGGGCGCGTTTCTCGCGCACGGTTTGCAGGCCGGATGGATCGGCGCACTCGACGACGGCGCTATCGAGATTCACGTCATGTCGGAACCGGCTGTCGCGCGCGTCACTCGCATGGAGCGCGAGGATTTGGCGCGCGTCGCGCGCGAGGTACCGGCCACCGCTCGTGACATCAAGACCTTCGCGACCTTCGGCGCGATCGACCGGATATTCGAGGTCAGCGATCCCGATGCACCGAGCGGCGCCGACGTAAGCCGGGTTCTGCAGACGCTCGCGCAGGTGCTGCGCGAGCCGGAGTTGGGTTTGCGCGATCCGGTCGAACGTCTCGCGCGTCCGCAAGCGCAAGCGACGCGGGCCATCGCGCGCCGCGTGCGCGATGAATTGCAGGCGCAGTGGGATGCGTGAACGCCCGCGGCCGCACGATCTCGTTCGGCTGAGCCGCAGCGCGGTCGCACGATTGGCCGCCGCCTCACCGTCGTGGGCGGTGGCGAGTTTGCGCCGCGCGCCGTGGGCCGCGGTCCGGCGCGCGCACGTCGACGACGGCATTGCGATCGGTATTCGCGGTGAGGGTCGCGAGCAGCGGCTCGCGGCGGTTGTCGCCGCGCCGGAGATCGAAGCCGTCGTCACGCCGGAGATGCTCGCCGCGCGCTCTCCGCAGCGCGATCACGGCGCATTCGATGCGCTTGCGGCAGTCATGCGCGAAGCGAGAGCTGCGGGACTCGCGGCCGGGCCGATCGGCGCGGCGGGCTTCGAGCTTGCGACCGGCGTCGCTGCGCTGCACGCGACGAGCGACCTCGATGTCGTCGTGCGCACGCGGCCGGGCGATGCTGCGCTGCGCGCGCTCGCGGATGCCATCGCCGGTTTGCCGGTGCGTGTCGATGTCGAGATCTCTTTTGCCAACGACTACGGGGCGGCGCTCGAGGAGACACTTGCCGGCGGCGAGCTATTGGTGAAAACGCCGGATGGCCCGCGTCTCTTGCCGCCTTTCTCGGCCGCGAGCGCGGCCGTCCAAGCGTTGATCGCAGAAGCTGAACTCACACCCAAGCCCGCGCTCGTGGACCGGCGCGGCAGCGGTGCGCACGACGATCTGAATCTGGCGCTGCTGCTGCGCTCGGCGCACGCGTGCGGGGAAGCGTTCGAGCGTGTTGCTTCGGCGTCGCACGGCGCCCGCGTCGATCTTGCGCTGCGCGAGCGGCTCGGCGCGATCGGGCGTGATGCTGAACGGCGTATGCTCGAAGCAACCGGTAACGTGAACGCGCATCGCGGCGCGATTTGGTCGCTCGGGCTTTTGGTTGCCGCCCACGCGAGCAGCGGGTCGCGCGATGCGAACGCTGTGGCGCGCGTCGCCGCGGAGATTGCCGCGCTGCCCGACGCAAACCAGGCGCCGTATGCCTCGCACGGCAAGGTCGTGCGCGCGCGCTTCGGCGTGCGCGGCGCTGCCGGAGAGGCGCAGGCCGGCTTTCCGCATGTCGTGCGGCGCGCGTTGCCCGCATTGCGCGCGTCACGGGCTCGCGGGGCGAGCGAATCCGTCGCGCGAACCGACGCGCTGCTCGCGATCATGACCACGCTCGACGATACCTGTTTGCTGCATCGCGGCGGCGAACAAGCCTTGCGCGTCGCGCAGCGCGGCGCGGCGGTTGCGCTCGCCGCCGGCGGAATCGGCGATCCGGCCGGCATGCGCGCCTTCGAAGAGCTCGAAAGCGCGTTGCTCGCGCTGCGCGCCTCCCCGGGCGGCGCGGCGGATCTCTTGGCAGCGGCGCTCTTTCTCGATTCGATCGAGCGAGGCACGTGGGCTTAGCCTTTCTTTTTCCGGGACAAGGCTCGCAGTATCCGGATATGTTCGCGCGCCTGGGGAGCGATCCGCGCGCGGCGCCGACCTTCGACGAAGCAGACACGGTGCTCGGATACGCGACGCGCACGCGCGACGATGCCGTTTCGCTTGCATCGACGCTCAACGTGCAGCTCGGCCTCTTGATCGCGGGTGTTGCCTCGGCGCGCGTGCTCGAAGCGTGCGGCGCGCAGCCCGACGCCGTCGCGGGACATTCGGTTGGCGGCTTCACTGCCGCAGTCGTCGCGGGGTCGATGACCTTTGCGGATGCACTGCGCGCGGTCGCGGAACGCGCGTATACGATGGAACGCCTCTTCGCCTCGGGGTACGGGATGGGCGTCATCGCCGGTTTGCCGGAGCGCACGGTGCGTCAGATCCTCGAGGAGATCTGCGATCCGGCCGATCCCGTCTATCTCGCCAACGTCAACGCTCCGACGCAGTGCGTCATCGCGGGTGCGCAGGATCCGCTTGCGCGTGCACTCGAGGCCGGAGCGCGCGCAGGCGCGCGCCGCGCCGACCGGCTCGACGTAGCGGTGCCGTCGCATTGTCCGCTGCTCGCGCCGGTGCAGGCGCGCCTCGAAGAGGTGCTCGCTTCAATCGAGCTGCGCGACCCGCGCATGACATACGTCGGGAGCGTGGGTCCGCGCATCATTCGCGACGCGCGCGCGCTGCGCATCGACCTGGCTGCCGGGGTTGCGCAGCCGGTCCGGTGGCACGACGCATCGACGATGCTCGTCGAGATGGGCGCGACGGTACTCATCGAAGTGATTCCCGGGCACGTCCTCACCGATCTCGCGCGTCTCGCGTTTCCACGCGTGCGCGTGCTCGCACTCGACGAGAGCGGATTGCAGTCGGCGGCCGCGCTCGCGCGCCGTGCCTGAACTCCCCGACATCGTCGCGTACGTTCATGCGCTGCAGGCGCGGATCGGCGGCCGGCAGCTCGAACGCGTGCGGCTGCACAGCCCGTTTCTGCTGCGCACCGCGCAGCCGCCGGTCGCGCAAGCGGAGGGCGCAAAGGTCCGTGAGGTGCGCCGCGTCGGAAAGCGTATCGCGATCGGTTTGGATAACGATCTTTGGCTCGTACTCCACCTGATGATCGCGGGGCGATTGCACTGGCGCGCACCGGGCGCAGCGCTCACGGGACGCAACAGCCTTGCTGCGTTCGATTTTCCGGACGGTTCGCTGCTGCTGACCGAAGCCGGCTCGAAGCACCGCGCGTCGCTCGAGGTGCTGCAGGGAGAGGCGGCACTGCGCGCAGTCGATCCGGGCGGTATCGACGTCTTCGCGAGCACGGCGCAGGAGTTTCGCGCCGCGCTCGTGCGCGAAAATCACACCCTCAAGCGCGCGCTCACCGATCCGCACATCGTCGAGGGCATCGGAAACGCCTACTCGGATGAAATTCTGCACGCCGCGCAGCTCTCGCCCGCGGCGCTTACGCAACGGCTGCGCGGCGAGCAATGGCAACGCCTATACGAGGCGACGCGAGCGACGCTGCAGCTCTGGATCGATCGCTTGCGCAGTGAGGCAGGCGACGGATTTCCCGAAGGCGTCACCGCGTTTCGCAAGGAGATGGCCGTCCACGGGCGCTTCGGGGAGGCTTGCCCGCGCTGCGGCAATCCGGTGCGGCGCATCCGCTATGCGGAGAACGAGACGAATTATTGCGCGGTCTGTCAGACCGGCGGCCGCGTGCTCGCGGACCGCAGCCTATCCCGATTGCTGAAATAGCGCCCGCTTCGTCCGCGAAGAAGGGGCTGGTATACCAAATACCATAAGCGCCTGACTCCTGGGAGGTAGAGGGCGTGGCTCTTGGTCTGGTTCGTCTCGAATCCGAAGCGAGTTTCGCGCAGCGCGCGTATGCCTCGCTGCGCGCCGCGTTGTTCGAGATGAACATCTACGAGCGCGCCGACCAAGACCTCCGGCTCGACGAACGCGACCTCGCCGAACGGCTGGGCGTCAGCCGTACTCCGATTCGCGACGCGCTCGCGAGACTGGAACACGAAGGCATCGTCGAGAGCATTCCGCGGCGCGGCTATTTCATCGTCCGCAAGAACCGCGAAGAGCTCGTCGAGATCATCAAGATTTGGGCCGCGCTGGAGAGCATGGCTGCGCGGCTGCTCACCGAACGCGCGAGCGACGAGGAAATCGCTTCGCTGCGCGCGATCTTCGCAACCTTCGAAAACGGACAACTGGCCGCAAAGCTCGATGAGTATTCCGACGCGAACCTCGCCTTCCACGCGCGCATCATCGAGCTTGCGCGCTCCGCGACTCTTTCCAAGATGGCCGACGCGCTCATGATTCACGTGCGCTCGATCCGCCATCGCACGATTTCCGAAGACCATCGCTTCGAGCGCTCGATGGTCGATCACATGCACATCATCGAGGCGCTCGAAACTCGAAATGCCAAACTCGCGGAGCGTCTGGTTCGGGATCACGCTCTCGGTTTGGCTGCACACGTTGCGGAGCACGTTCATGATATCTGAAATGGTTCGTACGCTTTCGGGCGGTCATCTCGTCGCCAAGGCCTTGAAGTCGGAGGGCGTGGACGCGATCTTCACGCTTTGCGGCGGTCACATCATCGACATCTACGACGGCTGCATCGACGAGGGGATCAAGATCGTCGACGTGCGGCACGAACAAGTCGCCGCGCACGCGGCCGACGGCTACGCGCGCATGACCGGCAACCTGGGATGCGCGGTCGTGACGGCCGGTCCGGGAACGACCAACGCGATCACCGGCGTCGCGAACGCGTTCCGCGCGGAGAGTCCGATGCTGTTGATCGGGGGACAGGCGGCGCTTTCGCAGCATCGCATGGGCGGCCTACAGGATTTGCCGCACGTCGACATTCTGCGCCCGATCACGAAGTTTGCAACCAGCGTCCCAACCACCGAACGCGTCGCCGATTTCGTCGCGATGGCGGCACGCGAGGCATTCAACGGCCCCTTCGGACCGGTCTACCTCGAGATTCCGCGCGACGTGCTCGATCGCGGCATCGAGCCCGACAAGGCCGTGATTCCGCAAGCCGGGCGCTATCGCGCTTCGACCAAGAGCGTGGGCGATCCGAACGATATCCAAAAGCTGGCGGATATTCTCGCGTCTTCGACCAAGCCGTGCGTGCTGCTGGGACAGCAGGTGTGGACGTGCCGCGCGACCGAGAGCGCGCGCGCTTTCGTCGAACGGCTGAACGTCCCCGCATACATGAACGGCGCCGGACGCGGCACGCTCCCGCCCGATCATCCGCTCAACTTCCAGTTGACGCGGCGCGAGGCTTTCGAAGCGGCCGACGTCATCATCGTCGTCGGAACGCCCTTCGATTTCCGCCTGCGTTACGGCAAGAGCCTCAAAGCAAAGACCGTGGTGCAGATCGACATGTCGTACGCGACGGTGGGACGCAACCGCGACATCGACCTCGGCCTCGTCGGCGACGTCGGCGTCATTCTCGAAGCGGTAACGCACGCAGCCGGCGGCGACAAAGCCGCGGCTAGCGCGCGCAACGCGTGGGTGAAGATGCTGCGCGAGAAGGAGAATGCGGCGGTCGAGGCGCGCTTGCCGAAACTGCGCAGCGACGCGCGTCCGATTCATCCGTATCGTCTCGCCTACGAGATCGACAATTTCCTCACCGACAACTCGATCTTCGTCGGTGACGGCGGGGACGTCGTGACCTTTGCGGGCAACGTCGTGCGCCCGAAAGCTCCCGGGCTCTGGATGGATCCCGGTCCGCTCGGGTCGCTGGGTGTCGGTACCGGTTTTGCGATGGCGGCGAAGCTCGCGCAGCCCAGCCGCGAGGTGGTCGCGCTCTTCGGCGACGGCTCGTTCGCGATGACCGGATTCGACATGCAGACGGCGGTCCGGTTCGGAACGCCGTACATCGCGATCGTGGGCAACAATAGCTACATGAATCAGATTCGCTGCGGACAGATTCAGAAGTACGGCAAAGAGCGCGGCGACGTCGGAAACTATCTGGGCGACGTGAATTTCGAGAAATTCGCGGACATGCTTGGCTTCTACGGTGAAGCGGTGCGCGAGCCCGACCAGATCCGGCCGGCGCTCGAGCGCGCGCGCGCTGCCGGAACCTGTGCGGTGATCAACGTGTGGCTCGATCCCGACGCCTATGCACCCGGAACCGAAAATCAAACGATGTACAAATGAGTAAAAAAGGCAAAGCCCTGGACGGCGTCCGCGTGCTCGATATGACGCACGTTCAATCGGGGCCCTCCTGCACGCAGATTCTCGCTTGGCTCGGCGCCGACGTCATCAAGGTCGAGCTGCCCGGGCGTGGCGACATCACGCGCCAACAGTTGCGCGACATCCCCGACGCCGACAGTCTCTACTTCGCCATGCTCAACGGCAACAAGCGTTCGCTGACGCTCAACACCAAGACGCCGCAGGGCAAGGAGATCTTCACGAAACTCATTCTCTCGTGCGACGTGCTGGTCGAGAACTTTGGCCCCGGCGTGCTCGATCGCCAAGGTTTTCCCTGGGAGAAGATTCACGAACTCAATCCGCGGATGATCTACACCTCGATCAAAGGCTTCGGGCCGGGTCAGTACGCCGACGCGAAGGCCTACGAACCGGTCGCGCAGGCGATGGGCGGGTCGATGAGCACGACCGGATGGGACGATGGTCCGCCGCTCGTCACCGGCGCACAGGTCGGCGATTCGGGGACCGGCATTCACACCGTTGCGGCGATTCTCGCCGCGCTTTATCAACGCGACGTCCACACCGGAGTAGGCCAGCGCGTCGTCTGCACGATGCAGGACTCGGTGCTCAATCTGTGCCGCGTGAAGATGCGCGATCAGCAGCGGCTGGCGCGGGGCCCATTGCGCGAGTACCCGAACAAGCACATAAACGGCGTCGTGCCGCGTTCGGGCAATGCGTCCGGCGGCGGCCACCCCGGTTCGGCGCTCAAGTGCAAAGGCGACGATCCGAACGACTACGTCTATCTCATCATTCAGCCGCAAGTTTGGGAGCCGCTCTGCAAGGAGATGGGCCGCCCCGAACTCGTCGAGGATCCAAGGTATGCGACGCCCGAGGCGCGCGTGCATATTCTCGACGAGGTTTTCGGCATTATCGAAGAGTGGACGAAGAAGTACAGCAAGTACGAGGTGCTCGAGCGCTGCAACGCGCTCGATATTCCGTGCGGTCCCGTGCTCGGCATGAAGGAGCTGCTGACGGATGAATCGCTGCGCGCGCGCAAGATGATCGCGGCGGTGGACCATCCGGAGCGCGGTACGTATTACACGGTCGGATGTCCGCTGGTGCTCTCGGATTCTCCGGTCGACTACAAACCGTCGCCGCTTCTCGGCGAGCATAACGAAGAGCTCTTACACGAAATCATGGGTTACGATACCGCGCAGGTCGAGAGCCTGCGCTTGGAGGGGGTTATTTAGTCATGGCTATCGCGGCAGCGCCGGGTGCAGTCGTTCGCATCCCGCAAACGAAACTGCTCATCGACGGTAAGTGGGTCGACGCGGTCTCGGGCAAGACCTTTGCAACGAACAATCCGGCAACCGAAGAGCTGATCGCCGATGTCGCCTCGGCCGACGAGGCCGACGTTGCACTCGCGGTCAAGGCCGCGCGCAAAGCGCTGGAAGAGGGACCGTGGGGCAAAATGCGCGCCGCGGAGCGTGCGCGCATCATGATGAAGTTCGCCGATCTCATCCGGCAGCGGCAGGAAGAAGTGGTCGCGCTCGAATCGCTCGACGGCGGGAAGCCGATCAGCTCGGTGCGCCGTCAGGATTTCCCGGCAATGCTCGACTGCATCGAGTATTATGCCGGCTGGCCGGACAAGATCACCGGCGACGTGGTTCCCGTACGGCCGGACGCGCACACCTATATCGCACGCGTGCCCGTAGGAGTCGTGGGCGCGATCGTGCCGTGGAACTTCCCGCTGATGAATTCGATGTGGAAGATTGCACCGGCGCTCGCGTGCGGTTGCGCGATCGTCATGAAGCCCGCGACCGAGACGCCGCTCACCGCGCTTCTGCTTGGCGAACTGGCGCTCGAGGCGGGTGTGCCCGCGGGCGTGCTCAACATTTTGCCCGGACCCGGCACGACGGCCGGCATGGCGCTCGTTCGCAACCCCGACGTCGACAAGATCTCGTTCACCGGTTCGCCCGGCGTCGGGAAGCTGATCATGGAAAATGCCGCACCGTTTGTCACGCGCCTGACACTCGAATTGGGCGGAAAATCGCCGAACTTGATCTTCGAAGATGCGGATCTCGATGCGGCCGTGAAAGGCTCGTCGGCGGGGATTTTCTTCAACAGCGGTCAGGTTTGCTCGGCCGGTTCGCGCCTGCTCGTGCAAGAGAGCATCTACGACGAGTTCTGCGAACGGATGGTTGCGCGCTCCAAAACGCTGAAGGTGGGCGATCCGCTCGACGAGAGCACCTACATGGGACCGGTGATTTCGAAGAAGCAGATGAACACGATCATGGGCTACATCGAAGCCGGTAAGAGCGAAGGCGCGCACTTGAGCTCGGGCGGCGAACGCATCGGCTCGAAGGGGTACTTCATCCAACCGACCGTCTTCACTGAAGTCGACAACAACATGAAGATTGCACGCGAGGAGATCTTTGGGCCGGTGGCGGCCGTGATTCGTTTCAAAGATGAAGACGACGCGGTGCGTATCGCCAACGACTCCGACTTCAGTCTTGCCGCGGGCGTCTGGACCAAAGACGTCGCGCGCGCACACATCATGCCGCAACGCCTACGCGCCGGAACCGTGTGGGTGAACACCTACGGACAGAGCGACACGCGCTTGCCCTGGGGTGGACTCGGCGGCGACTCGGGCATGGGCCGCGATCTCGGTGAAACAGCACTTGATAACTACACGGACAAGAAGACGATCTGGGTAAGTCTTCGCCGCTAAGAAAGGGTGTACTAATGGCCGCACAAGCACAGCCGACGACGGCGATGCCGCGCACAAGCCTCCTGCATAACCCCTGGGTTCAGCTCGTCGCAGGCATCGTCTGCATGATGATGATTGCAAACCTGCAGTACGGGTGGACGCTCTTCGTCAATCCGATCAACGCCCAATTCGGTTGGTCGAAGGCAGCGATTCAAGTCTCGTTCACGCTCTTCGTACTGGTTGAAACGTGGCTGGTGCCGTTTGAAGCGGCACTCGTCGATCGGTTTGGCCCGCGGAGAATGGTCATGATCGGCGGCGTCTTTGCGGCGCTCGGATGGATCATCAACTCATTCGCGACGTCGCTGGAGGGCTTTTACGCCGGCGCGATCTTCGCCGGTATCGGTGCCGGCATCGTGTACGGTACCTGCGTCGGCAACGCGATCAAATGGTTCGCGGGACAGCGTGGGCTCGCGGCGGGTTTGACTGCGATGGGGTTCGGCGCGGGCGCCGCTGCGACGATCGTTCCGCTCTCGCTGATGATCAAATCGAGCGGTTATCAGCACGCGTTCCTCGTCTTCGGTCTGATCCAAGGCGCGATCGTCGTCATCGCGGCGATGTTCTTGATTACGCCTCCGGCGGCGACGGTGAAGGAAGCACGCCCGATAAAGGTGCTGCAAGGGAGCCACGACTACACCCCTATGGAGACGCTGCGGTCGCCCGTCTTCTGGGTCATGTACGTCATGTTTACGCTGGTTGCGTCCGGCGGGTTGATGGCGGTAGCGCAGCTGGCGCCGATTGCCAAAGACTTCGGTATCTCGAAGACGCCGGTCACGATCTTCGGGCTTACGATGGCGGCGCTGACCTACTCGCTCGCGATCAACAACCTCGTGAACGGCTTTACGCGGCCGATTCTGGGTTGGGTCTCCGACCACATCGGCCGCGAGGTGACGATGTTCCTCGCGTTCCTGCTCGAGGGTCTGGGTATCTTCGCACTGATGACGTTCGGGCACAATCCGGTCTCGTTCGTCTTGCTCTCCGGTGTCGTGTTCTTCGCGTGGGGCGAGATCTTCAGCATCTTCCCCGCGACGACGCGCGATCAGTTCGGTCAGAAATACGCGACGACCAACTACGGCATGCTCTATACCGCAAAAGGAACGGGGTCGCTCATCGTGCCGATCGCGAGCGTCCTCACCGCGGTCTCGGGCAGCTGGACGCTGGCCCTCTCGGTGGCGGCGATCTTCAACATCGTCGCGGCGCTGATTTCGATCGGCGTGCTCCGGCCGCTGCGCGTGCTCGAGTCACGCAAATAGCCGGCGTTTAGTCGAGCGTCGTAACGACGCCGGTGTGCAAGTCGTAGGTCGCGGCGGCGATGCCGGCGTCGCCGCGCGCGACCGCCGCGCGCACGATGGGCGAACGCGCGACGATGGCCCGGCGGCAGGTGCGCGCGTTGCTCTCGATGGCGTTGCGCCACCAGTCACCGTCGAGCGTTCGCGCCGCGCGTGCGGCCGGCGCGATCGCTTCGGCGAGCAGCCCGATGCTGCCGGGAAACTGCACATCGGATTCCACGAGCGACATCGCGGCGCGCACGGCGCCGCATCCTTCGTGACCGAGTACCAGCACGAACATGCTGTGGAGCACGTCGATCGCATACTCCATCGACGCCAGCGCCTCGCTGGTGACGATGTTGCCGGCAAGCCGGATCACGAACAGGTTCCCGGGGTGCTGATCGAAGACGCTCTCGATGGGGACGCGCGAGTCCGAGCAGCCCAACACGACGGCGAAGGGCTCCTGACCACTGGCTAGTTCGATGCGTTGCGCCGAGGCAACGGGGGCTTGCGGCCGTTCCGCGACATAACGCCGGTTGCCCTCGAGCAGGCGGGCGAGCGCGTCGCCCGGGGTGGGGGGACGGGTGAAGGGCATTGCCTCGTGATACCCGCCTGTGGTAGTCTACCCCTTGGCTCCGAAGACCGTAGGGCTTGCCAAGGCAAGATAATCCGGTCGGCTCCCGGCGATGCATGAGCGCGTAAGCGCCGTGCGGGTTCGGCGGTCGAACCAACCCTACCGAGGCGCGTCGTAGAGATCTCCAGCAGCGTGCAGTGCGCTGACAGGCTTTCTTCAAGCGCCCTCCGGACGGATGGAGCGCTTTTTTTACACCAAGAAAGCAGCACAAACGTCATGCCAACCGCACGTAAAGAAGCCGCGGTTCGAGAGTTGCGCGATCGGCTTGCCGGGGCGCAGAACTTGTTCTTGACCGACTTTGCGGGCCTCACCGTCGAAGAGATTACCAAGCTTCGCGGCGAGCTGCGCAAGGACGGCAGCACGTATGCCGTCGTCAAGAACACGCTCTTCAAAATCGCTGCAGGCGAGGATATCGCCAAGCAGCTCGATGCGTTTCTGGCCGGTCCGACCGGCATCGTCTTCGCGGGTACCGATCCGGTCGCGCCCGCCAAAGCGATCAAACAGTTCGCAGACGACAGCAAGAAGCTCGGTATCAAGGCAGCCTACATCGACGGAGCACTCGTCGATGCCAAGCAAGTCGACGCGTTAGCGTCACTCCCGCCGAAAATCGAACTCATTGCAAAACTCGTTGGCTCGCTCGCAAGCCCGCTGCGCGGTCTCGTCACCGTGCTCTCGGGCAATCAGAGCGGCCTGGTCCGTGTGCTCAATGCTATCCGCGAGCAAAAAGAAGCCGCGGGTTCGAACGCTTAAGGAGATACAACAACAATGGCAGTTGCCGAACTCATCGATCAGATCGATAAACTCACCGTGCTCGAGCTCGCGGACCTCGTCAAGCAGCTCGAAGAGAAATACGGCGTCTCCGCTGCGGCTCCGGTCGCGGTGGTCGCCGGTGCCGCTGCAGGCGGCGGCGCCGCCGCTCCGGCTCCCGAGAAGACCGAATTCGACGTGATCCTCGCGGAAGCGGGACCGGAGAAAATCAAAGTCATCAAGGCCGTGCGCGAGCTCACGAGCTTGGGCCTCACCGAGGCGAAGGCGTTCGTGGAGAGCGCGCCCAAGGCCGTCAAGGAAGGCGTCACCAAAGACGAAGCCGAGAGCATCAAGAAGAAGCTCGAAGAAGCCGGCGCAAAAGTCGAAGTTAAATAATTGCGCGAAAAATGACTTCGAAATAGCTTCGAATAAGAGGGGCGAGGCTGCGAAAGCAGCCTCGCCCTTTTTCTTGATCAGGAGGCCGTGTTGGGTCAGCCGGGTAGTATGAACCCCACCATCACCATCATCATCTATGCCGTGCTCCTGGCATGGCTGCTCTTCCGCGTATCGCGAGCGCAGCGCATCAGCGTGATGCGCATGTGGATTTCTGCCTCGCTCCTCATGCTTCTCGCCGTCTTCGTAATCTACGGCAGTTTCGCATTATTCAAGCCGCCGCTCTGGGAGATCGCCGCGGCCGTCGTGCTCGGGCTTGCGGCCGGTATTCCGCTCGGCTTGCTGCGCGGACATCACACGCAAGTGAGTGCAACCGAGCGGCATGGCGTGATGAAGCTCGGCGCGTCGTGGGCGACGGCGGCAATTTACCTGGGCGCCTTCGGCGGGCGCGTCCTCATTCGCATGTGGCTCCCGCCGCAAAGCGCGGTCGGCAACGTCGTCGGCGACGGCCTGCTCGTCTTCGCGATCGGCATCATCGGCGCGACGTTCTTCTCGGTCTATCGAAAGTACGAAGCGCTCGACCACGCTGGCGCGAGGTGACATGGATCCGACTGCCGAGTTGCGCGAGCGGGACGCGCTGCTGGATCGAATCCGCGTCTATGTCGACCGTGTCGGCCTCTCAGCGCTGACGCTCGAGCGCGCGGCAGCTGCGATCGGCGTCACCGCCGAGGTGCTGCGCGGTTACTTCGAGAGCAAAGAAGATCTCATCGTCGCGATGATCGCGCGCAACCGGATCCGCTTGCGCGAGCGGTTCGCAAAACTCGACCTCCAGGTCTCGAGCGACGAGTTCCGCCGGCTGATGTGGAATTTCTACGTCGATACCATCGAAGACTCGCGGCTCTTTTATGAAGCGTATGGACTCGCGCTCTACGACAACCACTACGGCGACTTTCTTCACGGCATCAACGACTGGCTTGCGCTGTTGCGCGAGTCGCTGGTTCGCCGCGGCATCCCGAGCGAGCGCGCCGAGGCCTTCGCAACGCTCTCGCTTGCCGTCTTCCGCGGTGCGATGATGGATTTGCTCGCGACGGGCGAGCGCGCCCGGGTGAACGCCGCGATGGAAGAGTGGTTCAGAGCCGCGCGCTGGCTGAGCGAGTAGCTCCGTAGCATGACTCGCCCGGTCGACCTCGAGAGCCGCGCTGCGCTCCTGGAGCGCGTCTCCGCCTACGTGGTCGAGCACGGGCTCGCCGGTCTCTCGCTGCGGCCCTTGGCCAAGGCCGTCGGCTCGAGTCCTCGCATGCTGCTCTACCATTTCGGCTCGAAAGAAGCGATCGTGACCGCCGTGCTGCGCGGCATTCGCGAGCGCCAGCTCGCGATGTTCGACCAATTGCGGCGCAGCGAACTGAGTACCCCGGCCGCGATCTGCCGTGCGGCGTGGGCCTACATGAGGACCCCGGCGATTCTTCCGATGCTCCGGCTGTTCTTCGAAACCTACGCGCTCGCGTTGCGCGAGCCGCAGCGATTTCCGGGGTTCTTGACCGGCGCAGTCGAGGACTGGCTGCAATTTCTCTCCGATCCCGCCTGCAAAGGGCGAACCGCAACGAGCGCGCGCCGTCGCGACGATCATCCTTGCCGGATATCGCGGCTTCATGCTCGACTTCGCCGCAACGCGCGACGAGGAACGGATCGGCGCCGCGCTCGATGCGTGGGCGCAAGCACTCGAGGTCTTTTCAGAAAAGGACGAAAGCCGTGCCGAACAAGCCTAAGGCGGCGATGAGCTTCATCTTCGTGACCGTGCTCCTCGATATGGTCGCGCTCGGCATCATGGTGCCGGTCTTTCAGCCGCTGGTCTTGAGCTTCGCGCACGGCAACTATGCCGACGCCTCGCTCCTTTCGGGTCTCTTTGCGACGATCTTTGCGATCGTGCAGTTCTTCGCGTCACCAGTGCTCGGAACGCTTTCCGATCGCATCGGACGGCGTCCCGTCGTGCTGCTCTCGAATTTCGGGACGGCTCTGGATTACGTGATTCTGGCGTGGGCGCCGAACCTCGCGTGGCTCTTTCTCGGACGCGTACTTTCGGGCGCGACCACCGCGAGCATTACGGTCGCGAGCGCGTATATCGCGGACGTCACCCCCGAAGACAAGCGCGCGGGCGCGTACGGCATGATCAGCGCGGCATTCGGCGTGGGTTTCGTCGTCGGTCCGGCGATCGGCGGATTGCTCGCGGTCCACGGCCTGCGCTTGCCGTTTTGGGTGGCGGGTGCGCTCAGCCTCGTGAACTTTCTCTACGGATTCTTCGTGCTGCCCGAGTCGCTTGCGGCCGAACATCGCAACGCGTTTAGCTGGCAACGTGCAAATCCGCTCGGTTCGATCAAGATGCTGCGGCGGCACGCGGAGCTTGCCGGACTCGCCACATCGAATTTGATCGGCTACGTTGCGCACGAGGCGCTGCCGCAGCTCTACGTTCTGTATACGATGCTGGTGTACGCCTGGACGATGAGCACGATCGGCATCTCCCTGGCAGTCGTAGGCGTCGTGACGATTCTGGTCTCGGCGTTCGTGACGCAGCCGGTCGTCGATCGCCTCGGCGAACGCCGCGCGGTCTTGCTCGGCCTGGTGCTGGGCGGCGCCGGCTTTTGCATGTACGGCGGGAATCAGATTCTGTTCTGGCTCGCGATTCCGGTGAACATGCTATGGATGGTCGCGGGCTCGGCTGCGCAGTCGTTGATGACGCGGCGCGTCGGGAAGCACGAGCAAGGCGAACTGCAGGGCGCGATCAATCTGCTGCGCAGCATCGGAATGTTGATCGGGCCGGCGGTTTTCACCGGCACGTTTGCGTATTCGATCAGCACGTCGCATCAATGGCGCGCGCCGAGTGCGGCCTGGTTCGTGGGCGGCGCGCTGCTCTTCGTTGCCGCGATCGTCGCCTGGCGTGCTACGAATGCAAGCGACGACGTCCACGAAAGCGTGGACGCCGCCGCCGCACTCGAATCGGCCTTGATTACCGAGACGCCGCTAGTGGACTGAGCCCAAAGGAGTCGAGAAGCTCGCGTTGCGCCGCAGCGGCAGCTGCGTTGATCGCTTCCGCGTGGTCGTCGTGCGGGACGCTGACGCGCAGCGGGCGCTGCCCTTGGGGCAGATCGGCAAGATGCACGATCGCGCGCGCTACGTCGGCGGGATCGCGTCCTTGCGCCGCCGCCGCGAGCGAACCGAAAACCCGCTGGGCTGCGTCTTGTGCGGGCGCGCCGTATGCCTGCATGCGCGCGGCGTCGTCGGGTTCGCCGCGCTTCGCGCCGATCTCGGTCGGATACGCGCCGGGCTGAACGATTGCGACGTCGACGCCTTGCGGTGCGAGTTCGTATGCCGAAGTCTCAGCGAGGGCTTCGAGCGCCCACTTCGATGCCGCGTAAACGCCTCCGAGCGGCGTGGTCAGCCGTCCGACGATCGACGATACGTAGACGACGAGTCCGCGGTGCCGTGCGCGCATTGCCGGAAGAAACGCGCGATTGACGCGTAGCGGTCCGAAGACATTGATTGCAAACTGCCGTTCGACTGCAGCGGGCGTGAAGCTCTCGACAACACCGAAGAACGCGGCGCCCGCATTATTGACGAGCAGGTCGGGTGTCGCTTTCGCCAGGATCTTCGACGCGGCGGCGTCGACCGACGAGTCGCTCGTGACGTCGAGCTCGACGACCTCGGCGCCGCGCGCGCGAAGTTGCGATGCAGCGGTGGCGTTGGCGCCGGCGGCGTTGCGCATCGTCGCGAAGACGCGCCATCCGTCAGCCAGGAGCAATTCGGCGCTTTGGCGGCCGAAGCCGGAGTTGGAACCGGTGATCACAGCGGAGCGCTGTTCAGACATGTAAACCTCACGAAGAACGGGGTGGGGGCCCAGCGTAGCAGGTAAACTTTGACCCAGCATGCAGCTCCCAGAGACCGGCCCCACCGATGGCCAGCGCGGCGATTGTTTCAATCGCACGTGCCCGGCGCGGGTGGTTTTCGACCACGTCACCGGACGCTGGGGTGCGCTCGTGTTGGCTGCGCTCCTCCACGGGACGCTCCGCTTTTCGGAACTGCGCGCGCGTGTGGGCGGCATCTCGGAAAAGATGCTTTCGCAAACCTTGCGCGAGTTCGAGAGAGACGGCTTGATCGTACGAACGCAGTATCCCCAGGTTCCGCCGCGCGTCGAATATGCGCTCACGCCTTCCGGCGGCGAAGTCGCGCAGCGTCTGCATCATTTGATCGATTGGATCGAACTGCACGTGCGCGACTTCACCGCAGTGGAGTCGCGCACGTGCGGCTAGTGGACGAGGAAGCCCACGAGCAAGAGCGCCACGATGTTGAGCACCTTGATCATCGGGTTGATCGCGGGGCCCGCCGTGTCTTTGTACGGATCGCCGACGGTGTCGCCGGTGACCGCAGCTTGATGCGCGATCGAGCCTTTCCCGCCTAGGTTGCCGTCCTCGATGTATTTCTTTGCGTTGTCCCACGCACCGCCGCCCGTCGTCATCGAGATGGCGAGGAAGAGCCCGGTGACGATCGAGCCGACGAGAATGCCGCCCATCAGCTGCGCGGCGGTGTCGCCTTTGAGGATATTGAAGACCGCAAGCAGCACGACGACGATCGGGACGCCGACCGGAATGAGCGCGGGGAGAATCATCTCCTTGAGCGCGCCCGCCGTCACGATGCTCACCGTCGTACCGTAATCGGGCTTGGCCGTACCGGCCATGATGCCGGGAATCTCGCGGAATTGCCGGCGCACTTCCTCCACGACTTTGCCGCCCGCGCGCCCGACCGCTTCCATCGAGAGCGATGCGAAGAGATACGGGAGCAAACCGCCGATGAAGAGGCCTGATAGCACGTAGGGATTTCCGATTGCAAAGAGATTGGTCGTCGCTGCCGAGCAATCGGCACTCGCGGCGGCACCGCACTTCGCTTTGATCAGCTCCTGCAAAAACGATGCGAAGAGGACAACCGCGGCGAGCGCCGCCGAACCGATCGCATAGCCTTTGGTCACGGCTTTCGTGGTGTTACCTACGGCGTCGAGCGGGTCGGTCACGTTACGCACTTCTTGCGGCATCTCCGCCATTTCGGCGATACCGCCCGCGTTATCGGTGATCGGTCCGAACGAGTCGATCGCGACGACGATGCCCGCAAGCGAGAGCATGGCCATGACCGCGATGCCGACCCCGTAGGTGCCGGCAAGACCGTAGCTGACGAGGATGCCGATGACGATCACGATTGCGGGAAGCGCCGTGCCCTGCATCGAGACGGCCAGGCCGGCGATGATGTTGGTTGCGTGGCCGGTCACCGACGCCTGCGCGATGCGCCGCACCGGCGAGAATTGCGTGCCGGTGTAGTACTCGGTGATGAACGTGATCAGACCGGTAATCGCAACTCCGACGAGCGCGCACAAGAAAATGCTCAGCGCGCTGACGTCGGCCGAGCCCGCGAACTCTTTCTGCGTCACGAACCAAAAGCCGGCGAGCGCTAGAACGCCCGCGACGATCATGCCGTTATAGAGCGAGGCCATGATGCGCGTCTTCGAGACGTTGCCCAAGCCGACGACCCACGACCCGATGATCGACGCGACGATCGAGACCGACCCGAGCAGGAGCGGAAACGTCGTTGCGCCCGGAAGTTTGTCGCCGAAGACGAGATAGCCGAGCAGCATTGCGGCGACGGTGGTGACGCAATAGGTTTCGAAAAGGTCGGCCGCCATGCCGGCGCAGTCACCGACGTTGTCGCCGACGTTGTCGGCGATGACGGCGGGATTACGCGGATCGTCCTCGGGGATGCCCGCTTCTACCTTACCGACGAGATCGGCGCCGACGTCGGCGGCTTTGGTGTAGATGCCGCCGCCCAAACGCGCGAAGACCGAGATCAGCGAGCAGCCGAAGGCCAGCCCGATCATCGCGCCCAGCGTGGTGCCGGTGGCGCCGTCATTGACGTTCTGCAAGATCGCGAAATAGCCCGAAACGGCGAGCAGGCCGAGGCCGACGACGAGCATGCCCGTCACCGTGCCGCCGCGGAAAGCGACATTGAGCGCAGCGCCGAGTCCGCTGCGCGCGGCCTCCGCGGTGCGCACGTTTGCGCGCACGGAGACGATCATGCCGATGAAGCCGGCGGCGCCGGAAAGAATCGCGCCGATCAGGAAGCCGATTGCGGCCTCCGGGCCCAGCGGCTTTGCGAAGAAGATGAGCGCCGCGAGTATCACCGCGACGACGGCGATCGTGCCGTATTGCCGACGCAGGAACGCCATCGCGCCCTCTTGGATGGCCGCGGCGATCTCTTTCATGCGGTCGTTGCCGTCGGGGCGGCCGAGCACCCAGAAGGTGAGCGCGATGCCGTAGAGCACCGCCAGCGCACCGCCGATCAGCCCGACCTCAATTGCGATTTGTGAGGTCATGTAGTCGTAGGTCCTTGAGGAAGCAGCAGTGCGGCGCCCGAGGGGCGCCGCTTGATCTAGCCGGGTACTGCGGTTTGGGACGTTAGTCCTTCGAATTGCGCCGCACTTCGCGCGGCGCGGGACCCTACTTTTCGAAGAAGCGCTGGAAGGACTCGCTGATGATGCGGCGGGCGTGGGCGGCGTCCCGCCACGCGCCGATACGCGTCGATTTCCCTTCGAGCGCCTTGTACGTTTCGAAGAAATGCGAGACCTTACGCAGCACGTGCGGAAAAATCTGCGTGTAGTTGTGGATCTCGTCGAAGGACGGCTCGCCGACCGGCACGGCGAGGATTTTATCGTCCTCTTTGTCGCCGTCGATCATTTCGAGCAGTCCGATGGGACGCGCGACGACCAGGCATCCCGGGAAGGTCGGTTCGATCACCAGCACCAGCACGTCGAGCGGGTCGCCGTCGAGCGCGAGCGTCTGCGGCGAAAATCCGTAGTCGCCGGGATAGTGAATCGCGGAGTGAAGCGCGCGGTCCAAGCGAAAGATGTCGTGCGCCTTGTCGTACTCGTATTTGTTGCGCGACTTCTCGGGGATCTCGATGACGACGTTGATCTCGTCGGGCTGGCGTTCGCCAAGCGGAAGATGAAGATAATTACGTGGCTCTGGCGCGTTCATGAGGCGCAGGGTGTTCGCTCCACTCGTATAAGGGACCTAGTGAGAGTTGCAGGTCACGGACAAGTGGAAAACGTCGAATTTCTCGTCGTCGGCGCGGGACCCGCGGGCGCGACCGCCGCCCGCGAAGCGGCGCGATCGGGGATCGAAACGGTCGTCTTGGAGAAGGATGCCGTCGTGGGCAGCAAGCGTGTCTGCGCGGCGGGCTTGCGCCCCGGCTTTTGCGGCACGTTCGATCTCCCGCGCCGGCTGATTCACTGCGATACGCCGCGGCTCGCGCTTTTCGACGCCGGCGGACGCGAGCACGAGATCTTCTTCGGCCCCGGACACACGACGACGCGCGAAGAGCTCGACGGTGAGATCGCGCGTTTGGCGCTTGGCGAGGGCGCGCAGATTCGCACCGGCGCGCTGTGGCGTTCGGTCGAGCGCGATGCGAGCGCGGCGCTGGTCGAGTACGCCGACGCGGCCAGCGGCGAGCGCAAACGGATACGGGCGCGCAACGTGTTCTTCGCGCAGGGCGCGACTGCGCGTTTGCAAGACGTCCTCGCGGAGCCGCGCTGGTCCGACGGTCTGATGACGACGCTGCAGTATCGCGTCTACCTCGATCGTCCCGCCGCTTCGATCGCCTATCGAACGCTCGAGCTTCATTACTATACAGGGTGTGACGGCCGCCAGATCGTTGCGTGGATGTTCCCCAAACGCGATCACCTCGCGATCGGCCTCGGCGTGCTCGGAAAGCTCGATGGCTCGCGATTGCGCGAAGAGCTGGACGCCTTCAGCGCGCGCGTGCGCGAGCGCCTCTATCCCGACGCAGCGATAACGCGGGTCAAGACCGAGGGTCATCTTTTATATGGCGGTTGGCCTCGCGCGCGCTTCGCCCAGGGGCCGCTGATGGTGGGTGGAACGGCCGCCGGGCTGGTCGACGCGACCAACGGCGAGGGGATCTTCGAGGCGGCGATGAGCGGCCGGCTCGCGGCGGAGGCGGTGCGCGATCATCGCGATGCGCCGGAGCGCGCGGCGCAAAGCTACGCCCAACGGCTGCGCGCGCGCTTTGCGCGCCGGCTCGAGCACCGCGTGCGCTTGATGCGCTATCTGGAGGCGCGCCCGATACGCTACGGGCTGCTCTTCGATCAGCTCGCTGCGAGCCCGCGCTTCGCAGATGCGCTGCAGAAGGAGGATCGCGAGCGCTCGCCGTTCGACCGGACGGTGCTGTGGTTTCATGCGCTGCGTTTTGCCACGCGGGCCTGCCGTGTGTAGGCGGCGAACGGCCCTACCACGGATAGAATTGCGTGTCGACGATTGCTATATCGGAAACCGAGTTCCAAGCGCTGCGCGATTTGATCCGCGAGCGTTTCGGTATCTATTACGACGACACGAAGCAATTTTTGTTACAAAGCCGTTTGCAGACCCGCCTGCTGAAGTGCCGCGTCTCCGACTTCTCCGGCTATCAGCGCTATCTGCTCTCTTCGCCGGACCGGGAGAGCGAATGGTCGGAGCTCGCCTCGGTGCTCTCGAACAACGAGACGTATTTTTTCCGCGAGCGCGCGCAGCTCGACGTGATCGTGACCGACGTGCTCGACGAATCGCTGAAAGCCGGCACACCGCTACGCGTATGGTCGTCGGCGTCGTCGACGGGAGAGGAACCGTATACGCTCGCGATGATGCTGCGCGAGACGCATCGGATCACCCCGTCGAGCCTCGTCTTGCGGGCGACCGATCTCTCGCCGCGCGCGCTCGAACGGGCGCAGACCGGCTTCTATCGGGAGCTCTCGTTCCGGGCCACGCCGCCCGAGATGGTCCAAAAGTACTTCCGCCCCTTTGAAGGCGGTTTTTTCATCAATGACGAGATCAAACAAATGGTGGAGTTCTCACGTTTGAACCTCATGGACGAACGTGCCGTCGCCGGCATGGGGACCTTCGACGCGATTCTCTGCCGCAACGTTCTGATCTACTTCGAAAAGCCGACACAGAAACGCGTGGTGGAGGCGTTCGCGCAGGCCCTGCGCCCGGGAGGGTTTCTATTCCTAGGACACGCGGAATCGATTATGCGGGTGACCGATCGTTACGAGCCCGTCGTGACCCAGAAAGCGATTTACTACCGACGGAAGTGATGAGCAAACGTGGCACAGATTAGCGTACTCGTTGTCGATGACTCGGCGTTCATGCGGCGCGCGATCTCGACGATGCTCGAGAATGAGCCCGATATGAAGGTGATCGCCACCGCACGCAGCGGTGAGGAGGCGATCACCAAGGCGCTCCAACTCAATCCCGACGTCATCACGATGGACGTCGAGATGCCGGGCATGGGCGGGCTCGAAGCGGTGCGGCAGATCGTCGCCGATCATCGCATTCCGATCATCATGTGCAGCTCGCTCACGCGCGAGGGCGCCGAGACGACGTTCCGCGCGCTCGAACTCGGCGCGGTCGACTTCATTTCGAAACCGGACGCGGCGTATGTCAATATCACCGACGTCGCGCGCGACTTGATCGCGAAGATTCGCGCGGTCTCGCGCCGCGGCGCGCAGCCGGCGCAGCCGATCGTGCATGCGCCGCCGCCGATCGAACAGGCAGCGCGCATCGTACACGCCCCGCCGCCTTCCGCACCCGCGGCGCCGCTCGTCGCGCACGTTCCCTCGACGTCACGTTACGAATGCGTGGCGATCGGCACGTCGACCGGCGGGCCGGTCGCGCTCTCGCACGTGTTGCCGGTGCTGCCGGCGAATTTCCCGTTACCGGTGCTAATAGTGCAGCACATGCCGATGGGGTTCACGCGTCCGCTCGCCGACCGCCTCAACGCATCGAGCAAGATCGCCGTACACGAGGCCCTCAACGGCATGATTCTCGAGAGAGGCACGGCGCTGGTCGTGCCCAGCGGAAAACAAGTCGACCTGCATCGGCGCGCCAGCGGCGAAACCGAGGTTCGCCTAGTGGATGACGACGGAAGTTCGTTGCACGTTCCGAGCGTCGATCACATGACCGCACAGGTCGCGCAGGCGTATGGGCCGAGCGCGATCGGCGTGATTCTCACCGGTATGGGGCAGGACGGCGTGAAGGGTTTACGTCAGCTTAAAGAACGCGGTGGCTACGTGCTCGGCCAGAACGAGGCAACGTGCGTGGTGTACGGGATGCCGCGCGCAGCGGCCAAAGAAGGGCTCGTCGACCGCGAAGCCCCGCTCGACGATATCTCGCCGATCCTGGTAAATCTCGCGGGTGTATCGAAGTCTTAACCTTGCACGAGCAAAACGCTGACGAAGCGGAGTAGGAGGCCAATGGGGGATTCTGAATACGAAACCCAGACGCGTGGGATGCGCGTCCACGGGGTTGCATGAAGCTGAGCCGTAGTCCACGCAGCTACGTCATCGGCGGCGTCGAACTCTCCAGAGAAGAGATCGTCCACAAATACCTCCATTTGGTGAAGTACGTGGCCGGTCGAATCTCGGTCAATCTTCCTCCCAACGTCGAGATCAACGATCTCATCAACGATGGGATTTTAGGCTTGATCGACGCCATCGAAAAATACGACGACGCACGCGGCGTGAAGTTCGAGACCTACGCAATCACCCGCATCAACGGGGCGATTCTCGACGCCTTGCGCTCGCTTGACTGGGTTCCGCGCGCCGTGCGGCAGCGCGCCCGCGAGCTCGAGCGCACCTATCAGGAACTCGAAGTCGAATTGGGCCGCGCGCCCACCGAGACCGAAGTCGGCCAGCGTCTGGGTCTATCGAAGAAAGAACTCGATCAGCTGGTGCAGCGCGTGCGGGGCACGGCCGTTCTCTCGCTCGAGGAATTTTTGCCCAACGAGAAGGGCTACGAGATCCCGCTCGTCGATACGCTGCGCGACGACGACAACGACGTCATGAGCGAAGTCGAGGCGCGCGAAGTACACGCCGAACTCGTGCGCGCCGTCGAAAATCTCCCGCCGCAAGAGCGGACCGTGATCACGCTTTACTATTTCGAGGGGCAGACGCTCAAAGAGATCAAGGGCGCGCTGGGCGTCTCCGAATCGCGCGTCTCGCAGATCCACGCTCAGGCGGTCATTCACTTGCGTCAGCGGCTTCGCGAGCTGCGCGCCGATCTGGGTTACCGCGAAGACGACCCCACGGTCAAGCAGAAGTACCTGAGGCGGCCCGCGGCCGGCCCCGAGGCGGGCGAGAGTAAAGAAAATAAAGTAGAACGGACGCTAAAAGGGGAAATACCCGAGCATGGCGATTCGTCCCGCGGATCTGCAACTGGCTTATCTGGCCGCCCCGCAAAACGCGGCCCAGGTTAACGCCGCGCAGGAAGCCGCGCAGAACGCCCAACAAGCCGCCCAGGCCACCTTCGCCGCGCAAGTGCAGAAGCGCGAAGAGACGATCAAGGAAACAGAGCACGCCGAGCGCACCTCGATCCGCACCAACCCCGACGGCAGCAACGGCGGGAGCTACACGCCGCAGGGGCACCGTCAGACGCGCCAAGGGCAGGAAGAAGCGGAAGAGCCGCTCGAGGCTTCGGGTCAGGGCGAGCATCTGATCGACTTTACGGCGTAGGCGCTAAGCCATGGCCGGTTTCAATCCGCTGGCCGCGCTCGCTGCTCAGGCTCTGGCCAACGCGCAGGCAGCGATCGACGAAGCCACCCTCAGCCTCGGTGCGGACGTTGCGGTTCTGCAGGCACAGATCAGTGTTGGCGACGTGATCGCCGCGGTCGTGTTGGCGCCCCAGGGCGGCACCGATTTGCTCTCGTTTCTCGGACAGACCGTCCCCGCCCAAATTCCGCCCGGAATCAATCCGGGCGAGACCATGCTGCTGCAGGTGACGGGCTTCACCAACACCGCGGTGATCGTGCGCAATCTGGGCACGCAGGATCCCCAGAATCCGGTTCCCGTCGTGAACGTCGAGCTGCCCCCGCAGGAGCCGGGTGCGGCGCAGAGCGCCATCCTGACCACGATCGTTCCGCAGGAATCGCAGCAGCAAGAGCCCACTGCGCCGGTCGCGGCGCAAACGAGCGCTCCGGTCGTGGCGCAGACGAGCGCCCCGGTTGTGCCGCAGACGAATGTACCGGTGCAAACGACGCCGGTGAACGCACCGCCGGCGCAACCGCCTCCGCCCCCACCTCCTGCGACGCAGACCATCGCTCGCAACAACGTCGCTCCGCCGCGCGAACTCTTCGTAGCTGCTTCGGTACGAGCCAAGATCCCACCGCAAGAACTGAACGCTCGCGCGCTCGCGCGCGAGCTTGCCGAAGAAGCGCAAGAGTTGCCGGCCGGCGGCGACAGCGAGGTCGAGGCGCGCCTTGCACTCAACCGCGCCAGCTCCTCGCCGGCGGCGCCGCCCGTCTGGGCGCAAAATGCGAAGACGCAGAGCACGCAGACGCAGAGCGCGCAGACGCAGAACACGCAGGCGCAGAACGCAGGGGCTCAAAACGCTTCGCAAAAGACCGCCCCGCCCAGCCCTCGCTTTCCGGTTGCGCCACCGATCATTCGCCAAGCCGCGGCCGAAGAAGAAGAACAAATCGTCATCCAGCGTCCGAGCGTTTCGTCGACGCCGGCGAGCGCCGAGGCAGCGCTGCTCGCGCGCCTGCGCGTACCCATCACGCCCGTCACGCTCGCCGCAGCGCGCGTGATCAACACGGCGACGCAAAGCGTAACGGCGAGTTTCGAGCGTCTCGAGAGCGTACTTTCGAAGTTGGTCTCGGAAGGCGACACGCAAAAAGGCGGCACGAGCGCGCTGCGATCGACGCTGGCGTTCGTTTCGCGCTTCGACCTGCGCAACGCGCGCGCGCTTCCCGAGCAGATCGCCACCTTCGTTACCGACGTGCTCGACGGCGCGGAGTCGAAGGTTGCGCAGGCCGTTCGCGCGTGGACGCAGCTGGCCGCGCCGGAAAACGCTGCGCAAGGCGAGTCGCAACAAACGCAAACCGCGGTGCAGGCCCAGGCGGCCGAACGCGTCGCCGCGATGGAGTACGACGTCAAATCCGCGGTCCTCGCGTTGATCGCCGACTCTTCACGCGCCGATTCTCCCGCGGTCTTGGCCGCACTGCGCGACGTGCTCACCGCAACGACGGCGCTGCAGCTCAACGTACTCTCCGCGCAAAACGGCAATCCGAACGCGATTACGATTCCGCTGCCGGCCTACTTTCACGAAGGCGGCGAGCCGGTAACGCTGCACATCGAGCGCGACGCGCCCAACGGCAAGAACGCCATGGACGCCGATAATTTTCACATCGCTTTCATTCTCGATACGAAATCGCTCGGGACGGTCGCGATCGACCTGCAGACGGTCGGCCGTTCGGTCAGCGTCGACGTCAAGACCCAGGCGAGCAGTTTCGCGAATCGCTTCCGCGACACGCTCGGCGATTTGCGTTCCCGCCTCGAACAGCTGCACTACAGCGTTGCCTCGATCATCGCGGGGGTTGCACCCGCGTCCGGAGCAAAAACCGAGAAAAGCGAGCCGCCGCAACCGGCGGAACGCCGTTCGTTCTGGGATATGCGCGCATGAGCCGTTTCTTCGATTTTCGCAAATCGGTTTTCAAGCGTCCGGCGGCGGCGGCGCTCAAGTGGGATCCGCAGCAATCCGAACCGCCCGAGGTCGTCGCGGTCGGACGCGGGATCACGGCTGAGACGATCGTGCGCATTGCGAAAGAACGCGGCATTCCGCTCTACGAAGATGCCGGGCTCGTCGAGGCGCTCGCGCGGCTGAACGTGAGCGACGTCATCCCACGCGAGCTCTACGCCGTCGTTGCCGAAGTGCTCGCGTACGTGTATCGCGTCGACGCGGCGTTCCGGGAGCGTACCGGCTGATGGCGTGGAAGAAGGCATGGCTCTCCACGACCATGCGCGATCATAAGGACTGGATCAAGGAAGTGCGCGCGACCAAGATGGGCGGTCATCTGGAGATGCACCTGTCGGGCCGCACGTACACGGTCGAGTTCCTCGACGGCCTCGAGCCGACGCACTACGTCATCGACCGCGAACGCAGTTTCGACGAACGGCACGGACGCGTCGACGACGCGGAGTTCTCGCAGATCGTTGCCGCGCTGAAGATGGCCGTCCACGACTGCTTTGCCGCGAACGTCCATGCATACACGCCCTCCGCCGCCGTCTTCGAGATTCAATTCGCGCCCGGGCACGCGCCCTTCGGGAACGGCCGGCGCGTTTTCATCGAGGGGCGGCTGGCCGATCTGATGCGCGAACACATCGGCAAGGCGAACGTGACCTTCGAGTATCCGGTCCGCGTCGACGGCGCCGCCCCGCAATGGGTCAAGATGGAGGCCGCGACGATCACGGGTCTGGATCCGGTCGCGTAGCGGCCAAAACGCGAGCGGGCGCAGAGCCACATACGAACAGGAGTTCGATGCTTGCCTAGGGAAGGGGAGGGTCCGTGAGCTGGTTTCAACGACTCCGGGCATCACTGGGCAAGGCCCGCGACACCTTCGCCGCGGTCTCGAACCTCGGGCGTGCCCGCAAGCCGCTGACCGACGAGTTTTGGGAAGAGCTCGAAGACCTGCTCATCATGGGCGACTTCGGCGTGCCGACCACCGCCAAAATCATCGGCGGTTTGAAAACCGTCGCCAAACAGGAAGCCTGGGCGACCACCGATCAAGCGATCGCGCGCTTTCACCGCGACGTCGAACGCTTTCTCACGCTGCCCAACGCGGAGCTCCAGATCGGCGGTGAAAAGCCGTCGGTCGTACTCGTCGTGGGTGTCAACGGCAGCGGTAAGACCACCACCATCGGCAAGCTTGCGAATCGCTTGCACGGCGAGGGCAAACGCGTGCTCTTGGTTGCGGGCGATACGTTCCGTGCGGCGGCTGCGGAGCAGCTCGCGATCTGGGCGGATCGCGCGAAGAGCGAGATCGTGCGCGGCGCGGAAGGGGCCGATCCCTCGTCGGTGATCTTCGACGGCGTGAAAGCCGGCAACGCGCGCGGCGTCGACGTGATTCTGATCGATACGGCCGGACGTCTGCAGACCAAGACCAACCTGATGGAAGAGCTGAAGAAGGTGCGGCGCGTGATCGAACGCGAGCACGGACGCGCGCCCGACGAGACGCTGCTCGTGCTCGACGGCACGACCGGGCAGAACGCGATCTCGCAAGCGCGGCTCTTTAATGAAACGACGCAGCTTACCGGCGTCGTGGTCACCAAGCTCGACTCGACTGCGAAGGGCGGGGTGCTGGTCGCCATTGTGGACACGCTCGAGATTCCGATCAAGTTCATCGGCTTGGGCGAGAGTGCCGACGCGTTACGCCCCTTCGTCGCCGCAGAATTTACCCAAGCACTTTTCGATGATGCCTCGGACTCGGTGAAGGTTTAATGCCATCCCCTTGTCACCACACCATGTCAGCGTGAATGTATAGCATCCGCAATCAGAGAGGTTTTTAATGGCAGCGCAAGACGAACGAGGGATTGCCCTCAGCAACGCCCTCGCCCAGATCGAACGGCAATTCGGCAAGGGCTCGATCATGAAGATGGGCGACTTCCAGGAGCGCATGGCGTTCGAAGTCGTGCCGAGCGGATCGATCGCGCTCGATCTCGCCCTGGGCGTCGGCGGATTTCCGCGCGGACGCATCGTCGAGATCTACGGACCGGAGTCGAGCGGTAAGACGACGCTCGCGCTGCACGCGATCGCCGAGGCGCAGAAGGGCGGCGGTACGGCAGCCTTCATCGACGTCGAGCACGCGCTCGATCCGAATTACGCAGCGGCGCTCGGCGTCGATCTCGACAACCTGCTGGTCTCGCAGCCCGACACCGGCGAACAGGCGCTCGAGATTGCCGAGATGCTAACGCGCAGCAATGCGGTCGACGTGATCGTGGTCGACTCGGTCGCAGCGCTCGTCACCAAAGCCGAACTCGAAGGCGACATGGGTGACGCGCACGTCGGCCTGCAGGCGCGCTTGATGTCGCAGGCGCTGCGCAAACTCACGGCCGCGATTTCGCGCAGCAAGGCGGTGATGATCTTCATCAACCAACTGCGCGAGAAAGTCGGCGTGATGTTCGGCAATCCCGAGACGACCTCGGGCGGCCGTGCGCTCAAGTTCTATGCGTCGGTTCGTCTCGACGTACGCAAACTCGAGCAAATCAAGATCGGCCAGGACGTCGTCGGCTCGCGCACCCGCGTGAAAGTCGTGAAGAACAAGGTCGCGCCGCCCTTCCGGCAGGCCGAGTTCGACATCACCTACGGCCACGGTATCTCGAAGATGGGCTCGATACTCGACGTCGCGCTCGAACAGAACATCGTCGGCAAGAGCGGTTCGTGGTACACCTACGGCGATCAGCGCATCGGACAGGGCCGCGAAAACGCGAAGGCCTTTCTCGAAGAGCATCTCGATCTCGCCGGCGAGATCGAAACCAAGATTCGCGAAGCGCTCGCAAAGAGCGTCTCGAAGAACGGACATAGCAGCGGTGCGGTCGCTGCGGTTGCTCCCGAAGAGTGACGCCGTACTCGTGCGCGCTCGGCATGCTCGCACGGCAGCGTCTGACGCAAGCACAATTGTGGGAGCGTCTGGCACGTAAAGGCTTCGACGACGACGCCATCCGCGGCGTCGTCGATCGTTGCAAGGCCGAACATTTCCTCGATGACCGGCTCTACGCGCAGCTCTACGTCGAACGCAAGCGCAAAGCAATCGGCGGCGCGCGGCTGGTCGGCGAACTCGTGCGAAAAGGGATCGATCGCGACGACGCGCGAGCCGCGGTCGCCGCGCTCGAAGAGGACGAGCGCTCGCGCTGCGCGCGCGCTCTTGCGCAACTTGCGGGCTCGAACGCGAGCTATCCGGCCCTGGCGCGCCGGCTCGAACGGCTGGGCTTCGATGCCTCGACGATCTACGCGGTCCTGCGCGAAGACGCCAAAGAACATAGCGAGGTAGCGCGGATCGACTTTGACTAAGGGCCGTCTCCGCAATCCGCCCGGTGGGCACTGATCGATGCATGGGCGCTCCCACGATCGTCGTCGCGGAGGACGATAGCGCAATCCGCGACCTTCTCGCGCATCACTTGGAGCGCGAGGGCTTTCATGTCATCGCCGTTGCCGACGGCTTGGGGGCGCTGCGTTGTGCGCGTCACGCCGCCGATCTCCTGATTCTCGACATTGGTCTTCCCGGCGTCGATGGTTTCGACGTGGTGCGGACGCTGCGGCGCGAGGAGCGTCCGGTCCCCGTCGTCATACTCACGGCTCGCCTCGACGAAGTGGATCGCGTCGTCGGCTTCGAGCTCGGTGCCGATGATTACGTGACCAAGCCCTTCTCGCCACGCGAAGTCGTCGCGCGGGTTCGCGCGGTGTTGCGCCGCTGCGGGCGAGGCTTGGAAGCTGCGCCTGCGAGCCTCTCGTTCGGAAGGCTCGAGATCGACGAGGCCGCGCGCGAAGCGCGCGTCGACGGCGTCAACGTACGACTGAAACCGCGCGAGTTTGCGCTGCTGCTCGAACTCGCGGCGAATCCGGGCGTTGCCCTCTCGCGCGAGCGCTTGCTCGAGCGGGTCTGGGGTTTCGATTTCAGCGGCGACGCGCGCACGGTCGACGTGCACGTGCGCCGTCTGCGCGCCAAGATCGAAGAAGAGGCGGGACTCCCGCCGGTCGTCCACACGATTCACGGCTACGGCTACAAATTCGCTCGTCCATGAGCGGTACGCGCCGCCTCTCCTCCTTGCGGCAGCTGGGCACGCTGATCGGCCGGGCGCTCGACGAGCAAGGCGGCGTACCGCTTCTCATCCTTCGTCTGCCTGAGGTCGCGCAGCGGCTCGAGCGCCAAACGGTGGAGGCCTTTGCGCGCGCAGCGCAGAGCGTCGTCCGGGAAGGCGACCGGCTCGCGCACGAGCCGGGCAGCGACTGGTTCGCAATCGCGATGCTCGCGCCCGCGCGTCACGGCGTACGCATGCCTTCGCTCGACGTGCGCGCGGCGCTCGAACGGATCGCGGCAACGATGTCGCTCGTGATCGGCAAGCGGCTCGAGACGGGGTGGTGGACGGTTGCGTCGCGCCGCGAGATGGACGAATTCGACGTGACGATCGAGCGCGCGCTCGGGCGCGGAGCGCGCGAGCGCGAACGCTACGAATTTCTCGCCACCGTCGGACACGAACTGCGCACGCCGCTCACCTCGATCCGCGGGTACATCGAAACGCTGCTCGACGACGACCTCGATCCGCCCACGGCTCGCCGCTTCCTCGAAGTCGCGCGCAGCGAAGCGCTGCGCTTGGGGCGCCTGGTCGACGGTATGCTCGACTTCTCGCCTCTCGATCTCTCGCCGCAGCCGGTTCCCGGCGTTACCGATCTCGCGCAGGCGGCGCACGCGGCGGTCGAGGCGCTCGCACCGCTCGCGCGCCAGGCTTCGATGCACGTCGAGATCCGCTGCGAGGCGGCGCTCCGGGCGCGCATCGGCAGCGACGCGTGCATGCACGTCTTGCTCAACGTCATCGAAAACGCGATCAAGTATGCAAGCCCGGCCGGGCGCGTGCGGGTGAGCGTCGAACGCCAGGACCCGTTTGTTCACCTCGTCGTCGACGACGACGGACCAGGCATCCCCACGTCGCAGCGCGAGCGCATCTTCGAGCATCGCGCGCGTGGTGATGCTGCGCGCCGGACGCGGGGATCGGGCATCGGGCTCGCGATCGTGCGGACCATCGTCGCGCGTGCCGCAGGCACCGTCTGCGTCGAAGACTCACCCCTGGGAGGCGCGCGATTCACGATACGTCTTCCCCACGCAAAAGCGGATTTTCCATCGAGCCTGTCGTAGAAGTCGGTCCGTGACGTCCTCACGGATACTCTTCGCACATGAGAGCGAGTCTGCTCTCGCCGGGCTCTTCGACTTCTATCGAATCGCCTGGGAATACGAACCCCGGTCCTTTCCCATCGGTTGGGATTCATG
Source organism: Candidatus Acidiferrales bacterium (assembly GCA_035507275.1). Classification (GTDB taxonomy): domain Bacteria; phylum Vulcanimicrobiota; class Vulcanimicrobiia; order Vulcanimicrobiales; family Vulcanimicrobiaceae; genus Aquilonibacter. Next base: position 126,022 of record DATJOG010000002.1, read on the forward strand.
CGGCAGACCTGTCGCTTTTTTTACGCCCGATTTTTATCTGCCGGACTTTGACGTTTATATCGAAATGACCGTGGCGAAGCCAGCATTGAACACGCGCAAGAACCGCAAGCTGCGTTTGATGGCACGCCATCATCCCGGCATCCGTGTCAAACTCTTCACGCGGCGTGACGTCGAGCGTCTCTTCGCGCGGTTGCGGCCGGCGGCGTGATCGGCGAAGTGCTTTTCGACGCGCCGGCGATCGCCGCACGCGTACGCGAACTGGGCGCACAGATCTCGCGAGACTACCGAGGGCGCGTCCCGGTTTTGATCGGCATCCTCAACGCGGCCGCGACCTTTCTCGCCGACCTGACGCGCGCGGTCACGATTCCGTGCGAGTTCGACGCGATCGCGGTCACCAAATTCAGCAGCGCGGAGGGGATCCGTTTTTTAAAGGATACCTCAGCGTCGATTGAGGGTCGGGACGTTATCCTAGTGGACGACACCATCGATACGGGTATGACGCTTCAGTATGTCTTCAAGTCGCTGGCGGCCCGCTCGCCTGCTTCACTCGCGGTTTGCACGCTGCTGGATCGTCCCGCCCGCAGAATTGCCGATATTGAGGTGAAGTACCGCGGGTTCGAGATCCCCGACGTATACGTGGTAGGCTACGGGCTCGATTATCGCGGTCGCTACCGGGAATTGCCGGCGCTGTACGCGCATGGGACGTGGCCGTGACCGATCGCTGGATGCGCGCGTGCGCGCTGCTCTGCGCCGTGCTTGCCGGAGCCTTTCCTTTACGTGCGAACTCGCTCGAGCTCCAGTCGATCGCACGCGCGGCGGCGGCATACAACAGTCCCAACGCGCATCTGGCGGAAATGTTTCGCGCCGCGCTGACCGACACGGGTAAGCTCGCCGAATACGCCGATGACGGCACGGCTTACATCAAGACCGGCGATATTCCGGCGGAGTGGCTGCGCGACGCGAGCGCGCAAGCGCGCCCGTATCTCTTTTTCGCGAAGGACGACCCCGATACGCGCAAGCTGTTGCGCGCGATCATCGCCCGGATGGTGAAATACATCCAGGTCGACCCCTATGCGAACGCGTTTACGCTCGACTATCGTGTGTGGGAAGAGAAGTTCGAGCTCGACTCACTCGCCTATCCGATCACGCTCTCGTGGAGTTACTGGAAGACGACGGGTGACTCTTCGATCTTCACGCCGGATTTTCAGAAAGCGCTCGATGCGGCACTCGCGACGATGCAGCGCGAGCAAGATCATCCGCGCGATTCTCGCTACACCCACAAGGAACTCGCCGACGACGGTAAGGGCCGGCCGGTCGGATATACCGGGATGATCTGGACCGGCTTCCGCCCCTCCGACGACGCCTGCTATTACAACTTTCTCATTCCCTCGGAGATGTTTGCCGTCGTCGCGCTGGGCGATATGGCGGAAATCGAACGCAGCGTCTATCACAACGTGGTGAAGGCGAACGAGGCGACCTCGCTCCGCGACGAAGTCCAGCGAGGCATCCAGACCTACGGCTTGGTTCTCGTGCCGAAGTACGGCTATATCTATGCCTACGAAGTCGACGGTCTGGGTCACGCCATCCTGACGGACGACGCCAATATCCCGAGTCTGCTTTCGGCGCCGTACATCGGCTACACGACGCCGAGCGATCGCTACTATCAGAACACGCGCACGTTTCTGCTCTCGGCCGACAACCCGTCCTTCTATCAGGGGCAGGTTGCGCATGGCATCGGCAGCTTTCATACGCCCGACCATTGGATCTGGCCGCTCGCGCTGATCATGGAAGGTCTCACGGCCACGAGCGACAACGAAAAGCAGGACGTTCTCACGCAGCTGCTCGCAAGCGACCCGGGCGACCACCTTCTGCACGAGTCGTTCGATCCCGACGATCCCAAGCGCTACACGCGCGCCGACTTCGGCTGGCCAAATGCGCTCTTCTCGGAATTCGTGATGACGCAATTCCAGGGCGAGAAAGAGATTCCGATGGGCGATACAAGCGATTTGGAGTTCCGCTCCGAATAGCCCCGTCCATGGATGATTCGGCCGCCCTCGCAGCGCGCGCGGGGCAGTACTTTTGGCATCATTCGATCGACCTCGGGAACGGTGTCGTCACCCGCGGTTCGCAGCCGCTCGAGTTCTACGAGCGCAAGAGCGCGATGATCTTTGATCCGGTCAAGGTCGAAGGCGCCACCGTCCTCGACATCGGCGCCTGGAATGGGTACTTCAGCTTCGAAGCGAAGCGGCGCGGCGCTGCGCGCGTGCTCGCAACCGATCATTTCGCGTGGGTCCACCCGGAGCTTCGCGGGCGCGAGACCTTCGAGATCGCGCGCAGCGCGCTGGGCGCCGATGTGGAAGCGCGCGATATCGACGTCACGGAGCTCTCCCCCCACAGCCTCGGTGAAACATTCGACATCGTCCTCTTCCTGGGCGTGTTCTACCATCTGTTCGATCCCATCGACGGGCTGCGCCGTGCGGCGTCGCTTGCCAAAGATGTGCTGATCCTCGAGACGCACACCGATCTCGAGGACGTGGACCGTCCGGCGATGGTGATGTATCCGGGCAGCGAGCTCAACAACGACGCCACGAACTGGTGGGGTCCCAACGCTGCATGCGTGATCGCGCTGCTCAAATGCGAGGGATTCACCTTCATCGAGGGGCGCTGGTTCGAAAACTCGCCGCGCAGGACGTTCCATGCCTGGCGCACCCAGGCGCTGCGAGTGAAGACCGCATAGCGTGAGCAAAGCAGACATCATCGTAGGCATCCAGTGGGGTGACGAAGGGAAGGGGCGCGTCGTCGATCTCTACGCGCAGGACTACGACGTCGTTGCGCGTTTTGGCGGCGGCGACAACGCCGGGCATCAAATCAAGGTCGGCGAGGTCGACATCGCGCTGCGTCTGGTCCCCTCCGGCGTGCTCAACCCGGCCGTCGAACTCTTCATCGGCGGCGGCACCGTCGTCAATCCGTTCGGACTTCTCGAGGAGCTCGAACGCCTGGCGGCGATCGGCGTCGACGTTTCGCGCGTCCGGATCTCGGATCGCGCGCACCTAGTTCTTCCGTACCATGCCGCGCAGGATCGTGCGAACGAGCGCGCGCGCGGCGCGGCGGCGATCGGCACGACGGGACGCGGTATCGGTCCCGCGTACGTCGACAGGACGGCGCGCAGCGGGATCACGTTTGCGGACTTTGCCAGACCGCAGACGCTCGCCGAGAAGATCCGGCTCAATCTCCTGCATCGCGCGGCGCAGCTCGAAGGTGAGAATGTCGCGAGTGAGGCGGACATCGTCGGCTCGACGCTCGACGCGGCGCAGCGTCTCGCGCCGCACGTCGTGGACGGTGTGGCCTACATTCACGAAAAGTTCGAGCATGATAAGCGGGTGTTAATTGAAGGCGCGCAAGGTTCGCTGTTAGATGTTGGGTACGGAACCTATCCGTACGTGACGAGTTCGCACACCATCGCCGGCGGAGCATGCACGGGCCTCGGCATCGGGCCCGGCGCGGTTGGCCGCGTCGTCGGCGTCGTGAAAGCCTACTGCACGCGCGTCGGCGCGGGCCCGTTTCCGTCCGAATTGCTCGACGAGCGGGGGGAGCGTTTGCGCCAAGCTGGGGGCGAATTCGGAACCGTCACCGGCCGTCCGCGCCGTTGCGGATGGTTCGACGGCGTTGCCGGGCGATATGCCGTGCGGCTCAACGGCCTCGACGCGCTCGCATTGACGAAACTCGACGTGCTCTGCGGTTTCGAACGGGTCGGGATCGTGACGGGTTACCGCGTGCGCGACCAAGCGGCCGGGTTCTCGGCCGCCGGTTCTCCGGAGCTCGAGGTCGAGGTGGAAGAGCTCGAGGGATGGGATGAGCCGATCCGGGGGGCGCGCACGATGTCGGCGTTACCGCAAGCCGCCCGGCGGTATGTTGCCCGAATAGAAGAGATACTAGCGACGCCGGTCGAAATCGTGTCGGTCGGTCGAGAGCGCAGCGAACTGGTCCGCTTGTAGTTAAATGGGGATAGCGGCGTGACCGATACACGAGATAGTAGCCTGGCGGACGCGCCGGGCTTCTCCCTCACCGGGCATGGAGGCCCGGTGGTGCATGCCACGGCCGGCGCGGAGAATTAGGTAACATATAGGCGTGGAGCGTCTCAGCTCGCTTTGGTCGGAACTTGCCGGCCGTTTGACGGCTATTTGGCAGAACCAGAATCGCCAGACGCGCATGATTGCCGTTATTGGCGGTGCGGTGGTTGCTATTGGGTTACTCGCGCTCGGGTGGCTCTATTTCGGCCGCGGCCAGACCTACCAAACGCTCTTTGCGAACCTCTCCGCCGAAGATGCGGCGACCGTTACACAACATTTAAAAGATGATAAGGTTCCGTACCGGCTCTCCGCCGACGGAAAGACCGTCTACGTCCCGGAGTCCGACGTCAGTGACGAGCGGGTAGCGATCGCCGGCTCGGGCATGCTCAAGGGCGGGACCCAAGGCTACGAGCTCTTCGACAAGACGAACTTCGGCATGACCGAGTTCCAAGAGAAGATCGACAAGACGCGGGCGATCGAGGGAGAGCTGGAGCGGACGATCGACGGCCTCAATCCCGTCGAGTCTTCGCGCGTGAACATCGCGACGCCCGATCAATCGCTCTACACCACCACGCAGGAGCCGACGACGGCCTCGATCGCGATCAAGACCAAGGCAGGCCAAAATCTGGATGCCGATCAGGTCCGCGGCATCACGATGCTCGTCGCCAACGCGGTCGACGGCCTCAAGCCCGAGAACGTGACGATCGTCAATCAAGACGGTCAGATTCTATTGCCCGGCGCGGCCGGGGCGGTCGGCGGGAGCGGCTCGGGCGACGTGTCGGCCGACGCGCTGAAGTTGACCTCCGAGCAGCTGCTCGCCAAAGAGCGCTACGAGTCGGCGCTGCAGCAGAGCATTCAGTCGATGCTCGACAACACGCTGGGCAAAAACCACGCCGTCGCGCGCGTCTCGACGAAGATGGACTTCGACGCGAACTCGAGCGAGAGCAAGATCTACGCGCCGCAAGGCACGGTTCTCTCGTCGCAGACCGAACGTGAGTCGTACGTCGGAACACAGCCGGTGCGTAATCCCGCGATTGGCGTCCCGGGTACGACCAGCAATATCGGAACCTATCAAGCCGCGCAGCAGACGGCGAACGGCCGCTACAATCGTTCGAAGTCGACCACGAACTACGACATCAGCGAACAAAACGTCAAACACATCGACGCGCCGGGCAAAGTGCTGCAGACGAGCGTCGCGGTGCTCGTCGATTCGAACGCGCAGCCTGCGTCGGGTCTCGCGCTCGGCGCAAACGCGCAGCCCTATCAATTGACGCCCGCCAACGTGCAGCAGATCCGTAACGCCGTTATCGCAGCAGGCGATCTCAACATCGCGCAAGGCGATCAAGTCTCCGTTGAAGCGATTCCGTTCAACCCGTCGGTCGAGAACCTCGGCGCGCCGGCAGCTGCGGCGACGACGATCTTGGGCGTCCCGCTCTGGGCGTTGATCGCGGTCGGCGGCGTCGCGTTGCTCGCGGCGATCGGCTTGCTCGTGGCGCGCACGCGCCGCGGACGCTTCGCGCCGGCTGCCGAACTGCCGTCGTTCGATACCTCGCTCGCCGAAGAACTGCCGCCGTTCGAAGAGCATCCGATTCTCGAAGGTGCGCCGGGCATCGCGGCGCCGATTCGATCCGCTGCCGACCTTACGCGCGAGCAGATGATCGAATACGTCACGACCGTCGCGCAAGAGAACCCAGACAGCATTGCAAAGCTCGTGAAATTGTGGTTAGCAGAATGACGTCGCGATATATCACGGCTGGTGGCGCGCGTAGCTCAGAGCGGAGCGCGTTCTAATGGAATCCCCGATCGTCAACCTTTCCGGCTTCGGACCGCTGCCCGAGCCGCCGCCGATCACCGGATTGCCGGAGCATCCGCAAATCGAGATCTCGGGGCCGGAGAAGGCCGCGATTCTCTTGATCACGCTCGGTCTCGAACTCTCGGCGACGATCTTCAAGTTTTTGCGTCAAGACGAAGTCGAGCGGATCGTGCTCGAGATCGCGAAGATCACGACCGTCCCGATCGAAAAGCGCGACGCCGTCATCCAAGAGGCCTACCAGCGCGCGATCGCGCTCAAGTACATCAACGAAGGCGGCATCGAGTACGCCAAGGAGATTCTCGAGCGCAGCTTCGGAGCGGGTCAAGCCGACGACATGACCTCGCGGCTCTTCGCCGCGCTCAAACACGGTAATCCGCTCGAGCTCATCAAGAAGACCGAACCGGCGCAGCTGCTCCAGTTCATCCAAGACGAACACCCGCAGACGATCGCGCTGATCCTCGTCTACATGCAGCCCGAACAAGCGGGCGCCGTGCTCTCGGCGCTCCCGCCCGACCTGCAAGCCGAAGTAGCGATGCGCATCGCGATTCTGCAGAAGACCGCGCCCGAAGTGCTCGAGCAGCTCGACGAACTGCTTGGACGCCGGTTGCTCGTCAGCGGCGCGGATTTTGCGAAGGCCGGCGGCGTGCAGTCTCTTGCGAACGTGATGAACTTCGTCGACCGCGAGACGGAAAAGAACATCCTCGACGGCCTCGCGAAGCGCGATCCCGAACTTGCTCAGGAAGTCAAGAACCTTCTCTTCGTCTTCGAAGATATCATCAATCTCGACGATCGTTCGATTCAGCGCGTCCTCAAGGAAGTCGACGGCAAGGATCTTGCGCTCGCCCTCAAGGTCGCCAACGAAGATTTGTTGGCGCGTGTTTACAAGAACATGTCTTCGCGCGCGTCCGCCATGCTCAAGGAAGAGATCGAGTTGCTCGGTCCGACCCGTATGCGCGACGTGGGCAAGGCGCAGCAGCAGATCGTCGACGTCATCCGCACGCTCGAAGAGAACGGACAAATCGTCATCGCTCGCGGCGCGAAGGATGAGCGCCTTGTATGATGGAGCGCGTCGTAGCGCGTTTTAGAGGCCTCGGGGTTCCATGCGCGCGGAGCACACGTGGGTAAGATCGTAAAGTCCGCGCGTTTCACCGACGCCGCCTATCTCGTCCACGTTCCGCAGGCAGAAGGCGGCGGTGAGCCGCTGCAGCCGCCGGATCAGGATGCTGCGGTGCAATTCACGCAGCCTTCGAGCAACGGCCACACCGAGCGCATCGATCTGAGCGCGCCGGAACCGGCGCCCAAGGTCGATTGGCAGCAGTTGCGTTCCGACGCGGAGGCGATCGTCGATCGCGCGGCCGCCGACGCCGAGCGGCTCATTCGCGAAGCGGAGAGCAAAGCGATCGAGTTCATGGACGCTGCCAAGACGCGCATCGAAAAACTGGAAGGCGACGCGCTCGCATCGGGTCGCGAGCAGGGGTATGCCGCGGGCAAAGCCGAGGGCGAGAACGAGCTGGCTCCGGCGATCGCGACGATGCGCGAATTGATCGAGAGCATCCGCGCGCAACGCAGCGCGGCGATCGCGGCCGCGGAACCCGAGCTGGCGCGGCTCGCGATGGCGATCGCAGAGCGCGTCGTGCACAACGAACTCCTGACTAATCCCGAGATCATCGTCGAGAACGTGCGCTCGGCGCTGACGCGTCTGGTCAGCCGCGAAGTCGTCACGTTGCGCGTCAACCCGGTCGATCTGGATGTGATTCGCCAGCATCGCGACGAGATCGTCGCGGCCGGCGACGTGGAGCATCTGCGCATCGTCGAAGATCAGCGCGTCGATCGCGGAGGCGTCGTGGTCGAGACGGATGCGGGCACGATCGATTCAAAGATCGCGACGCAGTTGCAGGAAGCGCGGCGCGCGATTCTGAGCGACGACGAAATCGCGCTCGGCGAAGCCGCGATGCTGCCCTCGCCCGCGCAAGCTAGCTGAGGAGCACCGATGGAAGCTCCGGTATTCGCCGCCGAGCCCTATCTCGAGGCGCTGCGCGGCGCCGATTTGGTGCGTCAGTACGGTAAGGTGCGTCAAGTCATCGGCGTCGTGATCGAGAGCTTGGGACCCAACATGGCTGTGGGCGAGACCTGTTCCATCGCATACAAGCGCAACGCCGATCCGGTGCTCGCCGAAGTCGTCGGCTTCCGCGACAACAAAGTCTTGATCATGCCGCTGGGCGAGCTGATGGGTATCGGGGCCGGCAGCGACGTCGTGGCGCACGGCGCTCCGCTCGAGATCGGCGTGACCGATCATCTGCTCGGCCGCGTGCTCGGCGGCCTCGGACGCCCGATCGACGGCAAAGGGACGATCGTCGCTTCGCAGCGGGCGGTCGTAACCGCGCCGCCGCCGCCGCCGCTTTCACGCCGCCGCGTGACCGAGCCGATCTCGCTTGGGATTCGCGCGATCGACGGTATGCTCACCTGCGGCAAAGGACAGCGCGTCGGCATCTTCGCGGGTTCGGGCGTCGGCAAATCGACGATACTCGGCATGATCGCGCGCAACACCGCAGCCGACGTGAACGTGATCGCGCTGGTTGGAGAACGCGGCAAGGAAGTTCGCGACTTCATCGAGCGTGATTTGGGCGAGGAGGGGCTGCGGCGCAGCGTCGTGGTCGTCTCGACCAGCGATCAGCCGGCACTGGTGCGTATCAAAGCCGCCTTCGTGGCGATGACTATTGCGGAATTTTTCCGCGATCAAGGCCTCGACGTGATGTTCATGATGGACTCGGTGACGCGTTTTGCGATGGCGCAGCGCGAAGTCGGCCTCGCAATCGGAGAGCCCACGACGACGCGCGGCTATACGCCCTCGGTCTTCGCGCTGCTGCCCAAGCTCTTGGAGCGCGCCGGGACCTCGGAGCGCGGCACCATCACCGGCCTCTTTGCGGTATTGGTCGACGGCGACGACATGATGGAACCGGTAGCCGACGCCGTGCGCTCGATTCTCGACGGCCACATCGTGCTTTCGCGACAGCTCGCCTCCGCCAATCATTACCCGGCGATCGACGTGTTGCAGAGCGTCAGCCGCGTGATGCCCGACGTCGTCGACGCGAACCAGTATTCGGCGGCTTCGGCGGTGCGCGACATTCTCGCGACCTACAAAGACGCCGAGGATTTGATCAACATCGGCGCCTACGTGCCGGGCAGCAACCCGCGCGTCGATCTCGCGCTCTCGAAGATCGAGGGAATCCGCCATTTTCTGCGTCAGGGCATCTACGAGGCCAGCTCCTACGAGCAGACGCTCGCTAAGCTGATGAGCGTGACGTGAAGCGCTTCGCTTTCGCGCTGCAGCCGGTGCTCGAGCACCGCAAACGCAAAGAGGACGAGAAGCAGCTCGTGGTCGCCGTGCGTAAGCGCGCGCTCGACGAGGCGGAGCGAGAACTCGCCCGGCTCAACGAGGAGTTTCGCTCGAACACGGCAATGCTGCGCAGGCGGCACAAGGAGCTGGACGTGCGGGAGATGCAGAGCTTTTACGCGCACCTGCAGTTTCTCGATCGCTGCATCGTCGCGCAGATCCGTATCGTGGCTGAACGGCGTGTCGCGCTCGACCGCGCGCGCGCCGATCTGCTGGCGGCCAGTCGCGAGAAGAAGGTCGTGGAGAAGCTCAAGGAACGGCGCCGCGAGGCGTTCGTTTTGGAGGAGCAACGCATCGAGCAGAAGGAACTCGATGACGGAAATGCCCGGCGATACGGGCGCATCCAGTTAGGAGGTAGGCCGTGATCGTTACGCGCCGGCGGCGCAAGCCGTTCCCGTGGAGGCGATTGATTCTGCCGGTCCTTGCGATTGCGCTGGTGGTCTTCGCGATCGCTTGGCCCCCTTCGCGTTCCGTCATCACCGGCGGCCCTCTCTCGCCCCTCTGGCAGAATATCAGCGACCGCACGGCCGCGATCACCGCGCCGTTTCGTTTCTCGTTGATCTTGTCGCAGCTTACGGACGAAAAGCACCTGTACATGATGAGTCAGAACCAGGTCGCGGATTTGACCTCGCAGCTCTCCGCCAAGGACAAGCAAATTGCGTCGCTCAACGCGCAGATCGGACAGCTGCAGAGCCAAGCTGCCAACGCGCGCGGAGCGGGACCGGCAGCCAGCACGCAGCCGGCCGTGCAGCCTGCTGCGCAAGCGGCGCAGGGCGGCGGGACGTCGTTGGCGTCGAGCATCGGGGGCGATCAAAGCTCCGCTGCAACCGATGAGATGCGGCGTACGGCGCAAGTCTGGGCGGACATGGATCCGGAGAGTGCGGCGAAGGTCGTGCAGCGTTTGCCGGTTCCCTACGTCGCGCAAGTGCTCGGCTTGATGTCGGCCGACGACGCGGGCGCAATTCTCGATCAGGTGCCGCCGGCGTTCGCGGCGCGCGTAACGCAGGAGAATCCCGGACTCAAGCGGTAGACGCCGCGTCTTGATCGTACGCACGCGCACGCTCCCCGCCGACGTTCTTTCGCCGATTGCCGCCTATCTCGCGCTCGCGGCCGCGGGTGCGTCGTGTTTGCTCGAGAGCGTCGAACACGGCGGCCGCATCTCGCGCTACTCTTTCGTCGGTCTCGATTATCTCGCGGCCCAATCATTCGATGCGACGCCGGATCTGTTCGACGCGATTCGCGCGCTGGTCGCCGCCCACCGTCCGGCAGCCGATCCGAGCGGGTGGGGCGGTGCGCTCGTCGCGTTCGCATATGACGCCGCGCGGCCGTACGCGCGTCTGCCCGAGCGGGCGCAAGACGCGCCGGCGATGCCTGCAGCCTACGTCGCCATCCCGGCCACGTGGCTCATCTTCGATCATCTCACGCATTCATTGATCCTGTGGGGCTGCGGCGAGAACGAGCGCGCGATCGAGGCGCGCCTCGACGGATACGTCGCGCGCTTGGAGTCGCAAGCGCCGCAGCTCGCACGCCCCGTTCGCGCAGCCGGCACGCCGGATGCCTCGATGGATCGCGAAACCTACCTCGAAAAAGTCGCGCGCGTCAAGCGGCATATCTATGACGGCGACGTCTATCAATTGCAGCTCGGCATTCGTTTCGGAGCGCAGCTCGAGGGCGATCCCTTCGATCTTTATCGCGCGCTGCGCCGCCGCAACCCCTCGCCGTACATGTTCCACGTCGACGGCCCGTTCGGCACGATCCTCGGCGCTTCGCCCGAATTTTTGGTTCGCTTGGAGGGACGCAGAGCGCGTATCCGGCCGCTCGCGGGCACGCGCTCGCGCGGAAGCAGCGATGAGGAAGATGCGCGCATCGAGAGCGAACTGCTCGCAAACGAGAAGGAGCGCGCCGAGCACGTGATGCTCGTCGATCTGGGACGCAACGACCTCGGTATGGTCTGCGAATACGGGAGCGTCGCCGTCGACGAACTCTTGCAGATCGAGCGCTACAGCCACGTGATGCACATCGTTTCGGATTTGGTCGGCACGCTGCGCGCGCACTGCGACGGTCTCGATCTCTTTCGCGCGGGCTTTCCGGCCGGCACGGTGACCGGCACGCCGAAGGTGCGCGCGATGCAGCTGATCGATGAACTCGAGCCCGTGACGCGCGGCTTCTATGCGGGCAGCGTCGGGCGCTGGTCGTACGGCGGTGACTTCGACTCGTGCATCACGCTGCGCAGCATGCACGTGCAGAACCGGCGCGTCTACTGGCAAGCTTCGGCCGGCATCGTCGCCGACAGCGATCCGCAGGCCGAATACGAAGAGGTGCTGCACAAGACGCGCATCGCGCGCGAGGTGCTCGGAGTCCCCTCGTGAGCGCGATCCTCTTCATCGACAACTACGACAGCTTCACCTATAACGTGGTGCACTTGCTGGCCGCGCAGGGCGGAGCGCCCGACGTGATCCTCAACGACGACCTGCGGCTGGAACCCGGGATACTCGAGCGCTACCGGATGCTGGTCGTCGGACCCGGTCCCGGGAGCCCGGGCGAAGCGCAGAGGATGATGACGGTGCTGCGGGCGGCGATCGGCAGCGGCATGCCGGTCTTCGGGGTCTGCCTGGGACTGCAGGCGGTCGGCGAGGCGCTCGGCGCGACCGTGACCCACGCGCCCACCCAGATGCACGGCAAGACGAGCCGCATCGAGCACGACGGTACGGGCCTCTTCGCGGGCCTGCCCGCCGGGCTCACGGCGACCCGCTACCACTCCCTCTGTCTCGACCCCGCCACGCTCCCGCCGGTCCTTCGGGTGACGGCGCGCAGCGAGGACGGCGTCGTTCAAGGGATAGCCCACCGCGAGCTGCCGGTCCACGCCGTGCAGTTCCACCCGGAGTCGGTCCTGAGCGAACATGGCGGCCTCATGCTCCGTTCGATGCTCAACATTGCTGGAATTGGGGCCGAATAAAGATGTTGAGGGCGTCCAGCCGACGCTCTCGGTTTTGACTTTTGAAGAAAGGAGGTGATTGAAGTAAGCATGATTTCCATCGCATCGGTGCTTCCGGCCCAGAAAACGACCAACGTGGCCGGCAGCGTAGGACACGCGAAAGGCAAAGGCAAGGGCGGCCACTGGTCCTCTTTGTTCGGAACCACACTCGCAAGCTCGGGCGGTTCTTCTGCGGGGCAAAGCTCGTCTCTATCGTCGAGCACGACCAACGCGGATCTGATCGGTCAGCTGACCTCGCTGCTGCAAAACGGAACGCCGATGGCAACGATCGTCGATCAAATCGCACAAAGCGTAGGCTCCAGCGTAGCCAAACAGCTCGCCGGGCGCTATTCGCAAAGCGATCTCGATCGACTACGCAACACAATCACGCAATCGATCGCGAATGCGCTCTCTCCACCGAGTAACGCGCCGCCGGGAAGCGCCGCACAAGAAGCGGCAGCCCTCGCAGCCCGATTACAAACGGTAGTCGAGTCGATCGCGAGGGATGCGGAAAGCGGATCAGGGCAGCAGAACGAACTCTCGGGAAACCTCTTGGACGCCGACTCGGCGAAAGAACTCCCGGCCCAGCAACAGACCAGCGGAACATCGAGCACGCTCGACGTTTCGAAGGTTGTTCGTTCCCTCTTGGCCTCGGTTATCGCGGTGCTCAATGCGCCGTCGACCGCGACACCTTCATCCGTCCAGACGCAATCCCCGAACGTGCAGACCAGCACGGCATCGTCGAACCCGATGCAACTCGCAACGCCGGCCGGCAACGCGGCGGCGACGAACGCGCAAAACCTCCCGCAAGACAGCGCGCCGTCGACGCTGACATCCGGTTTGCTGACGCAATCGACCGCGAACGCGGTCGGATCGCAGCAGAACATCTCGATGTCGAACGCACCCGATCTGCTCGCACGAATGCTCGTGCGCGCGGCGGACGTCGACGCGCAGGTGAACGGCAGCACGGCAAACGCCGCGGCGAACGCTACGGCGTCCGCGCCGGCGACGCCGGCATTGACGCCGTCCATGCTTGCCGCACGGTTGGCGGCATTGCTGGCCGACGCCGACGGCGGCACGGCCAACGCGAGCTCGTCCTCCGGTAACAGCACGACCAGCGGCAACGCGGGTCACTCGTTCGATCAAGGATTCTCGCAACAGTCGCCCTTCGGCGCGAACGGCGCGAATCTGATCTCGACGCCGCTCTCCTCCCCCGGCTCGCAAGCGCAAAACGCTGCGCAGACGACGGGAAGCAACGTCACGGTCGACGCGAACGACGTCATCGAGCAAATGGTCAGCGCGATGTCGATGCGCACCATCGCACAAGGCACCTCGGAGATTCGACTGCAGCTGCAGCCGGAGAACCTCGGCCAAGTGTCGATGCGCCTCACCGTTTCGGGAAACCAAGTCAGCGCCAACGTCGTCGCGCAAAACGCCGACGTGGGCAATGCGCTCGTTGCCAACCATCAGGAGCTCGCGCGTTCTCTCAGCCAAGCCGGGTTGACCCTTTCGGGTTTCTCGGTCGACGTTTCGGGCGGCGACGCGGGATCGGATCAAAGCAAGGGACGTACGGGCGGTTTCGGACGCCGGTACGTCGTTCACGAACTGAGCGGCGATTCCACGGCCGAAACATCCGACGCTTCGAGCGCCGGACCGTCTCTGTTGAGCGGTTCACGTCTGGAGCTCTTTAATTCCCTCGCGTAGGAGGAAGAATGGGAACCTTATCAACGGTCGGGTCGGTGACGACCTCGACCGGAGCAAACAACTCGGCGACAACGACGGACAACGATCTGGGTCCGAATGCGTTTCTGGAACTGCTCACAACGGAGTTGCAGAATCAGGATCCGGATAGTCCCCAGGACGCTACCGAGTCCGTTACGCAGTTGGCGCAGATGTCTGAACTGCAATATCAGCAGCAGCTGACGAGCTCGTTCCAGGCATTTCAGAGTAACTTCGGTGTGCTCCAAGCCGCATCGCTCATCGGCAAGGCGGCGACGGTCAGCACCGGCACCAGCTCGTCATCGTCGAGCTCGTCGACGGTCACGGGCATCATTCAGTCCATCGACGTGCAAAACGGCACGCCGTATTTCACGATGACCAATTCGTCCGGGCAGACGATCACCGACAACAGCGGGAATCCGCTGCTGTTCTCGACCAACGAAATCCTCGGTATCGGGAGCGCTTCATCGGTGACCGGAAGCACGAGCAGTTCGGGGACGTAAGACGTGGATCCGAACGACATCAGCCGCGTCCAACAACCGGGAATCATCCCGGGTCCTACGGCGCGTCCGGTCGGTCAACCCGTCGAAATTCCGCCGACTTCGTCGCCGAGTTTCCGTGCGGTACTCGACAACGTTGCGGCACAACAGCAGCAGAAATCGTCGGCGGCAACGTCGAGCGAACCGCTGAAATTCTCGGCTCACGCCATGCAGCGTCTGCAGTCGCGCAACATAAGCCTCACGTCGGACGACGTGACGAAAATGAACGCGATGGCAGACAAAGCCGCGGCGAAGGGAGCGAAGAACTCGCTCTTCCTCGTGCGCGACACCGCATTCGTCGTGAGCATCAAGAACCGGACGGTTATCACCGCGGTCGATGCGGATTCGATGAAAGACAACGTCTTCACGAACATCGACTCGGCCGCAATCATTTAACGACACTATACCGGGGCGGACCGCTTGCGGAGCTCCGGCCGCGACGTGGATGGATCGAAGCGTCGCGGATCCGTAATTGAGGTCAGAATGGCTTTCGATTCACTCTACACGGGGATCTCCGGTCTGGACTCATACCAGAGCTGGATCGACATGATCTCCAATAACATCGCCAACACGGCTACGGTGGGCTTCAAGGCCCAGCGCATGACCTTCGCCGATCAGTTCTATCAACAGATCGGCTCGCCGTCGGGTCCCACGACCACCAACGGCGGCGTCAATCCCGAAGACATGGGCTTAGGCGTCAAGGTCAACACGATCGACACCGAGTTCGGCCAGGGCGGCCTGGAGACGACCGGTATCAATACGGACCTCGCCCTAAACGGCGACGGTTTCTTCATCCTCAACAACATCAACGGCACCGGCTCGCCGACCTACACGCGCGACGGCGCCTTCTCGACCAACTCGAACGGCGTGCTCTACGATCCGGCGTCGGGCTTGGGCGTGATGGGCTACATGGCCAATAGCGCAGGCGTCGTGACTCCCACGGGAACGCCGGGAGCGATCACGATTCCGGTTGGTTTGCAAGAGCAGGCGCAAGCGACCGGTACGGGACCGAAGGTCGGCCCCGAACTCAACGACGACGTCTTCGACGTCGCGCTCGGCGGCAATCTCGACCAAACGAACTGGTCGGAGGCGTTCGAAAACTACGTCGGCGCGTCCGCGAATCCGGGTGCGGCCGTGACGGTTTCGACCACGTTCTACGACTCGCTCGGCGGCTCGCACGAAGCGACGATCACCTACACGCCGGTTGCGCCCAATGCCATCCCTGCGCTCGCGACCACCACTGCCAACGCCGGCGGCGTCATCGCGAGCCAGTCGATCGACAAGGCCGACAACTTCGCGGGAACCATCACCGTGACGGTCAACGCCGCGGGTACGCTCGCGTCGGTCACGGACGGACAAGGCAACGTCGTCACCGGTGCGGCCGGCTCGACGGTAACCATGGACGGTGTCACGATCAACCTCAGCAACTTCACGGTTGCTGACGCGGGCGACGTAGGAACGATCACCACGTCGGCGGCGAACGACGGCCTCCCGAGCTCGGTCGAAAACTCTTCGGGCGTTTCGGTGGCACCGGCAACCGAGTGGCAAGTGAGCGTGAGCTTTGCGGATGGAACGCAGTTCCAAACGCTCGCAACGCCCAATACCTACAACGGAGCCGCGGTCACGGGTGCGAGTATCGGAACCTCGTCATCCGGTGTGATCGGGTACGCGTACTTCGATCAGAACGGCCAGTTCATCAACTCGTCGTCGATCGAGTCGGTCACCGGAAACGCGGCGATCGGCGCGGGAGCCGCGGGGTACTTCCACGATGCAGGGCAGACGGCGAGCCTCAATCAAGGCAACCAGCTCAACATCACCAAGTGGGGTCCCGGCGCGGGGAACGCTGCACAAGCGCCCTCGCAGACGGCAAGTCCGGGCGCGATTGCGCTCGGCTACTTTGACAACACGAGCTTGAACAGTTCATCGACGGCCACGGTGGTCAGTCAAAACGGCTATTCAGCCGGTACCCTCTCGAACTTCACGGTGGGTGAAGACGGGACGATTACCGGCTCGTTTACCAACGGTCAGAGTAAGACGCTCGCGCAGCTAGCGATTGCGACCTTCCAGAACGAGGACGGTCTGGAACGAATTGGCGGTAACCAATTCATCCAGACGGCGGCATCGGGTCTGGCCCAGGTCGGAACGGCGAATAGCGGGAGATACGGCTCGATCGTGGCGGGGTCGCTCGAAGAATCGAACGTCAACCTCGCCAACGAGTTCACCAATCTGATCGTCGCCCAACGCGCGTTCCAGGCGAACTCGCGCGGCATCGAGACCGCGGACGCGAACTTGCAAACGGTCATCGCGCTCCAGGCCTCACAGAACTAGGCGTAATGGCCTAGGCGGAAATCCGTCTCGAACACGGACGTGGGGGCGGGCAATCGGGGCGGCGAGGCCCAGCACACTCGCCGCCCCCATTCATCCCTGGGAGATCTGCATGATTGCTCTGACGCGGCTCAACGGCCATCCGGTCATGGTCAACAGCGACCTCATCGAACAGATCGAGGAGACCCCCGACACGGTGGTCACGCTGACATCCGGGAACCGGCTCGTCGTACGCGACCGGATGCTCGAGATTCAGCAGAAGATCATCGACTTCAAACGGCGAATCTACGGGCCCGGATAGAGGTCGCCAAGCGGTTCCTTACACGGGCTTGATAATGGCAATGGGCTGGCCGATACCCGGTAAAGACGCCGGGTATACCCTGCGGAGAGCGGAACGTTGGATTTAGCAACTATCATCGGCTTGATCTTGGGCTTTGGCGCGATCGTCCTCGCCGGATGGTGGGGCGGCACGCCTGCCGGGATCATCTTCGGCCGACCCGAGGCAATCATCCTGATCATCGGCGGAACGCTTGGGGCAACCCTGACGTCGTTCCCGATGCGGACCTTCATACGCGGATTTTTCGGCGGGTTCCGTTCGGCGTTCGTGCAGGTCGATTATCACGAGCGCGACGTGATCTCGACCCTCGTCTCCTTCGCCGAGAAGGCGCGGCGCGAGGGCTTGCTCGCCCTCGAAAACGAAGCCGCGGCACTCGACGACGACTTCATGCGCAAAGGCATTCAGCTCGTCATCGACGGGCGCGATACCGAGATCATTCGCAAGGTCTTGGAGACCGAGGTGAGCAGCGCGCAAGAGCTCGGCGCGAAATCAGAACAAGTTTTCATGAACCTCGGCGGCTATTCGCCGACGCTGGGGATCATCGGCACCGTGCTCGGGCTGATCGGCATGCTTCAGGGTCTGGGTTCCAATAGCCCCGATATGATGAAGACGATCGGTCAGAATACCGCATCCGCATTCGTCGCGACGTTCTTCGGCATCATGCTCGCCAACTTGGCGTGGCTCCCGATCGCGACCAAGATCAAAGAACGCAACGGTCAGCTCTTGCTGATGCGCGAGATCATGATCGAAGGTATCCTTGCGATCCAAGCCGGCGACAATCCGCGCCTGCTCGAAGAGAAGCTGCTTGCGTTCGTCGATCCGAAGGAGCGTGAGACCGACATCGAAGAGGGCGGAGCGATCGCGGGCGAGCACGGATATTCGGCGTCGTCGGCTTAACGGACGCAGGGTAACCACCAATGGCACAACCGATCAAGAGTGCGGCCCGAGCGGCCGAATCGAATCTTCCGCGCAAGAAGTCCGAGGAAAAGCTCGAGACCGCGGGGATGATGCGTTGGCTGCTGACCTACGCCGACATGATCACGCTCATGTTGGCGTTGTTCATCATTCTTTTCGCGATGTCGACCATCAGCCGCGTGAAAGTCCAAGAGTTCGCGAAATCGGTCTCCGCCGGCTTCAACAACATTTGGACCGTCAACCAGCCGCCCAACGGCGGCGCCAACGGCGAGCAATCCTTCGAAGCTAGTTCCAGCATTCCGGCGATCGAGAAAGAACTCGAGAAGTACGTCAAGCAAAACCATCTCCAGCAGCAGGTGCAGGTGCACGAGGAATCGCGCGGGCTGGTGATCACGCTGCTCTCGGATAAATCGTTCTACGACAGCGGCAGCGCCGAGATCCGGCCCGGTACGCTCAAGATTCTCGACAGTATCGCGCCGCTGCTCAAACGCAACAACAACCAGATCGCGGTCGAGGGGTTTACGGATAACGTGCCCATCTCTAACGCTCTATACAAGTCGAATTGGGAGCTCTCGACGGCGCGTGCGGCTAACGTTACCGAGTACCTTCAGGACGATGGAATAGCCGGAAGCCGGCTGAGCGCAACCGGCTACAGCGAGTATCGCCCGCGCAACGGCAACGTTACGCCGGATCAGCAGCAGCAGAACCGCCGCGTGGACATCGTGTTGCTCAACGGCAACGCGACTCCGGGCAGCACTCAAAAACAGTAGCGAGAAAGGGCAGTAAGTAGAAACGCATGTCGAGCCTTTCACAAGAAGAGATTGATGCACTCATCAATCAACTCTCTGGAAGCGAGGGTGCCCCGGCGAAGGAAGCGATCGACGGGCGCCGGGTAAAGTCTTTCGATTTCCGCTTCAACAAGCGACTCGACAAATTCACGAACAATCAGCTCCAGACGTTGCGCACGCTGCACGAGAATTTCACGCGGCTGCTCAACAACTCGCTCTCGGTCTATCTGCGTACGCGTGTCGAGGCCTCGATCGTTTCGATCGAGCAGATAAGCTACGGCGACTTCATCGCCTCGATCGGCATTCCATCGATTCTCGGTATCTTCTCGATGGATCCGCTGCCCGGCAGCGGCATCGTTCAAGTCGACCTCAACCTCGTTTTTTCGATCATCGATCGGTTGCTTGGCGGCCCCGGATGGTTCCCGAACAAGCTTCGCGATCTCACCGACATCGAACGCACGCTCATGCAGCGCTTCATGGCGCGCATGCTCAACAGCTACCGTGAGTCGTGGAACTACCTGCTTACGCTCTCGCTCAAGATCGAGGCTCTCGACTCCAACCCGCAATTCATTCCGCGCATCATACCTCTGGATCAAATCGTCGCCTACGTTTCGATGGAGCTCAAGATCGGCGATATGTCGGGGGTCATGAATTTCTGCCTCCCCTACCTCGTGCTGCAGTCGATCGGGCAGCAGCTTACCGAATTTCAATGGTCGCCGACGGTCGTCGCGGGACGCGGCATGACCGAGGAAGATATCGCGCAGTTGACGCGAAACGTGGAGCGCGCCCCGGTCGAAATCGAGGTCGAACTCGGCAAGACGACGGTCTCGCTGCGCGACCTGGTCGCGCTGCAGGAAGGTGACATCGTAGTCTTCGATAAGTTGACCAACGAGCCGCTCTTGGCGAAGGTGAACGAGAAGGAAAAGTTCCGCGTCTTCCCGGGCATCAACAAAGATCAGCTCACAATGCAGGTCGCACACGTTTTCACGAGCGAGGACGAATAGCGCATGCCCGATACACAACAGCTCGCCGAAGCGATGCTGGCCGCGGCCGGCACGGTGCTCGGCAGGCTGGTGGAACAATCTGCGACCGTCGGACCGGCCACGCGCGACGACCACGACGGCTCGATTCGCACCGACGGCGATGAGCTTGTCTCCTTAGCGACCATTCCATCGCTTGGCGCGCAGTTGGTCGTGCGTTTTCCTACGGCCGACATGCAGCAGATCGTCGGCCATATGCTGGGCGGCGGCGACGACGTTACCGAGATGGGCCCGATGCAACTTTCGATCGCGTCGGAGACCGTCTCGCAGATTGCCACCGCGATGGTCGAGGAGCTCGCCAAGCAAATCGGCACTTCGAGCGAAGGGGCGCATGCGTCGATGTGCACCGACGCGACGCTGCTTCCTCCGCCGCCGTTCGTTTCATATACCGGCAAGGTCGACGTGGGGAGCGATCTCCATCCGCGCGTCAGCGTCGACTTCGCGGCGATCACTCTTTCGAAGCTCGGATTGAGCGCGACGGCCTCGAGCGAATCCGCCAAGGCGCGCGAGGGCGAACCCGTAGCCGCGGCGCGGCGAGCGGCGGCGCCGCCGCCCGATGCGCAGAACGTCGCATACACCAAAATGCCGCCCACGCCGGTGCGCACGGCGCAACCGGGTCAGGCGAATCTCGACCTCGTCCACGACGTTCCGCTGCAAATCAGCGCCGTGCTCGGCAAGACCATCATGCCGCTTCGCGAGGTCGTCTCGCTGCAGTCGGGCAGCGTCTTCGAACTCGACAAACTGGCGGCCGAACCGATCGACCTCTACGTCAACAACATCTTGATTGCTCGCGGCGAAGTCGTGGTCGTGGACGACAAGTACGCGGTGAAGATCAGCGAGCTGAATCCGCAAACGAGCTCGTAGCCGCTGGTCATGCCTGCGAGCATTTGGCCCAGCTACTTCCTTGCATTATTGGTCGTCGCGCTTTTGCTCGGCGGCCTTTATATCGTCGTCCGCGGGCTCGCGCGCGGACGGATTCTGACCTCCGCAAATCGACGCATTGTCACCGTTCTCGAATCGACGGCGCTCTCGCAACACTCGGCGCTCCATGTCATCAAGGTGGGCAATCGCTACTTCCTCATCGGAGGCGGCCAGGGCCACATCACCTCGCTCGTGGAGTTGCCCGCCGACGAGGTCGAGAGCTGGCTGGAAGCGCAGCGGGCGCTGCTGCGCACCACACAGAAGTCGCTCGCAGATATGGTGAAATCGCTGCGTGGCAAACCATAAGCGCTTTTTGATCGCGTCCGCGGTAGCGGCACTCTTGCTGTGGGGCGTGCCGGCGTTTGTCATGGCGCAGACTGCGCCAACCGCGCCGAGCGTTCCGGTCCCCAACATCAACATCGGCCTGGGCCAGACGAACAATCCGCAGCAAGTCGTGGGCGCGCTGCAGATCTTGCTGCTGCTCACCGTCTTGACGCTGGCGCCCACGCTGCTCGTCATGGTGACCGCGTTCACTCGAATCATCGTCGTGCTTTCGTTCGTTCGCACCGCGATGGGCACGCAGCAAACGCCGCCGAACCAGGTCCTGGTAGGACTCGCGCTGCTGCTGACGTTCTTCGTGATGAATCCGGTGATCAATCAGATCAACAACAACGCGGTACAGCCGTATCTGCACAAGAAGATCAGCCAGCAGGTCGCGCTGGATCGCGCCGCTGCGCCGCTGCGCACGTTCATGTTCAAGCAGACGCGCGAGAAAGACATCCAGCTCTTTTACTCGATCTCCAAAGAGCCGCGGCCCGCGAATCAAAAGGACGTGCCAACCTATCTACTGGTTCCCGCCTTCGTGCTCTCCGAGTTGAAGACGGCCTTCGAGATCGGTTTTGCGATCTACATTCCCTTTATCATCATCGACATGGTGACCGCCAGTATCTTGCTCTCGATGGGTATGATGATGATCCCCCCGATCATCATTTCGCTGCCCTTCAAAGTCTTGATTTTCATCCTGGTCGATGGATGGGATTTGGTGGTCTCCGCGCTCTTCCAGAGTTTCCACACATGACATTCGGCGACGTGGTCCAGCTGGGACAACAAGCGATCTTCGTGGCGCTGATCGCGGCGGCTCCGATCTTGCTCTTGAGCATGCTCGTCGGCCTCACCATTTCGATTTTCCAAGCGGTCACGCAGATCCAGGAGCCGACGCTCGCGTTCATTCCGAAGATCGTGGTTTCGGCGCTCGCGTTGCTCTTTTTCGCGCCGTTCATCCTTGCGGCACTCACGGACTTCACCGCGCGCATCTTTTCGAATCTCTCCGTATTTGCTAAGTAGGCGATGCATCTCTTCGGCCTGACTCCGGAGCAATTCGAGACCTTTCTCTTCATTTTTCTGCGCGTCACGTCGATGCTGATGCTCTTTCCGGTGTTCTCCTCGGCGCAGATCCCACAGCAAGTGCGCCTGGGTCTGGGAGCCCTGATCGCGTTCATCATCTATCGGTTCATGCCGGCGCCGCATCTCACCGGCGGCGCTTTCGAACTCATCGTCGGTTGCGCCGCGCAGATCTTCATCGGCGTAATCGTCGGATTCGTCGGCTCGCTCGCCTTCACGGGCATTCAGTTCGCGGGCGAGCTGATCGACCTGCAGATCGGCTTTGCGATCGCGAACGTCATCAATCCGCAAACCCAGCAGAACATCACGATTATCGGCGAGTTTCAGCTTGCGCTCGCGACGCTGCTCTATCTCGTCACGAACTCGCACTACTTCCTCATCCAGGGCATCGCGGGATCGTTCAACCTGCTCCCGCTCCCCTACATCAACCTGGATCCGTCCGTCGCGGGGAACTTGGTCCTGTTCTTCGCGCAGTCGTTCTTGATCGTTTTCAAGATCGCGGCACCCGTCGCGGTCGCGCTCTTCCTCACGAACGTCATGCTCGCGCTGATGGCTCGCGTCGCGCCGCAGATGAACGTCTTCATCATCGGCCTTCCGATTCAAGTCAGCGTCGGTCTGACGATGATGGCCATCTCGCTTCCCCTCCTGGCGAGCGTCGGGCCCGAAGTCTTCCAGGACGTCACCGTTCAGATGGACGCGGTGATGCGGGGGCTGCGCCCGTAGCCGCCTAGGCCCTAAATCAGAAGTATCTGAATTGGCCGATGTTGTTGGCGGTCTGCTCCGTGAAGTAGAGCTCGTTGTCGGGACCCACGGTGATCCAGAAGGGCGTAGCGTTTGCGGTCTTGGTCGGATAGAGGTTGATCGCACCGGTTTGCGTCACGTACTGGACGATGTTGCTCTTGCTCTCGTCGGTGATGTAGTAGTTGCCGTCGGGAGCGGCGACCAGGCCGTACGGTTGGACGACGCCGGTGAGCGGGGTCTCCGAAGCGAGCTGTCCGGTCGTGAGCATGCGTCCGAGCTTATCGCTCTTGGTCTCCGTGAACCACAGCGCGTTGTCCGAGCCGGCAACGATGACGCCGAGACCCGCGCCCGCGCTGACCTTGAACTCGGCCGGATTCGTTCCGGCGGCGGCGGTGGGATAGAGCTCCGCGATTTGGTCGGCGTTACTCTCGACGAACCAGAGCGCGCCGTTCGCGCCGACGGTGATCGAGGTGGGGTCGGCATTCGCGGTCGCGAGCGGATAGAAGGCGAAGGTGCCGCAGCCGGGCTGGACCTTCCAGAGGCCGTTGCTAGCCGGATCGGTCACCCAGAGATTTCCGTCCGGGCCGGCGGCGATGCCCCACGGCGTCGGCGTCGCGCTGGTCTGTGCCGGCAGGGCGCATTCCGTGAAAGCGGTGCTGTCGACGTTGAACTCGGCGATCCGGTCGTTGCCGAACTCGGTGAGCCAAAGGTTGCCGTCTTGTCCGAGGACGATGGAGAGCGGTTTGGAGTTGGCGGTCGGAAGCGAGAAATCGATCACCGTGGCGCTCTCGCCAAGGACGCCGATCTTGTTCGCGGCTTCCTCGGTGAACCACAGGGCGGTCGAGGTCTTCGTGATGCCGGCGGGTTGAGACCCGGCGGTCGGAATCGGATACTCGCTGCTCACGTTGGGGGAGTAGGTCGGCGACGGTGAGGCGGTGCCGGCCGTCACCGGGGTCGTTTTACCGCAGCCTCCCAGCATGAGCGCGGCAGCCACCGCGCCGGCCAAGACCAGCGTATGTTTCAAGTTGCTCTCCTAAGGACGATTTTCGGTCAGCCTCCCTTATTGGCAGGCCGGGGGCGCGTTCCCGCTAGCAAGCGTCCTCAGGATGGCGAAGGGCAGGCCGAAAACACTTATGAGCATGCTCGCGAGCTACAGCGATGGCTAAACCGGAACAAACCGAAAAGGCCACACCGAAGCGCCGCCATGAAGCACGCCAACGCGGTCAGGTCCCGCGCAGCGCGGACTTAGCCGGGGCGGTGATCTTTCTTGCGGTCGTTCTCACGTTGCACGTGCTGTTCGCGCCCATGATGAACGGTCTCGAGGGGAACGCGACGGCGTATTTTTCACGCATCGCGCTGCACCAGGATCAAACCTTTCAATCGATTTCGATGCTCTTCGTGCAGGCATCCGGCGGTATCGGCTGGGTCGTACTCATCACCTTTGCAATCGCCATCGTCGCCGGAATCGCCGCGAATCTCATGCAGTTCGGGTTCGTGATGACGACCGTGCCGTTCCGCTGGTCGTTCTCGAAGCTCAATCCGATCAACGGCTTCCGCAACCTCTTCTCGCGGCGTATCTTCGTCAACCTCGCGAAGCAGCTGGTGAAATTGACGGCCGTAGCCATCATCATCTTCTCGACGGTCTCGGGAAACATGGGGCTCTTCGCGCAAGTCGGGCAGACGACGCCGGCTGCCACGATCATGATGACCTTCAACGTCATTTACGCCGTCGCGTGGAAGTTCGGCCTCTTCCTGGTTGCCGTCGGTATCTTGGATTACGTCTACGAGCGGTGGCAACTCGAAGAGAATTTGAAGATGACCAAGCAAGAGGTCAGGGACGAGTGGAAGCAATCCGAAGGAAACCCCGAAGCGAAGGCAGCCCTCAAGAAGCGCCAGCGCGAATTTGCGCGCCGGCGCATGATGCAGGCCGTTCCGCGCGCAACCGTCGTGGTCACCAATCCGACGCACTATGCGGTAGCGCTCGAGTGGGACGAAGTCAAGATGGACGCGCCCGTCCTGACCGCGAAGGGGTCCGACCTGCTGGCAAAGCGGATTCGTGACATTGCCACGGAATTCGGCGTTCCGATCATGCAGAATCCGCCGCTCGCGCGCACGCTCTACGAACGCGTCGATCTCGATGCGCCGATCCCGCCCAATCTCTACGCGGCGGTAGCGCAAGTCATCGCGTTCGTCTACAAACTCAAGCGAAAGACGATCGCCTGATGGCTTCCCAAGCCCCTGCGGGCCGGCAGACTCCGCTCCAGCGACTGGCGAGTTTTACGCCGATCGCGATCGCGGGCGCCTCCGTGATGCTCGTCGTCCTGATGATCGTCCCGATTCCGGCGTGGCTGCTCGATATTCTGCTCGCGTTCAACATCACGATCGCGCTCGTGATCATCGCGACCGCGCTCTACACGGAGAACGCGCTCGCCTTCTCGGCCTTCCCGACGATGCTGCTCATCGTCACGCTCTTCCGGCTCTCGCTGAACATCACGGCGACACGCGCGATTCTGCTGCACGGTTATGCCGGCGAGGTCATCAATTTCTTCGGGCAGATCGTCGTGGGCGGCAACTACGCCGTCGGCTTCGTGATCTTCCTCATTCTCATCATCATTCAGTTCGTCGTCATCACCAACGGTGCCGGGCGCGTCGCCGAAGTCGCCGCGCGTTTCACCTTGGACGCGATGCCCGGTAAGCAGCTCGCGATCGACGCCGATTTGAACGCCGGCCTTATCACCGAGGCCGAGGCGCGGCAGCGCCGGCGGGACGTTCAGCGTGCCGCCGACTTTTACGGCGCGATGGACGGCGCGAGCAAGTTCGTTCGCGGCGACGCGATCGCCGCCGTCATCATCGTGGCCATCAATACGATCGGCGGCTTCATCGTCGGCGTCGCGCAGCAGCACCTCACCGTGGTCGAGTCGCTACAAAAGTTCACGCTGTTGACGGTCGGCGAAGGGATCGTCACGCAGGTGCCGGCGCTGTTGATTTCGACCGCGACCGGTATCATCGTGACGCGCGCCGCGGCCGAGACCGACTTCGGCAGCGATATTACCAAACAGCTGACCTCGCAGCCGCGCGCGCTCTTGATCGCAGCGATCATCACCGGCCTCTTCGGCCTGGCGGGGCTGGACCGATGGCTGCTGCTCTCGATCTCGGTGCTCTTGTTCATCATCTATTTCGCGCGCCGCGAGGGCGCTGCCGAAGCGGCGGTCGAGCGCAAAGCCGCCGCCGCCAAGGGCGGCGCCCCTGGGGCGCCTGGTGCGCAGCCGGCCTCCAAGAGTGCAGAGAGCGTCGTACCGCTGCTCTCGTACGATCCGATGGAGCTCGAAATCGGCTTCGGTTTGATTCCGCTGGTCGACGTCAATCAGGGCGGCGATCTGCTCGAGCGCATCACGCTGATCCGCCGTCACGCCGCGCGTGATCTTGGGATCGCGGTGCCGCCGATTCGCGTGCGCGACAACCTGCAGCTGCGGCCCAACAGCTATCTCGTGAAGATCTACGGCCTGGAAGTCGCGCAAGCCGAGGTGATGGTGAGCCGCCTTCTCGCCATGAATCCGGGAACCGCAACTGCACCGATCGACGGTATTCCCACGACCGAGCCGGCCTTCGGCCTTCCCGCGCTTTGGATTTCGGAGAACGCGCGCGCGGAAGCGGAGATGGCGGGCTACACCGTCATCGATCCGACCAGCGTGATCGCGACCCACCTCACCGAATTGATCAAAGCGCATTCACCCGATTTGCTCGGCCGCCAAGAGACCTCGGCGCTGCTCGACAATATCAAGTCGCACTACCCGGTCGTCGTCGACGAACTGGTGCCGGCGCTCTTGACCGTCGGCGAGGTGCAGCGCGTATTACAAAATCTGCTACGCGAGCGCATTCCGATCCGCAATTTGGTGATGATACTCGAAACGCTCGCCGACGCGGCGCGCGTGAGCAAGGACGTCGACTACCTCACCGAAAAGGTCCGCGCGGCGCTTTCGCGCCACATCTCCGCGGAATACGCGGAGAACGGTTTGCTGTCGGTGATCACGGTCGATCCGCGGCTGGAGTCGCTGCTCTCCGAAGCGGTGCGGCGCGGCGAGGATGCCTTTGCCTTGCTCGACCCGAATACGGTGGGGCGGATCTACACGTCGTTGACGCGTCAGATCGCGGTGGCGCAGAACGCGGGATTGCAGCCGATCGTTTTGTGTTCGCCTTCTGTGCGTTTGGCGCTCAAACGGCTTACCGAACGCGCGGCGCCGCAATTGGTTGTGCTCTCGTATTCGGAGATTGCTCCGGGTCTCAAGGTTGAGTCGATCGGCCAGATCACGGCAACCGAAGAGACCGCGGAAGCGAAAAGCTGATGTTCAAGTCGATTTTCGGCGGGCGGGGAGGGGCGGTTGCGCCCTCAAAACTGCCCCAGCTGCACTCCTTCGTCGACGTTATGGTCGGGGGGCGTCCGGCGCGCAACGTGACCGTCGAGGCGGTTGGGCCCAAAGGGGTCGTCACGCGCGACGCGCTCGGAAAGGTCGGCGAGACCGCGATCCTCGTCTATTCCGCTTCGGCCGGACGCTACCGCATGGAGACCAAGATTGCGGCGGTAACGTCCACCAGCACGCAGTTCGAGCCACCGCGCCGCCTGAGCCTCATCGGGGCCGCGGTGGGCGCGCAAAAGCGCCAGAGCGTCCGGCTCGACGCGATCGTCACCGGTGAGTGGCGCTTCGCTCCCGGCGGGGTTGGGACGGGGGAGTTCGCCCGGGCGACCATCCGGGACATCAGCCGCGGGGGCTGCTCGCTGATCGTCGAGCGGGAGCTCAAGCTTCACAGCCAGGTCGAGGTCAAGATGCAACTGAAGTCGGGGGTGACGGCCCTGACGCTGCTCGGCGAAGTCATGCGCCATGAGAAAATCAAGACCTCGGGGAAGTTCTCCCACGGCCTGCGATTCCACGGCCTTCGGCCCGACGAAGATCAGGCAATCATCGAGTTTATCAACCGGCGGCAGGCCGATCTGCGTAGCCGGGGATTAGCCTAACCCATCTATAAAGTACCCATAGCCTTTGGCCGATTGATTCCAGAGGATTAAAGGCACGTTTTTACACTTCGCCTTGGGAGCAGTGGATGAGCAAGAGAGTCCTCATCGTCGACGATGCCGTCGTCATGCGGATGATGATCAAAGGGATTCTCTCCAAGAACGGCTTTGAAGTCGTCGGAGAGGCCCAGAACGGAGTCGAGGCTGTCGAGAAGTACAAGCAACTTCAGCCCGATCTGGTGACGATGGACATGGTCATGCCTGAAATGGACGGCATCACCGCGGTGAAGCAGATCGTCGCTTCCGATCCCAATGCGAAGATCATCATGTGCACCTCGATGGGCCAACAGGCACTCGTCGTCGAGGCAATTCAAGCCGGTGCGAAGTCCTTCATCACCAAGCCCTTCCAACCGCCGAAGATTCTCGAGACGATTCAGAAGGTGCTCTCATGAGTGGTGGCGGCATGCAGCTCAACGATCTCCAAAAAGACGCGCTCAAGGAGGTCGGTAATATCGGGGCAGGTCACGCGGCGACCGCGCTCTCGCAGCTGCTCAATACGAAGATCAATCTATCCGAGCCGCGCATCGACGTCATCAAGTTCCGCGACCTCGCCTCGCGCGTCGGGCACGAGAATCGCACGGTAGCCGCGCTGCACATGTACGTGCGCGGAGAGGCGCCGGGTCAGATGGTGGTGTTGTTCGATCGCGAGCAGGCACTCGATTTCGTGAGCCAGTTCCTGCACCGTGTCATCGGCGACATTCAGATCTTCGACTCGATCGCCGACTCGACGCTCAAAGAGCTCGGCAACATCATCGCCGGTTCCTATTTGACCGCGATCATCCAGCTCACCGGATCGAACTTGCTGCCCTCGGTGCCGACGCTCTCGTATGGCACGGTTCAAGCCGCGTTCCGCACGCTGATGTCGATCCTGCCCGATCAGGACGTCTTCCTCATCGAGTCGAGCTTCCTCGACAAAGAGAAAGAAGTCGCCGGCCAGTTCATCCTCATTCCCGAGACGGGCTCGCTCGGGCCCCTGCTCTCGGTTTTCGGGGTGGAGTAATCGTGACCGCGGCGTCCGTCGCGGTTCCGATGATGGTTTGGGCGGAGCGTCTTTCAAATGTCTGACGAGCTTTTCAATAGAGAAGAGTTTATCTCGTACTTCCGCGATGAAGCAGAAGAGCTGCTTCAGCAGATCGACGCGGACTTACTCAAACTCGAAGAATTCGTTCAAACCGGTATCACCGATCCCGAAATCGTCAACTCGCTCTTCCGCGCACTGCACACCGTCAAGGGCAGCGCCGGCATGCTCGGCTTCACCGACATTCAGGGTCTGGCGCACAAGCTCGAAAATCTCTGCGACTTGCTGCGCAAGGATCGTATGCCGCTCTCGGAGAGCGTGGTCGACATTTTATTCTCGGGGCGCGATCTGCTGACCGAGCTGGTCGAGGCGGCGATCAGCGAGCATCCCTCGCCGACCGGTGTCACCGAGTACATCGCAAAGCTGGACAAGTTCACCTCGATCTACGAGCAAACGGCGCACGTGATCGAAGGGCGTACCGGACAAGAACAATCTTTCGAAGAGGCGCACGCCGCCGAACAGCCCGAGGCGAGCGCGGCCGACGTCGAGGCATTCGAAGCCGAGGTGCAGCGTCTGCTCGCCGAAGCGAGCGCGCAGAAAGGGGGCGGCACGCCGCCGCCGGCGCCGCAGCCGGTCGGCATCGATGTTCCCGCCTTCGAAGAGATACACGTCGAGGCTGCTCCCGCGCAAGCCGCTCCGCCGCCTCCGCCTCCCCCGCCCGTCGTCGAAGCGCCGGTCGAGAAACCCAAAGCTGCACCCGTGGTTGCGGCTGCGCCGGCGGCGGCTGCCGCCTCGCCGAATGCCGAGCAGAAGCGCTCTTCGATCCATCAGACGATTCGCGTCGATATCGAACGCTTGGACTCGCTGCTGAATTTGGTCGGCGAACTCGTGATCAATCGTACGCGCATATCGGATATCGCCAACACGCTCGAACGTCTCATGAGCGACAAGGTCGGCGGCCAAAATGCCGGTGCCTCGTCAGGCATCATCGCGCCGCTGGCCAAGGATCTCGCCGACTCCGCAGCGCTGCTCGCGCGCACCACCAACGAGATCCAAGAGTCGATCATGAAGGTGCGCATGGTACCGATCGGCCAGGTCTTCGATCGCTTCCCGCGCCTCGTGCGCGACGTTGCGAAGGCGCGCGGCAAGGAAGTGCAGCTGGTGATCTCCGGCGCCGAGACCGATCTCGACAAGACGATCGTCGACGAAGTCGGCGAACCGCTGATGCACCTCTTGCGCAACAACGTCGACCACGGCATCGAACCGCCCGACGAACGCGAGAAGATCGGAAAACCGCGTGCCGGAACGATCACGCTCAACGCGTATCACGAAGGCAATCAGATCATCATCGAAGTCTCCGATGACGGCGGCGGAATCAATTTGGAAAAGGTGCGCGCGCGCGGCATCAAGCAGGGTTTGATTTCGGCCGACGATCGCCTGACCGACCGCGAGATCATCGAGCTGATCTTCACCCCCGGCTTCT
Source organism: Candidatus Acidiferrales bacterium (assembly GCA_035507275.1). Lineage (GTDB taxonomy): Bacteria > Vulcanimicrobiota > Vulcanimicrobiia > Vulcanimicrobiales > Vulcanimicrobiaceae > Aquilonibacter. The sequence goes on from DATJOG010000002.1 coordinate 156,568, forward strand.
CGACGGCCGAAGTCGTCTCCGACGTTTCGGGACGCGGCGTAGGCATGGACGTCGTCAAGCGCAACATCTCGCGCCTCAAGGGCGTCTTCGACGTCGACACGGCCGCAGGACAAGGCACGCGTTTCACCATCAAGTTGCCGCTTACGCTGGCGATCATTCAAGCGCTGCTGGTTCGCGTCGTCGAGGAGCTCTACGCTATTCCGCTCGATTCGGTCATCGAATCGCAGCGGGTCGAGATGAGCGACGTACGCACGGTACACGGCAACGAAGTGATCACCCTGCGCGGGCAGGTCGTGCCCTTGGTGCGCATCGCCGAGTTCTTCGAATTGGGCGGCCGGCGCGACCCCGACAAGGTCATGATCGTCATCGTCGGTCTGCAGGGCCGCCAGGTGGGTTTGGTGGTAGACTCGTTCGAAGGCGAACAAGAGATCGTCATCAAACCGCTCTCGGACGTCGTCGGGCGCATCGCGGGTATTTCCGGTGCGACGATTCTGGGCAACGGATCGATCTCGCTGATCATCGACGTTCACTCACTCGTGAGCGAAGCCTACGTGGGCGGTAAGATAGCTCGCGCGGAATTCACCGGGGTGTAAGGGATACAATCACACATGGCAGACGGTAAGGAAGAAAAGAAGCAGCAGGTCTCCGGCGAGGTCGTTCAGGTCGTATCCTTCCGCCTCGGAAGCGAAGAGTACGGCGTCGATATCTCGCAGGTTCAAGAAATCATCCGCATGGTCGAGATCACGCACGTGCCGCGCGCACCGAAATTCATGGAAGGCGTGATCAACCTGCGCGGCCAGCTCATTCCGATCATCGATCTGCGCACGCGCTTCGGGATGACGCGCATCGACGCCACCAAGAGCACGCGTATCATCGTCACCGAGATTGGCAACAAACGCGTGGGCATCGTCGTCGACTCGGTCAGCGAAGTGCTGAACATTCCGATCGAAAACGTCGAAGATGCGCCGGAGATGATCGCCGGCGTCGGCACGGAGTACATCCAGGGTGTCGGTAAGCTCGACGAGCGCCTCATCATCATGCTCGACCTCACGATGGTTATCTCAGGCGAGGAGAAGCAAGCCCTCGAGCAGATAGGCGAGCAGGCCGTCGCGACGTAACGCGGGAAGCCTCCCGGTGATGCGTATCCCCGTTCCTGCGATGCTGGTTGCGGTGCTCCTCAGCGCGAGCGCTGCCACGCCGGCCCCCCTTCCCACGCCGACTCCGGATTACCCCGAAATCTACCACACGTTGTCGCGGCCGCTTTGCAGCGCGCTCGAAACGAAGATTCGTCCCGCCATCGCGATGATGATGGAGAGCGACAAGACGATCGCGAAGAGCCCGCCGCTCTTCGGAGACTACATCAAGTCCGCCGCGAACGACAGCGACGCGGGTCAAGACATGGCCGTCAATCGCCTAAACTATCTCGTCGGACCGCTCGTGCAGAATACCCTTGCGATTCAAAAAATGCTCGAGGATCCGAGCGTCTTTCGCCCCGATTCGAAGAACGAAGACGACAAAGCTCTGATAGATCTCAAAGAAAAAATGCTCAAGGCGCTGGCCGACCAACAGGCTTCGCTCGATATCATCAACGGTTTCGTCGCGACGCAACAACTCGGCGAGATGCAGCACGAAGGCTTCGGCTGGCTGAGCAGCATTACCGGTCAGAGCAACACGAACAGCCAGAACAGCCCGGGCGCGATTCCCGGCATGGGGCAGGCTCCGAACTCGCAAGCTCCGGGTACGGCCGGCGCAAGCACCAATTCGCAACCGCTCGCGCCGCAGCCGTTCGACAACCTCGTTCTGCAGGCCGGGCTCGCGCCCAATCAATTCGAGATCGATCCCACGCAGATTCCGGGTCTCGCGGTCGGCTACAACCAGATCGGCAAACTCAAAGAGGGCGTCGAGTGGACGCAGAGCCAGGCCAAGAGCGACGAGAATCCGCTCGCGAGAGCGGTCATTCGCGCGTCGATAGCGTGCGGCGCGTTTCAGGCTCCCGCCACGCCGGCGACGCCGTCACCGAAGCCGTAGCCCAGTCCCGTAAAGCGCATCAACCCTTCGAAGGGTCCGTAGGGCGCAAACGCGTCGCGCCAGAGCGCACGCGCACGCGCGAGCGCATCCTCGCGCTGCATGCGTACGCGCTGCGCCGTAACGTGCAGGCTCTTCGGCATGCCTAGCAGCAGCAGATCGCGGTCGTGCAGATCGCCGAGCGCATCTTGCAGCTGGCTCAAACGGCTGGCTGCTTCGAGCAGCGACGGTTCGCGCGGCGTGAAGCGTTCGAGCGCATAGCGCAGGCGCTTGCAGGCGATGCGCAGCTGGTGCAGATCCTTGCTGCGTCCGTGGCGCAGCGCCGGGACGAGCGTGAGCACCTCGGCGAAGCGGACGATCGCGATGCGCCGCATCGCGTCGTCGATACCGCACGCGTCCGAGAGATCGACCCGGCGTGCTTTCACGGCTGCGGCGTCCGTAGTTTTTCGAGTGCGCGTGCGATGCGTTTGAGTGTGATGAGTTCGCGCCGGCGCAGCGCGCGCAGCAGTTTACGCGCAGCGTGCCGTTCGCGTGCGTCGAGCGCGTCGCGCAACGTTTCGCGCAGCACCGCTGCATCGCGTGCGTCGCCGGTCAAATCGATGACGTGGCGCAGACGCCGCAGCGAGAAGGGCGCAATCGCATCGTGCATATCTTCGTGCAGGCAGCGCAGCCGGCGCGCGGTGGTGCGCACGTCATGCAGCCGTTTGGCGCTGGGCTGACGCAAAAAACGAACCCGCGCCCGCTTAAACGCATGCACATCCGCCTTGAGGAGCCCGAGGGCCCATTCCGCGATCCGCTCATCCGGCATGGGCCCAGCTTTCGCTGGGCCCAGCGGGCTTGACTATCGAACATGTGTTCGATTAGGATAGGGACCCATGCTTCCGGTGCGCGCAGATTTCCAAGAGCTCAAAGCCCGTTTCGCGGGCTCGGTAGGGGCCGTGCGCGTCGGCCGGGAGCGCCTCTTTGCCACGGCCGTTCCCGCCATTGACGCGCTGCTGGGCGGGGGCATTCCGTACGGCTGCGTGGCGGCCTTCGAAGGCATGGGAAGCCGGAGCCTCGCCGCAGCGCTGCTCGCGCAGGCCACGCACAGCGGGCTGGGTGCGATCATCGACGGCGGCGAGCTGTATCCGCCATCACTCGAGGCTGCCGGCGTGCGTTTGGACCGGTTGATGATCGTCCCCGTCCGCACGCCGGTCGAAGCAGCCCGTGCTGCCGACGTGCTCTTGCGCTCGCGTGCGGCGCGGGTGGTGGTGATGGCGGCCGGCGCGTTGCGCGCCGCAATCTGGCTTCGCCTCGCGCGCCTGGCGCAGCGTACCGGAGCCGTGCTGGTGGTGCTGGCTGCGCGAGCGATCGCCGAGGTGAGCGCGGTTGCAACCGTTGCGCTGCAATGCCGTGCGCTGCCCGTGCAGGGCGGCAGCCATGGGCTTTGGGGCATCTTCACGGGATTCGAGGTGCGCACCGACGTGCGCAGATACCGGAATGGGCGTGCGGCCCATGCATGAGTGAGGAACGAGCGATGATCGTATGCGTGCGCCTATGCAATGCTCTGCCGGTCGATACCGCGTGGAATGAAATGCTCGACGCCCTCGACGCGGTGACGCCGCTGATCGAAGACGCGCGGCTGGGAACGGCTTTTCTCGATATGCACGGCGCTCAGGGGGATCTTCCGGCATGGAGCCGCGCGATTCGCACCTTGCTCTCGCCGTTTGCGTTCGCGCTGCGCATCGGCGCAGGGCCCAATCGCTTCTGTGCGCTCGCCGCCGCGTTGCGGCGCGACGGGATGCAGATCGGCACGGACGCACGACCGGCGCTCGCACCGATGCCGCTCGATCCGCTCGAACTCGAACCCGGCGTCGTCGAACGCCTTCACTTGCTCGGCGTGACGACGCTCGGCGCACTCGCTGCGCTGCCGCACGGTCCCTTCGTGCGCCGTTTCGGCTCCGCTGCCGCGCGCTGGCACGATGCAGCGCGCGGTATCGATCGTGCGCCGTTCGTTCCGCGCGGACATGCGATCTCGATCGAAGCGGCGATGCTCGGCGAAGGCTCGGCGCAGAGCGAGGCGGCGGTGGTCTTCGCACTACGCGTGCTGATCGGCAGGGTCTGCAGCGACCTCGAACGCTGCGGTAAACGCGCGAGCGCGCTGCAGGTCGAGATCGAACTCGAGGACGCGCAGACCGAACGCGTCGAGGTGCAGCTTGCCGCCGCAACCTCGCAGGAGCGCGCGATGCTCGACGTACTGCGCGCAAAATTCGAGGACATGCGCTTTCCCGCTCCGATCTGCGGGTTGCGCGTGCGCGCGGCCGGTTTGGAAGAAGGCGGTGAAGCGCTCCCGCTGCTCGCCGGCGACGAGATCGATCGCGCGAACATTGCGGTTGTGCTCGCGCGTTTGGAGGCGATGCTCGGCGAACCGGTGCGCCGCGCGCGCACGCGCGACGCGCATCCGCTCGAAGAGCGCTTTCGCTACGAGCGCTTCGCGCTGCCCAAACGTGAGCCGCCCGGGGGCGCGGCCGCCGAGCCGAAACTCGTACCGCAGCTGCGCTTGCTCGCAGTGACCGAGATCGAGGTGCGCTTGCGGCGAGGCGAGCCGGTCGCGGTCGGAGATCGTGCGGTGCGTCACGTCGCCGGACCGTGGCGCATCGAAGAAGGCTGGTTCACGACGCCGGTCGCGCGCGACGAGTACGACGTGCAGCTCGATACCGGCGAAGTTTGCCGCATCTATCGTCAAGGCGAACGCTGGTATCTACGGGGATCCTATGACTAGGTCCGGCGGGACCTATGCAGAGCTACATAGTTATTCGAACTTTACTTTTCTCGAAGGCGGCAGCGATCCCGAAACACTGATCGAACGCGCGGCGGAGCTGGAACTCTCCGCAATCGCGTTGACCGATCGCGACGGACTCTACGGTTCGGTGCGGTTTGCTTCGGCGGCCCGCCGCGCGGGTATCGAAGCGATCGTCGGCAGCGAGCTTACATTTGAGGACGGTACGCGGCTGGTGCTGCTCGTCGAAGACGCGTGCGGTTATGCCAACCTTTGCGAGCTGATCTCACGCGCGCAATTGCGCGGGAGTAAGGGCGACGCGCGCCTGCGCATCGAGGATCTGGAGGGCCGCAGCGGCGGGCTGATCGCCCTCTCGCAGGTCGCCGATCCGAAGCGTGTCGCCGCTTTGCGCGCGCATTTTTACGATCGCTGCTATCTCGAGCTGCAGCATCACCTTACGCCTGCCGATGCCGAGCGTAACGAGCGGCTGGTGAAGCTGGCGCGCGCAATGCGCGTGGCTTACGTTGCAACCAACGGAGTCGTTTACGCGCGGCGCAGCGATGCGCAGCTTGCCGACATTCTCACCTGCATCAAAGAGACGATCGCGCTCGATGCCGCACGCGAGGCGCATCGCCTGCGTCCTAACGCCGAGTATCATCTCAAAGCCGCCGCCGCGATGCGCGCGATCTTCAGCCTCTATCCCGAAGCGATCGACGCAACGCTCGGTATCGCGCAGCGTTGCCGCTTCCGGCTCGAGCGGCAGACCGGGCAGTTTCCGGTCTTCCCCGTGCCCGACGGTTATTCGCGGCAGAGCTATCTGCGCGAGCTCACCTATCGCGGCGCGGCCGAGCGTTACGGCTTGCCGCTCGCGGCCAACGTCGAACGGCAGCTCGAATACGAACTCGGCATCATCGCCAAGGTGGATCTTGCCGGATACTTTCTGATCGTGTGGGACATCGTGCAGGCCGCAAACCGTTTCGGCGTGCTCTGTCAGGGTCGCGGCTCGGCCGCAAACTCTGCCGTCTGCTACGCGCTCGGCATTACCGCAGTCGACCCGGTAGGTATGGATCTGCTCTTCGAACGCTTCATGTCGGAGGAGCGTCAAGAGATCCCCGACATCGACATCGACTTCGCGCACCAAGACCGCGAGCAAGTCATTCAATACGTCTACGAGCGCTATGGGCGCAACAACGCCGCGATGGCAGCCGAGGTGATCAGCTACCGCACGCGCTCGGCGCTTCGCGACGTTGCCAAAGCGCTCGGCTTTTCGCTCGAAGCGGTCGACAAACTCGCCGTCGAGTACGCCGCGACGGAAGCGATCGCCGACGCTCGCCTCAGAGAATTTTGCCAAAAGATCGAGGGCTTTCCGCGGCACATGGGCATCCACTCCGGCGGGATGGTCATCACGCGCGATCCGCTCGTACGCGTCGCGCCGGTCGAATGGGCAACGATGCGCGACCGCACGATCATCCAGTGGGACAAAGACGACCTGCAAGAGCTCGGCTTGATCAAAATCGATCTCCTCGGTTTGGGCATGCTCTCGCTCCTGAGAGAAGCCTTTGCTCTTCACGAGCGTTGTATCCGGTTTCGGGTTCCCAGCCCTACGCTTGGGGCAAAGCCGCTAGCGCTCCACACCATTCCATCCGACGATGCGGCGACGTATGACATGATCTGCAAGGCCGATACGATCGGCGTCTTTCAGATCGAGTCACGCGCGCAGCAGTCAATGCTGCCGCGCATGAAGCCGCGCTGCTTTTACGACATCGTGATGCAGGTCGCGATCATTCGGCCGGGTCCGATTCAAGGACAGATGGTTCATCCGTTTTTGGCGCGCCGTTCCGGAAAGCAGCCGGTGACCTATCCGCACCCCAAACTCAAGCCGGTGCTCGAACGGACGATGGGCGTGCCGCTCTTTCAGGAGCAGGGGATGCGCATGGCGATCGAAGCGGCGGGCTTCACGCCGGGCGAAGCCGACCAACTGCGGCGGGCGATGGGACACAAGCGTTCGCGCGAGCGCATGGACGCGATTTATCCGCGCTTGATCGAGGGCATGGTGGCGAACGGCATCGACCGCGACGCGGCCGATCAGCTCTTCAAGATGCTGCAAGGATTCGCGGACTACGGCTTCCCCGAATCGCACGCCGCGAGCTTCGCGTTGCTTGCATATGCGTCAGCGTACGTGAAGTGCCATTATCCGGCGATCTTTGCGGCCGCGATTCTCAACGTACAACCGATGGGGTTCTACTCGACCGAGGTGCTGGTCAACGACGCGCGCCGTCACGGCGTGACGGTCAAGCCGGTCGAGGTCAACGCGAGCGAGTATTGGACGCACGTCGATGCCCAAGGCGCGCTGCGTTTGGGATTTCATCTCGTGCGCGGCTTGGGCAGCGCGCAGAAAGAGCGGCTCGAAACGGCGCTGCGCGGCGGCGATTTTCCCGATCTGCTCGCCTTCGCGCAGCGCACCCGGCTCGAAAAGGAAGCGCTCGAAAATCTCGCGGTCGCGGGTGCGTTCGCGCCGTGGTACGGCGCGCGGCGCGAAGCGATGTGGGCGTTGCGCGCGCTCGACGAACGCGAAGCGCGCGGCGAGCTTGGGAAGTTGATGGAAATCGACGAGCCGGCGGTTCGTTTCGCGGCGCTGCGTCCCAAGGGAGAGAGCGCGTTCGATCTCTGGTCGACGGGTGTCACGGCGAACGTGCAAGTGGTCGCGCATTTCCGCGCGCGTCTCGAGAAGCGGCGCGTGATTCCCGCGCAGCGGCTCGAGGCAATGCCAAACCATCTCGTCTGCCGCGTCGGCGGCTTGGTGATTACGCGTCAGCGGCCGGAGACAGCCAAAGGCTTCGTCTTTCTCACGCTCGAGGACGAGACCGGGCTCGTCAACGTGATCGTACGCCCCGACATCTACGAACGCTACCGGCGCGTCATTCGCACCTCGCGCATGCTCGTGATCGAGGGCGTGTTACAAAAAGAAGAGGGCGCGATCGACCTGCTCGCGCGCAAGGCCTGGCGCTTCGACGACGGCGGCGTGACCGGCGGCGTGCGCGCGCACAACTTCCATTGAGGACGCTACTGCGTCGAGAGCCAGGCGTTGTACGTCTCCGCCTCGAGCGGTTTGAGCGTTACGCCCGCCGGCAATCGATAGCCCGTGACGGGCGGCGGCATCGGCATGACGCGCTCTCCGCGTAAGAACGGATCGCTCCAGCGCGGGAAGCACATCGGCCAGGGGATGTCGTCCTCCTCGACGCTGCCGCTCGGATAGGTAAACGCGTAGTGGGCCATGTAGCAGAAGCCGCCGCGAACCGGCCACTGCCGTATGGGTTCGATGATGCCTTCGCCGCGGCGCGGCTGACCCGGCAGCCCGGGAATATCCATCTGGAACCGTTGCGTGGACGCGGCCCGCTCCGACGGGTCGATGGTCGCAGCCGAGAGCGGTGCGCGCTGCGCGTTGAGCTGCTCGGCCTCGTGCCGAAACGCGACCTCCTGCTGTGCGAGTTGCTCCGCGAGCGTCGCCTGCTGCGTCTTCTTTGGAGCGCTGCGCGGCTGCGGCGGCGCCGTCGGCTCCTCCCGCGCGATCTCGGTGGGCTGTGCCTGCGGCCGCGGCTGCTCGTGCCGCGGCTCCGGCTTGGGCTGCTGCTGTTGCTGCTGCTGCGGCCGGCTGGGCTGCATCGGAACCGGTACCGCGTGATGCGCGTGCCGGATCGACGAGGACTCGATGATGTAGGCCTCTTCGGGACGCTCTTGCATATCCTGCATGGCTTGGAGGGCCTGCATGCGCTGGTGCATCGTCCACGCGATGAGCATCCACAGCATGAGGTTGACGAAACCGGAGACGAGAAGCGACCATGTGAAGGTCGCGCGGTCTTCGCTGCGTTCTTGTAGGTTCTCGGTTTCGGTTATCATGGGAAGAGCGTGGGGTGCATTCCCGGCAGGTGGGCGGGAGCCCCTCTCAGCGAAGCGAACCTTAGAAAAACAATGGACCACCAACCCGATTTCGATCGATCCGAAGAGCGCCGCCAGCAAAACCTCACGCGCACGCTGATCTGGATCGGCGTCGCGGGCCTCGGTGCGGCACTGGCGTTTACCATCGTGCGCGTCATGATGAGCCGGCGGCCGGTCGATCCGACCAGCGAGCGTATCCAGCAGCTGATCGACGAGGCCAATCACTTGCTCAAGACGCTTGACGAACAGCGAAGCAGCGCGTAGCAGCGTCGCGCCGGTCACGATCGGCGCCGATTACGACGTCGCGTTCACCGATTTACTGGCGAACGGACAGGCCGTCGGGCGGGCCGGCGGCATCGTGGTTTTTTGCTTCGGGCCGCTGCCCTCGGAACGCGCGCTCGTTCGTATCACCGCGATCAAGCCCAAATACGTAATCGGATCGCTCGTCAAACTGCTCACGACGTCGAGCTATCGTACGACACCGTTCTGCCCCGTCTTCGGCTCGTGCGGCGGCTGTCAGCTCCAGCATTTGAGCTATCCCGGTCAGCTCGCCTGGAAGACCGACGCGGTACGCGGCGCGCTCGCGCGCATCGGCGGTTTCGAAGAGGTCGAGGTGCGCGCGGCGGTGGGAATGACCTATCCGCGCGGGTATCGCAACAAGATGTCGCTGGTGGTAGAACAGCGCGGCGGTTCGGCGACGATCGGATTCTACCAGCAGCGCTCGCACGATCTCGTGCCGATCGACGGCTGCCCCATCGTGACGCCGCAACTGAGCGACTACATCGCACGTTTGAATCGTTCGCGCAGCGCACCGGAGGTTGCGCAAGCCCTCGGAGTCACGCGTCACGTCGTCGCGCGCAACGCGCGTTCGAGCGGCGAATCGGTCGTGACCTTTACGACCCCGCGTCTCGCGCCGGAGGTCGCGCGCGCGTCCGAATCGCTGATGCGCGTCTTTCCCGGCGCCGTGGGCCTAACCAATTCGTACGAGCCCTCGAGCGAAAACGCAATCATGGGCAGGCGTCACCGCACGCTAGCCGGGCGCCCCGAGATCGAAGAAGTGCTCGACGGCGTACACTACCGCGTCTCGGCCGGCTCGTTCTTTCAGGTCAACGTCGAAATCGTCGGACGCATCTTCGACTTCATGCGCTCGGGGCTCGAACATCCGCGGCGCATCGTCGATCTCTACTGCGGCGCGGGGACGTTCGCGCTCTTTTTCGCGCGTCACGGCTGCCAGGTTTTCGGCGTCGAGGAGAACCCGCAAGCGATTGCGGAAGCGCAGGGTAACGCGGCGCTCAACAGTCTGACGAATTGGGTGCGCTTTCACACCGGCCGCGTCGAGGAGGTCGTCTCCACCCCCGAGGCGCAGGCGGCGATGCGCGAAGCCGACATCATCTTCCTGGACCCGCCCCGCAAGGGTAGCGACGAGGCTACGCTCGGCGCGATTGCGCAGGCCAAGGCCCCGTACGTTTGGTACCTCTCGTGCGATCCGGCGACGCTGGCCCGGGATTTGAAGTTCCTCGCGGCCAATGGATACCGGCTCGGCATCGTGCAGCCGTTCGACATGTTCCCGCAGACCGGGCACGTGGAGACGCTGGTGACGCTCTATCGCGAGGCCGGCGAGGTCCCGCCGGACGTTGCTTCCGCCTTTGAGAACGTAGCGCCGCCCAGCTGGCCTGCCGACGAATTCGAGCACAACCAATCGGAGTACCCCGACTTTGTCATCCGAGAAAATTGACGTCCGTTACGTAGCCAAACTCGCCCGCATCGCGCTGACCGAGGATGAAGTCCAACGCTTCGGCGCGCAGCTCGGCGACTTGCTCGAGCACGTCGATTCGCTCGCGACACTCGACGTCTCCGCCGTCGCCGCGACCGCGCAGGTCGTCGAGTCGCGCAACGTCGAGCGCGATGACGTGGTGACGCCTTGCCTGGATCGAGAGATCGTGCTCGCGCAAGCGCCGCAACGTGCCGGTGCTTTCTTCCGCGTGCCTCGAATCATCGCCGAATCATAAGGAATCTCTCGTGTCCAATCCATTGATCGAACGCAGCGCCGCGCAGATCGCGCGCGAAGTGAACGCTCGTACGCTCTCGGCTCGCGAGGTCGCCGACGCGCAACTCGCGCATGTCGACGCGATCGACGCGCAGTTGGGCGCCTACCTCACCGTGCTGCACGACGAAGCGCGTGCCGCGGCGTCGCGTGTCGACGCGCGCATCGCGGCGGGCGAAAAGCTGCCACTTGCGGGCGTGCCGCTCGCCGTCAAAGACAACATGTGCCTGACCGGGACGCGCACGACGGCGGGCAGCAAGATACTCGAGCATTGGGTCGCGCCGTATACCGCGACGGCGATTGCGCGGCTGCTCGACGCCGGCTGCATCCCGATCGGCAAAACGAACATGGATGAGTTTGCGATGGGCAGTTCGTGCGAGAACTCGGCGCTTGGCGTCACGCGGAATCCGTACGATTTCACGCGCGTGCCGGGCGGTTCGAGCGGCGGTTCGGCAAGCGCCGTGGCCGCTTACGAAGCCGCAATCGGGACGGGCAGCGACACCGGCGGCTCGATTCGCGAGCCCGCCGCGTTCACCAATCTGGTGGGCTTCAAGCCTACTTACGGGCGCGTCTCGCGCTACGGCCTGATCGCGTTCGCTTCGAGCCTCGATCAGATCGGACCGTTCGCGCGCACCGTCGAAGACGCGGCGCTCGCCTACGACGCGATGGCCGGACACGACCCGATGGACTCGACCTCGATCGATCGCCCGCTCGAAACGGCCGCGACGCACCTGCGCAGCGATCTGAACGGCGTGCGCATCGGCATCGTAAAGCAGTTCGCGACCGGTCCGCTGGGCGCGGAGATCGACGCGCTCTACACGCAGGCCTATCGCGATCTGGAGTCCCTCGGCGCCACCCTCGTCGAGGTCGAGCTGCCGACCGCCGACCACGGCATCGCCGTCTACTATCTGATCGCGCCGGCCGAGTGCTCGTCTAATCTGGCTCGCTTCGACGGCGTGCGCTACGGGCTGCGTGTCGACGGCGCCGACGTACACGATATGTACGAGAAGACGCGCGCCGCAGGATTCGGTCCGGAAGTGAAGCGGCGAATCCTGATCGGGACCTACGCGCTCTCGAGCGGTTACTACGACGCGTACTACGTGCGCGCGCAAAAAGTGCGCACGCTGATCGCGCAGGATTTCGAGCGCGCTTTCAGCGCGTGCGATCTGATCGCGTGTCCGGCCGCGAGTTCGCCCGCATTCCAGTTCAACGCGAAGAGCGACCCGTACAGCATGTACTTGATGGACTACTACACGATTCCGATGTCGCTCGCGGGCTTGCCCGCGCTCTCGCTTCCGTGCGGGTGGGTAACCCCGCCCGGCGGCGAGCGCCCGATGCCGATGGGGCTGCAGCTGTGTGCGCCACTCTTCGGGGAGCGTCCGCTGTTGGCTGCGGCACACGCCTACGAGCGCAAGACGAAACACGCGGAGAAATACAGACCGCTGCTCGACGAGATGGCCGGCCATGCCTAAATATCAGGCCGTGATCGGCATCGAGTGTCATGTCGAGCTCAAGACGAAGAGCAAAATGTTCTGCGGGTGCGCGAACGAGTTCGGCGGAGAACCGAATACCAAAGTGTGTCCGGTTTGTCTCGCGTTGCCGGGGGCTTTGCCGGTCGCGAACAAGGAAGCCATCGAGCACATGATTCGCGCGGGCCTTGCGTTCGGCGCGCAGATTCCGCCGTTCTCGAAGTTCGATCGCAAGAATTACTTCTATCCGGATATGCCCAAAGATTATCAGATCTCGCAGTACGACATGCCGCTCACCCTGGGCGGCACCGTCCGGTACTGGCTCGAGGACGGCACGATGAAAGCGTGCCGGCTCACGCGCATCCATCTCGAAGAAGACACCGGCAAGTCGACGCACGCCGGCTCCGAGGACGGGCGGATCGCGGGCAGCACCTACTCGCTGGTCGACTTCAATCGCGCCGGCGTACCGCTCATGGAGTGCGTTTCCGAGCCGGAGATTCACAGTGCCGACGAAGCCGTCGGCTACCTCGAGGCGCTGCGCCGCACGCTGCTCCAGCTCGGCGTAAGCGACGTCAAAATGGAGGAAGGCTCGCTGCGCTGCGACGCCAACGTCTCGGTGCGCCCGGCCGGCTCGGACACGCTCGGTACGAAAGCCGAGATCAAAAACATGAATTCGTTCCGGTCCGTGCACCGCGCGATCGAGAGTGAGATCGAGCGTCAGATCGCGCTGCTCGAGAAGGGCGAGCGCGTCGTGCAAGAGACACGCGGCTGGGACGAGGCGCGCGGCGTCACCATTTCGATGCGCAGCAAAGAGCAAGCGCACGACTATCGCTACTTTCCCGATCCCGATCTGGTGCCGGTGGAAATCTCGCGCGCAACGGTCGAGCGGCTGCGCGCCGAGTTGCCGGAACTGCCGCACCATCGATTCGAGCGCTACGCCACGAAACTCGGCCTCGACGTCAAGCAGGCTACGCAGCTGATCGACAATCTGCCGCTCGCGTCGTTCTTCGACGCCGCGGTCGAAGCCAGCGAAAATGCGAAACAGGCGACGAACTTCGTGCTCGGCGATCTCTCGCGCCTCGCAAACGAAACCGGCGTCGCGGTCGGCGACTCGCCGGTCACGCCCGCGCATCTCGCCGAGCTCATCGCGATGGTCGAGACAAAGACGATCAACTCGAAGATCGCCAAAGAGCTGGTGACGCGGATGTGGAATGGCGAAGGCTCGCCCAAAGCGATCGTGGAGAAGGAGGGGCTCGCGCAGACGAGCGATCCGGCAGCGGTCGAGCGCTTCGTCGACGCGGTCCTCGCGTCGAACGAAAAGAGCGTGAGCGATTATCGCGCCGGCAAAATCAACGTGATGGGCTTTCTCGTGGGTCAGGTGATGAAGGCAAGCGCCGGCAAAGCCGACCCGCAGCTCGTCAGCACCCTGATGAAACAAAAACTCGAGAGCTAACGTGCTAGCCGACGAGCGCACCCTCAGTGCACTCGATTTTGCGACCGTCCGGGAGCGCGTCGTGACGGCGACGCGCACGCAGCGCGGCCGTGCGAGCGCGGCAGCGCTCGAGCCGCTGACGGATTTCGCCCTGGTGCGGCTCGAGCAGGGCCGCACCTCGCTCGTGCGCGATCTCGTCGTGGGAAGCGATCTGCACGTGCTTGCGGCGATCGACACCGCAGAGCTGACCCAAGCGGCCGCGCAAGGACGCACGCTCGGGCCGGGCGATCTGCGCGCGACCGGCGATGCCATCGCCGCGGCCGCGGCGGCGGCGGGCGCCCTGCGCGAAGTCAAACACGAAGCGCTCGCGGCGATCACCGCCCCGTACACCAATTTGCGCGAGCTGCAGCGCGCGCTCGTCGACGCGATCGACGAACGCGGCGTCGTGCTCGATCGCGCCTCACCCGCGCTCAGCCGCATCCGGCGAAGCCTGAGCCAGGCGCAGAGCGACGCGCGCGACCGCGTCGGCTCGATTCTTCGTTCGGAAAAATACGCGCGTGCGATTCAAGACGACGTCGTGACGATGCGCGAAGGCCGCTTCGTCGTGCCGGTCAAGGCGGAGTTCTCGGGCGAATTTCCCGGCATCGTGCACGACACCAGCGGCTCGGGACAAACGCTCTTCATCGAACCGCTCGCAGCGCTCGACGCGAACAACCGCGTGCGCACGCTGCGTCTGGAGGAGGAGCGCGAGGTTGCGCGCGTGTTGGAGGAGCTCTCGCGCGGCGTCGGCGCCGCGGCGGACGCCATCGAACGCAACATCGAGATGCTCGCGCAAATCGATCTTCTCGTCGCCAAAGCCAACGTTGCGCGCGCGATGGATGGCATCGAACCCGAGCTGGTCGACGAGGCGATCGTGCACGTCGAGGACGGACGCCATCCGCTCTTGGGCGAACGCGCGATTCCACAAACGATTCCCCTGGACCACGGCACGCGGCTCTTGGTCATCAGCGGACCGAACATGGGCGGCAAGACGGTCGCGCTCAAGATGGTCGGGCTCTTCGTCGTCATGACGTATTGCGGGATGCACGTCCCGGCAGCGGCGGGAACGCGAATCGGCCGTTTTACGCGCGCGATCGCCGACATCGGCGACGAGCAATCGATCGCGCTCAACGCTTCGACGTTCTCCGCTCACCTGGCGCGCATGCGCGAGATGCTCGAAGCCGCCGACGCGCACACCCTCGTGCTCGTCGACGAGATCGGCGGCGGCACGGAACCGGGCGCGGGCGCGGCGCTCGCGATCGCGATGCTCGAGCGGCTGCTGGCCGTGAACGCGTGCGGCGTGGTGACGACGCATGCGACCGAGCTCAAGCTCTTCGCAAGCGCGACGCCGGGCGTCGCCAACGCGAGCGTACGCTTCGACCCGGTGACCTTCGCCCCGACCTTTGCGCTCGACGTGGGTGCGCCCGGGCAGTCGCTCGCTTTTCCGCTCGCCCAATCGCTCGGTATCGCGCCGGCGGTAGTGGAGCGCGCACAAGCCCTGCTCGACTCTCGCGAGCGCGACTACGAATCGGCGCTGGCCGAGCTCTCGCTGCGCTCGGCCGAGCTGCAGGCGGAGCGCGATACGCTGCGCGCGCAACGCCTCGCCGCCGAACGCGAACGCGGCACGCTCGCTCACGAGCGCGCAGTCTTCGAAAACGAGCGGCGCACGTTTGCCGATCGTGCGGAAGAACGCATGCAGCAGAGTCTGCGCGAGTTCATGGCGGAGCTACAGCGCCGCGCCGCGGCGGCGCAATCGAACCGGCCGCGCGTCACCGCATCGCACACGGCGCTGCTCGGCAAGAGCGCCGACTCGCTGCGCAAAGAACTCGGCGCCGCCGAGCCGGAGCGCGCGGAAGCCGCGAAGCCTGCGACGTTCGAACCGAACGATCGCGTGCACATCCGTTCGCTGCGAACCGACGGCGTCGTGGTCGAGGATTACGGGGACGCGGTTTTGATCGCGATGGGCCCGATGAAAACCGTCGTCCAGAAAAACGATCTGACGCGTCCCGAGGGCGCACAACGGCGAAATCCCGCGGACCAGCCGAAGGCAGAGCGCCGCGGGCTCGGCGCGGTCACGACCAGCACGGGAGAGCTCGACGTGCGCGGCAAGCGCTTCATCGAAGCGCAGCCGCTGGTCGAGCGCTGGGTCGACGAGGCCGCGCTCGCCGGGAACTCGCCGCTGCGTCTCATACACGGCAAGGGAACCGGGATGCTCGGGCGTGGGCTGCAGGAGTATCTCCGGACGCATCCCTCGGTCGCAAGCGTGCGTTACGGGCACGAAGACGAGGGCTCCGGCGGCGTGACGATAATAGAACTCGCGTGACCGCAAATCCGCGCAGCACCGACGCCGAGTACCTGCTCGACGGCTTCGAACATGTCGAAACCGTCGAAGATTTTCGCGCGCGACTCAAAATGGGGCGGCCGATCCGCGTCAAGCTCGGCATCGATCCCACCAGCCCCGACTTGCATCTCGGCTTCATGGTGGTCTTGCACAAGCTGCAGCGCTTTGCCGAAGCAGGGCACGAGGTGACGCTCATCATCGGCGATTTCACCGCGAGTATCGGCGATCCGAGTGGACGCAACGCCATGCGTCCGCCGCTCTCGCGCGAGCAGATCGAAGCCAACATGCAGACCTACCGCGATCAGGCCGGCAAGGTGCTCGATTTGGCGCGGGTCAAGATTCGCTACAACTCCGAGTGGCTCGCGAAACTGAACTTTTCGGACGTGGTGCGCCTGGTCTCGCACGTGACGGTCGCGCAGATGCTCGAACGCAACGATTTCCACAATCGCTACGCCGATGGCACGCCGATCTCGCTGCACGAGTTCCTCTATCCCGTCGCCCAAGCATACGATTCGATCGCCATCGAAGCCGATATCGAGCTCGGCGGCACCGATCAGCTTTTCAATCTGCTCCTGGGGCGGCAGTTTCAGCGCGAATACGGCCAACTGCCGCAGATCTGCGCGACGGTGCCGCTGCTCGTCGGACTCGACGGCGAGAAGAAGATGAGCAAATCGACCGGCAACTATGTCGGTATCAGCGAGGACGCACAGACGCAATTCGGTAAGCTCATGTCGATGCCTGACGAGCTGATGGCCACCTACGCGCGCCTGGCTGCATTCAGCAACGATCTTGCGGCGTGGGTGGAGCGCGACCAATCCAATCCAATCGACAAGAAGAAGCGCCTAGCCGAAACGATCGTCGCGCGCTATCACGGTGAGAGCGAGGCGACGAGCGCGCGCGAATTCTTCGAACGCACCGTGCAGCGCAAAGAGATCCCGCAGGACGATCTTCCCGAGATCGCGCTCGGCGACGCGAAACGGCTCGCCGACGTGCTCGTGCGCGCCGGATTCGCCGAGAGCCGCCGCGCGGCCGAGCGACTTATCTCGGGGAGCGGCGTCAAAGTCGATGGTATAGTCGTGGACGATCCTCGGGCGGCATGGACCGCGACGGCTCCGGCCGTGCTTAGCGTTGGATCGCGCCGGTTCGCACGCATCATTCCATAGGAAAGGGATCATGGCCGAGAAGCAATTCGTCTGTAAGCGCTGCAAGCGCACCTATCCGTATCCGCAACCCGGCGCGCGTCCGATTCGCTGCGAGTGCGGCTGGTGGTACTACAACGACGGCGCCGCGATGCGCGAGATTTTCTGGCAGCGCATCGAACCGTACCGCACGCCCAAAGACTTCGTCGCGCTCTTCGAAGCCGGTTTATAACTAGGCGATGCGTTCGGCGAGTTCGCGCAACTCGTCGGACGTGAAGATGTAACGCTTTCTGCAAAATTCGCAGAATGCTTCGGATTCCGAGCGCTCGTCGGCGAGCGTTCGCAGTTCGTCGGCGCCCATGCCCAGGAGCGCCGCTTCGACTTTGTCACGCGTACACGTGCATGCGAAGCGCAAATCGAGCGTGCGATGGGACCGTAGCTCGATCGGTCCCGCGAGCGCATGGAGCAGCGCGTGAGCGTCGGCGCCTTCCGCGATGAGTTTGGTAATCGGCGGCATGGCGAGCGCGCGCTCTTCGAGCGCCGCGACTGCACGCTCGTCGGCACCCGGCAGCACTTGTGCGAGCACGCCGCCCGCGGCGCGCACCCCGTCGGGATTGGCGAGCACGCCGAGCGCGACGACGCTCGGAATCTGCTCGGAATTGACGAGATACGAAGCGATGTCTTCGGCGACCTCGCCCGAGTAAAGCGGCACCACGCCGGCGTAGGGCTGGCCGACGTCGTAGGATTTCGTCACCTGCAGCGTTCCGGTTCCGATCGCGCCCGCCACATCGAATTTACCCGCTGCATTTAGGGGAAGATCGACGTGCGGATTTGCGGCGTAGCCGCGTGCGCCGAGGACCTCGGGCTCGAGCAGCCAGGCGTCGGCGGCGATCGAGCCGGCCGGCCCATCGCCCGACATCTGCAGCGTGATACGCTCGCGCCCTTTGAGCGCAACGCCGAAGAGCGCCGTGCCCGTCACGAGCCGTCCCGCGGCTGCGGTCACGAGCGGCGAAAAGTCGTGACGGCTGCGAATCTCGGCGACGAGCTCGGTGGAGGTGGCGGCAGCGATCGCGATGCCGGCTTGCGGTGCCGACGCGCTGACGATGAAATCCGGCATGTTTTGGCCTCCTCAGCCGAAGGCCGGAGCTTTTCCTCCTGAGAAGGATGCGGCGATGCACTTACTCGTCATTCACGGGCCGAATCTCAATCTGCTCGGCGAACGTGAGCCCGAAATCTACGGGCGCGCGACGCTCGCCGAACTCAACGAGCGCATTACCGACGCCGCGCGCGAACTCGGTGCCACCGTCGAGTGCGTCCAGCACAACGGCGAGGGCGAGATCATCGACGCGATACACGCAGCGCGCGTGCGCTGTGACGGCATCGTAATCAACCCCGGAGCCTATTCGCATTATTCGTACGCGATCGCCGACGCGATTTCGTCGGTGAACGTTCCGGTCGTCGAAGTGCATCTTTCAAACATCGCGGCGCGCGAAGCGCACCGCCGCGTGAGCGTAACGGCCGCATCGTGCGTTGGCAGTGTCTCCGGGTTCGGCCCGGAATCCTACGTTCTGGCTTTGCGCGCCCTCGCGAAAAAAGCCGAAAAATAAAGGGCGCGGGCGCGCACCATGCGTATAACCCCTGCCTGGCGGCCGGTCCGCCAATAGGAGATCTGGAGTTTGACGAAAGCCGAGCTGATTGATACCGTTGCCGGCGAGGTCGAGATTTCGAAGCGCCAAGCCGGTGAAGTCGTCGACTTGATCCTTGAAGAGATCAAATCGGCGCTGCAGAAGGGCGACCGCGTAGCGTTGACGCCGTTCGGCAGTTTTGTCGTTCGCAGCCGCAAGGCGCGCGAAGGACGCAATCCCAAAACGGGTGAGAAGATCAAGATTGCCGCGCGAAAAGTGCCGGCGTTTGTTGCCGGCAAGTCACTCAAGGACGCCGTTGGCGGCGGGCGCGCGAGCGGCGGGACCAAAAAGAAATCTTCAGCGAAAAAGAAACGTTGAAGAGTAAAGCTGCCGGATGAACGAGGGTTCTCCGGCAACCATCGGGCTGTAGCGCAGCTTGGTTAGCGCGCTTGACTGGGGGTCAAGAGGTCGCTGGTTCGAATCCAGTCAGCCCGACCATAAAAGAGCCCGTAAACATTGACGTTTACGGGCTTCTGCTTTGGGCCAGGGCCCCTTGGCTGTACGACTACAGCCAAACACTACAGCCTAAGTGCCCTGGCGGGTACTGAAGGCCCGATCCAGCGCGTCAGCGGCGGCGCGCTCCATGGGCTTGTTGGTCTTGGTGTAAACGGCCAACGTCATCTGGTCCACGGAACTGTGTCCGAGGATTGCTGCCGCGTACGTCGGGTGCGTGCCCAATTCTGCCAGGATACTCGCTGTGCCGCGACGGTAGCAATGCGGAGTAAGGCGTCTCAGTCGGGCTTTCTGCTGAAGTGCGTCGAGGTCACGGTTGGCTACGTTGGTCCGATTCAGCGCGGTCCCGGCCGTAGAAACAAAGACCAAGTCGTCAGTGCCGCAACGGCTGCCGTTCGGTGGCGGCTGAACCGTCTTGCGGTCCTTCCGCGTCTTGGCGGGCGGGTCCGCAACCCATGTGGTGTAGACCGCATGCTCGGCAAGCATGCGGCGCTTGTGCTCCTTCAGGCTGTCTGCGACGAGCTGCGTCATGGGGATGACCCGGGTCTTGCCGGTCTTCGTTGGCGCGAAAGCCTTTAGCCGGGAATTCCATTGGCGCTCGATGGTAATGGTGTGCTTGTCGAAGTCGATGTCGCCCCATTTCAAGCCCGCAGCTTCGCTCCAGCGCGGCGCCTGAAAAGCTAGGAAGATAAACAACGCTTCAAGCCGATGCCCGCGAACGGCCTTGATAAACTTATGTGCCTCTTCGGCCGTCTGCGCTAGCTGTTCTTTTGGGCTGTAGCGTGGCTTCAGGTTGGGATCGACCAAATCTGCGGCGTTCTCCATGACACCAGTGGTGCGCTTATTGCGAAGCGCACGAGTCAAGACTTGCGAAACGACTTTGTGTACGGCCTTTCGCGTGCAATCGCCAACGCCCGCGGCTTTCATACGTGCGTAGAACTTTTCGAGTAGTTCCGGGGTTAAGGCGCGAAGCTTTACGTCGCCGATGCCGTACGTTGCGTTTCTGACGTGCTTAACACACGCACGGTACGCGTCGAGCGTCCCTGGGGCACGTCTTGCCTCTGCTACAAGTGCATCGAGCCACTGTTGAAAGTAGCTGCCCACGGTCACGTTAGTTTCGCGGCGGCGGGGAACGTCGCCATGCGCAAGTTCGTCTTTGCGCTGCGCTAACTTTCGCATCACTTCGTCTTTGGTGCGTGCGTAGATTTGGGTGCGCTGCCGTTTACCGCGGTCGTCAATGCCTACCTCGACCACGGCGGTCCATAGCCCGTCTTTGCGCTGGTAGACCGAGTGCTCGCCCCGGCCACGCCGGGCTTTTGTGCGTCGTTTCATTTCATCAGGCCCCTCCTCAGAGCGGCTCGATGGATTTGGTCGGACGCTGGCTCTCCCTACCGGTGAATGCTTGATTTCAGGCTGTAGGCCTATGTCGCCGCGCCTGTTGGCGGCAAGCAGCGCATCGAGATCGGCTCTGGCGATGCGGACTAGTTTGCCGAGCTTCACGTATGGTAGCGCACCGCGCGAGCGCAGATTGCGCATGTGGCGCTCGCTGCATCCGACGTATTCGGCGGCAGTCCGATCGTCGAAATATGCGCGGGCAATGGGGTCGGGATTGTGGGGCACTGCGTGGTTCCGTGGACGCGGTGGCCATTCGCTTGTATTCCGGCGTCCGGTAACCGAAGCTGTCGGTGCGAGGCCGCGAGGTGACCTCTGGCTACATTGACGCGAAGCTTGCGCGGGTCGTACTGTCCCAGGCCACCATTGTCCCCGGGTGTAGTGCCATCGCAATCATTTGCCGAGCGCCCACGTGCAACCTGGCCCGGGGGTGATGCGCGCCATCCGAATAAGGGGACATTGTTGCGATTCCGCGTCCTGCGTGTCTTGCGTGCACCCTCGGGAACTTCACGGTTCAGGCGAAGATCGGAGGGCCCGAGCCCCCAATTGACAGGCAAGCAAACCACGAACACCCAATTGTGAGACCACTCCCATCACGGAGGAAGCCATGAAACTGATAGCGTTCGCGGCTCTTCTTGTCGCCATATCGCTTCCGGTTACGGTCAGCGCCGACCCGGTATTCTATTACCTCTACGAAAACCCAGTGACACCCGACGACTTGCAACAATACGGGCCTGCAGGTCCGCCCGGATCAGATGTTGTCTGTCTCGAGAGCGGCGCTTGCGGAATCAAGGCTAGCCTTGTTGTTACCGTGAGTCCCGGCGAGGACGCGCATCAACCCAACGAAACGTTTGCAGATTGGCGAGCGTGCCTCCAATACGCGCGGGTACTTACCAAGAACAACGCCGGTGGCTTCAAATTCTTTTGCCTTGGCACCGACAACAAAGCGTTTTGGTAAGAAACGATGCCGATCTTCCGTCAGCGCTTCTCGCTCGGACTTCTGCTCTGTTTCTCCCTGGTGATTCCATGGACTGGCATGGCGCACGCGACCGCTACCTCCGGCCCGCAGTTATCTTCTGTCGTTGACTCGGTATGTGGCTCTGGAACATTTGCCGCGGTTCAATCGTCTGGCCAGGAGGCCTATGTCGATTTCCAGTCTGGGGATGCCGCTGGCGCGATAGACGCCGATCGGAAGGCTATGAAGATATCGTACGCTTGTTTACTGAAGCCTGTTAAGTGCAGCCCTGGCGACTCCAACTGCTCCCCGTTTGACGAAATCGTTGCAGTGTATCTACGGGATCGAATTCTAAGCTCGCAAATGAACCTGTGGAATGAACTAAGCAACACCAACGACTCTGGTGACGCGATGACTGTTGTTACAGAAGCGATGCGTAATGCCGGAGATTTATGTAAGTACCAGCATCTTCTTGCGGAGACAACTCCATTCACCGGCGCTCGTTCAGATCTCACTCTCGCCATGAAATATGCCTCGAAGTTTGCGTCGGATTCGCTGCTCCGTCCTTCCGTCGAGTACCAACTCGATGACCTGCGCCAATGCGCTCGACGCTTAGGAGTTGACGTTCCCCTATGAAGGCGATGGTGGCCGCTTGCCGACAACGTCCACGCGAAGACTGGCGGCTGACCAAAAATTGCCGACCAAAGTCCACAAGAAAGAATGAGCTTTGACGTTCACCGAGCTTCCCATCGAGCAACAGCAAAACTTTCTATCGCACCTCATGCAGTTGGTCGACAACATCATAACGAGCCCGCCGTCGCTAAACCCCGAAATGGCGCAAGTCCTCGATTGGCACAAATCGATGGTCGGCGGGATGCTACTCTCAGTCCGATTGATCTTCGGCGAAGAGTCGGCAAACGTCGTGCGTGAAGCGTTAGATCGGGCCACCTTTGAACGTCATGGCGCAAAACTGGACCTCTCAACGGCTTTGATTAACTCGGCGGCGGAGAGCGGAATCCTAAAAGAATGGTTATATCAGAACCGAGACTGGGCCCCGCCAGCCGAGTAAATCAGCGCGGTACGAAACCGCGTGATCGCGGTCTTTTTCCCGAATCGCACACCGACGCCGACAAGATGACGATGGGCGCCGTTTCCGGCCGGATGCCAGGAGCAGGTTTGTACACACCAAATTCTCGCGAGGTCCGCAGGTCGTCCGCAAGGTCGTCCGCGACGGGGCCTTCGAAAAACGACACCATGACCAATCCAGCCACGTACGACGTCAGGCGTTTTGACGTTATCGAAAGTGGTTCGTCGCGGTTGCGAGCACTCGAAGAAGAGATCACCAATTGCGAAGGCGCATATCTTCCCAAGGCACTTGCGTTACGTGAAATACGTGACCGGCGATTGTACGAGCGTGGATACGGTGCAGGCGGATTCGAACGGTACTGCAAGCAGCGCTGGGGCTATTCGAAATCATACGTTAACCGGCTTATACGAGCGGCCGTGCGCGCAGAACATTTGGCGCCAATTGGCACCGAATTGCCGGGCAGCGAGTCCGTGTCGCGCATGCTCGCACCGTTCGATAACGATCCAGAGAAAATGCGCGGCGTGTGGCTGGCGGTCATCAACGGCGTCGGTAAGGTGAATACGGCGAACGCCGCGCTTGTCGGCAAGGTCGTTGCTAGGTTCAGCTCGACCCACCTCGGAAACGTTCAACCGGAATGCGCAGATAATACCGACCTACCGTTGCCGGTACTCGGTTTAGCCGATCTTCCGCCTGTGTTGCGCGCTCTTGTCCTTGAGCATGCCGCGAACGTGCGGGCCGAAGATCACCGGCCGCCAAAATTCGTTCAGACGGATGACGGCGCCATCGCTTTCGGCGGGACGTATGGGAACGGAGAGCGGGAATCGTATCGGTACACCAGCCGGAATGTTCGCCAGTTGACCGCGCTGCTAGTCGCCTCCATCCGGAGGTCGGTCGAAGGCTTATTGCAGCAGGCACTGGTGGAAATTGATAAGGCCTAATAACGTGCGGTGCTACTGCTACCGTATCCGCGGCGGGAACTGCGCGGCCAGTTGTTCACGAGCCGTAGGTTGCTACAAAAGAAGCAGCGCCGTTAGAGGTGGGGCTCGTTAGACTTAATGGGTAGCCGTTATTTGGAGCAGCCCGGACGGGCGTACCAAATGTTCGGCGGCCAGATGAGTTGACAAAAGGCCCGGACGGGGTTTATCCCAACGGGGTTTTTGGTTTGGACGCTAACGCGCAGCGGCGCTGCATAGAGTGCAGCGAATTATTATCGCCAACAAAAAGCATACCGCGCTGCGATCGGTGTGCAAATGCCGAGCGTCAACGGCGCTGGTACAGGCGAAAGCAGGAAGCGAAGCTATTCGGTACAGCCGCACAGCTGTCCGATGATGCCCGCCGCGTTCTTGATCCCGAAAGTCTAGCCGATCTGCGCATGGACATTCGCGAGCGCGAACGGTCGCTCGCGCGCGAGGTGGTTTCGGTCTTCGGCGGCCTGGCTGTCGCGCCATTTGAAATCGCCGAACTGATCGAAGAGGATGCGCGCAAACACCGCGCCCGGCACGTTGTCCCGGTCGCGCTGCGGGCAGTTCGGCTATGAGCACTGCGAAATGAATTAGCGCAAGAACCTGACAACGCGCTGGAGTAGAAAAAGCCCACGTGAAAACGGCATGCAGGCTTCTGACAGTAGCGATTAGCGTCAAGGAGAGGAAATGCCTTGACCCCGTTGGTGGAAGCCAACCCAAGGCGTTGAAGTCAAAAGGTGCCCTCTGGAATATGAGCCGTTTCCCTCGCCCTGGACGTGGAGTGTTAAGCTCCCTCGAACCACCAGCGATGACGCGTTTCGGCAGGACGTTGCACGCGGAGCTGGTCGGACTTGCTGGTCGACATACAGTTAACCGGTATACGGTTTGCAGCAAGAAGAGTTTCCCGCACAGGGGCTCTTCTTGCCCAAACGGCTCCAGTTTCCGGTTCCGGTTTACCCAAGAACAATGATACTTGCATGAATTCGATGCTACGCATCAACCTTGTAAGAGAAATCATACCGTGCGCGCATGGTTATTTTGCTTGATTGCGGTTCGCTGTGCTCTAGTGCTCCCATCGAAGGCGTTAGAGTTTCGCCTAAAACCCGTGGTAAAATCGGAGTAGATGGGAAAGCACGTGGCCTTCCCTTTTTGTTTTCAAATGAGGAGGCACTTCATGCATTCTAGGTCAGGCGGCAGCGTGACAATTTACCGCAACACCAAAGCCGAAGTGGCCGAAGACCTGGTGGCAATGTTGCAGCTTGCGCAACAGCGCCGGGAACAGCGCGAACGCAAAGCCCAAGCCAAGGTATCAAAGGCTAGGCGTTTCAACGGCACTTCAAGCTGTTTGACCGGGAAATCTAGGGAGCACTAAAAGTGCTCGATGCACGCAGCCGGATCAATTCCCCCGGGGTGGCTTCGAAGCTCGAAGAGCTGCGGGCCGCGGGCTACAGCTTGCAAGCCATTGCGGACGAGTTGAGCCGACTGTTCCCGGGCCCGAAGTTCTCTAAGGCAAGTGTGAACCGCTACCTGAAGCGCGGAGCGACAGAGTACATCAACACGGGTCGGTCGCGGGTCAAGCGTCGACGTACCAAGCGAAACGAAAGCGCAACACTGGGCCGGTGCAGCACGTGCGGCTTCGCGAGTGATGCAACCGACCCGCAAGCACTGCTGCGCCGTGCAGAGAAACTGCTCGGACTTGCGGAGGCGATTGCAGCGCAGGCGCAGGCCGATAACGACGCGAGACTGACACTGATGGCCGTGGATAGAGCGAACAAAAGCCTGGAAACGCTAGCGCGTGCAACCGGCATGATCGGCGGCGACGGCATCACGGTGAACATCGATCAGCGTAGGGTTGAGATCGAGGCGGTCGTCAGGACCTTGCCGACACCGGTGATCGAACTGATTGCGCTGAACCCAAGCGAAGGCGAGGCCGCCGACGCGATCGAGGCGATATGCAACCGGCGCCTGGTCGCGTTACCAGCAGCGCCGGAAACCGGCGAAAGCCGTGCATAACGCTCCTTGGATGCCCGTTCATGCTCTGTTATTCTCTCGATGCTATGAGCACAACGACCAAAGACGCGAAGGCGATCGGATACATTCGGGTGAGCACGCAGCGGCAGGGTGACAGTGGGTTGGGACTTGCGGCGCAGACCGCTGCGATCAACGCCTTCTGCGAACGACACGGGGCCACGCTGGTCGCCACCTACCGAGAAGTCGAAAGCGGCCGATGCAACGCGCGACCGGAACTGGCGAAGGCCCTAGCGCACGCGAAGCGCGGTGGTGCAATGCTGCTGATCGCCAAGCTAGACCGGCTGGCACGCAGCGTGCATTTCATTTCCGGCCTGATGGAATCGGGCGTCGATTTCCGTGCGTGCGACCTACCCGAAGCAAACCGGCTGCTGTTGCACGTCATGGCGGCTGTCGCGGAGAACGAAGCACGTGCGATTTCGGATCGCACCGTTGCCGCGTTGCAGGCCGCCAAAGTGCGTGGCGTGGCGCTGGGCGCTGCAAACCCGCGCAGTCGGAACTTGACCCGAGCAGCGCGACTCAAAGGGGCCCAGCGGGCCAGGGAAGCCGCGAGAACTGCGTACGCTGCACTGTTACCGAAACTTCGGGCATTGCGGGCCGAGGGATTCGGATACGGGCGCATTGCGCAGGTGCTGAATGCAGACGGGCACGCAACGCGCACGGGTTCGGACTGGACGGGGACACAAGTTCGCAGGGTACTGCTGAACGGGTGAACCGGTAGCACCGGGCAACGTCAAGGGGGGCCGAGGTACCTCTTTTCAAGCGCGGTGCATTGCGCTCGGGTGCCCCGCGAACACGGCACGTGAGAATTTCGTTTCGGATGACGGTGTTGCGCTGCTCGCATGTCGGAGAAACGTTTCGCTTCGGAGCTTTGAGAATCCAGAACAACAGTATTTCAGAAAAAGGCTTCGATGGACCGAGGCCTTTTTGATTTTTCTTCACGGAGGAATGAGGCAGATGAACAAGGTTGAGGAACTTGCAGCCCTTGAGGCGGCAATGGTCACGGCCGTTGAACGCGCAGGTGGAATCGACCCGGAGATTGCGCTAGTCGTTCCGGTGCGTGATGTCAAGGTGACCGAAACCGGCACCGTTGTTGGCGCCGATGCGGCTGTCGTTGCGCACCGCAAGGCGCACCCGTCGCTGTACAAGCCGTTTGAGCACATGAACGACCGTGAATTGCACGCGGCAGGGGAGCAGATTTTGGCGCCGGGGCGCACGCAGGCGCCGTTGAGTCCGCCATTTCGAGAATTGGATGCCTCCCGTTTGTCGGTCACGGAACTTCGAGAACTCGAGAAAACCATGTCGAGTGCTGGTGGCGGCGGTGCTTACGACGCCGGTGTCTTGCAGCGTGCCCTAGTACGGCAGCGGCAAGAAGATGCGAGGGCATCGTAATGCGCGAGAACGAGCCCCTTCGGCCAACGCCGAGTTGGCGCTTCGACGCGCGCGGACCCATTATTGATTGGCGGCTGCTTGAGAACGACCCAAAGGCATTTCGAGAAGCCGAGAAGGCCATGTTGGCCCGTGTTCGAGGAGGCGAATATGAAAGTTGATGTGGACGAACGAATCGAACTGGTCGCCGCTGCGATCAGAGCCTTAGACGACGATTTAGAGCGAACGTCTGTGCTTGCGTACGCCGAGGCAGCCTGGGCGGCAGCGAACGGCGCGCGAGAAAATCCGTGGGACGGTTCCGCCGACAACCTTAAAAAGCTTGAAAGAGAAAAATCGCGCATGACGACGGAGTTCGATACACTGCAACGGGAGCGCGATGAACGCCGCCGGGAAGAAGAACTTGCCGATTACGGGCGCCGTCTCGCTCATGCCGTGGAAGCACTACGGGAAACGAACGAGCGCATTCGGCACATTTCTTCCGAGCACGATGAAGCCTCCGCCGAACTTCAGCGGATGGAGGTTCATCCAATCGTGGTGCGGTGGTCACGCTCGCGCGCCGTAGCTGCAAACCTTGGCATAGGCTTCGTCTTCGAGAGGTTCGCCGATTGGTTCCAATCCGGTCGCTCAGTTCACCTGGGACCAATGGATGCATTACAAGCTGCTTCGGATGGTTTTGTTGGTGCCGTTGTAGCCGCGTGGGCGAACACCGGCATCACCTTTGAGCGTGCCCGCGAGTTGGTGATGCCAATTCGCTTCAGCAACGATGAGGATAGGGCGCTGGTAATTCAAGCGCGCAACCAACGCGATGTCGTTAAAGAAATCGCCGCTCGCCTTTCTGCAGCACGTGATCGCCGCGCAGAACTATTAGCCGAGTTCCCAGCGCTCGCGACGACCGAACCCGCAACGGAATTGGTCGCGAGGTAAGCACACATTTTCGTTGTCGGTTTGGATCCTTTGCGGCAACGGAACCAGGCGCTCGGGTTCAAACCTGGGCGCCTGTCATTCTTTCAACGGAGAGTAACAACGCCGTGCCACGCAGACCGAAACCCTCAACCAACATTCCGCGGCCTTGGGAATTTAGCGGTACACCGCCAGCAGGCGGGTTGAACGAAGCCGCCAGCGGCCCAACGACCGCCGATAAGCTCTTGCGATCAGTGAACCGTGGCCGACCGTTTGGCCCACGAAAGAAATAGCAAAACGCGGAGGCTCCAATCGTGAGGTGTCAATGTTGCCGGTACTCGCTAGCCCGATCGGCGCATACGTGTCGCACATTCTGCCACCCGAATACAGACGCGCACACATGCTCCGCCTGCGGCGAAAAGCGAATGCTTGACCCGGGGCACACGTGCGCGCCGCGCGATGATGGCATGGCCGTTAACGCAGCATCAAGCAAGCTGGAACGCATGACGACAGCTAGGGTGATTGCATGACCGCCGAACAGCTATTGAATCTCGAAATTCTCGCGGGTGATGTATGGCGCGCAACGGAACGGCGCTTCATGCGCGGCGATAAAGTCGGAACGCAGGATACATTTGCGCTCGTCTTGGCCGTCAAGGCTTGGATAAACGAGGCGCGCGACTAGCCGTAACGTTGTGGTCGGAACAGATGAGACACGGTTCGCTCCGGCGTGCCGTGTTTCTTTTCAAGGAGAAACAGTTGATCGATCGTCAGGACCTCGCGCAAGCAGCGGAAGATGAGATTGCTCGTCGTCGTCTGCTCCCGTTTGCGAAGGCCGTTACCCAGTTCACGTGGCCTCGGCACATCGTCTACTGGTTGCATCTTCTCGAATGTGTCCTCGCCGGTTCGATCAGGAAACTTCTGCTCATCGGCCCGCCGGGGCATGGTAAGAGCACAACCGTTCAACTGTTCGCTGCGTTCTTGCTGCTAACGCAGCCAGGGCGGCGACTTCTGATCCTTTCGGCGCAAGAATCGCTTGCCGAACGCAATTCGAAGGCCGTGCGCGAGCTGGTACGCGAACAGAAGCTGTGGCCCGACGTTTCCATAAACGCGGAAACACGCGCAGCGCTGCACTGGGAACTAAGCAACGGCTCCGAGTGCCGCGTGTTCTCCGTCAACAGTGTCGTTACCGGACACCGCGCGGATGCTGTCATTTTGGACGACGTGCAGCCGGGTCCGATGACATTAGGGACACGTGACGCGCTCGAAAGCTGGTACCGCGGCATTTTGGAAAGCCGCTTGGAACCCAATGCTCCAGTCGTAGTCCTCAATAACAGGTGGAGCACCGACGACCTCGTTGCGCGCATTGAA
>DATJOG010000003.1:0-91453 GCA_035507275.1 Candidatus Acidiferrales bacterium
AGAACGCGACCCGAAGAGCTCCTTGGTTGAGGCGTCACCGAGTTATCGTTCATCGCGGCTTTCGTAAGAAGAAACGTGGCCCACCGCCGAGCAGTTCCCAAGAAATCGCCGTTGAACCCTTCTCTGATGAACTCGACTACGCAGCGCAACTTCGCATTCGTCGCCGCTGCGTTGACTTCCGGTGTTAGAATATCCGAAACTCTGACACCGTGCGAAATGTACAGACGCCGTCGTAGAAGCGCAAATTGGTCCAACAACTGGTCGCCGGAAAGCGACAGGTCCGGTAATCAATTCGATTATCGGACCTGCGATTGGTTGCGGGGGCAAGATTTGAACTTGCGACCTTCGGGTTATGAGCCCGACGAGCTACCGGACTGCTCCACCCCGCGATGGGCGTCCTTCGACCCTCGACGTCGCATCGCTGCGCTCGAGATGACGGGACGGGCACCGGGCTGACACCGGACGATACGGCGGGTCGGGCGCCTTTCCTTCCGAAAGCATCGGAAGCCATGGAGCACATCGATCCGGCCATCGCGAGTCTACCAAAGATTCACCTGCATTGCCACCTGGAAGGCTGTTTGCGGGCGCAGACCTTTGTCGACTTGACCCGGCGCTACGGTCTCACGACCCGCTATCGGCCCGGGCAGCCCGATCTGGCCGGCCCGACGGAAGCCGCTCGCGTCTACGAATTCGCCGATTTTCCGGAGTTTCTACTGATATTCGGAGCGGTGAGCCGCGCGCTTGCGTCGCCCGACGACTATGCGCTGCTCGCACGCGAGTTCGTGGCCGATGCGCTCGCACAGAACGTCGTGCACGGCGAGCTCTTCATCTCGCCTTCGGTGTGGGCGTTCTTCCATAAAGAGCTCGACGTACCGGCGACGATTCGCACGATCGTCGCGGAGCTGCGCGCCGCGCGCGCGCACGGCGTCGAGTTCTCGCTCATCCTCGATGTGACGCGGAACTTCGGCGTCGAGTCGGCGATGCGCACCGCGCAGCTTGCGGCGTCGCTCGCGGGCGAAGGCGTTATCGGCGTCGGCGTCGGCGGCGACGAAGCGAATTTTCCGGCCGAACTCTTCGCCGGCGTCTTCGCGTTCGCGCGGGCGAACGGGTTGCACGCCGTCGCGCACGCGGGCGAAGCAGCCGGCGCGCAAAGCGTGCGCGCCGCGATCGAGATCGGCGCCGAGCGCATCGGGCACGGCGTGCGCGCGATCGAAGATCCGTCGGTCGTCGCACTGCTGCGCGAGCGCGGCATCCCGCTCGAGATTTCGCCGACCTCGAACGCACGCACCGGCGTCGTGCCGCTCGAGGCCGACCATCCGCTCTACGCTCTCGACGCAAGCGGCGTCCGCGTTACGATCGACGCCGACGATCCGGCGATCTTCGGCACCTCGATCTCGAGGGAGTATGCGCTCGTCGCACAGCGCGCCGGTATCGCGGCGCTGCAGCGCTTCATCGCGCAGGCGGCGGAAGCGTCGTTTCTCGCCCCCGCGGAGAAGAGGGAGCTGCTCGGACGGCTCGGCATGGAACCGCGCGACCCCGCCGCGAAGTTCTAAACGAAGATGTCCGGACACAGCCATTTCGCCGAATCGGTCGAGGAATATCTCGAAGCGGTCTATCGCCTCGAACGCGAGGGTCCCGGGGTCACGACCTCGGGGCTCGCGACCTCATTGGGCGTCGCACCCGCCTCGGTTTCGGGCATGCTCAAAAAACTCGCGAAAGACGGATACGTCGAGCAGGTTTCGCGCGGCGAGGTCAAGCTCACCGAGAAGGGACTCGCGGTCGGGGTGCGCGTGCTGCGCCGCCATCGCCTAGCCGAACGTCTGCTGACCGACGTTCTCGGCATGCCGTGGGACCAGGTACACGACGAAGCGTGCATGCTCGAGCACGCAATATCGTCGAAGGTCGAAGCACGTTTGCTGCAGCTCTTGAAAGATCCGACGACGTGTCCGCACGGACAGCCGATTCCGCCGAGCGACTTGAGCGATCCGGTGCGCAACGGCGAACCGCTCGCGCAGGTCGCCGAAGGGACGCGCGCGCGCGTCGAAAGCGTTACCGAAGAGTTTCCCGAGATTCTGCGTTATCTCGCCGAAATCGGCTTGCGCCCGGGCGTTGAAATAACGCTGGTCGAAAAAGCGCCGCTCGGCGGGCCGCTGACGATCGCCGTCGACGGTAAGCGTCACGCGATCTCGCTCGAACTCGCCGGCCTCGTAACGGTTCGCGCGGCGTGATCACACGGCTGCTGGTCCTCGCAAACGTACTCGCCTACGTTTGGGAGATCGTTGTCGCCGGACCCGGAATGCTCACCGGCAGCGGCAACGGCATCGACGTCGTCTTGCAAGCGGGTGCCCTTTCACCCAACTCGGTGCTCATTTATCACGAGTACTGGCGCATCGCGACCGCGGCATTTCTGCACGCCAGCCTCCTGCACATCGGCGTCAACATGATCTCGCTCTGGGCGCTCGGACGCTTCATCGAGATGATCGCGGGCTCGCCGCGCATGGCGTTGATCTACTTCGTCTCGCTCGTCGCCTCCGGGCTCGGCGTCATCTACTTGAGTCCGCCTGCGCAGGCTGCGGCCGGAACGCTCGGCGCCAGCGGCGCGATCTTCGGACTCTTCGGCGCGCTCTTTGCGATCGGACTGAAGCTCGGACCGCCGGGCATGCGCCTGGTGCGCGACAATCTCGGTATCTTGATTCTGAATCTCGTCATCACGTTCGCGGTTCCCGCGATCTCGTGGCAGGCGCACGTGAGCGGGCTCGCCGTCGGTTTTCTGCTGACGCTCGCGATCTACTCGCCGCCGCGCCGCGTCGCGCCCGAAGTCGTCGATAGCGTAACCGGCGACCACTACGACACCGAATATCAAACGCCCGAACCGCCGCGATGAATCTCACGACCGAGGAGCTCTTCGCGCCGGGGGGACCGCTCGCGCGCGCGCTGCCGGGTTTCGAAGCGCGCCCCGGTCAGGTGCAGATGGCGCAGTCGATCGAGCGGGGCGTTCTCGAAGGCATGCACACGATCGTCGAGGCCGGCACCGGCGTCGGGAAATCGCTCGCATATCTCGTGCCCGCGGTGCGCAGCGGAAAGAAGATCGTGCTCTCGACCGGCACGATCGCGCTGCAAGAGCAACTCGTGCGCAAGGATATTCCGCTCGTCGAGCGCGCGCTCGGCGTTCCGCTGCGTGTCACGCTGCTCAAAGGCCGCAATCATTATCTCTGTAAGCTGAAGTACGAGCGCATGCGCGCCGAGCGTTTGATCGCGTCATCGCGCACGATGGAAGACACGTGGGCGTGGGCCGCGCGCACGCAGACCGGCGATCGCGCGGAGCTGCCGTTTGTCCCGCCGGGCGACGAGTGGGAACAGCTCGACGCCGACGCCGACGACTGCACCGGCGAGTTCTGCGAACACTTCCGCGACTGCTGGTTTTTCAAGAAACGCGACGAGGCCAAATACGCCGATATCGTCGTCGTCAACCACGCGCTCTTCTTTCTCGATCTGGCCGTCGGCGGCGGCCTCTTGCCGCCCTACGACGTCGCGATCCTGGATGAAGCACATCAGTGCGAGCGTTGGGCGACCGACGCGCTGACCGCGACGATCTCGCGCAACACACTCGGGCGCATGATGCGCAAGCTGCATCGCACCTACGCGCTGCCGGCGTCGTTCGACGGTGATTTCGACGAAGGCATGCGTGCGCTCGAATCGGCGCTCGCGACCGTTCCGGGCGATCGCTATCCGCTGGGCGCGAACGAAGAGGCGTGGCCGGCGCTCGAAAGCGTGCGCGCGACGCTGTATAAGCTCGAGAATTGGCTCTACGCGAATTGGCATTCGGCGCTGAAGAAGCGCGTCGAGAACGACGCCGAGGCCGAACGACGGCGCGATCTGGCGATGCGGGCGATCCTCGCGCATCAAGGCGCGATCGACCGCGCGCAGCTTCCGGCCGACGAGGCGATCGCGTGGGTCGAGCGCGGCGAACGCGACGGACGCTATGAAGTCAACAGCGCGCCCTTCGACGTCGCCGAGTTTTTACGGGCCGCGCTCTTCGCGCGCGTGGGAAGCGTGGTGCTCACGAGCGCGACCATCTCGATCGACGGCAGCTTCGATTTTCTCAAACGCTCGCTCGGCGTCGAGGAGGCGCAAGAGCTGATCGCGCCCTCGCCATTCGATTACGAACGGCAGGCGCGGCTCTACATCGCGCCGCCCGAGGTCAACCCGAAGGCAGCGGATTTTGCGCGAAAAGCTGCGCCGATTGTCGAAGAGTGTCTGGACCGCGCTCGCGGCCGTGCGTTCGTGCTCTTCACGTCCTACGCGCGCCTGCGCGAGGTCTACGCGCTCGTGCGCGAGCGCTTGCCCTTTCCGGTGAAGCTGCAGGGCGAGCTGCCGCGTGCGCATCTCTTGCAGTGGTTCCGCACGACGCCGAACGCGGTACTCTTTGCGACCGGAACATTCTGGGAAGGCATCGACGTCGTCGGCGACGCGCTCTCCTGCGTGATCATCGACCGGCTGCCGTTCCCTTCGCCTTCCGATCCGCTGGTTGCGGCGCGCGTGCGCTCGCTCGAGGCGC
The DNA here is from genome assembly GCA_035507275.1 of Candidatus Acidiferrales bacterium. Lineage (GTDB taxonomy): Bacteria > Vulcanimicrobiota > Vulcanimicrobiia > Vulcanimicrobiales > Vulcanimicrobiaceae > Aquilonibacter. Next base: position 4,559 of record DATJOG010000003.1, read on the forward strand.
GCGGTTTCGACGGCTTCGAGCGCTACATGATTCCGGCCGCGATCGTGCGGTTGCGGCAGGGGTTCGGACGTTTGATTCGCAGTACCAGCGATACGGGTGTCATCGCGCTGCTCGACGGCCGCGCGGTCTCGACTCGCTACGGTGAAACGATTCTGCGCGCGCTGCCTCCGGCACGCCGCATCACGCATCTCGACGAACTCACGGAGTTTTTTGCTTGAAGAACCGTTCGATTAGTGCTGCTCTCGCGTTCGCACTCGCGGCCGCGTGTATCCCTAGCGCCGTCTTTGCGTGGGGCGCGGTCGGCCACGTCATGATCAATGGGCTGGCTGCGAAGAGTCTGCCGGATACACTGCCGGCCTTCGTGCGCTCGCCCGAAGCGATTGCGGAGATCGCGGCGCTCGGTCCCGAAGAAGATCGCATCAAAGACGCCGGCCAGTCGTGGGACGCCGACAACGATCCCGGTCACTACCTCGACATCGGTGACGACGGTACGGTCGCCGGTACGGTGCGGCTCGATGCGTTGCCGAAGGATATGAACGACTACGCCAAAGCGCTGGCCGCGGCGGGCACCGATCCCTATCGCGCCGGTTTCGTGCCCTACACCATCATGGACGGCTTCGAACGCTTGCGCAAAGATTTTGCGATCTGGCGCGTCGACGATTACCTGGCGACGCACGCGACGACGCCGCAGGGCCGCGCGATGTTTGCGAAAGATCGCGCGCTGCGCGAAGGTCTCACGCTGCGCGACATCGGCGATTGGGGGCATTTCGTCGGCGACGGCAGCCAGCCGCTCCATATCACGATTCACTACAACGGCTGGGGCAACTATCCCAATCCCAAAAACTACACGACCAATCACATTCACTCGTTCTTCGAAACGCAGTTCGTCGGCGAACACGCGAAGGAAGCCGAGGTCGCCAAGATGATCCCGGCTTACAAGCCGGAGAATCCGGGCACGCTGCTGACGCAGACGCAAATCGCGGCGAAGGTCGGCGCGTATCTCACCGGAACGGCGCGCGAGGTCGACCCGCTCTACGATCTCTACGCTTCCGGCGATTTCCAAAGGGGCTCGGCGAAAGCCATCGACTTCACCGACGCGCAGCTTGCGCGCGGCGCGACCGAGCTGCGCGACCTCATCGCGCTCGCATGGGAGGACAGCCTCAACGCCGGCTTCGGCTATCCGCAGGTCGCGGTGCGCGACATCCTCTCCGGCAAGGTCGTCCCCACCGCTGCGAATCAGACGCCTTGAGGCTTGCCCTGGTGATCCAAGCGGGCGTGGGCGGCGTTCTCAGGACATGCTGAACATACTTCTTGCTGCCGCCATGGCCTCGGCCTCGCCGTCGGCCAGCCCCAAGCATTCGATGAACTCGATGCATTCGTCCATGAAAAGCTCGTCCATGAAGGGCGGGCACATGATGATGGGCTCGCACAAGCCGAGCCCATCACCAAAGCCGAAGTCGACGATGAAGCCGAACTAGTCTTCGCTCACCTCGATCTTCGCGCGTTCCTTCAGCTCTTCGACGATCGTCGAGTCGGCAAGCGTCGTGGTATCGCCGAGGGTGCGTCCTTCGGCGATATCACGCAGCAGCCGGCGCATGATCTTGCCGCTGCGCGTCTTGGGCAGTTCCTGCGTGAACGTAATGTACTTCGGACGCGTGAATTTGCCGAGTTTATTGGCGACGTGGTCGCGTAACTCGTCGGCGAGTTCGGGCGAACCTTTATCGCCGCCCTTGAGCGAGACGAAGGCGTAGATCGCTTGGCCGGTGAGATCGTCGGCTTTGCCGCAGACCGCCGATTCGGCGACTTTGGGATGGTCGACGAGCGCGCTTTCGATTTCGGTCGTCGAGATGCGATGGCCGCTGACGTTCATCACGTCGTCGATGCGGCCCATGAACCAGAAGTTGCCGTCCTTGTCGCGTTTGCATCCGTCGCCGGCTAGGAACTTGCCGGGGAACTTCGACCAGTACGTCTTCTTGAAGCGCTCGTCGTCGCCCCAGATGCCGCGCGTCATACCCGGCCACGGTCGCGTGATGACCGCGTAACCGCCGCCGACCGGTACCGAATTGCCTTGCTCGTCGACGATGTCGGCTTTCATGCCCGGCAGCGGACGCGTCGCCGATCCCGGCAGCAGCGTCGTAACGCCCGGCAGCGGCGCGATCATGATGCCGCCGGTCTCCGTCATCCACCACGTATCGACAACCGGCGTGCGATTGCCGCCGATCCACTCGCGATACCAGATCCACGCTTCGGGATTGATCGGCTCACCGACCGAACCCAAGAGGCGTAGTGACGAAAGATCGTGCTTGGCGGGGAAATCCGTGCCCCACTTCATGAAGGTGCGGATCGCCGTCGGCGCGGTGTAGAAGATCGTCACTTTATAGCGCTCGATGATCGACCACAAGCGATCCTTGTCGGGGAAGTCCGGCGTCCCTTCGTAGATCACGCTGGTCGCGCAATTCGCGAGCGGACCGTACACGATGTACGTGTGTCCGGTGACCCATCCGATATCGGCGCCGCACCAGAAGATGTCTTTGTCTTCTTTCAAATCGAAGACGAGCTTGTGCGTCATGATGGCTTGCGTGAGATAGCCGCCCGTCGTGTGCTTGATGCCCTTCGGTTTGGCGGTCGTGCCGCTCGTGTACAGAAGGAAGAGCAGGTCTTCGGCGTTCATGCGTTCGGGTTCGCAGGTTGTCGATTGTCCTGCGGTCACCTCGCTGAACCAATAGTCGCGGCCCTCGTGCATGAAGACTTCGTCGCCGCCACGTTTCGCGACGAAGCAGTACTTCACCGACGGCGTCTTCTCCATCGCGATGTCGCAGTTGCGTTTGAGCGGAACCTTCGTGCCGCGGCGCCAGCCCTGGTCGGCGGTAATGATCGCGACACACTCTGCGTCGTTGACGCGATCGATGATCGCATCGGGCGAGAAGCCGCCGAAGATCACCGAGTGCGCCGCGCCGATACGCGCGCAGGCGAGCATCGCGACCGGAAGCTCGGGAATCATCGGCATGTAGATCGCGACGCGATCGCCTTTTTTGACGCCGAGCTTGCGAAGGCCGTTGGCGAATTTACAAACGTCGTCGAGTAATTGCTTGTAGGTGATCGTCCAGCGGTCGCCCGGCTCGCCTTCGTAATAATAGGCGATCTTGTCGCCCTTTCCGGCGCGCACGTGACGATCGAGACAGTTTACGGAGACGTTGAGTTCGCCGTCATAAAACCATTTTGCAAACGGCTCGTTCCACTCGTGAACTTTGGTGAACGGTTTCATCCATTCGAGTTTGCGAGCCCAACTCTCCCAGAACGCGAGATAATCTCTTTCTGCTTCTTCGTAAATACCGGGCTGCGCATTGGCTTGCGCCGTGAAATCCGGCGGCGGCGGGAAGCGGCGGCTCTCTTCAAAAAGCGCCTCGATTGCTTGCGTACTCATGGGGCCGAGTTCACCGGGGGTCATCGCAAATGCCTGCCGAAAATGACGTAGCAAATGTTTGCCGCGTTCGTGCTCGCTGCCACGACGGCGATATCGCCCGTGCACGTGCATGCACCACCACCCGATTTCACCATACCAAGTGCTAAGGGGACGAAGCGCCTGTACGATTTACGCGGCAAGGTTGTCGTACTGAACTTTTGGGCGTCGTGGTGTCCGCCGTGTACCGACGAGCTGAAGTACTTCGTACGGGCCGAGAATCTCTACGGTTCCAAGATCGAGCTGATGACGATCTCGGACGAACCGCACGACATCGCCGCGACGTACCTGCGCGCCCGCGTCATCGAGCTGCCGATCCTCGAAGATCTCGACGGGTCGATCTCCAAGGCGTACCATACGCCGCCGATCCCGCTCACGGTCGTCATCGATCCGCTGGGCAACGTCTCGTACATCTCGGTCGGCGAGCTTTCGTGGAACGAGCTCCAGGGCGCCATCGATCAGGCGCTGCAGACCCCGATTCCGAACCCGGCAGTTGGCACTCCGGCCCCTGGAGTGCTAAGATAGCCGGCAATGAGGAACGAGGGCGGACTCGATAAGCGTAAGGCCTACATCCTGGCGACGGTCGTGTACGAATATATCGCGACGGCGGAGCCGGTCGGCTCGAACACGCTTACGCAGAAGTACAATCTCGGCGTCAGCTCGGCGACCGTTCGCAACGAAATGGCCGAGCTCGAAGCCGGCGGCTACCTCGTGCAACCGCACACCTCCGCGGGGCGCGTTCCCTCCGACGCCGGGTATCGCACCTACGTCGACGATTTGATGCAGCCCGAAGCGCTGCCGCCCGAAGACCGGCGCCGCATTCGCGACGAGCTGCGCGAAGCAAGCCGCGAGCTGGATGACGTGATCGAAGGTGCGACGCGCCTGCTCGGACGCCTCTCGAACAATCTCGCCTTCGTGACCAAGCCGCAACCCGAGACGCAGAGCTTCCGGCACGTACAATTGATTTGGCTTTCGCCGCGCACCGGCGTCGCGATCGTCGTGACCTCGCTCGGCGTCGCCGCGCAGTCCGTCTTCGAGGTGACGAGCGATCTCGATGCCGACGCGCTCACGCGCCTCTCCAATGCGCTCAATGCACGCCTGGGCAATCGGCTGATGCGCGAGATCGCCGACGCCGACGTGCAGGCTTGCGTCGACGAGCTGGGCCTCTCCGAAGAGTTGCGCGGCGCGATTGTGAACGCGATTCGCAGCGCGCGCAGCGCGCAGGCGCCCTCGATCACCGCGGCGGGCGCGCAGAATCTGCTCGATCAACCCGAGTTCCAGGATTTGCGCAAGCTGCGCTCGATTCTGCGCATCGTCGAGGAGCAGAAGACGCTCTATGACATGGTCGCCGACGCCATCGGCAGCGAAGCGCCGAGTGTGAAGATCGGCAGCGAGCTGGGCGTCGAAGAGCTCGCCGATCTCTCGGTCGTGACCGTCCCTTATCGCTTCGGCCGCAACGCCATCGGGATGCTCTCCATCCTAGGGCCGCGGCGTATGCCCTACGGGCGCCTGGTCGCGCTCGCCTCGGGAACGGCCGATACTCTTTCCGAGCGTCTCTCCGACGTCGAAATCAAGTAAGGTTCAAAGCACAACGGAATGCCCACCAAGGATTACTACGAACTGCTCGGCGTCGCGCGCGATGCGTCGCCCGATGATATCAAGCGCGCTTACCGCACGCTTGCGCGCCGCCATCATCCCGACGTCGCGGAAGACAAAGCCGGCGCGGAGCATCTCTTCAAAGAGATCAACGAAGCCTACGAAGTGCTCTCCGATCCGCAGAAGCGCGCACAGTACGATCGCTTCGGCACGGTCAGCGCCGGCGCGGGCGGCAGCGACTTCGGCTTCTCGGGCTTCGGGCCCAACGGCTTCGGCGATATCTTCGACATGTTCTTCGGCGAAGCGCGCGCGCAGACCGCGCCGCGCCGCAGCGGTCCGCAGCGCGGAAGCGATCTGCGCTACGATCTGGTCATCACGCTCGACGAAGCGTTCAGCGGTACGACCAAGGAGATCCAATTTTCGCACCTCGCTCAGTGCGAAGCGTGCAAGGGTTCGGGGGCGCAGCCCGGCACGCTGATCGCCGGATGCGAACGCTGTCACGGAGGCGGTATCATGCGCACCGTGCGTCAAACGCCGCTCGGACAATTCGTTACGCAGACCACGTGCACGACCTGCGGCGGCGAAGGGCACGTCATCACGCAGCCTTGCGCGATCTGCGGCGGCCGCGGCCGTCACGAAGTCGAGCGGAAGCTCACGGTGAAAGTACCTGCCGGCGTCGACGACGGCTCGCGCATCCGCATCGCCGGTAACGGCGAGGCCGGCATCCGCGGCGGAGCCGCGGGCGATCTCTACGTCTATCTCGGCGTCACGCCGCATCCGTTCTTCAAGCGCGACGGACTCGAAACGTTTGTCGACGTTCCGATCAGCTTTCCCTTAGCAGCACTCGGAACGACGCTCGAAGTGCCTTCGCTCGAGGGTCCGCTTGCACTCGTCATTCCGCCCGGCACGCAAGGCGGGACGACGTTGCGCCTTCGCGGCCACGGGATGCCGTCGGTACGCGGCTCGCAGCGCGGCGATCATCACGTCACCGTCCACGTCGTCGTGCCGACGAAGTTGAACAAACGGCAACGCGAGCTGCTCGAAGAATACGCGCGCGCGGGCGGCGATGCTATCGAAGAGAAGAGCTTCTTGGATCGCGTGAAGGACGCGTTCCGGCCCGAGTAACGCGCGATGCCTGCGCGACGGTTCTTCGTAACGGACGTGCATCGCGAGGGCGAACGCGTCGCAATCGACGGAAGCGACGCGCATAAGATCGTCAACGTCTTGAGATTGCGCAGCGGTGACGAGATCGAGATCGTCGACTCCGCCGGATCGCTCTTCACTGCGACACTCGAGAGCGATGGCGCTGCCGTGCATGCCGTGTTGCGCGAGTTGCGCGCGGCTCTCGCGCCCGCGCGTCTCGCGATCGACGTCGCGCAAGGCATTCCCAAAGGGCAGAAGATGGACTTCGTCGTCGAGAAGCTCGGCGAACTCGGCGTGCGCGCGCTCCTCCCGCTCGAAAGCGAGCGCAGCGTCGCGCGTGGCGTCGGCTCGGCCAAGCTCGAGCGTTGGCGGCGTCTCGCGCGCGCTGCCTCGCAGCAGAGCGGTCGAGGCGACGTGCTCGCGGTGCAAGAGCCTACGACGCTGCAGCGCCTCTCGGCGAGCTTCGGGGAGTACGACGTCGTGTTGCTGCCCTGGGAGGTCGCGGCGCCGCGGCCGCTTCGCGAGCGGCTGCCGGCTCTGGCCGCGGGGGCCCGCCGCGTGCTGGTCATCGTGGGTCCCGAGGGCGGCTTCTCGCACGCCGAGGCCGAGGCGGCGCGGGCCGCCGGCGCGCACCTGATCTCCCTGGGCCCGCGCATTCTGCGTACCGAGACGGCGGCGCTCGCGGTGGTCGCGATTCTCTCGTACCAATTCGCTTGACGCAGGGCCATTTGGCCTAGTCTCCGATAACCTACGTAGATGGTTTCTGAGCGCAAGAGCGTGAACCGGCTGCGAACCGTTAGCGCACTCGGTGCGTTAGCGATCGTCGGCGTCCTCGTCATACAGGTCGTCATCCTCGTCACGCTCTCGATCACCACGCTGCCGCCCTCCCGCTCCACGAACGCGAGCGGCCTGCGGCGCGCGATGACGTGGCGCATCCTCTACGATACGACCGTTCACGATAGCGCCGACCGTGCGCGCACCACGGTTGAGTTGACGGCCGCCGAAGCGCGCTTCGACGATTTTGACGCGAGCGAACGGGCGCTCTTCCAGCGCTTCCTCGCCCGCCCCACGCGCGCCGATGCCATCCTGCTCTTCGCTCTCTTCGACGCGAAGACGAGCGCCTACGAAGCATCCGCGCGCGCTTCGCGCCAACGCTTTCGCTTTGCGGCCATCGTCACGAGCGTCATCGCAATCGCGATCGTTGCGCTGCTGTACTTCCGGCTGGCGCGTCCAGCCGAATTGCGCTGGGCGCGTTTGGTGGGGCGGCTGGAGGAGAGCCAGCAGCGCTTCAGTTCGATGTTCGACTATCATCCCGACGCGATCGCGCTCGTGGACGAGCAGGGGCGTATCGTGCAGGCCAACGAGGCGCTCGAGCGCCTCTCCCTTTATCGCACGAACGAGCTGGCCGGCACTCCGCTCGAATCGCTCGCACCGGCGCCGGATGCAATCGAACGCGCCGGGCTCGCGCAGCCGCTCTTCGTCGACGCGTCGATGGGATTCGACGCGGCGCTTCGCAGCCGCAGCGGCGCGTCGCTGATGGTTCACGTGGATACCGTGCCGATGCGCGTCGCCGGCGAGTTGCGCGGCGTCTACGTCATCGTGCGCGACGTGACGCACGAGCGCGAGCTGGAATTCCGCGAGCGCCTGCAGCGCGAACGGCTGCGTTCGCTCGCGCACATCGCCTCGCTGCACGCCGGTTCGGTCGACCGGCAGATCAACGAGACACTGCAGTTCGCGGTACGCTCGCTCGATCTCGACGGCTCGACGATTTCACGCGTACACGACGATCAAGTCGAGGTGGTACACGGCACCGGCGACGGAATCGTCATCGGGTCTATCGTTCCCTTCGGCGAGACGTACACACGCTTGATCTTCGGAACCAGCAAGCTGCTGACGTTTTGGGACCGCGAACACAACGAGTTCGCGAACGATCCCGCGCAACAGCGCTTCGGTTGGGGCGCGCTGATCATGACGACGGCTTTCGCTGACGGCGTGCCCGTGGGCGCGGTCGGATTCATGTCGCGAACGCCGCGCCGGCGTCCGTTCGAAGACGCCGATCTCGACTTCGTGCGCGTCGTTGCGGCAATGATCGGTGCGGCGCTCGCGCGCGAAGATCGCGAAGAGGAACTCGAGAAGATTGCCTATGTCGACGCGGTCACGCGGTTGCCCAACCGGCGTTACGGCATGGATCAGCTGCGATTGGCGATCGCGCGCGCGGAGCGCAGCAATGAATCGGTGGTGGTCTACTTCATCGATCTCGACGGGTTCAAAGCCGTCAACGACGAGTTCGGGCACGCGGTCGGCGACGAGTTTCTCGCGATCACGTCGGCGCGATTGCGCGCGGTGCTTCGCGAAGGCGACGTGCTTGCGCGTGTTGGCGGCGACGAATTCCTAGCTATGCAGGTCACGACGCGTGACGACACGACCGCGCTGCGTTTGGGCGAGCGATTGATCGAAGCGGCCTCGGAGCCCGCAATCTTCGATGGGCGCTCGGTGAAAGTCGGAGCCAGCGTGGGGATCGCCTCGTATCCACGCGACGCGCGGACCGCAGACGAGTTGCTCGAGCAGGCCGATCAGGCAATGTACGCGTCGAAACGTGCAGGGAAGGGTGTTGCGACCCTCGCATAGCCTCGGGCTAGAGTATGGCCAAGCTCCCTTTTTCCATCGTCGTTCCCACCTACAATGAAGCGGGCGGCATCGAGCGTTTGCTGCGGGCCGTCACCGACGTCTTCAAGCAGCACGATCTCGACGGAGAGATCATCGTCGTCGACGACAACTCGCCCGACGGTACCGGCGCGATCGTCGATCGTCTCGCCGCGCAACTTCCGGTGCGCTGTCTGCACCGCCCCGGGAAACTCGGACTCTCCAGCGGCGTGATCGACGGATGGAAGTTCGCGCGGCCCGAGTCGAAAGCGCTGGGCGCGATGGATGCGGACTTCAGCCACGACATCAACATTCTGCCGATGATGGTTGCCGCGCTCGAATCGGGCGAATACGGCCTGGCGATCGGCAGCCGCTACGTCAAGGGCGGCGGCATCTCGAACTGGCCGAAGCGGCGCATCATCACGTCGCGCGTCGCGTGCGCGCTGGGACGTCCGCTTACGAGCGTCAAAGACCTCACGAGCGGCTATTTTCTGGTCAAGCGTGAAGCACTCGAAGGGGTGACGCTCGATCCGATCGGATTCAAGATCGGGCTCGAGGTCATCGCCAAAGCGCATTACGGGCGCGCGATCGAGATTCCGTACGTCTTCACCGATCGCATCGTCGGCGAATCGAAGTTGAATCAGAGCGAGATCTTCAATTACTTGAAACAATTGCGCAAACTCTATGCGGCGCGTCTCTTTCCGGGACGGAGCTGAGCGGTCCGATGGCGATTCCCGATTGGCTTTTGCGGCGGCGCGGGAAGAATGCCGAATCGCGCGACGCAGCGCTCTGGACGAAGTGCCCGGTCTGCGGCGAGGTGCTCTACCGCCGCGATCTCTCCGCTAATTACGACGTTTGCCCGAAGTGCGGCCATCACTTTCGCATGAATGCCTACGACCGCATCAACATGCTGATCGACGGCGACTTCACCGAGATCGGAGACGAGATTCTCCCCGGCGATCCGCTCGGGTGGGTCGACAAGAAGACCTATCCGGTCAAGCTCGCGGGCGATCGCGAGAAGAGCGGTATCTCAGAAGGCGTCGTCTGCGGCATCGGATCGATTGACGGTTTCGAGATCGCGCTCGGCGTGATGGATTTTCATTTTCGCGGCGGCACGATGGGAACCGTCGTTGGAGAGCGCGTCACGCTGCTTCTCGAGGAAGCGCGCAAACGGCATCTGCCCTGCATCATCTTTACGGCATCGGGCGGCGCGCGCATGGAAGAGGGGATGTACGCGTTGATGCAGATGGCGAAAACGACGGCTGCCGTCACGCGTCTCAAAGAAGACGGCAACTTTTTTGCCACGGTGCTCACCGATCCGACGACCGGCGGCGTTTCGGCCTCTTTCGCATTCGAGGCCGACGTGATTCTCGCCGAGCCGAAGGCCATGATCGGCTTTGCGGGCCGGCGCGTCATCGAGCAGACGATCCGCCAGAAGCTGCCCGATCAATTCCAGACTGCCGAGTTCTTGCTGGAACACGGCCAGATCGATATGGTCGTCGATCGGCACGATCTCAAGACCACCCTCGTTCGTCTGCTGCAGTACACCCAATGAACGGCGGCAACGTCATCGTCGAACGCGAACGCGGTCTGCTCGAAGTCGAGCGCCGTATCGCCGATTTGCGCAGCGCCAATATCAACCAGCGGGTCGATTTCTCCGCCGAGATCGCCGCCCTCGAGAAGAAGTACGAGACGCTACAGCGCGAGCTGTTCGGATCGCTCACGCCGTGGGAGAAGGTCCACATGGCGCGGCATCCCAGCCGCCCGACCTCGCTCGATTTCATCGCGCAGTTCGACCGGTTCGACGAGCTGCACGGCGACCGCGAATTTCGCGACGACCCGGCCGTCGTCGCGGGCTTTGCGCTGCTGAGCGGGCGCGCGGTGATGGCGATGGGTCAGCAGCGCGGCCGCGATACCAAAGAGAACCTGCGTCGCAACTTCGGGATGGTCACGCCGGAGGGCTACCGCAAGGTCCGGCGCTTAGCACACACGGCCTCGCGTCTGGGTCTTCCAATCGTCACGTTCATCGATACCAAGGGCGCCGATCCGGGCATCGCGTCGGAGGAGCATGCGCAATCCGAGGCGATCGCCTCGTGCTTGTACGAGTTCACGCAAGCGGGCGTGCCGATCGTCGCGACGATCATCGGCGAGGGCGGTTCGGGCGGCGCGCTAGCCCTCGGCATCGCCGATCACGTGATCATGCTCGAGCACTCGGTATACTCGGTCGCATCGCCGGAAGGCTGCGCCGCGATTCTCTGGGGAGACGCGAGCAAGGCCGAGGAAGCGGCGTCGCGATTGAAGCTGACCTCGGCAGATTTGCAGCAGTTTGGTATTATCGATGAGATCGTAGGCGAACCGCTGGGTGGAGCGCATCGCGATCCCGGCGCCGTTATCGCAACCGTACTCGGTTCGGTCTCGGCGGCGGTCGAACGGTTCGCGCGGAGCTCACCGCAGGAATTACGAGAGGCTCGCTATCGGAAGTACCGCCGGATAGGCGCATGGCAAACGGAACGGCAGGAGGACGTCGGGTTACCCATTCGGTGAAGCGCCGTTCGCGCGTTTCGCTCGTCTGGCGTCTGCTCGGCCGTATCGGCGCCGCGACCCTCGGGCTCCTGGTCTTCACGCTGGCGGCAATCCAGTTCATCCGCGTAGCCCACGAGAATCTCGTCCTCAAGCACCAGCTTGCGGTAACGCAGAGCGACATCACGCAGTTGGAGGCGCACCGCGAATGGCAGCTGCGCCAGTTGCGGCGTCTGCACGATCCCGAAGGTGCGATCCCTGAGATCCACGATCGCTTGCGGCTGGTTCGCCCGAACGAAGCGATCGTTTTCGTGAGCCCGCTTCCTTCGCCGCAGTCCACTCCGTGAACGAACGCGTCTTCGGCTTCGTGATCAACGTGAATGCATACGGCGCCACGGTGCGTCTGGAGAGCGGAGAGCTGGCAAGCGCGCCGGCGGGCGACGTCGAAACGCATCGCGTCGAGTACGACCGCGGCATGTCGACGCGCAAAGCACTCGCATTTCTGCTGCACCCCGGATCACGGAGGCCGATGGTGACGATCGTACCCTGCATCGACGAGCCCGAACTCGACGAGCAGATAGCGCGCTTCCTCGAAAGCACGCAAGAATGGGAGAACGACGCCGACGGCGTCCCCGCCCACGAGCGACACTTCTTACGTAAAAAGAAGCGTTCCGCTCGCTTTGAGTAAGCACTACGCCGTCATCTCCATCGGAACCAACTCCACGCGCCTGACGCTTGCCGACATGACGCAAGATCCGCCGCACGTGGATTTGGCGCGCTCGATCGGCACGCGCATCGGCGAGGGACTGCGCGAGAGCGGCGTGCTCGGCGACGAGCCGATGCAGCGTACGCTCGACGCAGTCGCCTCGCACTACCGCGCCGTCAAAGGACACTATCTGCGCCTCTTCGCGATTGCGACCAGCGCCGTTCGCCGCGCAACCAACGGCGAAGCCTTTACCTCGTGCGTCCGGCAGATGCTGGGCGTGCCGGTGCACGTGCTCAGCGGCGACGAAGAAGCCGAGGCGTCCTACCGCGGGGCGATCACCGCCTTCGGCCCGCTCCACGACGAAGAGCTCGGGGTCGTCGACGTGGGCGGCGGGAGTACCGAATACGCGACCGGCGACGGCCCGGCGCCCGATCGTACCGTTTCATGTGAGATCGGGGCGGTGCGCTTGACCGAAACGCTGCCGCTGCTCGCCGGCCGCGACGGCGTCGTAGACCTCGATACGATCGAACGCGCGCGCGCGATAGCGCGCGAGGCGCTCGCACCGCTCGCTGATTTTCCGAAGACGGGGCATCTCGCGCTGGTCGGCGGCTCGGCGACGACGACCGCGGCGCTGCTCCGCGGCAAGAAAAAGACGCTGTTCGATTCCTTCGAACTTTCGCGCAGCGATCTGCAGCGCGCGCTCGTGCGTCTGTGCGGGCTGCCGCTCGAAGAACGCAAGAAACTCGACGGCATGAAGCCGCAGCGCGCCGATATTCTGCCCGCCGGCATCATCGTGCTCGAGACCGTGCTCGATCTCGTCGGGCACGACCGCGCGACCGCTACGACCGCCGATCTGCTGCTGGGATATCTGCTCCAACAGGTCGACCGGGCAGGACGAAACGGCCAAGGCCCCGGATGGACTGCGCATGGACGACCAGGCTATACACCAGCACATTGAGACCCTCGTCGCGGAGGAGCACAAGCTGCTGGATCACGGCGACTCGGGAAAACTGACGGCGCAGGACCGTTTGCGCTTGGAGGAAGTCCAGGTGCAGCTCGACCGCTACTACGATCTCTTACGCCAGCGGCGCGCGCGCCGCGACGCGGGACAAGATCCCGACGTCGTGCACATGCGCTCGGCCGACACCGTCGAACACTATCAACAATAGACTTCGCTGCGCTCGTCATTGTTGTCATCCCGAGCGTAGCGAACCGGAGTCGAGGGACCGCCGTATAAGTGTCGCGGTACCTGGGATGGTGGTGGAATTGGCAGACACAGCAGACTTGGGAAGTAACCCCTGAGCCGCAGGATCGGAAACGCCCTGCGGGATGCGCTCAAAGTCGGCGAACTCTTTACTGACAACGCCGAGCCAAACCCGTGAGAGCGGGAAGGTGTAGAGACTGGACGGGCGCGGCCTAAACTGATTCGCAAAGCGAACCGGCATGGTCAAGGCACAGTCCGGACCACAAACGCGAACGCGGTAGCGAAAGCTATAGTGGTGCGAAAATCTGCAGCCGAGAAATCGGCGTCCGGGTTCGACCCCCGGCCATCCCAATAACGCGTCTACTCTCGAGATGACGGAAGCGACCACGCCGATTCGAGGGCGTCGTGCAGCGTTGCTTTTTTCACCTTGGACAACTTGACCAGCGTGCTGCCTTTTGCGCCCCACGCGCCGCTTGCCGGTTCGAATGCACCCGGCTCGATCTTCATGTAGGCACGTTGCTCGTCGGGCGTCAGTTTGACCATGCCCCACGCCGCATCGGGATAACCGAGTGTCGCAAAGATCTTGCCTTTCACGCGAAAATCCGGATGCGCCTGATGCGCGCGTTCCTCGGCGCCTTCAAAGCTCAGAGCGATCTGCCGGAACGTGTCAGGACTCACGGGCATTGAGGTCCCTCCTCATATAGGCGGCGATCGCCATCGCATCGGGGTCGCCGAGCTTTTCGAGTCCGGCGATCGCGCCGGCGACATTCTCCGCCGGATGGTGGCGATTGAGTTTGAAGAGGCCGGTGAGCGCATCGACGCGCATCTGCAGGCCGACGATCGCTTTGAGTTGGGACTCCATGTAGTCCGCCGGCGCCTCGTCGATCGTCCAGCTCGAGCCGGCTTTCTTCTCCTCGGCCACCGTGAGGCGCGCCACGAACGCGCGCAGCCATTCCGTGTCGTGAATGAAGCGCACCCGGCCGCGCGCCTCGGCTCCGACGTAATCGTAGGTAGGCACGACGCGCCCGGTCTGCTTCTTCGTTGCGTACCACGTCGGCGAGATGTAATGTTCGGCGACGCGAAAGAGCGCCGCGCCGCGTCCGTCGCCGCCGCGCCATTGATCGTTGGCGCGCGCGATGTGCCCCTCGAGGATCACGGCGCCCTCCTCCTCGCGCGCCAGCAGCGGGACGTACGTCACGACCGGCTCGCCGTTCGCGACGGTGATAAATGTCGCAAGCGGGTGGGCGGCGATGAGGTCGAGCAGCGGCGCGCGCTCGTCGGCGCGGACGTGCGGGGGGCGGTAGGTCATGCGATCGCAACCTCCGGCGAAGCCATTGTGTACTTTACTTTCGTGAGCAAGCTTTTCTCTCCCATCACGCTGCGCGGTGTTACCTTCGAGAACCGGATCGTCGTTTCGCCGATGTGTCAGTACTCGTCGAAGGACGGCAACGCCAACGATTGGCACGTCGTCAATCTGGGCCATTACGCGATCTCGGGTCCGGGTTTGGTCTTCTTCGAAGCGACGCACGTGAGCCCCGAAGGGCGGATCACCGATCAGGATCTCGGCCTTTATTCCGACGAGAACGAGCAGGCGATGGCGCGTGTGGTCTCGTTCATTCGCACCTGGACGCGCAGCAAGATCGGCGTGCAGCTCGCCCACGCGGGCCGCAAAGGTTCGACGCTGCCTCCTTGGCAGGGCGGCGGCCCCGCGAACGGCGAGCGGTTCTACCAAACCGTCGCACCCTCTGCGATTCCCTTCGGCGATTTTCATACGCCCAAAGCGCTCGACGACGCGGGCTTGCAGAAGATCCGCCAGGACTTCGTCGCTGCGGCGAAACGCGCGCTGCGTCTGGGCGTCGACGTCATCGAGCTGCATTTCGCGCACGGCTATCTCGCTCATGAGTTTCTCTCGCCGCTCTCGAATCATCGGACCGACGCGTACGGCGGGTCGCTCGAAAATCGGATGCGTTTTCCGCTCGAGCTCTTCGACGCGGTGCGCGCGGTGTGGCCGCAAGACAAACCGCTGGGCGTGCGGATCTCGGCGAGCGATTGGGTCGAGGGCGGATGGGACGTCGAGCAATCGATTGCGTTTGTCAAAGAGCTGCAAAAGCGCGGCTGCGACTTCGTCGACGTCTCGAGCGGCGGGCTCTCTCCGGAACAGAAGATCGCGCTCGGGCCGGGCTACCAAGTACCGTTTTCGGAAGCGATCAAAAAAGCTACCGGCATGACGACGTTCTCGGTCGGTATGATCACGCAGCCGGCGCAAGCGGAAGAGATCGTTGCCAACGGACAAGCCGACTTCGTCGCGCTCGCGCGCGGGTTCATCCGTAATCCGAATTGGGTTTGGGATGCGGCCGACGAGCTAGGAGCCGAGTCGTTCGTGCCGCCCGAGTACGAGCGCGCGCGCAAAACCAAGGCCTAACGCGAAGGCGCGCCTTCGCCCGGAAGGCAATGTAAACGCGCGGATGCGGAAGATTGCGTACGTGCTTGCGACGGCCTTCGTCGTCTTCATACCGGCGGCTGCGCTCGCGCAGGCTGCTCCCGCGGCCTCGCCCGCAGCCTCACCGGCTCCCACGCCGACGCCGGGCTTCTCGCTGCACGCGCAAGGCGCCGACGTTTTCGTTTCGCAGGAGGCCGCCGGGCCGGGGCTTTCACCGCCCGAAGCGCCGGCTTTCGTGGCGGGCCTTCCACTCTCGCCGATGTCGCCCTACGACTGGTTCACGAGCGCGGCGCAGACGCCCGGCAACGCGGGCGAACTGCAATATCTGATCGATATCAACGACCGCACGCGTGCGGTCACGTTCGATGCGCAGGTCGTGGCCGGTGCATACGGCGGCGACTTGAACAATCTGATGTACAGCGCGGAACCATGGCTGGGGCCGCTCGATCCGCACGAGGGGCGCTCTCCGGTAAACTACGCCATCAACTTCCCTACCAGCGGGGGCTCCGGCGTCGAGGGGTCCGCCGCGCAGGCGGTGCTCCCGTACGCCGCATCGCTTGCGAGCAATGACGGCGCCTGGAAGATCAGCGGCGGCTACATCAATCTCACGCAAACGGATACGTTCGTTTTCGATCCGCCCGCGGTGACGAACGCGAATCCCTCGGTCGGCGTGCAGCTCGCCGAGACGCTCGGCCCCGGAATGCCGAACGTCGACGCGTGGAATCCGTCGCCGTCGACGCTGCCGCTGCTCGGCGCGGACGCGGTGCTGGCGCACGGGCCCGCGACCGTCGAACTCACCGATGCGCTTCTTCCGGTGCTGCAAGGAACGCAGGCGCATCTTGCAATGGGCTCCTACGTGCTCGATCGTGGCGACGGCGGCCGCTTTTCAGCGCAGATAGCAAACGTTACGACATCCGGTGCGCCGATTTTCACGACGACATTCTTCGGCGCGGACCAGACGCTCTATCCGGGTTCGCAGGGGCGCTTGTTTTCGAGCCTTCTCGCAAATCAAGTGCAGACGATCGCCGGCGTCCGCGCATTCGTGCACCCGTGGCGCGGCGACGACGTGCTCGTCGAGCTCGGCGAGGGATGGTATCACGACGGACTTGCAGCGCTGCCGGGAACGCAGTCGCCCGGCAGCTACGAGCATTTCGCGTTCACGCGTCACTTCAACACGATTCTCGATGCGGGAGCGGAGTATTATCGCTTCGATCCGCGCTACGCCGACGTGATCTTGCCGTACGGCGTACCGGAAAACGTTTGGAGCGTCGCATGGTCGTGGCCGGGGCAGTGGCTCAAGTCGACCTACCAAATGGTGAACAACGCCGTGATCGGCATCAACCGCGAAGGCTATCGCGCGCATGCCGATTACGCTCGCGGCCGCTTCGAAGCGCACACCGGCCTCTCGGTCTGGCGGCAGATCGAGCCGGCAACGATTTCCAACATGTCGATCGAGGGTTGGGTCGACGGCTACTTCTTGCCGCAAGCCGACCAATACGCGACGCTCGCATGGCAGCGGCAAGTCAATTGCTACACTGCGTGGCACTGGGCGCACGACGACGTTACGCTCGACTCCGTCTGGGATCGCTCGTATCGTCCCGCGCTCGATCCGATCGATTTCGTCAGCATGAACTATCCGCAGATCGTCGGCAGCTTCCAGCATCATTGGAACAAGAAAATGGTCGCGGCTATCGGTTACGGACGCTACAGCGCCAACGGATACTGGTCCACGACGCCGGTGCAAGGCATCTATGGGGTCGCCTTCGCGGGCGGGCAATGGGACTTCTCGCACGGCCAGCAGTTGCTGGTCCAGCTGCGCCGCTACGGCCTGACCGGGCTACCCTCCGAACCGGGCGGGCCGCCCCCCACGCTCCGGGGCACGGTTCTGATCGTCGATCAGAGGATTCAGCTTTAAACAGCCCTAAGAGCCGCGGGTTCTCCCCCATGCATCTGAGGAGGTCAAGTTCTCCACGTGAAGATCGTGGTCACGGTCAAGCTCGTGCCGGATCCCAATGCCGAAAAGCGGATCGACGACGGTACGAAGCGTCTGATTCGCACCGGTGTTGAAACGGTGCTCAATCCCTATGACGAGTACGCGCTGGAAGCCGCGCTGCAGCTCAAAGAGAAGATCGGCGGCGATACGACCGTGACGGTCTTCAGCATGGCGCCCGAAGCGTTGAAAGAGACGCTGCGCAAGGCGCTCGCGATGGGCGCCGACGATGCAGTGCTCCTCAGCGACGCCGGTCTCGAAGGCAGCGACGTCTGGGCTTCGTCCTACGCGATCGCGCATGCGCTCAAGAAGGTCGGATTCGATCTCTTGATCGTGGGCGGACTCTCCGACGACGGCTCGACCGGCGCGACGCCGGGCGCGCTCGCCGAGTATCTTCAAACGCCGCTCGTGACCAACGCGCGCAAGGCCGAGGTTGACGGCGGAAAACTGAAGATCGAACGCGAGACCGACACCGGTTATCAAGACGTAACCGCGCCGCTGCCCTGCGTGATGACCACCGCGCTCACCTTCGGCGAGCCGCGTTACGCATCGCTCAAGGGCATCATGGGCGCCAAGAAAAAGACGATCGCCGCGCTCACGCTCGGCGATTTGGGACTCACGCAACCCGTCGGACAAGGCGGTTCGAAGACGCAGCTGCTTGCGTTCGCGCCGCCGCCCGCGCGCGGCAAGGGCCGCGTGATCGAGGCGGCCGACGGCCCTTCGGGAGCACAAGCGATCTTCGATTTCCTCAAAGAGCGGAAGCTAGTGTAGATGACCAACGTTCTCGTTTACGTTCAGCACAAAAACGGTGTCACGCCGAAAGTCACGTTCGAAATGGCGACGCAGGCGCGCAAGCTCGCCGATACCCTCGGCGGGAAGGCGTATGCGCTCGTGGTGGGAGCCGGCTCTTCCAAGCTCGCCGAGACGCTCAAGACCTATCCCCTCGACGCCGTCCACGTCAACGACGATGCCGACGTCGACAAGTTCTTGCTCGACCCGGTCGTCGACTATCTCGAGGCCGCCGCCAAAGCGATCGGTCCCGCATTGTTGCTGGTCGCAAATACGCTCACCGGCAAAGACGTCGCCGGCCGGCTGGTCGGGCGCTTGAACGCCGGGATCTGCGCCGACGCGACTGATTTCAAGATCGAGGGCGGCAAAGTGGTCGCGGTGATGCCGAAATTCGGCGGCGCTGCGATCACCAATTGCGAGCTGCGCCCGGGTGACTACGGCATCGTGACGATTCGCCCCAACGCGTTCGCGGCGCAAGCCGGCGGCGCGGGCGCCAGCGTGCAAGCAATCGAAAAACCGGCCGGCAAGAGCTATGGCGTCGTCGTCGAGAAAGACGTCGAAGAAGGCACCGGAGAGCTCGCGCTCGAGGAAGCGCCGGTTGTCGTCGCGGGCGGGCGCGGACTCGGCGGCCCCGGGCCTTTCGATACGTTGCTCAAACCGCTCGCGAGCGCTCTGGGCGGAGCAGTCGGCGCCTCGCGCGCCGCAGCCGACGCCGGCTGGGTGCCGTATAGCCTTCAAATCGGTCAGACCGGTAAGACGGTCAGTCCGAGTCTCTATGTCGCGGTCGGAATCTCGGGCGCGATACAACACAAGGTCGGGATGCGTTCCTCTGGTACGATCGTCGCGATCAACAAAGACGGGCAGTCGCCGATCGCCGAGTTCTCGGATCTGCTGGTCGTGGGCGATGCGTTTGCTATCGTCCCGGAGCTCACCAAACTCGTGCAAGCCGCGAAGTCTTAAGTTAGGAACATGTTGAAACGCTTCACTCTCTCGCTCACGATGCTCGCCGCACTGGTCGCGACACTCGTGGTCGCATCACCCAGCGCTCAAGCGGGCCTTTTCGGCGGAAACAAGAGCGCCGCATCACCGTCGCCCTCTCCCTCGCCCTCGGCGTTGCCGACCGCGACACCCGAGCCGCCCTCGGTCGCCATTCCGAAACTGCAAGCCAAGCTCAAGGCGAATCCGAACGACGAGGACGCTATGACGGAGCTCGCGGGGCAGTTCCTCGGAATCAACCGTCCCGATCTTTCGGTGCAGCTGACGCAGCATCTCTTGCAGATGGGCGACAAGACGGCGCAGGTCTACTACCTCGACGGTTATGCGATGGAGACGCTCGGCCGTACCGACGGCGCGATCGCCGATCTCGAGCAAGCGGAGAATCTCGACCCGAGCAACTCCGGCGTACTCGATCAGCTGACCGAGCTGTATCTCAAGGCCAACCGCTTCACCGACGCCGAGCGAATCGCGAACCGCAGTATCGTCCTGAATAAGGGCGATGCATCTTCGTATTCGCTGCTCGGCGCGGTCTACGCATCCGAGCAAAAGTTCGACGACGCGCGCACGCAGTTCACCATCGCGATGAACAAGGATCCCAAGGATCCCGAGCCGATCTTCCAGATCGCGCAAACGTACGCGTCGCAAGATAACATCCCGGTCGCGCAGCAGTGGGTGACCAAAGCGCTCGCACTCGATCCCAAGAACGTGCAAGTGCTGGTCTTCAGAGCCGACCTCTACGCTCGCCAGCACGTCGACGATCAGGCGGTCGCCGCATACGACGACGCCATCGTCGCGGCGCCCGACGACGCATCGAAAGTGCAGATCGTCATTCGCAAAGCGACCTACTTCGCGACCGAAAAGAAGTATCCGCAGGCTGATAACATCTTCTTGCAGGGCATCACTCAGTATCCCAAGATTCCGCAAATCTACGTCGCGTACGGCGACTACCTCGCGAGCCAGAAGAATCTCGACAAGGCCAAGACGGAGTGGCAGATCGCGCTCGCGATCGATAACGACGATCTCGACGCGCTCACCCGGCTGGGGCAGCTCGCCCTACAGCAAGGCCAGTATCAGGACGCCGTCACGTATTTCAAACACGTCGTCTCGCTCCAGGAAGACCCGACGGCGTTCGCGATGCTCGGGCAGGCCTATTCGTTCTTGCACGACTACCAGAACTCCAAGCAGGCGTGCCAGGCGAGCTTCCAGCTGCAACGTTCGGCGGATATGCTCGCGTGTATCGCCGGTGCGGATTATAACCTGAAGAACTACACCGAGGCTTCGAAGATCTTCGATGTCCTCGATGCGAACGCTGCGGGGTACCTCGATCAGAATCCGGCCTTCTTGTATCTGGCGGGCAAGAGTTACGAGCAGACGAAGCAGCGCGACAAAGCAATCAACGCGTACCGGCGTTTGCTCTCGGCACTCAAGAAGGGCACGAAGCAGTACGCGCAGATTCAAGGCTTGATCGCCGACTTGTCCAAACCGGCGCCAAAACCGGCGAAGAAGCCCTGAGATGTCATCCTTGGGATGAACATCGTCTACGACGCGCTCTACGGCGACCATCTCCGCGATATCGGGCATCCCGAATCCCCCGATCGCGTGGAGGTGGTCGCCGCGCGTTTGGCGCAGCGCGGACTCATCGGCGATTTTTCGCGCCCGCGTGATGCCGCTGACGCGGAGATAGAACGCGTCCACGAGCACGCCTATGTCGAGCTCGTCAAACGCGAGATCGGCGACCTGGACGGACCGCGCTATCTTTCGACCGGCGACGTCGTGGTCGACGCGCGTACGCTCGACGTGGCGCGGCGGGCAGCCGGCGGCGCCGTTGCCGCGGTCGAATCGTCCGCGCAACGCAATGCTCCGGTCTTCGCGCTGGTCCGCCCTCCCGGCCACCATGCCGAATCGGCGCGCGGCATGGGATTCTGCGTCTTCAATAACGCGGCGATTGCGGCGCGGGCGTATCAAGCGCAATTCGGCGGCCGCGTGCTCCTCATCGACTTCGACTACCACCACGGCAACGGATCGCAAGACGCGGTCGGAGCGGGACTCAGCTACGTGTCGACGCATGCGTCGCCCGCCTATCCGGGAACGGGGCACGAGATCGGCGTCGTCGGCGAGGATGCGCTGATAAACGTTCCGCTGCCGGCTTCCGGCATCGCGACCGAAGCCTTCGTCGCAATCTGGGAGCATCTGCTCGACCGCGCCGCGCGTTTCGTGCGGCCCGACGTGATCGTCGCGAGCGCCGGCTTCGATTACGTTGCGGGCGATCCGGTCGGTGATTTAGGCGTCGACGTCGGCGCCGCGTCGGCGCTCGCGCGCGCGATCAACGCGACCGCGCAGCAGTACTGCAGCGGGCGCGTGGCATACGTGCTGGAAGGCGGCTACGATATCGACGCGCTGACCGAGTCGGTCGCGCAAGTCATCGGGGTGACGGATCGGGGCGAGACGCAGAGCAGCGGAGCTTCGGCACAGGCGATACCGCCGCGTCAGCGCGAGATGCTCAGAGCAATCGACGAGCACTTTGCGCGCTGAGCTCTTCGAGCACGCGCAGCGCCTCTTCACTTCGCTCGACCGGCACGAAAAGGTAATCGTGGTAGAAGCCGCTCACCACGTTGGTCGGAATCATGTGTTTGGCTAGCTGCGCGGTCAGCGAGGCGATGAATCCGACCGAATAGAGATCGGACTCGACGCGCAGGGTTATCCGGCGTGAGAGAAAGGCGAAGTCGAGCTTGTGCTCCTGCGCCACCGCACGTTCGACCACGATCGTAACGCCCTCGTTCTCCCGAAAGCTCAGGAGCGGACGAAGACCTTCGAGCGGAAAGGTGCGATCCACACAGCAGAAGACCCACTCGCGTGGGTCCAAGGCCGGTTTCATCGTGATGAGGAGTGTTGCTAAGTCGCGTTCCGGCACTCGCTTAGGGTAGCACACTCGCGCCGATTCGTTCTAGCTCTGAAAGGCTGAGATCGCCGACGAGCGCGAAATGGCGATTCCCGTCAGACCACGCGAGTAACGTGGTAGGACCGTCTTCGACGTACTGTGCCGGATGATTGGCGACATTGGTAGCAGCCGCACGAAAGTGCGAGAGGTCGATCGCGGCGTCACGCTCGTTCTGAAAGAACGAAAACGTGCGGATGCCATCGGAGTAGAGCAGGTGCAGTGTGGGCACGCTCTTGATCGTCGCGACGTCGCCCGCAATCGGGCGGAAGCCCTCGGGGAGATACTTTGGCTCGAGTGCCGGGAATCCGGCCGTCGAGATGGCGTGCGCGACGTCCATCGATTCGTCGCCGTGTGTCTCGTCGACGCGCGCGAGCCCGGCGGGAAGTTCGAAGACCTCGGCCGGGATCGCATTGGTATAACGCAGTTGCTCGAATCGCATCTGTGCGATCACCGAACCATTGGGCGCGAACTGCTGGCGCTCGAGGATGAGGTGCGTCTTCGCGTCGATGTGCACGCGCATGGCCGTCTGCCCGGTGTACTTATTGTTCAGCAGCACGACGATGGTGGGCCGCCCGTCGATCGTCGCCGTACCGGGCGCATAGACGGCATCGTAATTCGCTAACAATATGCCGAAATTTCCGCGAGCGGCGACCTGCTGGTCGGTATCGTCACCGCTGGTGACGACCAGTCGCTGACGTTTGACGTCGACCGAGTAGGTCGTCGAACCGCGCGTGATCACCGAATCGCCGTAGAGCGCCTGCGGCGCGCTATACCAGCGGCGTGTCATGCCCGGAGCGCGATGCTCGATGCGGTAGATCTCCACCCGGGAGCGCTGCGTGCCGATGCGCAGCACCTGCACTTCGCCCTCGTAGGAGATGTGCTGCGGCGCGCGCATCGCATCGCGCAGCATGTCGACCGGCGAGGGAGTGGCGGGGGGTGCCGGCGTCGCGCCGGTTAGAAGCAGCGCGCCGAGTAGAAGTTTGATTCTACTGAGCGCCATCCGCGTTCTCGGTCCGATAGAGCGCGGCCGGCACGGTGTTTCCTTCGCTCTGCGTCACCGCTGTGGTGAGCGCGGCATGGTCGTCGAGGTAGTACGCGGCGTCGATGGTCGTGACCCGATGGTGGCTGGTACTGTACCCGGCGAAAACGGCGAGCGCGAGCGCGGCCGCGATGGGAAGAGAGATCGCGGGGCGCCACCACGGCGTCACCCGCGGCTTCGCCTCGACCGCGTCGAGGATCGAGGCGCGTACGCCGGCAGGCAGCTCGCATTCGGTCGCGCGCGCGTAGCGCACGAGCATCTCCGAGAGCGCGGCTTCATCCTCGTATCGGGTGCGGCACTCCGCGCAGCCGTTGAGATGCTGCAGCAAAGCGGCGTCCTCGCCCGGCGCGAGTTCGCCGTGCAGGTAGTCGATCAGCAGTTCCTGTGTCGGATGTCCGTTCATATTGATTTTGGTTGCGACTCGATCGAGCGGCGAAGCTGGTACCGTGCGCGGTGCAGGCGCGAGCGAACCGTTCCGATCGAGCAGCCGACGATGTCGGCAATCTCCTGGTAGCTGTACTCCTCGATATCCGCGAGAATCAACACCTGCCGCTGCTCGAGCGAAAGCGCAGCTAGCGCCTTCGACATACGCTCGCTCAGCTGTCGCTCGACGAGTTCTTCGATCGGTTCGGTTGCCAGCGGTTGCATGCCGCCGAACCGTTGCGGGGCATTGTCCTCGGGGATCTCCTCCTGATAACGTCCTTTCCGGCGCCGAAGTTCATCCCGGTGGAGATTCGTGACGATCCGGTAGATCCAGGAGAGGAAGGAGGTGCCCGGTTGGAAGCTCTTCCATGCCCGGTAGACGCGGACGAAGGCTTCCTGCGCGAGGTCGCGGGCGTCGGCCTCGTTGTGCGTCAGGCGCAGCGCGAAGTTGTAGGTCGCCCGGCCGTGCTCGTTGATAGCGCGTTCGAGGAAGGCGGTCTGCTCCGGCGAGGGCGGGTCGAACGGCTTGCGCGGTGCGGCCATTGATCGGGCTTTACGCAGCCCGGTGCCAGAGTACCCGCCCGACGATCACTAGCGCGATGGTGACGACGACAACGATGATGACGAAGAGCGCGGTCTCGAGCATCACGATACCGGCAAATTGGCTTCCGCCGCAGAGAGAGACGATGCTCGCCATCAACGAGAGCTTGAAGCGCTCGAGCGGATTGCTCATCATCCCGTCGACCGCCCGTGCTTCGGCGATCACGCCGCGGGGATCCCACGAGGCGGTCTCCACGATATAGGCGACGCGCCCTTGCGGAGTGACGATGAACAGACGGTCGCTGTGCACGTAGGTGTCGTCATCCGTCTGCAGCGAGGAGATGCCGAATTCATCGAGGACGCGCTCGATCGTCGAGCCGGTGCCGGTCAGGAGCGTCCATATCGCCGGGTCGCTGCCGAATTGTTTACCGTACGCGCGCATCACCGCGGGCGAGTCGTACGGTGGATCGATACTGATCTCGACCAGCGCAAAACGCGCGGGGTCGAGTTCGTGCTGCAGCTGTGCGTATTTGGTGCTTATCGCTATGCAGACGTCCGTGTCGGGACAGCGCGTGAAGATGAACGAGAGCAGCATCGTTTTACCGCGGAAGGCGCTCGCGAGTTGGACGAGGTGTCCGTTTTGATCGACGAGCGTCGTGGCCGGAAGCGGCTTGCCGACATCGACGGGGACGACGCGTCCGGGATGCGGAAGGCCCGCGACGAACTCTGCCGCGGCCATGGGATCCCGCAGCGTCCACGGCTGCGTGGAACGGTCGAGGAATGCGTCGACGCCGGTCCCGGGACGCAGGGATACGTTCGGCGCGAGACGGTAGCGCCGCGTCTGCGCGGGAACCGTGCGCGTGATCGCATCGTTGCGCACGACGATCTCTGCGTTGCCGGCCGGTGCGACGACCACGCCGTGAAACGGGAGCAGTGCGGCGAAGAGCAGTGCGAGCATCAGCGCAGCAGTATCGCCAAGTCTGTTCTGAAATCGCGCAGCGAATCGTTATCGTTATGGATCATACGCATGTTGCCGTTGCGATCGATGAGAAAAGTGAACGCGCTGTGTGCTTCGTCGTAATTCGAGCCACCGTGCGGGTCGGGAATCTTCTGCGCCCAGACGTGGTAGGCCCGCATTACCGCCGCGATTTGTGCCGGCGTACCGGTGAGCCCGACGACGGGACCATCGAAGCGACGAATGTAGCGGTGCATCACGGCGGGCGTGTCGCGCTGCGGATCGATCGTCACGAAGGCGATCTCGGCGTCACGCGCGCTTGCGCCGTCCGCGCGCATCGCGGTTGAGAGTTTGGCGAGCGTGTCGGGGCACGTGTCGTCGCAGTGCGTGAAGCCGAAGAAGACGGCGACCGCCTCTCCGCGTTGTGCGGAGAGCGTCCACGGCGCGCCGGTGTCGCTCGTGAGGGTGAAGTCGGGCGCCGCGTGGTGCGCGCAGCCTCCCAGCAGCGCGCTCGCGAGCACGAGCGCGGTGGCGAGCGAGGCTTTCACGATCAGCCGCCGGGGTGAAGAATCGTCGTGACCGTCATCCAGACGCCGAGCACGATGATGATCGCGGAGAGCGAGAAAGTAATGGTGTTACCAAGTAAGCGATTGTGGCGTTCGCCGATCACGCGCTTATCGTTTACGAGCACGAGCAAGAATCCGAGAACGACCGGGAGGACGAATCCGTTGAATGCCTCGACGTAGACCGTGATTTGGATCAACGGAAGATTGGGAATCAGCACGATCGCCGCCGCGATCGCGACGCAAGCGACGTAGAGCGCGGTGAAGCGCTTCGCCCGCGCGCCGTCGTTCAGTGAGGCGCGCCAGCCGAAGGCTTCACCGAATGCCCACGAAGTAGCGAGCGCGACGACGAAGGCGCCGAGCATCGAAGCGCCGATCAATCCGACACCGAACGTCAAACCCGCAAAGCGTCCGACCAACGGCTGGAAGGCGAGCGCCGCGTGCGCGGCGTCGGAGACCGGAATGTGACGGACGAAGAGCGTTGCCGCGGTCGTGATGATGATCGCGCACATGATTGCCTGGGTGAGCACGGCGCCGAGCGCGGTATCGAAGCGTGCGAAGCCGAGATCCTTGAGCGTCAGCCCCTTGTCGACGACAGCGCTCTGCTGATAGAAGATCATCCACGGCATGATCACCGCGCCGATGTTCGATGCAATCAGGAGCAGGTAGTTGTAGTCGGTCAGCGGCTGCTTTCCGAAGATGCCCTGCATGACGACGTCGCGGACCGGGGGATGCGCGGCGAACGCGGCCGGAATGAAGAGCAGCTCGACGAGGCAGAGCGCGAAAGCGAACATCTCGGCGCGCTTGTACGAGGCCGTGAAGATCACGACGATCAGCACCAGTGCGGCGATGGTCACGAGCGGAGCGGCCGGCAATCCGAAGATCAGCGCCGCACCCGCGATGCCGGCAAACTCGGTGACGAGCGCGGCGACGTTGGTGACGAGCATCGTACCAAGCGAGACCCACGCCCAGCCAAGGCCGTAGAACTCGCGAATCAGGCGCGCGTGGCCCTTTCCGGTCACGGTCCCCAGACGCACCGTCATCTCTTGCACGACGAAGAGCGGTACGATCAGCAGCAGCTGCAGCAGAATGAGCTTGTAGCCGTATTGCGCACCCGAGGTTGCCGCGGTCGTGACGCTTCCCGCCTCGGTATCGGCGAACGCCACGATGAGCCCCGGGCCGGTAACAGCCAGGAAGCGCAGAACGATCTGCCAGAACGAGCGGCGAGGGGCAATCGCTACCGAGGACTCGAGGGTGGCCATGCCGATGTTAGGTTAGCCTAATTTTTCTCTCGCCCTCTGCCGGAAAGGTCTCGTTTTGCAATGCTGGTGACGCTCGCCCGGTGGCTGCTCGGGCTGCTCTTGATCGCGGCCGGGGCGCTAAAAATCGGCCACGCCGAAGCCTTGGCGGGAGCCATCGCAGGCTTCCGGCTGCTGCCTGCGGGCATCGTTGCCCCGATGGCGGTCATCCTGCCGTACTTCGAGGTCTTGCTCGGACTCTATTTGGTTGCCGGACTCTTCACGCGCGTTGCGGCGCTCGTGACTGCGGTGCAGTTTCTCGTGTACGCGGCGGCAGTCGCCTCAGCGGTGCTGCGCCATATTCCCGCGAACTGCGGGTGCTTTGGGCCGGGCGACGCCGCGGTTGCGGACTGGCCGCATGTCGGATTCGACCTCGCGCTCGCCATAGTTGCCATCTACATCGCCGCCGGCGCGCCCGGCGCATTCGCTCTGGATCGGAGACTCGGTACTCGATGAACAAGCGCACCCTTGCCGTCGTCTCGGCAATCGTTCTCGTCGCAATCGTTGCCGGCGGCCTGCTCTACGCGAAGCTTCACCAAACGCAACTGCAGAACGCATCGTCTGCGCCGGTCAACGCGTCGGCCGAGATGGGACAGAAAGCGCCCGAGTTTTCTATTGCGACGACCGCCGGGCCGTTCGACGTCGCGACGGCCACGAAACCCATACTGCTCGAGATCTTTGCTACGTGGTGCCCGCACTGTCAGCGCGAAACCGCCGTGTTGAACAAACTCTTCGCCGCGTACGGTTCGCGTGTCTCGTTCGTCGCCGTTCCGGGGAGCACCACGGCGATGGACGGCACCTCTCCCGAATCGCAATTCGACGTGCTGAATTTTCAGCTTCGCTTCGGCGTGAAGTATCCGATCGGGTTGTACGATCCGAATCTGAGCGTCGCGAAGCTCTATCTCAAGGGCGGTTATCCAACCATCGCCGTGATCGACCGCAACAAGACGATCAGCTATCTCAACAGCGGCGAGGTCCCCTACCAGGAGCTCGCCGCTGCATTGAACCAAGCGTTGCGCTAAATCCCGTCAGTCTCCCGGCGGGAAGATGTAGACCGGCGGTGAGACCGCCGGCGTCCCGATCTCGAGGACGACCTGCTGGTGCGAGCGCAGTGGGATCATGCGCAAGT
This sequence comes from Candidatus Acidiferrales bacterium, assembly GCA_035507275.1. Taxonomy (GTDB): domain Bacteria; phylum Vulcanimicrobiota; class Vulcanimicrobiia; order Vulcanimicrobiales; family Vulcanimicrobiaceae; genus Aquilonibacter. The sequence continues at coordinate 32,931 of DATJOG010000003.1, forward strand.
CTCCGTCGTAGAGCGTGTTGTTGACGTAGGCGATGACGGGACCTTTGAGACCCGCAACGTTGTCGCGCGTGAGCGGCTGACCCCAGATGTCGAAGAACATTCCCAAGTCGAATCCTGCGCTGCCTTCGGGGGCGAGCGTCGGTGACTCGACGTGGAGGATGCCGTCCATCGAGTGGGTGTGTATCCAGTAGAGACAGCCTCCCTGTCCGATCTGTACGCCGCCTACGAGCTTCGGTACGGCGATTTGCTTGCCGTGATAGAAGATCGCGAGATGCGTGTGCGTGTGCAACGTGTTGTACTCCATCCCGCCGCAGGTGATGCTGTCGACGGGTTGGCCGCGGCCGCCGCTGGGCGTATCGGGCAATCCGTGATAGAGCGTGAACGTCGGTTTACCGATCGTTTCACCGTCGGTGAGCTGAATCGGCTTCGAGGTTGCGACAGGCGACGCCGCGGGTGTCGGCGTCGCGTAGGCTTCCTGGACCTGATGCTGCTGATATTCGTTGTAAACGAAGAATGCGGCGATGATGACGACGATCACGGCGACGGCGGCTATGTACACGGCGGTCATCGGGTCGCGTTTGGGCGGCGGCGCGGAGCCGCCGCGCGCTTGCCGGCGCCGCTCTGAACGGGAGTTAGACATCGATCCTCGTTATCGGACGGAAAGAGCTGGTTGCTGCGCGGGATCGAGCACGCGTGCGGGCACGAGATAATTCGTTACGTAGTCGCGCACCGCGTCGGCAAGCGGCGTGATCGGCGCGGAGTATCCGCACGCGCGCAGACGATCGATGCGCGCCTGCGTCGAATACTGATATTTCGGGCGTAGACCTTCCGGCATCTCGACAAATTCCACGCGCTCGGGCAGAGCAAGCGCCGCGAAGATCGGGCGCACGAGATCGAGCCAGGTCTGCGCGAGTCCGGAGCCGATGTTGACCAGGCCGGTTGCGCTGCTCTCGGCGACTGCAATCGTCATTTCGACCGCGTCCTTCACGTAGATGAAGTCGCGGCGCTGTTCGCCGTCGCGAAACTCGGGCCGGTAGCTCTTGAAGAGCTTCACGCCGCCGCCGTCACGAATCTGATCGTAGGCTTTGCAGACGACGCTGCGCATGTCGCCCTTGTGATCCTCGTTGGGCCCAAACACGTTGAAGTATTTGAGGCCGGCGATGCGCGCGTTCATCCCGCTGCGCTTTGCGTAGAGGTCGAAGAGCTGCTTCGAATAGGCGTACATGTTGAGAGGGCGCAGCGTCTCGACGTCGATCTCGTCGGAGAGAAGATCCTCGAGCGCGCCGTACGTGGCCGCGGAGGAAGCGTAGACGAAGCGCGCATCGACGTCGAGCGCCCATTGCGCGAGCGCCTTCGTATACTCGTAGTTGTTGCGCATCAGATAATCGGAGTCGCGCTCGGTCGTCGACGAGCAGGCGCCCAGATGAAAGACCGTCCCCACCTCACCGAAGTAGCCGGGCTGCTCTTGCGCCGCCGAAATGAAGTCGTCGGCGTCCAGGTAGTCGTTGAAGCGCAGCGGGACGAGATGCCGCCACTTTTCGGATTCGTCGAGCCGGTCGACGGCGAGAATGTCGGTGAGGCCGCGGCGATTGAGCGCCCAAATGAGGGCGCTGCCGATGAGTCCGGCTGCCCCGGTGACGACGATGGTGTGCTTGCCTAGGTCGTGCATATGCGAAGCCGCCTATTCACCCTTAGAAAAGCTTGAGTCCTCCGCGGCGGGCAGAAGGGATCATTCTGAGAATTGGGAATCATTCGCAAATAATGCGACGCCACGCGAGCTGGATTCCGGCCCTTGCGGCACCTCTTGCGGTGCTCGGGCACGTCGTGTCCGAGTCGCTGGCCGGCGGGCGCCCCCTCCTCTCCGTGGCCTGGGAGCCCTCGCACGCGGTCATTTTACTGCTCGCGCTCGCCGCGATGCCGCTCTGGTTCCGGGCGGCCGCTTCGCGGCGCCTGGGCAGTGCCCTCTTCGCCTTCATTGCGCTCTCGCTGTTGCTCGAGGGCAACGGCCTCGGCGTGGCGGCATTGCTCGTGGCGGTCGCCGTCTCGCTTGCGCTCGCATGGCTGAGCGGGTGGGCCATTGAGCGCGTGAGCCTCTGCGCGGTCCCCATCGCTTGCGTCCGGTGCGGCCTGCCGCCTGCACGCATCCTGGCCCCGTGCGTTCCTCGCTACGGACCGTACTTTGCCTTTGTCCCGACGCGGGGGAACCGACCGCCTCCGTTCCTGGCCTGTCGTCTTTCTACGTACACCTTCTAACCTAGGAGCTTCAATGTCTGAGTTTTCCGTGCTGCGCCGCTCTGGCGCGGTCCTCGCATGTGTTCTTCTGACCTTTTTGTGGGCCGCACCCTCGCTTGCGGGCAATCCAAGCGGTTTCATCACGGGAACGGTAACGCAGGACGGTAAGCCTGTTGCCGGCGCGGTGGTCACGGCTGCCGGAAACAACCGTACGTTGAGCACGAAAACCGATGCGGACGGTCACTTCCGCTTTCCACCGCTCACACTTGGATCGTATTTGCTTTCCGCCTCATACGCAAAGGCGGCAGGAGAGGCACGCGTCGACTTGACCATCGGCGGAGCCGCGATAACGATTCCGCTGGGAGCGCTCAAGCAAATCGCGGAGGTCGCCGTTCGTTCCGCAAGTACCGTTCGTGGGAGCGGCGGTGACGTTGTTCTCAACAGCACGACGCTCACCGAGATGCCATACAATAACAGCTTTTCGGAGATGATGATCCAATTGCCGGGTGCCGCGCGCGGCGCCAACGGTGTCGTGCACATGAACGGCGATCACGGAGTCATCGACTTTCAGCTCGACGGCGTCATGCTGCCCCAAGAGCTCAATCGCGACATCGGCGGCGAGATCAACCTGAACGACGTCTCGTATGTCGATCTGCTCGAAGGCGCGTATCCCGCGCAATATGGGCTGAAATTCGGTTCGGTTTTCAATATCTCGACGCGGGCCGGGACGGGACCGGCCGGCTTCGACGGCAACACCTCTTACGGTTCGTATGGAACGGTGAACTCGACGATCGGATTCCATTCGCCGCTTTCCGGCGGCGGCGGCTACGACATCGCATTTAGCGGTATGCAGACGGATCGCGGGCTGGATCCACCCGATTTCGACTCGCCGCACAACGAGGCCAGCTCGCTGAATCAGTTTGCGCGCTTCACGCTCCCCAGCGGCGGAGACGACTACACGAACGTAACGTTCGTTCACAGCACGGCCACATTCCAGATTCCGAACGACGTCGACTTTGGCGAACCGGCCAATACCGACGACAACGAGAACCAAGAGGACGTGTTCCTCTCGGCGCAGTTCCACCACGCGATCGGCAATGTCGGCTCGTGGTCATTCGGGCCGGCCTTCAAATCGTCGAACATCCAGGATTTCGGCGATGCGCCGGGCGACTTTGCCTACGGCGAAGCGATCAATCTCACGCCGCCGCCCTACGGCAACGGCGGCACATCGGCCGATTGCGCCATGAATCCAAATCCGAACTACCTGCCCACAACGTGTGCCGTTTCGCTGAACGACAATCGCACTTCATTCGACTACATCATGCAGAGCGACTTTACGCGCACCTACGGAAACCACACGTTCCAAGCCGGCGCGACCTGGGATGGTACGCTCGTCGATAAGTATTACGCGGTCACGCTGCAGCCCGACAACTTCCTTGCGCCGCTCCTCACGCCGGCGACACCCGACGCACCGACGACGGTCGTCGACGACACGCCGAACGTAGGCAACACCTACTCGACGTACGCGCAGGATAGCTGGCGCCTCTCGCCCCTGTGGGAAGCGGACTACGGCATGCGCTACGATTTCTTCAACATCAAGTCGACGACGTTCGACCAGGGCTTTGGTTCATTCAGCCCGCGTCTGAAGCTCACACGCTTCTACGGAACACGGGCGAGCGTCTATGCCTACATCGGCCGGTACTTCGAACCACCCTCGTTCGAGAACGTCGGCCCGCAGGCGGCGTATCTGCTCAACATCCCGTTGCAGTGTAATCTGCCTACAGGTGCTCCTCTCTCAAGCTGTCTCACGCAGACGCCGACGCAGTTCGATCTCAAACCCGAGCGCGATACGGATCTTGAGCTCGGTGGTCACATCCCGCTAGGCAGCGGCGATCTGGGCTTCCGCGTCTGGCAGAAAAACGCCAATGATCTCATCGACGACACGCAGGTCGGGGTGACGGCGTTGCACCAAGACATCAACTACGTGCTCGGGCGTATCTCGCAAGAGGCGCTCAACTACACGCATCCGCTTCCGCGTGGCGGACGGGCATATGTGGCATTCGCCCACCTGCTCTCTTTGAACGCCGGATGCGAAACGCAGCTTCTCGCGCCGTGCTACGGTCAACCAACCGGCTTCACGCCGGCCGACCACGAGCAGATCTGGACGGTCAACGGCGGTGTGCTGTTACGCGACCTGCGCGGCGGATGGTTCTCGATGGACGAGGAGTACGGCAGCGGATTATCCTCGGCGGTCTGTCCGACGCAAATCTTGTTCTGCTCGGAAACGCCGCACATCACGTTCGATGTGGAGAAGGGCATTGCGATCGGTCCAAAGACAGCGCTGACATTCAACATCCAGAACCTGCTCAACGATCGGTACTACGTAACGCTGCTGAACGCGCAGGGCAACCACTACGCGGCGCCCCGCACGTTCAGCATAGGGGTGCGGTTCAAACCCTAAACCCTAGGGCATTTACATCGAACCGGACATTGCCATCACGGTGAACGTCGACGCGTTTCCGTCGACCGTAACCGTGATGGTGTAGTTTCCATCGGGAAGGTAGAGATTGTTGCCGTAGTGTGTCGACTGCGCACCCTTCCCGATGGCCTGCATCTCGACGATAGGCAGGCTGTGCGCCGCGCCGCCCGACGAATAGCGAATCGCCACGTTGGCGTTCGTGATCGCCTTGCCCGTCGTTTTGTCGAAGACGTGCACGATGAGATGATGATTGGGGTGCGAGGGATCGTCCATCCGCACCGGCGCCGCACCGCCGACAACGAGCATCCCATCCTTGGGATGCTCTTTGTCGAATTGCGCCTTGGTATAGAACGGTTCGGCAGGCAGGAGCTGAAGCTCGATCTTGTACGGACCGCTCACCTTCGTCATGGTTACGCCCTTGCCCATGTCCATAGCGCACACGGGAAGCGCGAGCCCCGCGGCGATCGCGAAGACCGCCGCGCAGCGTAGAATCCGATCGATCATGTCGTCCACCCTTTCTTTAGAACGGTGCGGTCACACGCACCAAGAACGTGCGGCCGTTCGCAAACTGCGTGGTATTGAACCCGTTTGCCACCTTGATAACGTATTGGTGGTTGAGCAGGTTCAGCACGTCGAGCGTGATGCCGAGCCCTTGCGATTGCGGACCTTTACCGGCGAGCACGATGCGTCCGGCGCTCAGATCGAGCGTCGTGTGCGCGGGAAGCGTTCCGTTTAGGCTCGCACCGTTGACGTTTTGGAACTGCACCGGGAAGCCGCTTCCGTAGTCGCCTTGCAGCGTCGCGAACCACGCGTGATCCGCGCCAAAGTGCGCGGTATAACCCGCGGTCGAGTCGACCGTCTGCGAGTGATCTTCGAGCGAGAGCTGCGCCGGCGAGGAGATCGGAAGGCCGGCGTTCACGTCGACGGGGAAGAGGAACGTGGAACCCGAGATGCCGCCGGCGTACGAACCGGAGATCGTCGACGTCAAGAACCAATCGTTGCCGTAACGGTCGCGATCCTGTAAACGAATCTCCAGGCCCTGGTTGTGTCCGATGGCGTTGTTGTAGACGGCGAAGAGCGGGGTGTTCAACAATTCGGTCGTGTCGAGCACGTTCACCACGTTCTTCTCGAAGAGATTGGCCCACCCGGTGAGGTGGCTGTTGAACGTGTGTTGGATGCCCATCTCGACGTAGCTGTCGTTTTCGGGCTGCAGATCGTACGCGGGCGTTGTCGTCGCGCAGCCCGCGTTTCCGGTTCCTTCGGCCGATTGTGCCGCGAAGATCGAACAGGCTCCGCGCACGTCTTCGAGCAACGGTGCGGCATAGTAGCGCCCGTAGAAGAAGTGCACGATGTTCTTTCCGCCGTCGGAGATGTTGAGGCCGATGCGCGGCTCGATCATGTCTCCGCCGACGTAGCCCGTCGAGTGATCGTAGCGCACGCCGTAGTCGAGATCGATGAGCTGCGAGATCAGCCACTTGTCTTGCGCGTAGATGCCGATCTGCGAGCCGGCATGCGACGAACTCAGGGGATAGGCGTAATAGCCGGTCGGGCTCGGGCCGGTGACCGTCGCGCCGGTGACCGGAACGGCGCAGTCCTCGTAGTAGCAAGCGAAGGTCTCGGAACCCGTCGCGTTCTCGCGGCTGGCGTCGATGCCGACCTTCCAGGTATGCCGCTCGCTCGAATGCAGTTCGGAGATGCGTAGCCCCAGGTAGTTCGCGTTGGTGACCTGATTGAGGCCGACGTTGTTGAGATAGTTCGGCGTCACGCCGTCGCTATTGCAATCCGGATAATTGTCCGGGTCGCCGGAGGGCACGCAGCTGAAGTTCGGCTGGTAGCCCTGCACGTCCGCAGCGAGATCGCCGTCGTAATTGACGCGTGTCGACCGGTACCACGGAATGAGCTGGAAGACGCTGTTGCCGTCCTTGGAGGTCTGCGTGAAGTTCAGGTTCGCGAATTGGTCGTACTCGAGCTGCACGTCATCGGTTCCCGGCAGGTCGAAGATCGGATCGTTGGGATTGAGCGTCGCGCAACCGTCGACGCCGCCTTGCGTCGCCGGGTCGCAGGGGTTGATCGGGATCTGGTATTGCGAGAACTGATTGCCGTAGTCGAACGCGATCGTCGATCGATCGTTGAGCTTGGAGACCCAGCGAATGAACTGGTCGCTCGACGAGCTGTCGTCGTGCACGGCGTTGAGCGTCGGGGCGTCGATGCCGCGCCCGGTGGAGGCATTGTTGACGCTCACGAAGAGCTCGTTGTTCCCAAAGCGCGAGACGGTGTCGAACTGCCCGACGATCTGCGATTGGCTGCCGGCTCCGCCGGTGATCGTGCCGTACGTGCCTTCGGGAATGTCTTCGAAGCGATCGGTGATGATGTTGACGACACCGCCGATGCGGTCGCCGCCGTATTCGGCCGGAATCGCACCGGTCAACACTTCGATCGAGTCGATCGAGCGCGGGTCGATGATCTCTGCGAAGTTCGACGTGGTAGCAAGCGGCAGCGGCGCGCCGTCGATCTGATAGGTGACGCCGTGGAAGCCGTTGATCACCGGTTCGTTGTAGGAGAATTGGACGACGCCGGGCACCGTTTCGATCAGACGATCGAGGCTGTCGCGCACCGGTGAGGTCTGGATTTGGCTCTTATCGATCGTCGTGCTTCCGACGGGCGTACCGCCGACACCGGCGGTTGCGGTCACGGACGTGACGGCGATCGTCTTGAGCAGATCGAGGTCGATTACCGCGACCGCATCCGAGTGGACGTCGACGTCGGCCGAACGAGCCGTCGCGCCGCTGGCATGCGCGGTCAACACGTAATGCCCGAAGGGCACCGTTCCGAAGGAATACGATCCGTCTTTTTCCGTTTTCGCAGTGAACAGCGAGCCTTCGCCGGCGAGCGTGATCGTCGCGCCCGCTTGCGGCGTTCCGCCCTGCGTGATGACGCCGCGGACGATACCGGTAGCTGCGGCTAGCGCGGGTACGGTGGAAAGAAATATGCACGCGGCAGCGATCGCCGCGATAAATCGTGACATGAGGACTCCTCTGAAGATTTTGTAGTGACGCTAAAGCGGAAGGAGCGTCACGATCGGCGGCGCGCGGCCGGAGCGCCGGTAGACGAATTCGATCCGGCGCACAGAGGAGAGCTGCTCGAAGCGGCGGCGGTACTGCGGCGCGCGCCGCGCGAACGGCCGCACCGCAATCGCAAGGACGATCGCGGCCACTGCGTGCAGCAGCCGGCGCGCGACAATGGAGATGAACGCGCCGGCCGCGACGATGCAGAGCGCGATGAGAAGGGAGGGAGCGTCAGCGTGAGCCGGTTCCATATGCTCGATAGCGGTGAACCAGAGGGCTGCGCTCGCGACGATCGCGGGCATGCTCGGGATCAGCGGCCGCATCGCGGCCGCCAGGATCGAACCGTCGGCGCAGCGTCGCGCACCCGACCACGTCAGGGCGCCCAGCGCAGCAACGAAGCCCCCGGCGCCGCAGAGCGCGAGGAGCACGATCGCCTGGTGGTAGGGGCCGCCGGCCTCGTGGCTGTCTCCGTAGCCGGCTGTGTGAGCCAGCAGAGCGGCAAGCAACCCAAGCAAGGCGACTCCCGGCAACTGCCGGAGCGTCACGATTGTTCACATTCTACGCGGACCGCAGGGGGTGCCTGGAGGCCGCGTCGTATCAGGTGGGCCCAATCATGAATAGCCGTCTTCCCTTAGAGAATGCTGACACGGTCAGCCTGGTCTGCGCACTGCTCGTGCGCTTCCCCGAACTGGCCTCGATTCGCTCGATGCCGGCCGAGGGCAGCGTCCGGCTGACCTTTGCACTGCGCACGCGGCTCGACCGGAACGCGCAGGCGGCTTTGGGCGACGCGATCGCGGATCACGTCGCGGGCTATCTCTCGCTCGTGAAGGATGAGGCAACCATCCTGCGCGTCGAGTGCGAGAGCGACCGCTCGACGACGTTCGTCCATCTCACGCGCGACAGCGAGAGCTTCTCAAAGGAAGAGCTCGAGTTGCTCGTCGCGCTTTTCAACGAGCGCTACCGCGAAGCGCTGGTGCGCAATCCGCTGCCCGAGGATCATCTCGACGCGGATCCGGCCGCACAAGATGAAGCCGCGCTCTACGCCGTCGAGGCGCTGCGCGACCCGGCGCAATCCAAGAGTCTGGTCGGCTTTCGCGAAGAAGCGCGGGTGCTGGTCTACTTCTTGAAGACGCAACGGAAAGCGAAGGCTTCGTCTCGCCGCTAGAATCTCTCAACCTCTTACTCATCGGGGACGTCGTCGGCTCGCCCGGCCGCGACACGCTCAAGCGTTGTCTTGCGCTCGTGCGCGAACAGCACGCCGTTCACGCCTGCATCGCCAACGGCGAGAACGTCGCGGGCGGTTTCGGATTGACGGCGCAGACTGCCGACGAGTTGTTCGAGACCGGCGTCGATTTCATCACCAGCGGCAATCACATCTTCGATAAGCGCGACTTCAAAACGTACTTGGAGACGAGCGATCGCGTGCTGCGGCCGGCGAACTATCCGCCGGGCCTCCCCGGACGCGGTCACGGAACCTTCGTCGCGGACGGCACCACGGTCGGCGTGCTCAACGTGATGGGGCGGACCTTCATGCCGACCGTCGACGATCCGTTTCGCTGCGCCGACCTCTTGATCGAAGATCTGCGCGCGCAGACGCCGGTGATCGTCGTCGACGTGCATGCCGAGGCGACGTCGGAGAAGGTCGCGCTCGGCCGGTTCCTCGACGGGCGCGCTTCCGCGATCTTCGGAACGCACACACACGTGCAGACCGCCGACGAGCAGATTCTTCCCGGCGGGACGGCCTACATTACCGACGTCGGCATGACCGGCCCAACCGACGGCGTGATCGGGATGGAGCAGGAAGCCGTGCTCGAGCGCTTTCTCACCGGTCTCTCCGATCGCTTCAGCGTGCAGAAGAGCGGAACCAAGCAGTTCTGTGCGGCGGTCGTACGAATCGACCGGTCGAACGGACGGGCGATCGAGATCAAGCGCGTCTTCCTTCGGGGGATTGCATGAGTGATGAACCGCACGCGCCGGCGCCGGGCACGCTAAAGGTCTCGGCCAAGAGCAACCCCAACGCCGTGGCGGGCGCTCTCGCCGCCGTAATGCGCGAGCGTGAAAGCGCCGAGATCCAGGCCGTCGGTGCAGGCGCGATCAATCAGGCGATCAAAGCCGTCGCCATCGCACGCAGCTATCTCAAGGACAGCGATATCGACGTGGTCTGTATTCCTTCGTTCATTACCGTTGCGATCAGCGAGAACGAGCGCACCGGCATCGCGCTCACGGTCGAGCGGCGCAAGTGATCGTCGACTTTCACAGCCACACCTGCGAGAGCGACGGCACGCTCACTCCGCAGGCGCTGTCGGATTTCATGGGCGAGCGCGCGGTCGAGATTTTCTCGATCAGCGACCACGACACCATGAGCGCCTACGCAAAGTTCGAGCCGCCGCCCGGCGCGAGCGTCGTTACCGGCGTCGAGATCAACACGACCTATCGCGGCAACGAGGTGCACGTGCTCGGGTACGGCATGCCGCCCGAGGCGCCCGATCTCGTCGCGATGTTGGAGCGCAATCGCGACGCGCGCCGCGTGCGCGCGCACCGGATGGTGGAGCAACTGCAGCGCGCCGGCTACGGCATTACCTTTGAAGAGGTCTTGCGGGAGGCGCCGGATGCGAAGGCGATCGGCCGCCCGCACGTTGCGAAAGCGCTGATTGCCAAAGGCATGGTCCCCGACATCGAGTACGCATTCCGTCATCTCTTGCGTAGCGGCATGCCCGGCTACGTGCCTTCGCTGCATATCACGCCGCAAGAAGCGATCGAGCACATTGCGGACGCGGGAGGCGTGCCGGTTCTCGCACATCCCGGCCGCTTGAAAGACCGCGCACTCATCGATGAACTGGCACCCAAGGGCTTGCAGGGGCTCGAAGTCTTTTACCCCTTACACGATGCGGAAGATGTCGAGATTTTTCGCGCTGTCGCGAAGCGCTACGGGCTCGTGATGACGGCCGGTGCCGATTTTCATGACATACGTTATCATACGCGGGGCGTCGGTATGGAGGTTGCGCGCGAGGATATCGACGCATTTCTGACAATGGTCTTGTAATGAGATCAAAGGGCCTTGCCGTGATCGCAGCAACGCTTGCGATTTTCGCGCTGCCGGCCAGCGCGCAAACAACCGCACCAGCGACGCAGACCGTATTGAGCGCGTTGCATTGGCGCAACGTCGGCCCCGGCATCGGCGGCCGCTCGGTTGCGGTCGACGCGGTTCCGGGTAATCCGTTCACGTTTTACTTCGGCGGCGTCGACGGCGGCGTGTGGCGCTCGACGAATTACGGGATCACCTGGACGAATATCACCGACGGCAAACTCAAGGGCTCCAATAGCATCGGCGCGATCGCCGTTGCGCCGTCGAATCCCAAGGTCATCTATGCCGGCACCGGCGAGGCCGACATTCGCAATACGTTCGTTACCGGTGACGGCGTCTACAAGACGACCGACGGCGGCGAGACGTGGCAATACTCCGGATTGAAGGACACGCACACGATCGCGAAGATCGTCGTCGATCCGCACGACGCAAACGTCGTGTACGCGGCGTCGATGGGTCATGTGTTTGCGAGTAACCCCGAGCGCGGCGTTTTCAAGTCGACCGACGGCGGCGCGCACTGGAGCAAGATTCTCTACGTCGACGGCGGCACCGGCGCGATCGATCTCGTGATGGATCCCTCGCATCCGAAGACACTCTATGCCGCGATGTGGCAGGCGCAGCGCAATCCGGGAATCTTGATCAGCGGCGGCCCGGGCAGCGGTCTCTACAAGACCACCGACGGCGGCACGCACTGGGACAAGATCTCGACGAATCCCGGTTTCGCGACCGGTCTGCTCGGCCGCATGGGCGTGAGCATCGCTGCGAGCGATCCGAAGATCGTGTATGCGATCGTGCAGGCCAAAGAAGGCGGCATCTTCCGCTCCGAAGACGGGGGCGCGCACTGGAAGCGCGTCAACGACAGTATGGAGATGCGGCAGCGCGCCTTTTACTACATGGCGATCTATGCCGACCCGACCGACCCGAACACGGTCTACGTTCCGAACGCGCGCTTCTTCATCTCGCATGACGGCGGCAAGAACTTCACGCTGTTGCGTCCGCCGCACGGCGACAATCATATCGTTTGGATCGATCCGCACGACCCGAAGATCATCCTCGAAGGCAATGACGGCGGCGCAACGGTTTCGACCGACGGCGCGAAGACGTGGAGCACCGAACACAACCAGCTGACCGCGCAGTTCTACCACGTTGCCCTCGATGACGCGTTTCCTTTCAACATCTACGGCGCGCAGCAGGACGAGGGCTCGTTCGTCGGGCCGAGCGCCTCGGCGAACGGTTCGATACTCACCAGCGACTGGCAGCGAACCGCGCTCGGCGAGAGCACCTTCATCGCGCCGCAGCCCGGCAACACCAACGTCGACTACGGCAGCGGGTACTTCAGCATCATGATGAAGTACGACGCGTCGCTCAACGAGTTCAGCAGCGTGAGTCCCTATCCGCTGTATCGCGAAGGCGCAAGCTCGGGCGAACTGGAGGAGCGCCTCGCGTGGACGCATCCGATTCTCTTCTCGCCGGTCAATCCGAAGGAGCTCCTCGTCGGCGCGCAGTTCGTGCTGAGCAGCACCGACTACGGCCAGACGTGGAAGAAGATCAGCCCCGACCTCACGCGCAACGATCCGAAGACCGAAGGACCGAGCGGCGGGCCGATCGACTACGACGCGTCGAGCGCCGAGGTCTTTCCGAATATCTCCGCTCTCGCGGTCTCGCCGCTCGATGGAGATGAACTCTGGGCAGGATCGGCCGACGGGCTCGTACACGTCACCACCAATCACGGGGCGACGTGGAGCGACATCACCCCGCCGGCGCTTCCGCACTGGACGGAGATCACGTCGATCGAACCTTCGCACACCGCAAGGGGCACCGCGTATCTCACGGCTTCGAGCTATCAATGGGATGATTTCCGTCCCTACGTTTTCGAAACGACGGACTTCGGAAAGAGCTGGACGCCGATTTCGCAGGGCATCCCGCAGGACGACTACGTCTACACCGTGCGTCAGGATCCCGACGCACCGAATCTCTTTTTCCTCACGACAAAGAGCACCGTCTACGTTAGCTTCGACGGCGCGGCGCACTGGCAGCCGCTCGCGCTGAATCTGCCGCCGGTGCAAGTGCGCGACATCGCGATCGATGCGCGCGAAGGCAAGGTCGTCATCGCGACGCACGGCCGCTCGATGTGGGTGCTCGACAACCTGACGCTGCTCGAGCAGCTCACGAAACCCGCGCCCGCAAACGCGAAGGGCGCATTCCTTTACGCGCCGCAGCGCGCGTGGCTCACGCACGCCTACGGATTCGGCTACTTCGGCGGCAACCCGAACGCTGCCGGTAACGGAGAGAATCCGCCGTTCGGCGCGACGGTGATCTTTTACATCCCGTCATCGTATGACGGTAAGACGCCGGTTACGCTCACCTTCAAAGACAGCGCCGGCGACGTCGTTCGTTCTTTCACGCTGCATCGCAAGACCGGCGAAAAGATCGAACCGCCTACCGACAAGTATCATCCGACCGAAGACGCCGCGCGCGCGTACCAACGCCTCACCGGCATCGCACCGGGCATGAACGTCTTTCAGTGGGATCTGCGTTATCCCTCAGCGGTGGAAGTCACCGGCTTCGAGCCCTCGGGCTCCGGCGGAGGACTCGAGGACTCGCTGGCCGGTCCGCAGATCGTGCCCGGAAGCTACACCGTCACGCTCGCTTACGGCGGCGCGCAGGTTTCTCAACCGCTCGTGCTCTCCCTCGATCCGCGCTCGAAAGCAACGCCGGCGGATCTCGCTGCTCGGCGCGATCTCGGTTTGAAGATCCATGCGACGCTCGACTCGCTCGATCGCACGGTAAATGCGGCGATCGCCGCGCGCGCGAAGGTTGCGGCGGGAAGTCCGGCTGCCAAGCGGCTCGATGCGGCGATCGCGGCCGTGGTCGATATCGTCCATCCGCAAGCGGATGAAGGTGCGCTGCTCTACGAATCGCGGCTGCGCGACTTCATCGCCTATCTGGGCAACGAGGTCGACACCGGATACGTGCATCCCACCGCAGCCGAGTACGACGTATACGACCGGCTGAGCGCCGAAGCGGCGAAAGCCGAGGCGGGGCTCAAGGCAGCGATTGCAGCGCGCTCTTGATCGTGGGGTCGTCCGGCATGAAGTGCAGCGCGCGCGTGTACCACGCGTGCGCTGCCGCTTTATCGCCGATGCTCTTTGCGTAATTGCCCATGCTGAAGAACGCCATGCCGTACTGGCCCGCAAGCGCGATGCCCCAGCCGCGCGTCGTTGCGGGATCGATCGTGACCTCGCCGTAGCCCGGCGCGGACATCACCGCCGCGCTGCGCCGGTAGAGTGCCGCCAGTTCGGGCGCGCTCGCGTGTTTGCTCAGCACGCCGGTCAGTCCCATCTTTGCGACGGCGTACGCCGCCGGATCCGTGATCGGGCCCCATCCGCCGACGTAGAGGGTTCGCGACGGGTTCGCGCGCGCGAGTGCGTCACGCGCGTCGACGCCGCTCGTGGTATCGGCCACATCGTCGAGGGCGAGGCCGCGTTGCTCTAACATTGCGGCGTAGTCGGGCGTGGCATGGTGAAAGAGCAGCGGTATCACGACGAAGGTCACGTCGGGACGCAGCCCTTCGACGTTTTGAAAGTAGGGAATCGTTCCGAAGTAGAGATCGTCCCAAACGAGCAGCGTCGCACCGTGCGGTACCGTTGCAAAGACGTCGTTCACGAACGTGCGGACGTCGTGACGGCCGCGCAGCGAGAGCGTTTGCGCGGACGCGAGTCCGGCGACGAGCACGATCGCACAGAGCGTGCCGCCGGCGATGCTTGCCAGGCGGGGCCGCTTCTGCAGCAGCCGTAGGCATCCACTGAGCGCAAGCGCCGCCCACGGGGCGAGCATCACGAGCGGCTGCAGCATGAAGCGCATGAAGACCGAGGCGAGCAGGTCGCTCTGCACGTTGATATTCGCGACGGCCGCGAACGCGATCGCGACGGCCGCGCCCCATATCGCCGGAATCCACAGGCGCAGCTTCATGTTGTCGGTGAGAATCGCGCCGAGTACGACGACCGGCCAGAGCGGCCAGAGCGCGACGGCGGTTACGCGCAAGCGGTCGGCAAACGTGCCGCCTTGAAGCGCGGCGGACGGCACCAGATTCCCCGCTCCAAATTCCTTGCGCGTGATCAGCGCGAAGAGCTGCCCGAGGTTGTGCGCCGTTTGATACGGCCACGGCAGTGCGCGCTGCGACGCGAGCAGCGTGTGGGCGTACGGCACGAGAAATCCCAGCAGCAGCGATGCAACCGCAAGGAGGCCGATGGTAAAGCGCTGCGCGCGAGGCGGGAGCTCCCACCGTTTATACCAGAGCACGTAGAGCAGCAGCGGTAGAAAGGCGACGATGGTCTGCTGGTTGGCAAGCCCCAATCCGAGCAGCGCACACGAAACGACGAAGAGCCACCATCGCCCGGTTTGCGTGATGAGGAGCAGCACGCACAACGTGATCGCGGCGGTGAGGAGGTCGTTGAGCGGAAAGACTTCGGGTTGCAGCGACCAGGTAACGAAGAGCGGCGTCGCGCCGAGTACCGTTCCGGCAAAGAGCCCGGCGAAGAGATTGCGCGTGAGCAAAATTCCGCCGGCGCAGACGAAGCCGACCGTCAGCGCGTGGCAGAGCGCGGAAAAAAGACCGACGCGGAACGGGATCGTGCCGAACGGCAAGAGCGTGAACGCGTGCGCGAGCACGATCCAGAGCGGATAGCCCGGCGGATGCGCGACGCCGTTCGTTGCTGCGGCCAGCGTGAGCTCCGGACCGTCGCCAAACTGCACGTCGGTTGCAGTCAGCCGCGCGTACCACACCGCAAAGAGCAGGGCGAGTGCGGCGCTGGTGAGGAGCGTCGAACGCAAGTCGACTTTAGGCATGCTTCTCCAAATCCGCGAAGGGAATCGGTTCACCTGGCGGAGCGCTCTCGTCGCCGTCGTCGCGCAGGTCGCGTCCCATCCAGAGCACGTCGGTCCACACACCGAGCTTCCAGCCGACGCGGCGATACACGCCGACCGGTTCGAAGCCGAACGAACGGTGGATGCCGACGCTCGCGTCATTCGGCAGTCCGATGCCGGCGTAGGCGCGATAGAATCCCTGGCGCTGCAGGATCGGGATCAGCGCGCCATAGAGGGCGCGCCCGATACCCCGTCCGTGCGCCTTCGGGTCGAGATAGACGCTCACGTCGACCGACCACCGGTAGCCCGCGCGTTCGCGATGTCGCGACCCGTACGCGTAGCCGAGGACGGCGTCGTCCTCCTGAGCGACGAGCCACGGCGTCCAGGCGAGCACGGCGCGCATGCGCGCTTCCATCTCGGTTGCGCTCGGCGGTTCGATTTCGAACGAGACGTGCGTCTCGCGGACGAACGGAGCATAGATCGAGGCGCACGCTGCGGCGTCGGCGGCGGGGTCGGCGACGCGGACGGAGACGGCGTTCACGCCCGCGGTGCGAGGCCGGCTCGTACGCTGCGCCGCACGCGTTCGAGCAGCGCGTTCGCGTCGCGCTCGTAGCGTTCGAGTGCGTCACGCTGCGCTTCGATCGCGGGAGCGTCGTGCATGAAGCGATGATTGATGCGCACGTTATACGCGCACGCGGCGAGCGCCGCGTACGCGAACTCCGCTGCGCAGCCGATGTCGCTTACGAGGTTTTTGTTGTTGAGGTCGAGCGCGCGCTCGGCCATGCGAAGCACTTCGAGCGCGTTCTGTGCGACCGCCAGGGGCTCGGCCGCGGCGTGCGCGAGCGCCAGATCGAGGGCGTGCCGGCGCGCCAGCTTCTCGGTCTCGGTTCGTTTGGGCATGGCCGTTGCCGCTACCACCCGGTCGAAGGCGGCTTCGTCCCGTTCGCGCGCGTGGAGAAACTCTTCGCGCAGGGCGTCGGCCTGGCCGACCAGCTCGAGCGCGAGGTCGTGCTGCGCGGCATATTTGGGATTGGTCGAGCAGATGCGCGCGACCATCGCCACGAGCGAGGCGCCAGCGGCTGCGACCATCGTCGCAGCGCTCCCGCCGCCGGGGGTTGGCCATTCGCTGGCAAGCTGTGCTAAATAATCGGAGAGCGTTTCCACGCCGGGGGCTTTCCGCGCCGGGCTCGAAAAGCTCCCCCTCACATCCCATCCTCACCGACGTATAGGAGTCCCATCGTGCCCGTCTCGGAAAAGCTTGCCGGCGACGTCAAAGACCGTAGCCTGGCGGAGGCCGGCCGCTCGCGCATTGCGTGGGCCGGTGCATACATGCCGGTGCTCGCCCAAATTCGCGACCGCTTTGAGGTCGAAAAACCGCTGCGCGGCGTGCGTATCGGTGCGTGTCTGCACGTCACGACCGAAACCGCGAATCTGATGCTGGCGCTGCAAGCCGGCGGCGCGGAGATCGCGCTCTGCGCGAGCAACCCGCTTTCGACGCAAGACGACGTCGCGGCAGCCCTGTGCGAGTACGGCATCCCGACCTACGCGATCAAAGGTGAGGACAACGCGACCTATTATTCGCACATCGAATCCGTGATCGCGACCAAGCCGCACATGTCGATGGACGACGGCTGCGACCTGGTGACGACGATCTTCACCAAGCACAATCACTTGCTCAAAGAGATGATCGGCGGCTGTGAAGAGACGACGACCGGCGTGATCCGCTTGAAGGCGATGGAGAAGGACGGCGTGCTGCCGTATCCGGTCATCGCCGTGAACAACGCACTGACCAAGCATATGTTCGACAACCGTTACGGCACGGGCCAGTCGACGCTTGACGGCATCGTGCGCGCGACCAACGTGCTGCTCGCGGGGCGTACGGTCGTCGTGGTCGGCTACGGCTGGTGCGGACGCGGCGTCGCGTCGCGCGCCGCGGGGATGGGCGCACACGTCGTCGTCACTGAAGTCGACCCGCGTAAGGCGATCGAAGCAGTGATGGACGGCTACCGCGTCATGCCGATGACCGACGCGGCGAAGATCGGCGACGTGTTCGTTACCGTGACCGGCAACTATCACGTCATTCGCGAAGAGCACTTCCACTTGATGAAAGACGGCGCGATCGTCTGTAACTCGGGACACTTCAACGACGAGCTCGATCTCGAAGGCATCAAACGGCTGGCAAAGGGCGTGAACTATCCGCGCGCGTTCGTTGAGCAGTACGAGTTCCACGACGGGCGCAAGGTCTGCATTCTCGCCGACGGCCGTCTCGTCAATCTTGCCGCGGGCGAGGGACATCCGGCGGCGGTTATGGATATGTCGTTCGCCAATCAGGCGATGGCGGCGGGGCATCTCGCGAAGCATCACGAGAAGATGAAGAAGCACGTCTACGACGTGCCGACCGAGATCGACGAAGAGGTGGCGAAGCTGAAGCTCTCGTCGATGGGCGTCGAGATCGACACGCTCACACCCGAGCAAGTGAAGTACATGGCGTCGTGGTCGGAGGGCACCTGAGATGAGCGATTATCGCAGGCTTTTTACCTCGGAGTCGGTGACCGAGGGGCATCCCGACAAAGTCGCCGATCAGATCTCCGATGCGGTGCTCGATGCGCTGCTCGCCGACGATCCATATTCACGCGTCGCGGTCGAAACGTTCGCGATCACCGGTCAGATTCATATCGCCGGTGAGGTGACGACCAAGACGTACATCGATATTCCGCGCATCGTCCGCCAGACGATTCACGACATCGGTTACACCAAGTCGGCGGTCGGCTTCGACGCAGAGACCTGCGGCGTCAGCGTCTCGATCGACGAGCAGTCGCCCGACATTGCGATGGGCGTAGACAAATCGCTGGAGGCCCGGGGCGGCAAGGACGAGGAGTTCGAGCAGACCGGCGCCGGCGATCAAGGCATGATGTTCGGCTACGCCTGCCGCGAGACGTCGGAGCTCATGCCCCTGCCGATCACGCTTGCGCACAACCTCACGCGGCATCTCGCAGCGCTGCGCAAGAACGGCGATATTCCCTACCTTCGTCCCGACGGCAAATCGCAAGTGACGGTCGAGTACGACGGCGACCGTCCGGTCCGCGTCGAGGCGGTCGTGATCTCGACGCAGCACGACCCCGATATCGCGCTCGAAGTCATTCGCCAAGAAGTGACCGAAAAGATCATCCGTCACGTGATTCCGGGCAGCATGTTCGATGCGAACACGCGCGTCTACGTCAACCCGACCGGACGCTTCGTCATCGGCGGACCCAAAGGCGACGCGGGCCTCACCGGACGCAAGATCATCGCCGACACCTACGGCGGCATGGCTCGCCACGGCGGCGGCGCTTTCTCGGGCAAGGATCCGACGAAGGTGGATCGCTCCGCGGCCTACGCTGCGCGTTGGGTCGCAAAGAACGTCGTCGCGGCCGGACTCGCGGACCGCTGCGAGGTGCAGGTCGCATATGCGATCGGCGTTGCCGAACCGGTGAGCGTGCTCGTCGAAACCTTCGGCACGGCGAAACTCGCGGAAGAATCGATCGCGAAGGCGGTCACGCAGGTCTTCGATCTGCGTCCGGCCGCGATCATTCACTACCTCAATCTGCGGCGGCCGATTTATAGGCAGACTGCCGCATACGGACATTTTGGGCGCCCCGACCTCGATCTGCCGTGGGAACGGCTCGATAAGGTCGAGGCACTCCGCAGCGCGACCGGTTTTACCGGCGAGGCGTTGCGCGTCCCGAATTTCGCGCAGTGAACCTGCTGGCCGCACTCGCGGCGGTCGTCGTGGCCATCACCACGACGACGACCTCGACGACCATCAAGGCGCACACGCGCATCATGTGCGTGCTGGGAACGACGGTAGACTCGAGCACGGCCAAACGCGGTGACGAATTCATTCTGCGCGTCGACGACGACGCGCAGCCGTCGCTCTACGGCGCGGTGATTCAAGGGCACGTCACGCGCGTGATTCAACCGCACGGCATCGAGCCCGCCGAGATCGCCTTTCTGTTCGACAAGATCACGTTCTTGGATCACACGAGCACCCAGTTCCGCGGCTTCGTCGTCTCGGCCAACGTCGTCCAGCACACGACGAGCACACCGGGCGCGATGCCGCCTCCGAAGATTCCGGGAGCGCCGCCTAGCTCGTCGATCGTATGGGAGACGCAGCTCGGCCCGAGAAACACGTCCACCGCGCAGACGGGCGGGATCGCGTACGCATCGCGGACGGGCCGCCCGCTGGTTGCAAAAGCAGGCAGCCCCGTGACGATCGAACTGGCGAGCGATTTACAAACTCCTTAGAAAAGCAACCCCTCGGAACCAGCCCGCGGGGTTCTCCCGTTTGAAGGTAAAAGGAGTATAGATGAACCTTCGATATGGATTGACGGCGCTTGCGATGGCCGTCGCGTTTGCTGCGAACACACTCCTTGCATCGGCGCAGGAAGATCTCACGCTCTACCAGGGCGCACAGATCAACGCGCGCATGCGCACGACGATCGACTCGGGCAAAGTGCACGTCGGCGACCGCTTCGTCATGGACGTGGTACCGCCGTACCCGAGCGGTAATCCGGCCTTTCAAGGCGCGATCATCGCGGGCGAAATAACGAGCGTGACCCCGGCGGGCCAGGGGCGCAAGCCGGCAATCGGCTTGCAGTTCGATTACCTGCGTTTGGCGGACGGCAGCACGGTCGATATCTCGGCCACGATGACCCAAGATTCACGCAAAGAAGAACACAAGAACGGCGCAAAGGTCGCGTTGACGACGCTCGGCGGTATGCTGCTCGGCAACGCACTCGGAAAGACGCTCTTCCACATCGGCGGAGGCGGCGTCGTCGGCGCGGTCGGCGGTTTCCTCTACGGCGTGAACAGTAAGGCGAACTTCCAGTTGCCGTCGGGATCGAACGTGCAGATTACCTTGAACCAGACCGTGACGATTCGCCGTCAGGCGCCGACGCAGACCAATCAATAATCTCGCATGATACGCGACGTGTTGCTGGCATGGCTGCATTTTCTGTGCATCTTCATGCTCGTGAGCGCGCTCGTCGCGGAATTCGTGCTCTATCGCCGGAAGATGGATCTCGGGCGCTTGCGCCAGCTGCAGCGCATCGACTCGTTTTACGGAGCAAGCGCCGGTCTGGTGATTCTGAGCGGCGTAGCGCGCGTCGTTTGGGGGCTGAAAGGGCCGGCGTTTTACCTGCACAACCCGATCTTCTGGACGAAGATGGGGCTCTTTGCGACCGTCGCGGTGCTCTCGCTGCCGCCGACGCTCCACTTTTTGCGTCTGCGCGGCCGGGCCGACGCGGCCGGCGCGATCGTGGTGGATGACCGCGGCTATACCGCCATGTGGGTGCTGCTCGGCCTGGAAGCGGCGCTCGTGGCCTGCATCCCGTTTTTTGCCACGCTCCTGGCACACGGCTTTAATTAATTCTTTAGTTGACAGTCATGGGCCGGCGGAGTATCGTAAAGGCATCAACTAATTCGTTAGGAGATGCCGAAAAATGGTCCGCCGCTTCCTCGTCAGCCTCGCCGTCGCCGCCTTCGTCGCCTATGCCGGAACGGAAGCCCTGTCCGCCGCGATCGCCCCGCCGCAGCTCAAGATCATCGCCACTGTCTACGCGCACCCGCACTACGACAATCTGCCCATCGCGCGCTACTGAGCGACGCTACAACCGGGAGAGGGAAGTCCGCTTGCGCCTGGATACCACTATCCAGTAGAATCCCGCAGTACCCCGATCCCGGTTAGCTCAGTTGGTAGAGCAGTTGACTGTTAATCAGCGGGCGCTGGCGGGAAAGCGCCGTATAATTGCGGTGTTTCGGAAAGGCCCACTCCCTTTCCGACTCCCTTTGGGAAAAACGGTCCCGGTTAGCTCAGTTGGTAGAGCAATTGACTGTTAATCAATGGGTCGCTGGTTCGAGTCCAGCACCGGGAGCCATTCGAAAAAGAGCCCGGTCTTCGACCGGGCTCTCTACACTTTTTCGACCCGGAGAAGGCTAGCCGATTGCGGCGTCAATCTTCTCGGCTGCGGCCTCGGATTGACCCGGCAAGACGTGCGCGTAAGTGTCGAGAGTGATCTTCACACTGGCATGGCCAAGGCTTAGCGAGATGACCTTCACGTTCACCCCGGCGGCGAGGGCTACGGTCGCGTAGGAGTGCCTTAGATCATGGAACCGGATCTTGGGCACCTTCGCCGCTTCCATCGCCTTGTGCATGCTCTTGGTGAGGTTCCGAGGCTCGAGGGTGAAGATGCGAGAGTCACCCCGGACGCCGACCTGCATGATGTACGCTCGAAGTGCTTGCCGAGTGCGCTCGGGCATGATGATGGTTCGCCGCGAGGATTTGGTCTTAGGCGACGTGGCTTTCAGCATTTTCTCGTTCCAGGTCTTGGTGATACGAACTTCGCCGTTCTTGAAGTTGAGATCGTTCACCGTGAGGGCAAGCATCTCGCCTTTGCGCATCCCCGTCGTGAGGGCCAGCCGATACAGCGCGGCAGCGGCGTCATTGACGGCATCGACGTGCAGTAGAAACGTTCTTGCCTGTTCCCCATCCCACGGCTGAATCTCCATTTTCTCCCCCTTCGGCTTCGGAACGGTGAGCATCAGGCAGGGATTAAGAATTCGAAATGCTTGCGAGAGCGTGGTGTAAACGATCTGCCCAGTACGCGGCCCAATCATATCGGTCGAGTCATCTTTCCGCCCGGCTTTGACGGTGTGCTCTAAAGCGTCGAGCAACGCCACGACATGCCGAGCCGTGAGCTTCGCAGGGTCGAGTTCACCGAGCGCGGGTTTTATGTGAAGTCGAACGACGGATTCATAGCTGCCGTAGGTCCGGTCTTTGATGGCTTTCTTCTTGCGAGCAAGCCAACTATCGAGAAGTTCGTTGATCGTTCTGTGCCCGTCGAATTTCTTCGGATTGGCGGCGACTGGAGAGGATAAGAACGCCCTCATCTTGTCGCCTGCGTCTTTACGTGACTGCCCGTAGAAGAATGTCCTTTTACCGGCAATCGTCACATGGCAAACGAAGCGCCCGTCCTTGCGTTGTTTGACCGTCGAACCTTCGCCCTTACTACGAGCCACGCTTACCGCCTTGCCGTCGCATTCGGAATTGCGGTCGATCCTAACATCGATGAGGAACGATCCGCAAATCGACTTCGATCCTCGCTGCGTACTCTCGGCTCGGACGGGGTAATTGACAGCACCCCGTATACTAATTGGGAGTTCCATCGTCTAACGGTTAGGACGGCTCGCTACAACGGCGGGTAGGTATGGGTTCGAATCCCGGTTGGAGCACATCAGAATTCCGAAAGAGTTTTGATCCTCACCCCGCTCTGTGGGTGATGGTCCCGGCTTGGTATAGCGTGGGACAAGAACAACTCCTCACAATTGCGGAAGCGGCTCGTATTGCGCGCGTGCACGCTTTTTCGATTAAGCGCGCCTATCGCTCCGGTCAGCTGAAGATCTTTCGTCTAAGCCGCCGTAGCGCCGTCAGAATACACCCTGATTCGCTCAAAGCATGGATCGACGCGCACTCATCGGGAGGTGCCCGCTAATGGCATCTGCTGGGGCTGACGTTTCTGCAGCGTTAGAAGCCGTCGGCGAAGGGGAGGGTGACCGGGGGTGTCGACAAGCAGAAAACACCGCTTCTAACGCTGCAGAAATCGCTTCTGGTGCGTACCTCGCCGAGCAAGGCGAGGCAATCTCTAACGCTGCGGAATTCTCTGCTGCGCATCCTAGCGATCAAGATGATTCTACTAAGTCTAATATTAGACGCTCTACCGCTGCAGAAAAGCGCGGCATCATTCGTCCTGACGGCGCTAAGAGAGCCGAGCAGGTAGTTGCCGCAATCGCTGACTACGCGAAGCAGAAGCGCATACCGGCCTTCGCGGTTGTAATCGACCACGCACGCATCGCGAAGCTCTTGGGTAGCGAACATAATGCGAACGAACGCACCGTGCGCAACCAGGTCTTTCGCGGTATTCGGTACGCAGAAGAATTGGGCATGTTAGTCGTTCATGACAGCGGACGGCCTCGACCAAACCGCAAGATCGACGGCGTGCCCGGCCTCTACTCAATCATAGCAACCGAGGTTCCTGGAGGCCGACGCGTACTAACCGAACGCGAGCGCGCTGCGCTTGTAGATGTGGCCACCTCAAAAATTCGCGCAAACAAACGGACGCGGCGACGCGTAGATTCGCATTGGTCGAGGCTCGATACGTTTGACGCGGTATATGGCGACACTCGTCAACGCGTCAGCGAGCGCGAAAGCAAGAAGGCCCGAGAGCGTACCGAGGCGCGCCAACAACAACAACAAACCGTAACCAAGGAAGGCAGCGAAGACAATGCAGACCAACCACTCGAAAACTGGTAAACTTAGCGCGGAATGGCGCTTTTCGCAGAAGCCGGAGCTGACAATTATGTCCCAGGGGTTGCAGCGAGCGCTTAAGCAGGCTGCAAGCACACTCGATGGGCATTTTGGAATGGGCTCCGAGCGCTACTGCTTCGGCGAGGAGTACATCACGTTTTCTAGCGATTATCGCTTGATGGCGATGATTGCGACAATCGTTCGCAAGGCAGAAGCGAACGGCGTCATCGAGGAGGCCTGTATGTGGATTCAGAGCCTCAACACGGACGACTTCGGTAAGAACGGGACGATCATCTTTAGCCCAGGTTGGGTTATGACCCAGGAGCAGCATGAAAAGCTCGCCGAGTACGATAACCCTCGTCGCTTGGAGTATCTCACAAGCCTGAAGCACGAAGGTCTGAAATACGAATAGACCTAAGTCGTGCGGCTTGCTTGGAGCTTGCGAAGCGCATCGTCAATGACGGCGATTTTAGAACCGCTCGCCATATCGGTGACCACCCAGGTGCGCAGGAAGCCGATCAGCTTGTCGACCTCCTCCGGGGTCTCCACCCCCAGAGATGAAAGAATTCCGCCCATTCGAATCAGTTGATGCGTTCGCTTTCGACGTTCGGTCTTTGATAATTCACGACGGAGCGCGCTCACTCGGGCCTGCGCGGCTTTTGCGGCTTTGCGAGCGTCGTCAACGCGCTCTTGAGCTGAGGCAAGTCTTTCGCCAAGTGGTTTTCGTTTTGTGGGCGTATCCATTTCGCGTTTAGTCTACCTAAGACCGAGCCCGTTGCCAAATTGCGGAACCGAAGCACGAAGCGATAGCGGAGTGCGCACTTATGGGTTTGGGGATCCCAAACCCGTGCGGTAAAATAGACGTATAGTTTTACTATGGCGATCTATCATCTGCACCACGGGACAATCGGTCGTAGCACGCATGTGCCTGGAACGGCTCGCGCGCATACCCGCTACATTACGCGTGAGTCCGCTTGCAGTGTAATTGTCGGAGAGGTTCCGGACGGCATCGCGTTATCGAGAAAATCGCTGCTCTGGTGGATGTCCGATTGCGAAACGTCGGACCGAGTGAACGCGCGCGTCGTTGATAAGGTATGCGTTGCGCTTCCGCTCGAACTTTCTCGCCGAGACCGTATTGAGCTGATCAGAGAATTTGCGTCCGGCATGTCCGACAATCGTGTCCCCTGGTTTGCAGCGATCCACGACATAGGGGAAGATGAGGAGAACCCGCACGCCCACATAGTGTTTAGAGACCGCGACTTCGTGACTGGAAAGCGGGTAATGAACACTTCGACCAAGGGTAGCACCGAACGCTTACGCCAGGCGTGGGAGGCGGCGGTTAATGACGCATTGTGCCGGAAGGGCGTTGACAACCGGGTAAGCCGAAAGTCAAACGAGGCGAGAGGGATAGACGCGGTGCCGGCGGTTCACCTCGGGCCCGCAGAGCACATGGAAGAGCGAGACGTCAAGACGCGGAGGGGTGAGATGAACCGGAGGATTCGCAAGGCAAATCGAGCGCTGGAAGAGGCCCGCGAAATTGCGACGGCCGCTGAGGATGCCCTTCGGCTTATCCAATTGCCGAACTTGATAGCCCCAGCCCCCAAACGCTTCGGTGCTCCTGATTGGCTGCGAGCCCGTGAAGATTTTCTGACACGCGAGTACGGGGCGGAACTTTACGGCTCAGAGCTTGCGCGATATTGGAAGATCGAGAAAACCGACGCCGGTGTCGTTTTCACAAACTCGCGAGGCGGCTTTACCGACTTGGGGAGTAGTATCTCCGCTCACAATGGCAACGACGCTGAGATTACCGCAATGCTCGCAGTTGCTAAACTCAAGGGGTGGACTATGTTGCACATCTCTGGCTCTCCTGAGTTCCGCGCTCGGGCCGCTGCTGAAGCGCGGCGAGCTGGCTTCGCCATCGCCCCCCTACAAGCGCACGATAACGATCGAGCCAAGAGATTAGCCGAGCAGGTCAGAGTGCGAGCCCGCCAACGCGGCCGAGGGAGAAGCTAAGACGTGTTTGAGTGGAAGACCGTCCCGGTAGAAGAAGTATTGGAACTACTTGAGCAGCGCTCGAACGAGACCGGCCGATTTGAAAGAGGCTGCGACATCGACAGACTTCATAGCGCTGTTGCGCAGCTTTTGGCTGAGGGGTTACAGGTGTTTCCGATTCCGCTTTGCACGGATATAGATTTGCGTGAATTGTCCTTGCTGTTGTCGGGCAAAGACGAATCCGCGCGGAGTAGACGGCGCGGGCGCAGCGAAAGAATCGATACACTACTCGATCTCGCCCGTGAATTCTACTCTGATTGGGAACGGGAAGGGCACAACCGATGACGTTTAGCGAATTTAAGGAATCAATAGAGAATTGGGCTCGACAAGAGTTTGGCCCGATGAGAGCTAGCGTCGTCGTATCTTCCGGGAGGCCGGGGCAAGCCGTTATTGACGTTACAATAACTGGCAAGGTCATAGCCAGCCTCGAACCGTTTAGTATCGCCCTGGATAAGCCAGATGCGATTGAGTCAGCAAAGGACCGCGTGCGTAAGAAGATTGACGCCGTCTAGCGGTCGCGATTTCAACTGCCGGTCCGTTTGCACGTGTCGATCCAATCTTGGCTGAGTGGTCCAAGGACGTAGGGAAGAGTAGAAACCTGTGGGGTATAAAGTTCCAGGGCTTCCTTCCGTTGCGCTTGGTTCTGCGATGTCGCAAGGTTTATGGCGTTCGCTTCACTGTAGTCGCGAGTCGTCGTCGTGGCGGTGAATTGCTGACCATCGATGTTTCCCGTCGTTGTCGATGTAGTTGTGTGGGCTCCAGCAGCACCTGCCATGAAGCCACCAGCAAGAACCGGCGCAACAAGCAGGAAGGGCGCAGCATATAGAAGCGCATGGCGGCGTTTGTTTTGCGCATTGACGGTGCGTTCGTAGTCGAGTGCAAGTAATGCGAATTGCTGAGCGACCTGTAACTGCCCTTGAGCTTCGTTCGCAAAGATCATGGTGGCAGACATCACGTCTGGGTTGGCAATGCGCGTGGTCAAAACAGCTCCGAGGGCGGTATATGCCTTTAGAACGCTAACGCGCGTACTGACCGCATCATCCTCAACGGCTTTATAGTCAGCCCCCGTTTTAAGTGAATCAGCCCTGAAGCCCGCTTTTACGGCGGAAAGTACGGCGGAATTGGTGTTCGTGAACAAGTCTAGAAAAGCTGGACCAAGATCGTGGCACGAGGTGGGGTTGAATATGTACTGTGGTGACGCGAGTGGGGATGGCGTGGCATTCTCAGAGGGTGACGCTTCTTGCGCGTGGAGCCGGGCGGAGGTAGCCAGCAGGATTGCCGTGGCGGCGAGAACGGCGGTCGCGCGAACCTTTATCCTGAAGTTTTTCAAGAGAACCTCCTAAGCATCGAGAAATGCGTCAATTACCTCGTCGTCATCCGCTGCAATTCGCCCGACCGCTACCGCGATGTCAAACATCGAGGTTACAGCCGGAAGTTCCATTTGTTCGACGAGACGATCACGTGCACTGGCGTCGTAAATGTACCAAAGTGTGACGACATCATCACCGAGTTTCTTGCTCCAGATTAGGCGACTCGCATCTCCGAAGCCAAATTCACGCAAGGCCGCAATTCGGTCCCGGAGCCATTTACGCCGGTTATCTCTATTTAAGTCCAGCCACGCCGGTTTGGGAGTAAAAAAAATGATGGCTGCGATATGGGGTAACGATGCCATTAGAGAAGCTTCTTGACGCGGCTTGCTAGTCCCCATCGACCTAAAGCGATGGCGATTAAGGCCCAATGGCCTATTGGATTTACTGAAAGCAGATTAGCATCGAAGCCGCCCGAACTTGGAGGCGTTCATGCAGGAGCAGCAGCGTAAGACCAACTGGGGTGCCATCGTCGTCGCCGTCATCGCCACCTTCGTGCTGTATTACGTCCTTGAATCGATATTTCTCGCGATTGGTGGCCCGCCCGATGCCAGAATTCTCTGCCTTCCCGTGGCGGCGGTCGTAGCTTTCTGGCTCCTATGGTCGCGGATCAGGACTTCCTCTGCACCGCCCAAGTCGGGTTAACGGGGAACGGTCTAATTGACCTGGGGCGACTCCCTTCTGACTCCCTTTGCTCCTGGGGCATGGCAAGGCTAATCGCTTCGAGGCTGCAAAAGGAGGGGCCGCGCTCTCGTGGAGAGGCCGAATTTTAGAACGTCGAGGGTCCTAAGGGCGATGCTCGTCCGTCTGTTAATCAACGGGTCGCTGGTTCGAGTCCAGCACCGGGAGCCATTTTGAACACAAAACCCTCGTGAAAACGGGGGTTTTGCCTTTTTCGGAGCGGTGTGCGAAACCGCGGTGGCATGGGGCAGAATGGGCGGCCTAACGGGGTCCTCTGCGCGACCAAGCGCGCAAACTACGCTCCGCCGCGCCGGCATGCGCTTCGGAAATGGTATATCGAAGTACTCGACGGTTAGCCGGACCGGGACGATGAATTGCTTTACTGCACTTCGGGCGGCGGTCTCCGCAAACGGCCCAACGCAGCGAAGATAAGTCCGCAAGTTACGAGTAATCCGTGGACATATCCGACGTGCGCCATGCTGGACCAAATGAAGCCGATCGCGATGGCAACCGCGATGAAGCCGGCGAGCACAAAAATATAGCCTAGCGTGCTCGTTTGCCGCTCGAGTGAAAATACGCCCACGAGATAGGCCGCCGGAACGAGGAGCGGTATTCCTGCCTTGACGCAAAGCGCAACCCCTACGGCAACGGAGAGTAGCGCGGCTGAGGATCGCAGGAACGCTCGCTCGCCAGCGGTCGGTGGATGACTTGGGCCTTGGATCATGATGGCACCCTGATCACGGCGGTGTCGTAAAGCCGTCGATTACGAGGACCGGACAGTGGGCGTAGCGCGCGATGCGGTCAGACACGCTACCAATGAGGAAACGCGTCACACCGGAGAGACCGCGTCGTCCGACAATGATAAGGTCGGCGCCGACCTTTCGAGCCGTGTCCACAATCGCTTCCGCGGGGTGTCCGCCTTCGACGACGAGCAGCTCGGCGTTTACGCCGCGGCGCTTTCCTGACTCAATGAGTTCAGCGGCTGCGGATTCGTAGAACTTGCGCGCTTGCCGGCGCGAGTCCTGACGCTCGTCTTGGGTTTCCGCATGCTCGGCGTGTCTTGCAACTGAGACTAGCTGCAGACGCGCCCCAAACTTTTCGGCGATGCCGACTCCGTATTCGAACGCGCGCCGCGCGTGATCGGATCCATCCCAGGCGATAACGATGTGTGAAAACATACAACACCTACCAGTGCCGAATCGACGGAAAGAGAATCAAGAGAATGATCGTGAAGGCAAGAATGTACGAAAGATATGCCGCGATCACGCCGGACTGCGTGGCGCGCACAAGGCTGGCAACTGCGAGGAATGGTGCTGCGATCGCGCGGTAAAACGGCAGATCGAAGTACGGGCGAATGTAGCTTGTATAGGTCTTGACCTGGCCGACGACGCTAATCTCGCGGACGGTGCGCATAGCCGCGTCAAGAATGACCCGCGTTGGGTTTGCATAGCCCGTCCCGGTATACTGTGTCCAGGCTCGATACGGCTCACCCGACGTCCAGACCATGGCTTCGCGCGCACGTGGCCGGGAGAAGCAGCGCGCAAGTAGCCAAAAGAACAACAGAAACCCGATGAGCACCATTCCAAGACCGCTTGGCGAAATCGACGAGAAGCCTTCGAAGGTTGGTTGCACGAGCGGATACGTGCCGATCATTGCGCTCGTCGCCGGAACACCGGCTATTTCGTCAATACTTGGCGCAACAAGGTGCAAGAACTGAGCGGCCACGACACCGATCGCGATGATCAAAAGTCCCCCCAGCGCGAGACTCACGCCACGCAAGGGCGATCGGCTGCCATACCCGCTTTCGAATTGGACGATTCGCAGAGCACCGAGAACGCTCGTTCCGATCAATTTGGTAAAAGTTACCACGGCAATGCCGGCGGCGATGCCAATCGTGGCGCCGGCGAGCGCAAAGGTAACTTCGCATGCAACGTTCCCAGTGCGAAACGCTTGCATGAGCGCTTCGAGGACCAGCCACTCGCCAACGAATCCGGCGAGCGGCGGCAGCGCAGCGAGTGACAAACCGCAAAGCAATATCACAATCGTAGTGAGTCGCATGCGCCGCGAGAGTCCGCCCAGCGCATCGAGCATCACCGTGCCACATTGGTCGGCTATGGCGGTAATGGCTAGGAACAGCGTGCTCTTCGCGACGGCATGCGCCGCAATTTGGACGAATGCCGCCGCGATGCCAAAACCCGCAAGAAGCGGTTGGTGAAGCGCCTGCCCGACAATCGCCACACCAAAGGCGGCCAAGATGATACCGCCGTTTTCGATGCTCGAGAACGCGGCCAGCCGGCGCATATTCAGCTGCGCTGCGGCCCAAGCAATTCCAAAGAACGCTGACAGCGCTCCAATAATGATCGCAACAATACCGAGCCATAGCGGAACGTTTGGAAATCCGACGATAAATCGCGTCACACCGTAGAAACCAACGTTGAGCGCTCCCCCGGCCATGAGGGCAGCGACGACCGATGGAGCCGCGCTGTACCCGTACGGAAGCCACGCCTGCATCGGCAGCATCCCAAACTTTGCTCCGAAGCCGACCAGAAGAAGCGCGAGCACTACGCCTGCCGCCGCGCCCGATAAGCTCGATCCCGCATTGAGCACGCTTGCAACTTCGAAGCCGCTTGCCCCGTGCGCGAGATAGAGGAGCGCTGCAACCATACACGCACCGGCAATATGCGTTACAGCGATTGTAATATACGAGGCGGAGGCTGCCTCTGCATCGGTCCCGGCGTAGGCGATCGCCCAATAAAATGTAAGCGCGAGTAGTTCCCACGCGAAGATGAAGAGAAGAATGTCCCCAGCCGAACAGGCGAGCACTGATGCAAAGAGAATCGCGCACGCGCTCGCCGAGGCTGTTCGGCCTGTTCGTCGCTCGTCGGACGAACGTGGGCCCAGAGCGAAGAGCGCGACAATCGCGGCGACGAGGCCGAGGATGCCGATAAAGAATGCCGCCGTCGTATCGAGTCGCAATGCTATGTGCGTCTGCGGGTACCCCAGCACGAAGATCTGCGCGTCCCCGTCGAATCCACTGAAAGCCGCCGCCAGCGACGCGATCCCTGCAAGCCCTAACAACGCGAAGCCACCAAGACGACCAATCCTGCCCGGAGCGACTACGGAAACTATCGCTCCGAGGATGCAGAGCCCGAGCGCATAGAGCAACTGTGTCATCGACTGGCTCCCCGCGCTATTGCGCGTCCAAGCGCGAGCCAAATACCGTGCAAGATTGTGAGCGGCGACGGCGGTGAGCCGGGGATCAGCACGTCGACAGGCAGCAACTTGCTAACTGGTCCAACGACGTCCGGAGAATTGGCGAATATACCGCCGGAGCAAGCGCTCGTTCCGAGTGCGATCACGATCTTCGGCTCGGGCATGGCGTCGTACGTGTGCTCTAAAGCTTGGGCCATGGCTTTCGTAATGACCCCACTTACGATCAGCACGTCCGCATGACGCGGCGTTGCGGTTAGGAAAATGCCCAATCGATTCGCATCGTAGAACGGATTGAAGATGGCCGCGAGCTCTTGCTCCTCGGATCCGTCGCTGCCGACGTCGATATGTCGCAGATGGACCGACCTCCCAAAAGCGCGCGCGCGCTGCTTGAGTGCTTGCACCGTTGGCCCATCCTGCGAGAGTGTGCCCAGTTCAAACTTCGGTAACGTGTTAAACGTGTCTGGCGCCGTGCGGGTGCATTCACCGCACTGAAAACACCGTAGATGATCGATATGCAGTCGGCGGCCTTCGCGAGTAATGGCATTTGAGAGGCAGACATCGGTATTGATGTCACCAACATCATGTTCCGAATCGACGACGTGAATTTCGCCACGATAGTCGGGCGGCATCGCGTCATTTCCATTGGGATATTTTGTCGTCAGGATGCCGCCACGGAGGCCAAAGCCAATCCAACTCATCGATCGACCTCCGCTTGCGATGCGCCGAACGAATGCTCGATGAACGAAAAATCCGTGAAGATGTTGCCGGGCAGCGACGGAACAAATAGCGGCCAATTGGCGTACGAGGCCGATCGAATCGCAACACGAGCGATTTCGCCGCTGGCGATTCGGACGAAGTAGAGCAACTCGCCTTGCGGCGATTCGACGCGCGCGAGTGCGGAGCCGGTGCTCATTTGGACGGGAACGAGGTGCGGCCCCGAGGGATTCGCATCAAGCGCGTTTCGGACCAATTGGAATGACCGTTGCAGTTCGGCGACGCGCACGAGTGCACGCGAGACCGCGTCGCCGTTGTGCTCGATGGCCTCCTCGGCAAGAAGCGGCGTATAGAGGTAGCCGTCCGTCGTCCGAACGTCGCTTGAGACGCCGCTGCCCCGCGCCACTGGTCCAACCCCGCCTTGACGCACGACGAGGTCATGCGCGAGACGACCGGTGCCGATCAGGCGATCCATGAAAGACTGCGTTTTGATAAGCCGCTCGACCGCAGTTCGCGCGTGGTGTTCTGCGAGGTCCAGATCCTTCGCGCAGGCTTCGCGTAATTTCGCCAGTGCGTCGAAGCGCGTGCCGCCGACGCAGATCACGCCCCGTGAAAAGCGATTCCCGGTCGCCTCGGCAAGAAGCCGATGAACGCGCTCCTTCGCGGCAAATACCTGCGCCGATCCCACGGAGAGGGAACCGTCCTCGGCGAGTTTCGCAAGGGAATCCAGATGTTGATGGATGCGCTCAAGTTCAACCAGCACGGCTCGTGTCGCTCGCGCGCGGTCTGGCGCCTCGATCCCCATTGCGCGCTCGGCCGCGCGACAAAACGCGGCGGCGTGACTTGATGCAGTCGCTCCTGAGACGTGTTCGGCAACGAATGGAGCGAGTTCTATGCGCGTAGAAACGAACCGCTCCTCGAGTCCGCGATGTTTGAAGAACATGGACGGGTAGACGTCGATGAAGTCTTCACCCGCAGTCTCGACGATCCATCGAGCCGATTCGACAATGCCCGATCGCACGGGACCGTACAACACCGTCGAGACTTCCCGTGAATCGACGTCGCGCAGTTGCGCGGCAGAAACGACTTCGGTGAGCGGACGGTATTCGGGAAGGCCGTCGAGGCTAACGTCAAAGCGCTCCGTTAACTCGCGCTCGTACCAATCTGCGGCCGGAACGTGGGGGCTTAGCGCGCGAGCCGAATCAAAAAGCGGACCGGAAAGGTCGTGGAGCAGCCCCTCCTCCTCGACGACATAGTGCAAGATCGTCTCGGAATCCACACGATCCGCGAAGATCCAAGCAAGACGCGCGCCAGCCTCGATCCGGCGCTCCACGGTGGTCTGCAAACTCGCGGGCGACATCATCATGCCTGGCCTCCAATGATCTCACTTGCACGCTCAAGCAGCACCGACAGATGGGTCGGAACAAACAGGCCCAATCCGAGCACGACAACAAGAATCAAGAGCATCGAACCAATCGCACCGAGATCGCGCTCGCCGTGCGACATGCCCTCAGGCAAGAATCCTGCGGTGACGCCCATCGTCCAGCGTACGAGTCCCGCAAACGCGACCAGAAGCAATCCCAACGCGATCGCAGCTATCGGCCACGCGCCGCCGGAGAATCCGCCGGCCAATACCATGATCTCGCTGCGAAAGGTACCAAAGGGGGGCATCCCCGCAAGTGCAAGACCGGCCAGCGCAAAAAGCGTTCCGGAGATCGGCATTACCGCGACGCCTCCGGTGATGCCCGCGATCTCGCGCGTGCCAAATCTCGCGGCAAGCCTACCTGCTCCAAAGAAGGCCAGCGTTTTGGTTGCCGCGTGGTTGATTACGTGCAAGAGTGCCCCGATAACCGCGAGCCGCACGCCGAAAGCGAGTCCGCAGGCGATGATGCCCATGTGCTCGATGCTGGAGTATGCCAGCATACGTTTGATGTCGCGCTGTCGCAAGAGAAAGAACGCTCCTACAAAGAGCGAGAGTAAGCCGACGATGAAGAACAGCCGTTGCGTCATCGTTGGACCGAGCGCGGCGTTGGCGATAGACGCAAATCTGGTAATGACATAGAATGCGTCGGAGAGCAATACACCGGAGAGCATCGCGCTTGTCGGCGTTGGCCCGGCCCCGTGCGCGTCCGGCAGCCACGTGTGCATCGGCGCAAGCCCCATTTTCGTGCCGAAGCCGATCAGCGCTAAGAGAAACGCAAGGCGCAACGCGTCGCCATTGAGCTTGCTCGCCATAGCGATGTAATTGCTCCACTCGGGGGCATAGTGCGAACCGAAGACCGCTGTTCCTGAGGCATAGAGCACAACCACACCGATCAGCCCGATTGCCAGACCGCACGACGCGATGAGAATGTATTTCCAAGCGGCCTCGAGCGAGGCTTCCGTGCCTTGTAGGCGCACGAGCAACGCGGCGAGTATCGTCGTGACCTCGAGAGCGACCCATAAACCAGCCATGTTCGTGAGGAGCGGAACGACAGCCTCAGCGCACGCGAAGGCGTTGGTGAGAGCAAGAAACTCGCGGCGATAGCGTTCGTCGCCATCGGCCCCGATCGACTCTGCCCGTACGTACCACGTGCTGTAGATACCGACAGTTCCATAGACGATGCCAACGGGAATGAGAAATAGTGCCGAAAGTGAGTCGAGGACCGAGTGACCGTCGGCCGTCGCCTTTATGAGCCCAAGGATACAGGCCGCCGTGCCGAGACCGGCAATCGCAGTGAGCACGCGGGCTATCCGGGACGGGAGTACCAACGAGAGAATGGCTGCGATGATCGGAATCGCGATGATCGCGACGCGAAGTTGGCTCATCCTTGCAGCCTCTGAAAAACCGACACCGATGCCGCGGATTGTTGGTCGACCAACGCGCGAACGAGAACGGCGAACACGACGACCGCGACAAGGACATCGATCAGTAGAAGGATGCCGATGATAAACGGCAGCCCTGGCGCCAGCGTAATTGTGCCGAAGAACAACCCGTCCTCAAGCGTGAGAAAGGCGACAACCTGCGCGAGTGCATTTGGGCGGAGAATTGCCACAAGAAAACCGATGAACACCATGGAGAGCGCGGTGGCAAGGTCGGCCTTCGGTAAGAACGCTCCTTGATGAAGTGGCAGTTGTACGGATACGAGGATCGAGACGCCAATCAACGCGCCGGCGATCAGTAGTGAAAGCAGCACATTGATTCGGGCCGGTAGCTCGATGCGCGCCGAGATCCCGCGTGCGAGTGACTGCATGTAACGGGGCAGCAGAATGCCTTTAAAAAGCAGCGTCAGCCCCGCCAGGACGATAAGGTCCCATCCATGTTCAGTAATTCCGACGCCCAGGCAGATCGCCGCGACGAGCCACGCCTGCACGGCATAGACGCGAATGAACTCAGATATGACGACCGAGCGAAACAGAGTGAGCTGTACGACGAGCAAGAGCATCGCGATCGTTCCCGCAAATGCTTCGGGAACGGTCAGCTGGTGAAGAGTCATCCAACCCCCACGACAAAAGCGAAGACCGCCAGAATGGCCACAAGTAACCCAGTGGCGATGAACTCGGTGATTTTGTAGAGACGAAGCTTGGCAAACGTCGTTTCAATTGCGACGACAACTGCGCCGACCATAAGCATCTTTGCAAACAGTGTGACGACGGCAATAATGACCGACCCGATCGTTCCGGTCGAGGAAAGGCCCATCGGTAACAGCAGCACGTTGACGAAGACGGTGTAAAGCAGGAACTGCTTCATCGAGGAGCCCCACTTGAAGAGAGCCATCCAGGGACCAGAGTGCTCAAACCACCGCGCGTCATCGATCATGCCGAATTCGATCGTCGCGGAGGAACTCTCAATCGGTATGCGGCCGGTATCGACGAGCATCATCAAGAAGAACGCTGCGGTCGCTAGTACGTGCGCAGGTCGTAGCACGTCCGCTTCTGAGTGTCGCAATGCCGCATTCATCGCATACGGTAAATCCGTCCCGGTGATAAACGCCACCGAAAAGAACACGAAGATCAAGGTCGGCTCGACAAGGATCCCGACCATTGTCGCGCGGCTGCTGCCGATGTTCGCGTATTGCGAACCCGAATCGAGACCGGCTAGAGCCGTTGCAAAGCCGGCGAGTGCAAAAAGAAACGCGCCGCCAAGGATGTCACCAAAGGTCGCGCCCGGCAGAGGGTAGGTGGTGAGCACGGGGATGAGCGTCGCGATCGTCGCATACGATGCGCACGCGACATACGGAGCCGTGCGAAAAATCCAGGAGGCAGGTTCCGGCGTAAGCGTTTGCTTCCGGAAGAACTTTAAGATATCGCGGTAGGGTTGAAAGACCGAGGGGCCGCGCTTGCCGGCAATGACTGCCTCGGCACGCGCGATACAACCCGTTAGGAGCGGTGAGAGGAGCAAGAGCGTCAACACTTGTGCCGCTTGCACCGCGATGGGGTGTAAGATCAACCAGTTCTCCTGACAATAATCGTGACCGCATTGTCAGGAGTCATTGGCCTTACGGCAGTTTGCAACTGCACCCTTGCGTTGCGGGCGAACTCCACCGCCCGAGGCCTCCCTTCTACCCGGCGGTGGTGCTTCCTGGCAAGAGGAACGCGCCCGAGACCTCCGAAGGTCCCCGATTAATAGGCGATGGAGCACCGCCTCGAAACCGCCGCGTTGCGGCTGATGGCTCCTATTCGAGACACGTGATCGAATGGGGGCTTTTTTGTTTACATCTTTGGCGTACTGCGCCCAAAGCAGGCACACATGAACAACGCCGATCACTATCGCGTTCGCGTATCTGCAGCCGTCTTGCGACCACGCGATGAATTATTGGTTGTCCGCGAAACCCGATTGGCCGTCGAAGTTCTCAATCTTCCCGGTGGAGCACCGCAGATTGGAGAAACCTTAGAGCACGCCGTTGCCCGGGAAGTGCTCGAAGAGACCGGCTACCAGATCAATCCTACGGAGATCGCTTTCGTTGCCGAACGGCGCGAAGATCGCTGGTCAACATCGATTCTTGAGATTTGCTTCTATGCGGAAATCGTCTCCGACGTTCGTATATCGCCAATCGCACACGACAGCATCCATGCGGTCGAGTGGCTGGCGCTCGATCATCGAGACATTCGAAAGCATCTGCCGCATGCCGATCTGTTTTCTGCACGCAAACGCGGTCGCTATATCGCAGCCGCATCAAAGACGACGGTCTCGTAGGTCGCGATGAGTCACCCGAACATGTGCGTGACTCAGGAGAGAAATTGCTCCGGCGATGGGGCCCGCCAGAATTGTCGCCACGCTGCGGCTGATGGCTCCTGCTTCGCAATAAGTAGGAGGAATACTCATGGCCACGCTCGTCATTGCTGACATTCACGCAAACGCAGCTGCGCTTGCAGTGGTGCCACCAGCGGAGAAAATCATTTGTGCTGGCGACATCGTAACTTTTGGGGTTGAACCAAACGCCTGCATCGACTGGCTTCGCGAGCGAAACGCACTTTGCATCCGCGGCGAAGAAGACGACGCCGTCGCGCACGGAACCGTGCACGCGTTGCCGCAACGCCTCGCGGCGGCCGGGATCGCGAGCCGGTCCCTTACGCGGTCGCAACTGACGCCCGATAATCTTGCATGGCTTGCAGACCTGCCCCCGGAGATCCACGTCGCCATAGAAGGGCACCGCATCGGCGTCGTGCATGCCTATCCGGGTGACTACAATCGCTACCTGTTGCCCACTGATGAAGAACTCGAGCGGTTAACTCGAGCGTTCCCGCTTGCAGACGTCATTGTCGCGGCCCACACGCACCGGCAAGGCATTTGGCATTGCCGAGGCAAGGTTGTAGTCAATCCGGGAAGCGTTGGACAGAACACTCTTCCTGGGCTGGCAAGTTACGCGCTCATCGACCGTGGTCGCGTTAGCTTCGGTACCGCTCGGTACGATGTCGAACTTGCGATAGACGCGATCCGCCGAGCCCCGCTGACGCGGGATACGCAAGATGCTTGCATTCGCGAGCTTACCGAAGGCAGCATTCGCCCTTCGAGTCGACTGCCATGGCCAATTCATTCAGTGCTCGCTTGAAGAGCGCAAATGGCGCGCTACTGTCCCTCTTCTCGTGGTTAGGTCTGCGGAAAGTCACGCCTGAACCGGCGACTGCGGCGACCGGCGATCGTGCTCCGCTCGAGGCGGAGTGCATCGACCTCCGAGCGCGCCTGGCTGAGGCACAGGCGCTTCTCAAGACGCGTACCGAATTGCTCTACACGCTGCAACAGCAGTATTCGTCCGAACACTTCGACTTCCAGAAATGCATGCGCGACCTGCAGACTGAGGAGATGCGCAACGCGGGAGCCTATGCGATCCTTGAGACCATACTCAAACGCGCGCGGGCGCTGCAAAGCCGCGTCGGCCAGCTCAAAGAACGCCTGCGAAACTACGAAATGGTTGAGGACGAGTATTTCGACACCGCGCCGATTCGTATCGAGCAATCGCAAAGCGGGGACGGCCCGTGACCGCCGATCTCGAGGGAATCGCCTTTAAGACCTGTAGCGTCTGCGACGAGATAACGCGAGCGGTCGTTGGGTTCTTGAGTACGTACCAATACGAGTTGATTACGTCGAGTTCGGCGCGCGAAAACTTGGCCAAACTGGGCGGCTTCTGCTCGATGCACACGTGGCAGTATGATGTGCTCGCCGGGGCGCGGGGAACGTGCGTTGCGATGTCAGTGGTCCTGTCTCGCTTCGCCGAACGGATCCGTGAGACCGCACGAGACGAATCCACCCTTGCCCATGGCCGGCTCGGTAAGCTCAGCTTGGTCGGAGAAGATTGTCCCGCGTGTGAGGTTATGCGCGACGCTGAGCAATGTTTGATCGCAGCCGCATCGAACGTTGAGCACGATGACGTCAGCGTGTTCTGCCTTGGTCACTTCGCTCGAGTCATCGACGAGCTTCCCAACGACGCGATGGTCCTTCGCTTTGCCGAATCACAAGCACACGCCGTGGCGCGCGTTGCTAACGATATGCAGCGCTTCGTCGTGAAGTTCGACAGTCTGCGCCGCGACTTGCTGGAGCCTGAGGAGCGCAGCGCCGATCGACGTGGTCTCTCTATGCTCGCTGGAAGCCGCGGCAAGAACGGAATCGTGGGCTGATGGGGTTCGAAAGCATTCTCTTTTCCAGGGTCGAGGCAGGCTTGGAGGAGCCGATGGAAGACCCGTCATTTTTTTCCGACCTCAATCTCGATCAGGTAGGAGACACCTTATTCGCCGGGCGTGAAGCCTACAACCTTAGGCCATTCTTTCGCATTCCTCTGCATAGCATCGACGAAGTCGCGTATCGCCACGAAGTACTGCGCGACATAGATAACGTACAGATCTTGACAGAGATCACGGCCTTTGCAGACGCGATGCGCAGCATTCGAGATGCTCTCGCGGCAACGGCTAAGCTCCACTACGCGCATGAACGCGAGCGCTGGGTCCTTGACGCCACGGTGCGATACCGCGAGGGGGTTGAACGGCTCTTGCTCGCCTTGAGCGAGGTGCGCATCGCGTCGCGGGGTCTCACCGCATTCAGGGACTATCTGGCAGACTATGTAGCGTCGGCTCCCTATCGCGCCCTCGTGGACGACATTGCCAGTCTTCGCGAAAAGCTCGCTGCCATCACGTACGCTGTCGTGATCGACGGTAATCTCCTGAACGTTCGTGAGCCCCGGGGCGACGCCGATCTCGTTGTAGCGATTCACGAAACGTTCGCGCGATTTCGCCAGGGCGCAGCGAAGTCGTATCTGTTGACATTTCATGAGCAACTTGGGATGAACCACATTGAGGCGAAGGTCCTCGAGTTTGTGGCCTTGCTTTACCCGGAAACTTTTGCCGAGCTTGATCGTTTCGCCGAGGCGCACGCGACTTTCGTGGACACCACGATCGAGCGGTTCGATCGTGAAGTGCAGTTTTATCTCGCCTGCATCGAATATGCGAGGCGATTTGAGTCGGCCGGCCTGCCGATGTGCTTTCCGCGCGCTTCCTTGAGCAAAACCGTGTCGGCAGAAGACACGTTCGACGTTGCGCTCGCACATCGGCTGCTCGAGGTCGATGGGAACATTATCCGTAACGACTTCGAACTCAGAGATCCCGAGCGCGTCTTTGTCGTGTCTGGTCCGAACCAAGGTGGGAAAACGACATTCGCTCGCACATTCGGGCAACTGCAGTATCTCGCGGCGCTGGGCTGCCGCGTAGCGGGTCGCTCCGTGGCAACATTTCTCTTCGATACGATCTTCACGCATTTCGAGCGCCAAGAAGACCCGTCGTCGCTGCACGGTAAGCTCGAAGACGACATCATACGGATCCACGAGATTCTTGAACGAGCGACTACGGATAGCGTCATAATTCTCAATGAAATCTTTGCCTCGACGACGGTTCGCGACGCGACCGCGCTGGCCCGTCGAATCATGGATCGTATTCTGGCGCTGGATGCCCTCTGCGTCTGCGTCACGTTCATCGACGAGCTCTCGACGCTGAGCGAGAAAACGGTCAGCATGGTAAGCCTCGTCGATCCCGCGAACCCCGACATTCGGACCTATAAGGTCGCGCCTCGGAAAGCTGACGGACTCGCCTACGCTGTGTCCCTCGCTGAGAAGTACTCGCTTACGTACCATCAACTCACCCATCGTTTGAACGGTCGCGGTCACCAATGAAAACCTATCTGCTGCATCGCGATCGCGACGTCGACTGGGATGAATCGCTGCCTCCTAACGCCGAGGACCTTGTCGCGGACCTGGGTTTGGCAACGCTAATCGCCGCGATGGCCGGCGGCGACAAGGCGATTCCGCCAATTGCGACCAAGACGCTTCTTCGGCGGTTGGACAACCTCGACTCGATCCTTTATCGGCAAGCG
This sequence comes from Candidatus Acidiferrales bacterium, assembly GCA_035507275.1. Classification (GTDB taxonomy): domain Bacteria; phylum Vulcanimicrobiota; class Vulcanimicrobiia; order Vulcanimicrobiales; family Vulcanimicrobiaceae; genus Aquilonibacter. The sequence goes on from DATJOG010000003.1 coordinate 73,862, forward strand.
ATACTACGCGATTGTTTGGCTCATCCGAAGGTCGTGCGAACGATGTACGAGCTTGCTGGCGAAGCGATCGACAACGAAGGCCGTAACTTTTGGGGACTGCGGTCGCGCCACGCGGGCTCGATCTTGCGCAGATCGGCCGAAGTGCTCCGGATGTTCTTCGGCATCTTAAGGAAGCTCCGTGCGATCGCCGAGGGAGACGGCGGCGCATTCGAATCTGAGGGCTTCTCACGCTTTTTCGCGATGCTGCGGAGCGAACTCGATGATGCCTACCTTCGCGAGGTTAATGGCCGATTGCGTGCGGTTGAATTTCGTGGCGGCATGCTGATGACGGCGCATCTGGGGCGTGGGAATCGTGGCACGGACTACGTCCTGCGCTATTTTGATCGGCCTCCCCGAAACTGGTTCGAACGTTTCTTTGCCCCGCGAGAGCCGGGATACACGTACGAACTCCACCCTCGCGATGAAAGCGGTGCCCGTGCGCTCTCGGACCTCGGAGATCGGGGAGTCAATCTTGTCGCAGACGCGCTCGCACAGTCGTGTGACCACATCCTTGCGTTCTTCACGGCGCTGCGCAGTGAACTCGCGTTCTATGTTGGCTGTATCAACCTCCACGAGCGGCTTACGGCAAAGGGTGAACCAACGTGCTTCCCGATCCCGTACGAGCTGCACGCCGGCGTGCATCAGTTTTCCGGGCTTTACGATGCGTGCTTGGCACTCTCGGTTCCGCATCGTGTCGTGGGCAATGACGCCAACGCCAGGGGGAAGATGATGATCATCATGACCGGCGCTAACCAAGGCGGAAAGTCGACCTTCTTACGCAGCCTCGGAATCGCGCAGGTGATGATGGAATGCGGGATGTTCGTTGGTGCAGACGCGTTCCGAGCGAGCCTTTGTGGTGGGTTGTTTACGCACTACAAGCGCGAGGAAGACGCAGAGATGGAGAGTGGCAAGTTCGACGAGGAGCTTCGTCGTATGAGCGCGCTGGCTGGGCGTCTTTCGTCGGGCGCGTTCGTATTGTTTAATGAATCGTTCGCCGCTACGAACGATCGGGAGGGATCCGAGATCGCGCGACAGATCGCCGAAGCGCTGGTTGACGCCGGCGTGCGTATAGCGTTTGTGACCCACCTTTACGAGTTCGCGCATAAGATCTGGGAGGAGCGACGGGCGCAAGCGTTGTTCTTACGGGCCGACAGGCGAGACGACGGTCAGCGGACGTTTAAGCTCCGTGAAGGGGAGCCTCTGCCAACGAGCTATGGCGAGGATATCTATGGCCGGGTGTTTGGGGGAGAGGCAGCTCGGTCTACTTAGCTAGGCAAAGGGCCACGTGATCCTTAGAAATGTCGGAATTATTATAGCCAGGCTAAAACTATTTCCATATTTCTAAGTGGACACTCCTTAGGAAAGTTGCTATTATTATAGTGTGGCTATAACTGATGCGACAAAGCTAAGAACGCTCAACGAAAACCTGTTCCCCGGGGCACCCCTCACGACCGAGGACCTCGCTCAACTTGGGATCTCGGCAGTCTTGGCTTCCCACTACGTCCACGCTGGCTGGCTTAGCCGTCTAGGGCGGGGCGTGTATGCCAAGCCCGGCGTCGACCTGGCGCTTAACCCGAGTCTGGTGCTCCTTCAACGCAAAATCGAGGGGCTCCACGTGGGCGGCAAATCGGCCCTCGACTGGTACGGCGTTCGTCACTATGTCCCGCAACAGCCGAGGATACATCTCTACGGCTGGTCAGCAGCACGCCTTCCCACTTGGTTCACTGAACGTTTCTCGGTTGCGTACCATCGCAAGCGCCTCTTTCAAGAAACGCCAGACCAGCTGCTCTTCGTCACGCCCTTTGAGAAACGCGATGGCGACCCAAACGTCTCGGAGCCCGAACGCGCGGTATTGGAGCTCTTGAGTGAAGTCGGATCGCGCCAAACACTGCAAGAAGCACGCGAGCTCCTCGAAGATACGCACACCTTGCGCGCCGACGTGCTTCGCGATCTCCTAAAGCGCTGCACGAGCGTCAAGACCGTCCGTCTCTGCTTGCAACTCGGCAACGAGCTCTCGTTGCCATGGGCACGTAAGCTCAACCCCGACGAATTGCCTAAAGGTAGCAGTCGCGACTGGGTAACGCGTACACGCGAAGGCGTCCTTGTGTTAAAGGCATGAATGAGACCTACCTCGCAACGGCGCGCATGCTCACACGGATCGCCCCGTTTGTCTTCACGGGCGGCACCTTCGCACTCAAAGGCGGGACGGCAATCAATCTGTTTGTCCGTGACATGCCTCGCCTGTCGGTCGATCTCGACCTCGTATTTCCCGACTACAATATCCCGCGTAAGGCAGCATTAGAACAAATCAACGCTGCTCTCCAAACCACATCCGAAAGTCTGAACAGACGTGGGTTTGAGGCGCGGCCGGCGGGCAAGGACGGCGAAGAGACGAAATTGCTCGTCCGACGGGACAACATCCCCGTAAAAGTCGAAGCCAACTACGTGATGCGCGGAACGCTTGCCCCCGTCCGCATGGCGTCGCTCACCCCTAGGGCTCGCGAAACGCTTCAGGCCGATCTTGAGATACCGGTTGTCTCCCTTGAAGACATGTACGGAGGCAAGCTGGTCGCAGCCATGGATAGGCAGCACCCGCGCGACCTCTTCGATGTGTTGCAGCTCTTTGAGCACGAAGGGATCACGCCCGAGATCAGGCGCGCCTTTGTGGTGTACCTCTCCTGCCACAATCGCCCTGTGCATGAAGTGCTCAATCCGACCCTGCGCGACGTGACTCTCCAGTTCGAGGGCGACTTTCAGGGTATGACAGCTGAACCTATCGCACTGCAAGACCTGATCAACGCACGCGAACGAATGATAAGCACCTTGCAGCGGAGTCTGGACAACAATGAGCGAGAGTTCTTACTTTCGCTTGTTAAGAATGAACCGCAATGGGAGCTACTCGAAATCCCGCATGTTGAGAAACTTCCCGGCATTCAGTGGAAGCTTCGCAACCTCGAACGCTTGCGCGCTGAAAACGAAAAAAAGTACGCCGAACAATACGATGATCTTGCTAGGCTCCTAAAGTAGACGCTAGCGTAAATCGGCCCGTGATATCTTGAGGCGGGTTCCGACCCACATGAAGATTGGGATCGCGGCGGCCTGGGTTGCGACGCAGAAGGCGACAGCGGCTCCGAGGTTCTTGCCGTAGAGAAGCCCAATTACGACGCTGCCGAGGAACCACGCAATTCCATAGATACCAGTGAAAGTACCGTAGGCGGAAGAGCGCCGGCTACGCGCAACCATGTGCGAGACTGCGGCCGGAATGATTGACTCGTGCACACCCATGCCCAGCCCCCAAATGACTACGCCGATGAGCGCGACCCAGAACCCGCCGTAGAACACTAACGGAGCAAACGCTGCGCCCAGTACCGTAAGTGGGATGAGCACTCGCATCCCGTAACGATCGAAGAGCTTACCGAACAAGAGCGACCCCGCGCCACTCGTAGCCATCGCCGCCGAGTAAAAGACCGGCACGAGCGCTTGCTGGAGCGGGATGTTGCGTTGCAAATGATACGCCATCAGCGCGAAGTCCGCGAAGCCCGCCGCGACAAGAGCTGCGCCGATCAAATAAATCCAGAACACGCGTGGAAGATCTGCCTCCCGTGTCTCGCGCGTCTCAGCGTCAAATCTTTCTGGCTTCGGATACATCACGCGCGCCAGAGCCAGAAGCGAAAAAACAACGACGACTGGGATCGCCATCACAGCAAATGCGAGATTATAGGAGTGACGTTCGGCGAGAACGGCTGCGACTGCCAGCGGGCCAACAAGCGCTCCAAATTGATCGAGTGCCTCACGAAGCCCAAAGCCCCATCCATAGCCCATCTCTCTCGCTGCGAACGACACCATCGCATCGCGCGGCGGATTGCGAACGGCGCGCCCTGTACGCTCAAGCAAAATCAGCAATGCTGCGAAGGGCCATGAGTGCGCAAACGCCAGTAGCGGGACGCACGTGAGCTGCAGGATATACCCGAGTATGGCGATGTGCCAGTACTGGCCCGTTCGTTCAGCTAGGGGTCCCGAAACGAGGCGAAGTCCGTACCCGAGCAGCTCACCAAGTCCTCCGACGCTGCTGATGATTACGGCGCTCGCGCCCAGCAGTCCAAGGAATGGACCGGTAACACTGCGCGCACCTTCATACGCAAGGTCAGCAAAGAAACTCAGGATGCCGATAAGCACAATGAAGCGAAGCGCCGACCTTCGCAGATCTACAACGTTGGGCTCACTAGTTAGCACAGCATTGGATTGTCTGGGCTTTATGATGCGAAGCGCGGCTGCGCAAAGCAGCGGCAGCCGGGGTGGAATGGCGGGACCCACTCGGCGGTGCGCGGACGTATACCCCAGGACAACCTGCAGGCGGGGCACGCCTCCTCATACCCGCCGACTTCGTAACCTGAAGGACGTTGATCCTTAGCCACACGGTCGGCGTGCGCAAGCATGCACAGCCAGTGCGAAATAATCTCGGCGAGATGTAAATCATGTGTCAATGTCTCTGCCGGCGCCACCTGCGGTACGCTATACGCGCCATCTGGAAGCACCCGGCAGAGGTTTGACTCGCACAGTTCGTCGATAGCGCTTCGGAGCTCATCGCGTGTAAGTCCAACCGTGGACGGCGCGAAGACAAATTCACGCCCCTGGGCGAGCGAGCCTAGACGCGCGCGCGCGACACGTGTCGACAACGACAACGAATGCCACAGGGTGTGCTCCCACTGACCTGATGCCTCGAAAGCAAAGCCCCACAAGTGCGGGCGCTGAGGAAGTGTTTGCAGATAAGTACGATATTCTCGCAGCGGCGCGAACCAAAGGTCTTCGCCCAACAGCGCGCCGACTACGTCCTCGGTCGTGAATGGTAGCCGTACGCTTCGCTCCAGGATCGTGCGGCGGCTTCGATCGCTTAGCGCGAGCAGCCGTAGCGCCTCGTCAAATCGGTTACGAGAACGCTGCCACAACCGCATCGAGGACCTCTTCATCGCGCTGCATCTGTTGCAAGTCGGCATCGATTGCAGCGTCGTCTGCCGGCCTGGTCGCGCGATCGAACGCATCCTCAACAATGCGCCGCGCCGTAGTGAGCCGCTCCCGGATGTGCCCAACGTTCGCAAGGCGCCACTCCAAGAGATAGCGCATGGCTGCGGAGCGGACACGCCCCTTCGATCGATCGAGAAGCTCACCGATTAACGCATGGTAACGCTTCCTTAGCGCGCGTGAGCGAAGCGGGCCCGGCAGCGCCGCCATGATGCCGCCGGTCAAGATCTCGAGCCCCGTCGTCGGAACGGGACCACTCATTCGTGTCGCGGCCTCCCGCGCGCCAAACTCTCCGCGATCGCCGGCATCCTGTTCGCTCCACGCCAGTCCGAGCGCTTCATTCGCAGCTTCAGCGAATCGCCGCTCTAGTTCGGCTACAAGCTTGAGCGCCGATGCGCGGCGCTTTTCGATTCGTTTATCGAGCGAGCTCGAGACCTGCGAGGACCAAAGGCTCTCACACGCAGCGACATGCTCATAGATATTTTGCTCTCCCTGAGTCGGGCCAAGATCGACGAAACGCTCGAGATCACCGCGGAGTGCCGCACTTGCCTCCTCGAAAAGGGTGTCAAGAAGTATGTCAATCGAGACGAGCTCCTCGGTTGGAAACTGCTCGATAGCGCGGATCAGATTCTGCCCGCGTTCGTCGATCTCGTCGGCAAGTTCGGAGAAGACTTCCTGCGCGCGCGCGCGCTGCGCGCCGGGGAGAAGCACGACCGCGCGCCGGAGGTCGAGGCTGCGGCGAAGTCGGGCTGCAACGCGCTGAGCACGTCGCGATCTAGAGCGCCGTGCGAGGCTTCCTCCGCCCGCTGCAGCCGCTCCGACAATCGCTTCGCGCAAGGCGTCGATGCGCTCGTCCGGACTCGTCGCGTTCACGGCAAACAGTGGGATGCTCCGCGGGAGCGCCTCGTCTAGCACGCGACGCGTGAAGGCGAGGATCTCGCGCTCTGCGCCCCGCACAAGATCGATCTTTGCAAGAACAACGATGACGCGCTCCGCCAGATTGTGGACCTGTCGCAGGAACGCAGCTTCCTCGCTCGTTATCGGAGGCTCCGGTCCCGTTACGAAAATAGCCAGGTCGACGCGTTCGCTTGCCTCTTGTGCCGCCTGCGTATTGTGCGCAAGTGTCGAGCCAATACCGGGTGTATCAATAAGCACCATATCGTGGAGCAGCGTAAGCGGAAGCTCCACGTCGACGCGCGCGACGCCGAGGCGGTTTTCGGGATTGTACTCTTCGGTGACAAAGGTCGCTAGATCACGAAGATCGGCATCCTCCTCCCGGCCGTCGAGGTACCGCACCATCGACCCGCGCGCGCCGTAGCTGACCGTTGTCGTGACGCCCGTCAAGGGAAGACGCCCGGTTGGCAAAACGTCTTCACCGAGAAGCGTATTTACGAGAGAACTCTTTCCGCGTTTGAATTGGCCGAGGACCGCAACAGACGCCACATTGGTTTGCGTCTGCTCGATGAGGGACGCAATATCCGCCCGCACAACGTCATCACCGTACGTATCTGCCAAAGCGGAGAGCGCATCGAGGTGTTTGCTGACCTCGTCATTTGCCGTCATGGTCACGACACAGGCATCTCGCGCTCGATCTCGAGTAAGCGATTGTACTTCTCCGTGCGCTCGCCGCGCGCCGGTGCCCCAGCCTTGAGATAGTCGCTTCCGACGCCAACGGCAAGATCGCTAATAAACGCGTCGCATGTTTCCCCCGATCGATGAGAGACGACTGTCTTATAGAAACCGCGGCGAGCTTCTCGCCAGGCCTCTATCGTTTCGCTTACGGTGCCTACCTGGTTTGGCTTCAACAGAACGGCGTTAGCGATGCCGTCGAAAACTGCGCGCCGTATCCGCGTTGGCTCGGTCACGAAGATATCGTCTCCGACAATCGTGATGTGGCTGCCTAGGCGACGCGTTAAGAGATCCCAGCCTTTGAGGTCGTCCTCGTGAAGTGGGTCCTCCAGCAAGACAATTGGCGCGCTTTCGACCAGTTCATACCACCAGTCGCATATTTGCTCAGTCGACAGGCGCATGCCGGTCTCCGGGCTGTACGTTCCGTCCGTGTTGCGAAAACCGTTGGCTGCCGCGTCGATCGCAAGTGCGACTTGATCGCCAACGTGATAGCCGCTCCGCTCGATGGCCGTGCACAGGAGAGAAATCGCATCTTTAACGCGGGCTCCCGTGTAGACAAAGCCGCCCTCATCACCAACGCCGGTTGCCATTCCGGCTTCAGCAAAACACGTGTGCAACTCGGCGTAGACCTCAGCTCCGCAGCGAATGCGATCGCGCGTGGTCGATAATCCGTGTGGGACGAGCATGAACTCTTGAAGTTGCAAACCGCCAACGGCGTGCGCCCCGCCATTGATCACATTGAAGAGCGGGATCGGCTGGCCATTGGGTGGATTCTGCAGGAGCGTCTTCCAGAGTGGCTCGCGGTTACTCTGGGCAAGGGCGCGCCAGACCGACATCGATACGGCGACCGTCGCATTCGTGCCTAAGCGCGAACGGTCCGTCGTACCGTCAAGCTCCACAAGGGCGCGATCAATGGCGACCGGATCGCCGATGTTCTGCCCGAACAAGTACGCGTTAATTGGACCTCGCACGTTGTCCACTGCGTGGTCAACGCCGCGCCCTCCAAACGCACCGTCGCCGTCGCGAAGTTCGAGGTTCTCGCGCTTCCCCGTAGACTTCCCTGACGGTGCACTCGCCACACCGACCGACCCATCCGACAAGCGCGTGTAAACGCGCAAGGTTGGCGAACCGCGTGAATCCAAGATCGCCATCGCGTCGACGGACAGAATCGTCGCCCCGTTGGTATGCGAGGCCATCCTAGGTGTTTAACACCCGCGCGCGTGGACGAGCTGGGGGCGTGCGAAGCGCGAGCTCGATCCGCGTTTTCACAATTCCTAGTCGATCCGTACCCTGTGCCAGCACGCGTAGCAGCGACGACTCGACGGATCTCCTGACTTCCTCACGAACAAGGCAGTGAAGCTCCTCGACCCAATCGCGCACGTCGGAAGCGAGCTGTGGCGGCTCGGGATAACGCAAATCTCCAAGCGCAACGCGATGGATGGGGAACATTCGCGGCAACAGACGCTTCGCGCGCACCACGCGCATTGCGGCGATTGCCTCGGCGATTGCGATCTCGGCGTCCAGTAGCTCTTGGGTGTACATTCGGAAACGAGCGCGCGCGCGCAAGTCCACGTTTACCGAAACGAGGCGAGCAAACCCCAACGCGATGCGATCGAAGGTATCGCGATGCAGACCTTTTGCAAGCTCGCTCTCAAGTCCCGACCCGATCGACGCTAGCGCATCAGCCGCGTTCTCACGCGCAACCTCCAGCGGTCGTTTGAAGTATCGTTCGATCCGCGCGTCGTCCTCCGCGCAGCCCGCGGCGAGTCGAGCGCGAGCATCGCGTTCAACGCTTCGCAGGTTAAGGAAAAGCGTTTCCAGGCGTGAGGATGTCTCTGGCATTAAAAAACTCCTGACCGTCCACGATGTTGGTCAGGAGCCATCAGCCGGAAGCCGGCGGTTCGCGGGGGTGCTCCATCCCCGTGCCTTCTACGTTCTCAACGCCTCATATGGTGCCCTTCGGTATCCAGGTTGAGGGTGGCCAGCGTACTAGAATCTCCTCAAACCGCTCGAAGGGCCTACAGACGAGCCGCTGTGTGACAAGGAAGCGTTCGAGTTCGCTTCCCGCCTTTGCGTAGGTCAGGTCGGAAACCAGCGCTGCCTCAAAGTCGGACCGGTCATCGCCAATCACGTTCGTCGTACAGCCCTCGTCACGGGCGGCGTCGACAAAACCACGCTTGTCGATGCCCGCGAGACTATCGTCGCGAAAGCGGATCCGCCAGCCGTCGGCGCGATACTCCACCGCATTTCCTATTACGGGAAGATTGACACCGCGCCGGGCTAAGTAGCGGGAAACGAGTTCCTCAACGCCCGAGGTAAGAACGACTATGGGAATAGCCGCCAACTCGCATGCACGTACAAACGCAGGGAACGATTCATCAAATTGTATCCCGCGCTCGATCCGGAGTTCGGCCTCATCGCGGTCGAATGTAAGCGCTCGCGCGCGACGCGCGATATCGGCGCGATAGCCGCGTTCAAGCGGAAGCGAGGAACTCTCCTCGGGCCGCTCCGTGGTCGAGGCGAGGTAGTCGAGCATGTCGCGATCGACAATCGTTCCGTTAAAGTCGCAGAATGCAACCACACGTGCGTCGCGGATCCGGTCTCCTTGTGTAATTATGCGTGCGCGCGCTTTGCCTTCGCGGGGCGCTCTATGCGTCTGTAATCCACCGCCTCGACGCTAATGAGGCCTTCGCCGATTAGTTCTTCGAGGTCGGGAATGATCCGATCGATCTTGTCCTTGTCATCGATGACCTCGATGAGAATCGGTAGGTTTGGCAGCCAAGAGAAAACTTTCGCGATATGAATCTCCTCGTGCTGACCAAAGCCTTCGACGCCGCGAAACACCGTTGCGCCGGCGATGTGTTTGGAGCGGAGAAGCTCGACGACGGCCGTGTACATCGGCTGCAAGCCGTGGCGATCTTCTTCGTCCACGAAGACTCGAAGCAGCTGCCCCCTCTTGAAGTCTACCATTCGTCACCTCAGGCTGCGTCCGCAGCTCAAAATCACCCCCATGATACATGCAGCCCTACGACTTGTCATCAACCACAATTACGTGATCACGCGGCGCTTGGTAGACCCAAACGCCGGGACAACGTGTTCGGAAGGTTCCCACATCCTCGCGTGAGAAGTGGGGCTGCGAACGGTCAACCACAGCGATGGAGCTCGCTTAACGCCCGTAACGGGCTGATGGCTCCTACTCAACATATCTGAGTACGGGAGCCGCTTGTGTGGTAACGCCTGTTTGTTCCGCAGTGCTGTAGGTAACGATCGATGATGCAATCGATCGCGTTAAACCTTGCGCAACTTGCGTTTGTGCTGCTACTTGCGCCGCTCTTTGCCGGCATTCTTGCGCGAGCAAAGGAACTTGTGCAGTCAAAGCGCGGCCCCAGCATTCTGCAGCCGTACCGCGATCTGCGCAAGCTGTTCGCGAAGGATGAGCGCGTCCCTGAAGAGAGCAGCTGGCTCTTTCGTACTGCCCCGTACATCATCTTCATCGTCCCGCTGATCATCACGCTCCTGATCCCGGTCTTGACGAATTTTCCACTGTTTTTCGCGTTTGCAGGCGACATGCTCGGCGCCGGCTTCATCTTCGCAATCTCTGGGATGTTTTTTACGCTTGCGGCGATCGATGGCGGGAATCCGTATGGCGCGATGGGCGCGAGTCGGACGCGCATGGTGGGCTTCTTAGCCGAACCGGTCATCATCATCGTGCTGTTTACCGTCTCTTTTGTGGCGAGCTCCACGATTCCATACATCGTGCAGCAACATTGGGTCCATCCACTCGCGAACTTTTTTGCTCCTTCGCACGTCTTGCTGCTCATCGCCTTTTTCATGGTGATACTCGCCGAGACGGGCCGGCTGCCCGTCGACAATCCCACGGGGCACTTCGAGCTAGCGATGATTGACGAGTCGAAGGCGCTTGAATTCTCTGGACGCTCCGCCGCGTTGATCAAATGGGGCGGCTACATGAAGTTCGTCGTCCTTGCCATCGTGTTTCTCAATGTTCTGACGACTCCGTGGGGACTGGCGTCGAGTGCCGCGGTTGCGGACGTCGCGCTCGCTGTCGTTCTTGTCGCCGTCAAGGTCCTGATCCTCATCCTAATCATCGTCGCTGTTGAATCGTCCTACGCGAAACTCCGGTTGTTTCGCATTGCTGAGTTCCTGGCGGCCGCGTTCGTTGTCTCCGTAACGGCAATGATTACGGAGATCCTCCACCTATGACGCCGCTGCTGGTCGAACTGAACGCGCTTGTCCTGGGGCTCTTTATCCTCAGCACGATCGCGATGACAGTCACGCGGCAAATCGGCGCATGCATGCTGATTTTCGTGGCGCAGTCGTTGCTGCTCGCCGCTTCAGCATTTCTTTTGGGGGCGTCGCCGTTTTCGTGGCATCTCTTTGCGCTGGGCTGCGTTACGGTGCTTTCCAAAGCGATCATCATTCCCTGGCTCTTGCGCGTCCTTACGCCAAAGGGAAACTACTATCGTCGCGAGCTGTCCCAGGCGCTAGACGTTCCAACCACACTTCTTATCGCTCTTGCCTTGACGTTCGCCGGCTATGCCTTTTCGCAACACCTGGTGCACGCAGCACCGAATCTGTCACCGGCCAACATCTCGATGGGATTTGCGGCATTACTTGTCGGTTTGCTTGTCCTTGCAGTGCGGACCGAAGCCGTTCCGCAGCTCCTTGGCATCCTCGCGATGGAGAATGCCGCGTTCCTAGCCGGCATCGCGATCGCGCCGGACTTTCCACTTATCGCGGAACTCGCCATCGCCTTCGACGTTCCGCTGTTGGCCTTCATCGTTGCGTTGCTGACGCGCATCGCGTATCGGCAGGTCGGTACTACCGAAGTCGGAGCCCTTGCCCAATTGCGGGAGGGGCCGTGACGCTGATTGCTATACCTTTGGTCGCGCTTCTGGCCGCGCTTTGGAACGCGGCGCCGCGCAGCGCGCGCAGCGCGCCCGCAGTCACGCTGCTTGCATCGATCATAACTCTTGCGATTTCGCTGCGCGTCCTTTGGGCGCTCCGACGCGGTACGTCGCTAACCTTTGCGCCGGGTTGGGTTGAGATCGACGCGTTGGGGGCACTGCTTGTCGCGCTCATCGCACTGGTCTACTTCACCGCGTCGTTGTTCTCGTGGGGATACCTGGCCGCCGAGGACCACGGGGAGCGGCGTACGCGCCTCTACTATGCGAATTTCAACCTCTTCGCATTCTCAATGCTCTGCATCCCACTACTGAGCGAGCTCGGCCTTGTTTGGATCTTCGTGGAACTGACAACGCTACTGTCGGTGCTCCTCGTGAGCTACGCGCTGACGGCCGAGGCTGTCGAAGCCGCGTGGAAGTACATGGTTCTCACGTTGCTTGGAGCGACGATCGCCGTACTAGGCGTATTGGTACTCTTTTGGGCCCTTCACACAACGGGCAGCAGCGATTTCACGTGGGCAGGGTTACGTGCAGCAGCACCGGGTATGAATCACGCGCTCCTTAGTACGGCATTCGTGCTGCTGCTCGTCGGATACGGAGCAAAGATCGGTCTCGTCCCGTTGCATACGTGGTTGCCCGATGCGCACAGTCAGGCGCCTTCGCCGGTGTGCGCGATGCTTTCCGGCATCGAAACGAGCGCCGTGTTGTACGTCTTGCTCCGCCTGCGAAACGTTTTTGCGAGCGATGCTTCGCTTCACGTAGGCCTCTGGTTTGCCGTTGTCGGCCTCATCTCGGTTGGCGTCGCAGCTCTGCTCATCGTTCAGGCACACGACTACAAGCGACTCTTTGCGTTTTCGACCGTCGAGCACATGGGGATCATCCTCACGGCGGCGAGCATCCTGACCCCGTTTGGCGACGTCGCGACGTTGTGGCAAATGCTTGCGCACACCGTCACGAAGTCATTTTGCTTCTACGCCGCCGGCGCTGCGCTCATTGTTACAGGCACGCGCGACATTGCGAATGTACGCGGCCTTCTCGGTATGAGTAGAATTGCGAGCGCCGGACTGCTCCTGGGCGGCCTCGCCATTGGTGGCGCGCCACCGATGGCGGTCTTCCCAAGCGAGCTGGCTATCCTGCGCGCATCGCTCGCGTCGCATGGATATGTCGTCGCGGCACTGCTGGCCATCTTTATCGTTATAGCGTTCTTCGGCGTAATGTGGCACATCACGTCGATGGTCGCCGGAACTCCCAGTCACGAAATTCATAAGCGTATCCCGGTCACATGTACACTGGCGCTCATGCTCGCCGCGGTTCCGGTCCTTGTGCTCGGCGTGTGGTTTCCGACAGGTCTCTCCGAAGCACTGCAGAGCGCGGCGAAGGTCCTCGGGACATAGCGAAATGCTCAGTACAGTAGCAGAGCACCTTGGCACGATCTGGACAGATGTCGCGTGGCGCGAACATAACCGCGTGATTTACGCGGATGTCGACGCACAATATCTGCGAGCGATGACGAAGTACTTTCGTGCGCAACAGTGGCGCATCGGGACAATTGTAGCCCGCGAGAATGGGCGTGGCATCGATGTCCGCTACTATTTCTATGCGACGACGCATCCCGGCTGGGTCGAGCTGCGCGTCGCGGTCGATCCGAACGAGCGAAAATTACCAAGTCTCACAAACGTGGCGATTGCAGCCGATTGGTTTGAGCGCGAAATCGAAGATCTTTTTTCAATCCGCTTCAGTGATCACCCGCGCCTCGGGGATTTCGTCCTGCACAACGATCAGTGGCCCGAGAACCTCGGACTCATGAGGCCGCAAGTCCAATCCGCCCTTGATGTTCGAGCGCAGGCCCGAGAGTGGCGTCCGAAACGCGTGCTCGAGGAAGAAGGCGCGTTTGTCATGACCGTTGGGCCCGTATATTCAGGTGATGCCGAATCTGCGCTCTTTCTTCTCGAAACGGTCGGCGAGGACGTTGTGCGCGCGGTTCCAAGGTTGTTCTTCAAGTACCGCGCCATCGAAAAACTCGCCGAGGGTCGCACAGTCCACGACGTCCTGCTTCTCGCTGAGCGATGTAACGGAACCTCGGCAATAGGGAATGGCCTGGCGTATTGCCAGGCGGTCGAGCGGGCCGTTGGCATTCCTGTTCCCGCTCGCGCAGCGTTATTGCGCGCATTCTTTGCTGAACTCGAGCGCCTGCGCCATCACATGACCTCGATTCGCGAGATTTGCGCCTCAACGGCACTTCAAGTGGCTGAAAGCCAGGCGCTGTGGATCGAAGAACAACTACTGCGCACCACCGGTGAACTCACAGGGCACCGCTATCTCTTTGGCGTCCTCGCGATCGGCGGATTGAGGACCGACTACGATCGGGGCACGCTGGACAGCGCCGTCATTGAGGTGGCATCTCTGCTGGAGCAGCTAGAGCCGTTACGCAAATCGCTTGAAAACGCCAGCAGTTTTCTCGATCGCATTGAGGAAGTCGGGATCGTTTCGGAAGAAGCTGCCCGAACGTTTGAAATCGTCGGCCCTTTTGCTCGCGCAAGCGGGGTCGCCGCTGACATGCGTGTCGTCCAGCCCTACGGTGCATACTCGAATTTGCTCTTCGATGTGCCTACGGAAGCCGAAGGCGACGGATACGCTCGCTTGCGCGTGCTCTTTTCGGAGATGGTCCAGTCGCTGCGCATCATGCGCGCAGTCGTCGCCGACCTGCCGGCGGGCTCAGTGGCGAGCGATGTGAGATTCGGGGCTGGCAGCGCGCTCGGCTGGACCGAGGCGCCGCGTGGCGCATCCGTCCAGTGGGTCGAATGCGACGAGCAAGGCATCGTGCTCCGTTACCGCCTCACTCCACCGTCTTTCCGCAATTGGCACGGTTTTCACGTTGCGACGGAAGCTTTTGCGTTTCAGGATTTTCCAATTATCCTCGCCACACTCGATCTCTCCGTCGCGGAGAACGACCGATGAAGAATTGGTTCCTTCGCGGGCTCGCGGCCGGTATCCGGACGGAACCGTTACCGGACGGTGGCAACGTCTCACTTGCACTCTCGCCCGGCCTTCCAAAAACAACCGAACATGGGAGCGAAGAGCAAGCACGCGCCCTCGAAGCCGTGTGTCCAACCGAAGCGATTCATGCAGTAGGATCTATTGCCGAAGTCGACGAGAATCGTTGCGTCCTTTGCATGCGCTGCAAGGGGCCCGATGGACAGCGCTGGCGCCGTGATGTTAGTTGGGCGCACGCAGCAAATGCGAATTCCCAAGATCCGTTGTCGTCTGGTTTTCGACGATCGCTGCACGTTCGAATCATCGACGCCGGCGACTGCGGATCGTGCCTTAACGAGCTCGTGCAGATCAATGGTCCCTCGTATAACCTGCACCGCGTGGGAATCTTCATCACCCCAACGCCTCGACAGGCCGATGTGCTGCTCGTGGTCGGGCCCGGGACACGGCAGATGCGCGATGCGCTTGTAGCCGCCTACGAAGCGATGCCCGAGCCCAAGCGCGTCGTGGCGGTCGGTGTATGTGCGGCGAGTGGCGGGGTCTTCGGGCCTTCACTGATGTCCGCCGCCGGCATCGCTGAGATCATCCCGGTCGACCTCGTCGTGCCCGGTTGCCCGCCGCCGCCGCACGCGATTATCGACGCGTTGCGTCTGGTGTGCGGTCAAACGAAGCGCACGGTGCACCCATGACAACGCTTCCACTTACGCTGAACCTCTGGGCGATTGCCATATGCATTCTTGGCGTTGACTTCGCGCTGATCGTCAAGGAGCACTGGGCGCCGCGCGTGTTGGTCATCGCGTGCTGCTCCGCCGCGGTGCTTTCGTTTGTCGGCGGAGCGATCTGCCTCGCGGTCGGCCCAAGTGGTGACGTAGTACTCTGGACGTTTCCGGTCATCGGCTCAATAACGATCGGCACAACCACAATCGCGTCGTGGTTCGCGTGTGTCGCTGCCCTCGTGTACGTGCCGACGTCGCTTTTCACGCTCCGTTATCTCGAACGCTACGCGGATCGCTATTCAATGCGGGCGTTCACCATATGGTATTGTGCGCTGCTCGCTGCGATAATCGGTCTTTTCATTTGTCGTGACGTAACATGGTTCTTCATCGATTGGGAGGTCATTGCGATCACAAGCGCACTCCTCGTTGCCTTTGAGTGGCGGCACACTCGCAACGCTCGCGCGGCTTTCGTTATGCTCGGCATGAGCGAGGCAGGAACGATGGCAGCGTTGCTTGCGATGCTGCTGGCGCGTGGCGGATCACTCTGGTTTGGCGGTCCGCCGATAGTCCTAAGTGGCGGCCTCTCCTGGGCGGTGTTCCTCCTCGCGTTCTTTGGCTTCGGCGTGAAGGCCGGACTCTTGCCAATCAATTCATGGCTGCCGCGGGCCCATCCCATCGCCCCAGGAAACGTCTCGGCCCTGCTTTCCGGTGTGATTCTCAATGTGGGCGTGTACGGCATCGTGCTCGTAAACATGGTGCTCGCTCCGTCGCACATGCCCATCGAAGGTCTTGTCGTCATGATCGTTGGCGCGGCTTCAGCGATCGTCGGCATCCTCTACGCGACGATCGTCGACGACATGAAAGCGATGCTCGCCTACAGTTCTATCGAAAACATCGGCATCGTCATTACCGCGCTTGGGGCGGCCCTCGTGTTCATGGCCGTCGGCGAACCGTTCTTTGCCGGCATCGGCTTTGCGGCCGCAATGTATCACCTCGCGAATCACTCCGTGTATAAGGGATTGCTATTCCTTGGCGCCTCGACCGTCGATATGAAGCTTGGCACGCGATCGATGAACGCGCTGGGGGGAATCATCCGCGTGCTCCCGATTACGACAGCCCTCTTCCTTGTCGGCGTGCTTGCGATCTCCGCCATACCACCGCTCAACGGATTCGTCAGCGAATGGATGACGTTCCAAGCGTTGCTCCGTAGCGCGGAGCTCGCGCCGTTGACGTTTCGGGTAATCTTCGCGCTGTGCGGCGCCGTGCTTGCCCTCACGGCTGCGCTGACGGTCACGTGCTTTGTGAAGGTGTTCGGCATGTCGTTCCTCGGTTGGCAACGCACGGAGAGACCGAAGCCAACAGAAGCGTCACGCAGCATGCTGGTAGGCATGGGACTCTTAGCGGTCGCGTGTGTTTTCCTCGGAACTCTTCCTACGTATGTGCTGCCGGTGATTGGGCGCGCCGCGACAGGCGTCTTTGGTTCGGACGTTGTGACCGGCACGCTCGTTCCGCCGTTTTTCAGACCGTCAGCGGGGCCGAATCCGTTGCCCGCAGACTTCGTTACTACATTTCACGCCTTGGGAGCGCAGATCGGTGCGTGGCTTCCAGGCCGCGGTTTGGTCGTTATGCTTCGCGGTGGCGACGCGAATCCGGTCGTTTTCGCTATGTCCACGACCTACCTGTGTCTGATAATCAGCGTTCTGCTCGTCGTGACGTACGTGATTGTGCGTATCGTAACGCGAGCCCGACGAGCAGATCGCGCCAAGACGTGGGCAGGTGGGATGACGCACGTGCCAACTGAGATGACGTACACAGCCACCGGCTTTTCAAATCCCGTTCGTGTGATCTTTGACGCGGTGTTCGACCCGACGGAGGTGGAGAACACGCGTGAGACAATTCACCAGCACTTTCGCTCCGCGATTCGCCGGACGCGCGAAGACGTGTTCCTTTCGGAACGCCTGGTGAGTGACCCGCTGACGCACGCCGTGCGACGTGCTGCTGCACTGCTTGCTCGAATGCATCACGGGCGGCTCTCTGCGTACGTTGGATACGCCCTTGGGACGCTCCTAATCGTATTGGCGATTGTGTCGGTGGGACAGCCGTGAGGCGCGTTTTTACAGAATTGCGCTGTGGCGCCAATGCGCTACGGCGCGTAAGATCCGGCGATCAGCGAAGATCCCGCCGGACAGAGCCGCTCGCGCGCGGGTTTTGACGGGAGGTTCATTGTGATCCTCCGCGTCAAAGCTCCAAGCCCGCGCGCGGGCGCTCAGGACCCA
>DATJOG010000004.1:0-7674 GCA_035507275.1 Candidatus Acidiferrales bacterium
GGCGGGAACATCATGGGCTTATCGTACGCGCGCAGGCGCGCTCAGTCAAGGCCCTTTTGTCTCAGAGTCGTAAAAGGTGCTGGGCCATATATTGTACCACACGCCTGCAAAAGCGCAAGATATAGTGAAATAACTGCTTGACAATGCTTAAGCGCTCAAGCATAATGGGTGTATGAATCGCTTGCCTCTTGAGGAGCGCGTCCGAGTCCTAGCCGCCCTGGTCGAAGGCAATTCGATCCGAGGGACGTGCCGAATGGTCGGCGTTGCCAAGGGCACGGTCCTCCGGCTCCTCGCTGAGGTCGGAACCGCATGCAGCCGCTATCACCAAGATAATGTGCGCGGTCTAACGTGCGTCCGCGTTCAATGCGACGAGATTTGGTCGTTCTGCCACGCCAAAGAGCGCAATATCAAACCCTACAACAAGAGCGGCCAGATCGGCGACGTATGGACTTGGGTCGGGATCGACTCCGAAACAAAACTCGTTATTAGTTACTTATGCGGCCAGCGAACGCCACGTTTTGCGCGCTGGTTTGCCGAGGACTTAGCAAACCGCATCGACAGCCACGTTCAGATTTCAACGGACGGCCTGAACATGTACGCGCAAGCCATACCGTGGGCTTTTGGGCACCGCGCCGACCTTGGGCAAGAGGTCAAGGAATACGGATCGATGCAAGACCCGAGCAACCCGGACGCGCGATATAGTCCGTCGTTTGTGAAGTCCATTCGCAGAACGCGCGTCTACGGCGCTCCCGATCCCGAATACATTTCGACCGCTCACGTCGAGCGTCAAAACCTCACGATGCGCATGTCGATGCGTCGGTTTACGCGGCTAACAAACGCCTTCTCGAAGAAGTTAGAGAATCACCGACACGCGCTTGCGCTGCATTTCATGTACTACAATTTTTGCCGGCCGCATCTATCTCTGCGCGCAACGCCTGCAATTCACGCAGGGCTCACAAAGCGTATTTGGACGCTACATGACTTGGCTAGTCTGCCCGACATCCTTCGCGACAGTTCCGCCGCTTAAAGATTTCTTCGGTTTGAGCTTGCCTTCCATTTCGAGCATGGGGAGGTCCTGAAGGTCGACTATCTCGTTGAGCATTTTTCGGTACTTGTCGGTCAGGTTCGCAGGCGCGAGCTTTTCGCAGATCGGGCGTACTATCGCCTCGTCAATTCGCTCATCCGACAGACGAATCGTTGGCTTGTCGCTGCGTACAACAAACGTGTCGGTGTAGGCACCTACACCCGTGCTCAATTCGGCGAATAGCTTGCCTTCAATGGTCGCGTAAAGGACCTCGCGAGAGGGCGAGGCGTAGCCAATGTCACGATACGCCATCCAATACATTGCCGCATAGTCGCCGCTCCCGATTGCAGCATAGCCCGGGTTTGCGTGTCGCTTCGTGGCCATTGACCGGCCATCAACAGTGATTATGTGGCCGTATCCAAGACGATCGAATCCCGCGACAATCAGGGAAATGTCGAAGCGCTCCCGGCTTATCTCGCCGAAGATCGTTGTAACTAGCTTGGGCGGTAGGTTCGGAATGGCTTGGTGAAATGAATCCATCGTCCAACCACGCGAAGCGAGATACGCTGCCTCGATTTCTTGCCGCAGTTGGATCTGAATCGCTGATGACACAGCGTTCTCCACATCCAAAACTTGTGGAATCTCTGGCCCTCCACCGTCTACCGCCGCTTGACCGCCGCTAAGTTCTAGCAGCTTGGACTCGATCCGGTCGGCTATCGGAAATACCGGGCTAATGTCGTTGCCGGAATACATCAGCCACCATCGCGGATGAACCTGACGAACTTTTTGCGTTTCGGGGTCGGTTGAGATCATGTCGAACCCGATCTGACGGTCACTTACTAAGATCAGGGTTCTGGCGTTGTCAGCCAATGCAGCAGCGCAACAAGTCATAGAACGTGAACCTCGTTCTAGCCGCCTTCGCCGCCAGCGGCGCCTTTCAGGCCGGAAAGGGACTAAATGCCTACTGCTTGGCGCACCATTCGCCGCCTCTTTACGAGCCGTCAAATTGGCCCACTACCGGCTCGCCGGGTTCGAGCGTCAGGCGGTCCACGGCGGCCCGCTCGACCGCCGCATCGGAATAGGGAAGCGGCAGCAGGCGGCCCGCGACCCAGGCGGCCGCCTCGTCGGTATAGTGCCCGCTCCCGGGCCGGCCCGACTCGCCCTGCGGCAGCGTGATGCCGCCGGCGTCCCAGTTGCCGATGTCCCAGACGGCCCGGAAGCTCTGTGAGAACCCGTTGTTCTGGACGTGCACCGTGAAGGCATCGCCATCGCCCGGCAGACGCGTCCCGTCGAGAAAGGTGAAGCCGAGCGCCGCGAGCGGATGTTTTACGCGCACCGCGCCGGCCTTGCCCCAAGGCTGCGGTGAGGGGTCCTCGATTCCCGCGAGCGCGGTGACCGCCTCCGGTCTTGCACGCGAATCGATCATCGCCGATTTCATCCCGCCGAACTCGCGCGCGAGCGCGACCCGCAGCGCAAACGCGGCCGTCGCGTCGGTCGACGCGGGGGTGAAGCGCCCATCCCAGGCGGCGAACTTCGGAACGTACGACGCGAGCTGTTTCTCGCACACCGAGAGCACGTCCATCTGCATCGACGCGAAATACGCGACGTCGTACGCGGCGCGCGCGCGCAGCAGTTCGGCGACGCGGTGCGCGCGGCACGGCGGCGCGAACTCGGCGCTCAGGCGCAGCGGATAGGACGGCCCGTACATTTTGTTGTTCGAGGTCCACACGAAGGCGCTGCGCGATGCGGTGACGCGCGGCAAGCGGTCGAAGGGCACGTCGGGATACTCGTTTGCCAGATCGCGCGCGGGATGAATGCCGCGCGACCAAAGCGGATCGTCGGGAATTTGCCCGGCGAGCTGGTACGCGACACGGCCCGTGACGTCGGCGATCTCGAAGTTTTGCGTCGGGCCCGGATAACCGCGCAGTGCAGCGAGGGCGTCTTCGATGCTTTTTGCTCGATCGAGTTTTTCAAACGTGGTGAGCGCGGAGAGCGGCGAGCTATACGCGTCCCACCGCACCAGCACGAAGCGTTCGAGGCCGCCCGCGCGTACCTCCACACCGAATTCGCGTTGCCCGCGATAATAACGCTTCGTCACGTCGCCGCGGAAACGCACGTGGAATGTCTCGGTTTGCCAGTGGGCGGTGTCGCTGCGTACCGAGGCGGGCGCGTCGAAGAGCGAGAGCGAGGTCACCGTGCCGTTGGTCGCGCCCCACGCGATGCGGTCGTTGTGCCCGAGCGTAACGCCCGGCGTGCCGACGAGCGTCGCTCCCGCGACGTGGAAACCCGGCGCTTGCAGATCGACGAGATACCATACGCCGGGGATACCGAGTTGCAGGTGCGGGTCGTTGGCGAGCAGCGCGCGTCCGGTTCGTGTGTGCGCGGCGCCGGCGGCCCACTCGTTACTGCCGATCGGCGGCCGCGTATCGAGCAGCGTGCGCAGCAGCGCGGCGCGCGACTGCGCCGCCGAGCAGTGACTTGGATCGGCGATTCGCGCGAGACCTTCGGTTACCGGTGCGTCGAAACACGGATCGCTCAGCGGGATCTGACGCCCGACGCGTTCCGCGATGTCGTTCCAGCCGTCGGTGAGATCGAGCACGGTCGCAAAAGCGACCGCGAGCGAGTCCTGCGCGCGCCACGGCTGCATGGTGTAATGCAAAGCGCGAAACTCGACCGGCGTCGACTCGCGCCGCGCAGCCGCGTTGATGCCGTCGGCGAAGGCTTGCAGCTGCGCCTGCTGCTCGGGGCTGAGTTTGCGCCACTGCTCTTCGACGATCGCACGCACCGGAACGATCCGCGCACGTTCGTCGGCGGGCAGTGTTACGTTGCCGAGAACCTCGGAGAGATCGCCGTAGACGAACCGGCGCAACAGGTCGAGTTGAAAGAGACGATCCTGCGCTTCGACGAATCCCTGCGCGAAGAAGAGGTCGTGTTCGTTTGCGGCACGCAGATGCGGAATGCCGCGCGCATCGCGCAGAATCTGCACCGGGGCCTGCACGCCGGTTCCGGCGATCGTGCCGTCGACGGTAGCGACTGCATGCATGCCTGCCGCGACGTTCGCCGCATAGAGTACGACGATGAAGAGCAGGATCGCAACGACCGCTCCGATCGCAAAAAATATGGGGCGCATTACAGCTCCACGAAGAGATCGCCGGCCTCTTCGCGCACGGCGTACGTATCTATGGGAACCACCGCCGGCAACGTCGCGGCGCCGCTGCGCACGTCGAACGTCGCGCCGTGACGCGGGCAGACCGCACAGTATCCTTCGAGCGTGCCTTGATCGAGCGGCCCGCCGTCATGCGTGCAGACGTCGTCGATTGCATAAAACGAACCGCCGACGTTACAGAGAAGAATCTCGCGATCGCCGACGGTAAAAGACTTGGCGCTTCCGGGCGGGATTTCCGCGGCGGCGGCCACGCGTCGTTCCATCATTGCCCGACTTTGTGACAGGGCGAATCTTTCCTCGGATCGGGGAGTCCGACGATGTGGAACGTCAGTCCGGGGCCGATGGTGACGTTCTTGCCGTAGCGCACGTCGTCGACGGCGGTGCGCACGATGCCCGGTATCGGCAGGTAGCCGGTCGCGGCTTCGGTGATGGTCTGCGCGGGCGCCCAGATTCCGGTGTCGCGCGGATCGGCCATGACCTGAATCACTTGTTTCCCGTAGACGAGTTCGCGCATCTCGAGCACCAGCGAGCCGTTGCGGTCGTGGTTGCCGGCGGGCGTGACCTCACGCACGATGCCGTAGCCGATCGTATTCTCCGGGACGAGGATGTTGTCGATGCGCGCGGTTATCGTGATTTTGAAACGGAAGGGCATGCCCGGATAGGCGGTGGCCGAGTCGACTTTGTCGATCATCGTCGCAGGGATCGCGGCCGAGCATACGAGATCCCAGGCGCGCGCAGGCGCGCTCGCGAGGCCGAGTGCGAGCGCCAGCAAAACGAAGAAGCGGTTAGCCGACCGCGCCTTCCATTTCCATCTTGACGAGGCGGTTGAGTTCAACGGCATACTCCATCGGCAACTCTTTGACGAAGAAGTCGAAGAAACCGTTGACGATCATGGCAGTGGCGTCGGCTTCCGAGAGCCCGCGCGACATCGCGTAGAAGAGCTGGTCTTCGCCGATCTTCGAGACGCTCGCTTCGTGCTCGACCGTCGAACGCTGCTCGTGAATCTTCATCGTCGGCTTGGTGTCGCTCGACGATTTGTCGTCCATGATCAACGCGTCGCAGCGCACGCGCGTCTTCGCGCCGACAGCGCCCGGGAAAATCTCGACCAGGCCGCGGTAGGTCGTCTTGCCGCCATGTGCGCTCACGCTCTTGTTGGTGACGACCGAGGTCGTATTCGGCGCTGCATGGATCACCTTTGCGCCCGCATCCTGATGCTGGCCCTCGCCGGCAAACGCCATCGAGAGAATCTCGCCGCGCGCGCCTTCGCCCATCAAATAGATGGCCGGATATTTCATCGTCAGCCGGGAGCCGAGGTTACCGTCGACCCACTCGACCGTCGCGTTGCGTTGAGCGATCGCGCGTTTCGTGACGAGGTTGTAGATGTTGCGATACCAGTTCTGGATCGTCGTATAACGAATCGACGCGCCGTCGAGCGCGATCAATTCGACGACTGCGCTGTGCAACGAACTCGTCGAAAACTTGGGTGCGGTGCAGCCCTCTATGTAATGCACCTTCGCGCCTTCGTCGGCGATGATGAGCGTGCGCTCGAACTGGCCCATGTTCTCCGCGTTGATACGGAAATAGGCTTGGAGCGGCATCTTCACTTCGACGCCCTTGGGTACGTAAACGAACGATCCGCCCGACCACACCGCCGAGTTGAGCGCGGCGAATTTGTTGTCGGCGGCGGGAATCACCGTCGCGAAATACTTACGAACGATCTCGGGGTACTCTTTGATAGCCGTGTCCATGTCGCAAAAGAGGACGCCTTGCGCTTCGAGTTCTTTGCTGACGTTGTGATACACGACCTCGGATTCGTACTGCGCCGAGACGCCGGCGAGAAACTTGCGCTCCGCTTCGGGAATGCCGAGACGATCGAAGGTGCGCTTGATATCCTCGGGCACGTCGTCCCACGATTGCTCGGCGCGGTCGGTCGACTTCACGAAATAGTGGATATCTGCGAAGTCGATCGCGTTGAGCAACTCGGTGTCGCCCCACGCCGGCATCGGTTTGGAAACGAAAATCTCGTAGGCTTTGAGCCGGAACTCGCGCATCCACTCCGGCTCGTTTTTCATCGCGCTGATACGCTCGACGATCTCGCGCGTCAGGCCCTTATCCGACTTGAAAACATAGTTTTCTTCGGTGTCGTGGAACCCGTGGCGGTAATCCTCGGAAACGGGGAGCTGGGCAGGCGTCGTCATGGCTCTCTGAGTGTACTCCACCAACCCATATAGTCAAGATAGTTAAGCTGTAACTGCGTTTTCTGGTTATTAACCATTTGACACACCAGGAGATTCCTGGTATGCTTAAACCATGAAAATGCCCCGTACCCTGCTCGAAGCGGTGACCTACTTCTCGGACCTGGAACGTGCCCACGAATACTTCGTGGCAGTCCGGTGGCCGAACGGTGTCGCGTGCCCTCGCATGGGCTGCGGGAGCGCGGACGTTCGCAAGATCGACCGCGTGGTCATGGTGCGCCCCAAGCCGCTACCCGGCGAGCGTCGTGGTCCTCATGGTTCCAAGCCGCCGAAGGTGCCTGTTACGCGCCACCTATGGCTTTGCAAGGACTGCGACCGGCAATTCACCGCAACGGTTGGGACGATCTTCGAAGATTCAGGTATCGGACTCGACAAGTGGTTACCAGCGACCTGGTTACTCTCAGCAGACCGCAATGGTATCTCCTCGTGCGAGCTAGCGCGTGCGCTCAGTGTCCGTCAATCAACGGCGTGGTTCATGCTTCACCGTATTCGCACGGCCATGATGGAACCCGGCGATAACCCGGAGCCCTTCGGCGGTGAGGTTGAAGCCGACGAAACATGGATTGGTGGTAAGCTGAAGTTTTCGAAGCGCGCTCGGCGTCGTCAACGCGAAGGCCAACCGTGGGATCCAAACCTTACAAAGACGGCGGTTCTCGGTGTTGTGCAACGTGGTGGCAGAGCGCGTGCGTGGTCAATTCCGAATCGTTCGCGCCGTACGATGCTGCCGAGGATTGTCGATGCGATCCGCCCGGATGCAACGCTCTACACGGACGGCGATTGGGCGATGTACTCGATTGGCAAAAACTTCTTCGCATCCCACTATTGGATTAATCATTCGCTCGAATACGTGCGCGGGCGTGTTCACACTAACAATATTGAGGGCTTCTGGAGCGTTCTAAGGAGAACGATCGGCGGCACGTATATCCACGTGAATCCCCGCCATTTAGACCGTTATCTCGCGGAGCAGTGCTTCCGCTTCAACGAACGCCAGAATAAAGATGGGCCGCGATTCAACGCGGTCCTCAAAGGTGCTGATAGCAAACGCTTGACGTACGAACAGTTGACGAAAAAGCCGGAAGCGTGACATAAATGGGTGGGCCCCCGCTTTCGCGGAGGCCCACCGACCCTGAGTTTGGGTTCGAGACGATTGGGGTCTTTACGCCGACTATCCATCGAATCCATCACCTCCTTCGGTTGGAATAGGCTCGCGTTACCGCGCGAGCCTATTT
>DATJOG010000005.1:0-102081 GCA_035507275.1 Candidatus Acidiferrales bacterium
AGACCTTAGTCGTAATGGTCGGGGCGACTGGATTCGAACCAGCGACCTCTTCGTCCCGAACGAAGCGCTCTACCAAGCTGAGCCACGCCCCGACAAAACTCCCGTCTATTCTGACAAGGGGAACCGCCCACCTCTTT
Organism: Candidatus Acidiferrales bacterium; assembly: GCA_035507275.1. Classification (GTDB taxonomy): domain Bacteria; phylum Vulcanimicrobiota; class Vulcanimicrobiia; order Vulcanimicrobiales; family Vulcanimicrobiaceae; genus Aquilonibacter. Next base: position 138 of record DATJOG010000005.1, read on the forward strand.
GGAACGCTCTCCCTCGGCCATGCGATATCTCATCGTAGGGTGCGGGCGCGTAGGCTCCGCACTCGCGAAACTCTTGGACGCCGACGGTCACGAGGTGATCGTTGTCGACGAAAACCCCGCCGCCTTCAAACGACTCGGAGCAAATTTCCGCGGACATGTCGTCGTCGGTACCGGAATCGACTACGACGTGCTCAAGCGAGCGGGCGCTGCGACCGCCGATGGCTTCGTCGCCGTCACCGACGGCGACAACCGCAACATCATGGCGGCTCTCATCGCGCAGCGTATGTTCAAGATCGATCGCGTGGTCTGCCGCATTTACGATCCTCCGCGCGGCCAGATGTACCGCGAGCTCGGCATCCAAACATTCGTACCTACGACATTGGGCGCAAAACTGATTCGCGACACGCTCATGGAAGCGCCGTGGGATCCCGTGCACACGTTCGATTTCGGCAAAGTCACGTCGCTCTCGGCGACGGTCGGCGCCGCCGAAGCCGGCAAGAGCATCGCCGAGATCGAGCGGCCCGGCCGCATCCGCATCGCCGCGATACGGCGAGCGTCCTCCGGCGTGATGGTAGCGTCGAACGATCTCGTGCTCGAGGAGGGCGATCAAATCAACGCAATCGTCGCACCCGAAGCGATAAGCGAGTTCGCGCACATGTTCGCAAGCGCAACGCCGCAGGTCGTGAGCGCCTGATGTTCATTCTGATCGTCGGCGGCGGCAAAGTCGGCTCGTATCTTTCGCGCGCTCTCATTCAGCAGAATCACGAGATCGTCGTCGTCGAGAAAATCGAGAAGAAAGCCAAGGCGCTCGATACCTTGATCGATCGTCAGGTCACGATGGTCGGCGACGGATGCGATCCCACGGTGCTCGATGCCGCCGGCGTCGCTCGCGCCGACGTCGTGGTCGCCGATACCGGCGACGACGAAGACAACCTGGTCGTCGTGCTGCTGACCAAAAAGAAATCCAAGGCACGCTGCATCGCGCGCGTCAACAACCCGCGCAATCGCCTCATCTTCGACTCGCTCGATCCAGACGATCCGGTGACGGTCATCTCCTCAACCGAGATCATCCTCGACGTACTCAATCAGCACGTCAACGCCGCGAGCTACAGCGCCGCGCTCGAGACGATGCACCTCTTCGGTAAAGGCAACCTCAGCCTCGTGCGAATAAGCGTTCCCGAGAACTCGCCGGTTGCCGACAAGAGTTTGTGCGATTTGAATCTGCCGCGTAATAGCGTCATCGTCGCAATCGAACGCGAGAGTGACGACGGTATCGTGATTCCGACCGGCGACACGCAGCTGCACGCGGGCGACCGCATCGTCGCGGTGTGCAAGAACGGCGCCGCCGAGAAGCTCCAAGCCGTCTTCGCGGCCGCGACCGCAGCGCGCTAGATAAATCCCCTTCGCAAGGCCACGACGGCCGCCTGCGTGCGGTCGGCAGCCGAGAGTTTCTCGAGAATGTCGCGGATGTGCCCCTTCACCGTGCCCAGGCCGATGTTGAGCAGCGCGGCGATCTCGGTATTCGCCTTGCCTTCGGCGATCAAGCGCAGAACCTCGCCTTCGCGCGGCGTGAGGGGCGAAGCCGCGGGCGCCGCCGGTTGACGCGGCGCAAAGCGCGCGAGCACGACGTGCGCGATCTGCGGATCGAAGTACGCGCCTCCTTCGCTCGCGATGCGCACTGCGTCGATGAGCGTAGAAACGGGTGAGGATTTCAAGCAGTACGCGTCGGCGCCGGCCGCGAGCGCCGCGAGAACCTCTTCTTCGACGTCGATCATCGTCACGATGACGACGTGCGTCCGCGGCGCGTCCGCGCGAATACGCTGCGTGAGCGCGATGCCGTCGACGCCCGGTAATCCGAGATCGACGATCGCGACGTCGGGACGTTCGCGCATCACGAGCTCGTAACCGTCGATTCCGTCGGCGGCTTCGCCGGCCACGTCGAAGGCCGTTTGAAGCGCGGTTTTCATCCCTTCGCGCGTCAGTGCGTGATCCTCGACGATCACGACACGCGTCCGCTCGCTCAAGCGCCCGCTCCCGTTCCGGCTAGCGGCAATTCGATGGAAAAGACACTTCCGCGCGGCTCGCGCGACCGGTACGATGCGGTGCCGCCGTATTTTTCGGCGATCCGCCGCACGATGTACAACCCCAGGCCCGTGCCGCCGCCCGACCGGACGCCTCCGAAGCGCTGGAAAAGCGCGGCGCGCCGCTCGGGCGCGACGCCGTACCCGTCGTCGACGACGCTCACGCGCAAACGTCCCTCGCGGGCCACCGTTTCGATGCGCACGTTTCCTTCCGCCGGTGTCGCTTCGATCGCATTCGCCACCAGGTTCGTCACCGCGCGGCGAATCTCGTCTTCGTCGGCCTCGATCGCGATTTCGGGCGCGATCGCCTCGACCGTCAGTTCGACGCCTTTTGCTTGGGCCACGGGCCGCAGTTCGGCACCCACCCGCTCGATCAGCGGCGCGATCTCCTCGCGCCGGAAACGCCGCGAGTCCTCGCCTGATTCGTAGCGCGCGACGAGCAGCAGCGTCTCGACCAGGCGGCGCAGGGTCGCCATCGAGACCCGGGTCGTATCGAGGATGTGCCGGTATCGCTCCGGGAGCGGCCCGTAGTCGCCGGCCAACGCTTGATCCATCGTGAGATCGGCCGCGACCAGCGGCGTGCGCAAGTCGTGTGCGAGCGCGTAGACGATGTCGCGAATGACCTCGCTGCGATTCTGCAGCGCGCTGCGTCCGCGCAGAATCTCCTCGTTTTGCTCGGCGAGCCGAATGAACAGCCGTGCCTGCTGCAGCGCCACGGTCAAGTTGTCGACGAACTCCTGCAACGCGTCTTGCTCTTCACTCGAGGGCGTGCGCGGCCCCCATCCGACGATCAACGCGGCCGTCGCATTGTCGAGTTCGATCGCCGCTGCCGAGACCGATTCGCGCAGCATGCTCGCCAGCGGATCGTTCGCCCCGATCGTGACCACTCGCCCGCGCGCCCTAGCGTTTTCGACGATGGAGTTCAACTCGGGCGCCAGCGGTTCGCGTTTGATCGTCACCTCGTCGCCGGAGATCTCGTACCAGTCGGGCACATCGAGCGAGGTCGCGCGCGTCACCAGCAGCACGCTCGGCGCCGCGGTCACGCGTTTCGCCTCGCGCACGGCGTTGCGCATCACGACCTCCATGTTCAGACTCGCACGCACCTGCTCCATCGCACGGCGCAACGCGCGTTCGCGCACGAGCCTGCGCTCGCGTTCCGAGCTCTCGCCCGCACGCCGGGCGCTCTCCTGTGCGCGCAGCGTCAGGAAGCCCACCAGCAGAAAGCTCGCGGCCGAAAGAAAGCGATCGCCGAGCGCGATGGAGTCCCAGTGATGCCCAGCTTGCACGCCATTGACGTAGCCCGCTACGACGTTCGCAATCTCTGCAAGCACGACGAGGCGAATCGTAAGTCGAGGACGCAACGCAAGCGACGAAAGCGCTATAGGTCCGTTGAGCAGAATCGCGGCAACGAATAACTGTGGCGTGACGAGGTCGATACCCCACGCAATCGCCAAAAGCGCGTAACACAACGCGTCCATCAGAAGCAGCGCTTCGCGCAGCGGGGACTCCGTTCATTTTGAAGAACGGGCCGGGGGCATGGAGCAATCGGCCGAGGAGCGCGAAGCCGCGCGGCGCCGTTCCGCAGAGCAACTCCTCCGCGAGTTTGGAGAACACGCGCGTCTCGTCATCTACGTAGCCGCCGCGCCGGGTGCGGGAAAGACACGCCGCTTGCTCACCGATGCGCGGCGCCTGCAAGCGGCTGGACGACGCGTCGCGATCGGTTGGATCGAAACCAAGGGACGCCCCGATCTCGAGCGCCTTGCCGAGGATCTGCCGCGCATTCCCGCGCGCGAGGTCGCCATCGGGACGAACCGCTACGAAGAGTTCGATCTGAAAGCCGCGCTGGAGAATCACCCCGACGTCATCCTCTTGGACGAGCTGGCGCACGACAATCTCGGCGATGCACCCAACCTCAAACGCTGGCAGGACGCGCTCGCTTTGCGCGCCGCCGGCATCACCGTCCTGGGCGCGTTCAACATCGCGCATCTCGAGACGGTCTCGGCCACGGCCGAGCGTTTGATCGGCTTTCCCGTTCGCGAAATCGTGCCGCTCTCCGTGCTCAAAGATGCCGACGAGGTCATCGCGCTCGACGCATCGCCGGAGATTCTGCGCGATCGCCTGCAACGCGGAATGATCGTGCGTGACGGCGACATCGAACGCGCGCAGTCCGGCCTTTATAAGGAATCCACGCTCACGATGCTGCGGGAGCTTCTCCTGCGCACGATCGACGATCTCACGATCTCGACGGTCGCCGCCGCGACCACCTCGAGCGCGGTGACGATCGTTCCCGCCGGCATCGAGTACGATCGCTTCGTGCAGCGCTGCGCGCCGCTTGCCGCGGCCCTCGATCTGGCCCTCGAAATCCTACCGGCGCCCGGCAGCGATCCCGATGAGATCGCGCGCATCGCCTCCGCGAACAATGCAGACGTTTTGCCGGCGCAGGACGCCGAACGCATCGATTTCACCGACTTGCGCGCCTCGTTCCTGATGCTCCCGCGCGGCAAACTCGCCGCCCGTATCGTCAACGCCCCGGTCGAGCGCGACATCGCCATCATCGACGCGGAGCAATCCTACATCGAGCGCACCTCGCTGACCACACCGCTCTCCGGCACGCTCGGCGATCGCATGCACGTCGGCTACGGCAAGCTCATCGTCTACCTCGGCGCGGTGGCGGGCTCGGGGAAGACCTATGCGATGCTCGACCGCGGACATCAATTGCGCGACGAGGGCACCGACGTCGTCATCGCGTTCGTGGAGACGCACAAACGCGCCGAGACCGAGGCGATGATCGGAGACCTTCCGATCATCGCACGCAAGACGATCGTGCAAGACGGCATCACCTACACGGAAATGGATCGCGAGGCAGTGCTCGCGCGCAAACCGCGGGTGGTGCTCGTGGATGAGCTCGCGCACACCAACGCGCCGGGCTCGCTCGCCCCCAAGCGCTTTCTCGACGTCCTCGCCTTCTTGCGCGCGGGCATCGACGTGATCACCACGCTGAACATCCAGCATCTCGAGGCGCTCAGCGATGCCGTCTTTCGCTTGACGGGCACGATCGTGCGCGAAACGCTTCCCGACGGCATTCTTCCGCTCGCCGATGAGGTGATTCTCATCGACGTCTCGCCGGAGACGCTGCGCGAACGCCTGCGCGCCGGCAAAATCTATCCGCCCGAGCGCATCGAGCCGGCGCTAGCGAATTTCTTTCGTAAGGAGAATCTCGCGGCGCTGCGCGAACTCGCGATCCGCGAAGCGCTGCGGGCCGAAACGCGCGAGCGCATCGCCGCGCCCTTCGACCGCATTCTCCTTTCGATCGTGGGCCGGCACGAGGACCTGCTGCTGCTGCGTAAAGCCGCGCGTATGGCCGCCCGGCTCGAAGTCGATCTCGCCGTCGCGCACATAAGCGAGAAGCGCGACCGCGTCGACGAAACGACGCTCGCCGAATTCGAACGCGCTACGCGCGTCCTCAACGTCGACTGGATCGACGAGCGTGGCGCCGACGACGCCGCAAAGCGCTTGCTCGCGATCGCGCGCTTGCGGCGCCAGACCGATATCGCCGTGGGCGGCACGCACCGCGCGCCGCGCTGGCCGTCACGCAATTCCTTCGCGCGCCGTCTGCTCGACGAGGGCGCGCGCGAGCTGCTCGTGCTCGCCCGCCCGAAGATCGCGACGAGCCCCGAAGACGACGCCGACGCCTAGCTCTAATGCATCGCGTCGAGCGCGATGTTGAGCTGGAGCACGTTGACGCGCGGCTCGCCGAGGATGCCGAACGTCCGCCCCGCAATCGAGCGGGCGATCAGCGCATTGACCTGACCGACCGGAATGTTGCGCGCCTTCGCGATGCGCGGCGCCTGATAATATGCGCCCTCGGGAGAGATGTCCGGGTCGATGCCGCTTGCACTCGAGGTCACGAGATCCATCGGGAGCGGAACCGTCGCGTCGGGATTGGCCTTCTTCAACGCTGCGATCGTCGCTTTGGTCGAGTCGATCAGCTTCTTCGAGGTCGGGCCGTAATTCGTTCCGCCGGTCGACGTCGGATCGTAGCCCTTGCCCGCCGCCGACGGACGGCCTTGAAAGTATTGCGGCTTGGTCCAAAGTTGGCCGATGATCGCCGAGCCCACGGGTTTTCCGTTCACGTAGACGATCGAACCATTGGCTTGGAACGGGAAGAGCACTTGGGCGATCCCGGTCATGATCAGCGGATAGATCAGACCGAAGAGAACGACGGTTACGACCGTATAGAGCGCCGAGGTGCCGAGGTGTTTGAGCGTATTGTCTTTCATGTCAGATGCAGTCCGGCCAAGATCATGTCGATGAGTTTGATTCCGATGAACGGCACGATGATGCCGCCGACGCCGTAGACCAGCACGTTTTGCCGCAACACCGCGTTGGCGCCGAGCGGTTTGTACGCGACGCCGCGCAGCGCGAGCGGAATCAGCGCGATGATGATCAAGGCGTTGAAGATAACGGCCGAGAGGATCGCACTCTGCGGCGTCGAGAGGCGCATGATATTCAAGGCGTTCATCGCCGGGTACGCGGTAGCGAACATCGCAGGCAGGATCGCGAAGTACTTGGCGACGTCGTTCGCGATCGAAAACGTCGTGAGCGCACCGCGCGTCATCAGAAGCTGCTTGCCGATCTCGACGACCTCGATCAATTTGGTTGGATCGGAGTCGAGGTCGACCATGTTGGCCGCCTCTTTCGCCGCTTGCGTGCCCGAGTTCATCGCCACCCCGACGTCGGCTTGCGCGAGCGCGGGCGCGTCGTTCGTGCCGTCGCCGGTCATGGCGACGAGCCGGCCGGAGTTTTGCTCGCGCTTGATGAGATCCATCTTCGTCTCGGGCGTCGCTTCGGCGAGAAAATCGTCGACGCCCGATTCACCGGCGATCGCCGCGGCCGTCAACGGATTATCGCCGGTGATCATCACCGTGCGAATGCCCATCGCACGCAGGCGGTCGAACCGCTCGCGCATATTCGGCTTGAGAATATCCTTGAGGTGGATCACGCCGAGGATCTGATTGTTGCGCGCCACGAGCAGCGGCGTGCCGCCCGCGCGTGCGATCCGCTCGACGTGCTGCGCCAGGCCGTCGACCGGCTTGCCGCCCTGATCGCGCACCCATGCCGTCACCGCGTCGGGCGCTCCTTTGCGCAGCTTCGTGCCGTCGGGAAGATCGATGCCGCTCATGCGCGTGTACGCGCTGAACGGAACGAACGTCGCGCCCGCCGGCTCGCTGTCGCCGATTCCGTTCGATTGCGCGAGCGTGACGATCGAACGCCCTTCCGGCGTTTCGTCGGGAAGCGAGGTGAGATACGCAACGCGCATCGCCTCGACCGAGGGAGCTCCGTCGGCGCTGATGACCTCGGTTGCCTGGCGATTGCCCAGCGTGATCGTTCCGGTTTTATCGAGCAGCAGCGTGTCGACGTCTCCCGCGGCTTCGACCGCGCGCCCGCTCATCGCGAGCACGTTGCGTTGCATGACGCGATCCATACCTGCGATGCCGATGGCGGAGAGCAAGCCGCCGATCGTCGTCGGAATCAAACAGACGAGCAGCGCGATCAGCACCGTGACCGAGAGATGCTGCCCCGCATAGAGCGCGTAGGGCGAGAGCGTCGCCACCGCGATCAAGAAAATGATCGTCAAGCCCGAGAGAAGGATCGAGAGCGCGATCTCGTTCGGCGTCTTTTGGCGCTTGGCGCCCTCCACCAGCCCGATCATGCGATCCAGGAACGTCTCGCCGGGATTAGCGGTAATGCGCACGTCGACTTGATCCGAGATCACGCGCGTGCCGCCCGTAACCGCGCTGCGGTCGCCGCCGGCTTCGCGCACGACCGGTGCCGATTCACCGGTGATAGCCGATTCGTCGACCATCGCGGCGCCGTGTACCACGTCGCCGTCGCCGGGAATCAGCTCGCCCGCAGCAACCCGCACGGTATCGCCTTTGCGCAGATTGCTCGACGGTACTTTTTCGGTTCCCTGGCCAACGATGAGATTCGCCATCGTCTCGGTGCGCGTGCGGCGCAGCGAATCAGCTTGGGCCTTGCCCCGCCCTTCGGCTACGGCTTCGGCAAAGTTGGCAAACATCACCGTGAACCAGAGCCAAATCGAGATCGCGAAGTCGAACCCGGCAGGTCCGCGTCCGCCGAGATCGCGCAAGAAAAAGATCAGCGTAACGAGTGCACCGACTTCGCACACGAACATTACCGGGTTGCGTGCTTGCCAACGCGGATCGAGTTTCTTGAGAGAGTCGACGACCGCGCGGCCGAGAATCTCTCCGTCGAAGAGCGAGCGCGCTTTCGGGCGGCGCTCGAGCCGCCGTTGCGAGAGCATCAGAACGTCTTTCCTTGCAGCATGTAGAGGTGTTCGACGATCGGACCCAGCGCGTCAGCCGGGAAGAACGTCAGCGCGCCGACGATGACGATCGTACCGATCAGCAGCGCGATGAAAATCGGCGAGTGCGTCTCGAAGGTGCCGGGCCCGGCCGCGACCGCCTTCTTGCCGGCGAGCATCCCCGCGAGCGCGATCGCCGGAATGAACATGCCGATGCGGCCGAACAGCATCGCGACGCTGCCCATGAGATTGAAGTACGGGTTGGGACCGATGCCGGCAAAAGCCGAGCCGTTGTTCCCGACCATCGACGTAAACGCGTAGAGAATTTCGGAGAATCCGTGCGGCCCCGCATTGTTGAGCGTCGCGGTGCCGAACGGCGTCACCGCCGCGATCGCCGCGGGCACGAGCACGAAGACGGGCGGAATCAAGAAGAACAGGATGGCGAGCTGCACCTCTTTGCGTTCGATCTTCTTCCCCAGGTATTCGGGGGTGCGCCCGACCATCAAGCCCGCGATGAAGACCGTGAGCACGACCATCATCAGCATTCCGTACATGCCGCTTCCGACGCCGCCGAAGACGATCTCGCCGAGTTGAATGTCGACGAGCGGCACCAGTCCGCCGAGCGCCGTGAACGAGTCGTGCATCGAGTTGACCGCGCCGCACGACGTCACCGTGGTCATAGTCGCAAAGAGCGCCGAAGCGGCGACACCGAAGCGAACTTCTTTTCCTTCCATGTTTCCGCCCGCGACGCCGAGGTTGTGGACGATCGGATTACCCGCCGCCTCGTTCGCGTAGCAGATGCCGAACATCGCTAGGAAGATGATCGACATCGCGGCGAGGATCGCCCAACCTTGGCGCGTGTCCTTGACCATACGCCCGAACGTATAGGTGAGCGCCGCGCCGATCAGAAAGATCGAGAAGAGTTCGAGCAAATTGGTCAGCGGCGTCGGATTCTCGTTGGGCGACGCCGAGTTCGCATTCACGAAACCGCCGCCGTTGGTGCCCATGTCCTTGATCCACTCTTGCGAGGCCATCGGCCCCTGCGTGATCTGCTGTTTGAACCCCTCGAGCGAGACGACGTTCGTGTAGGCGTGAAAGTTCTGCGGTATGCCCTGCCACACGAGCACCAGCGAGCCGACGACGCAGATCGGTAAGAACACGTAGAGCATGCAGCGCGTCAGGTCGGCCCAGAAATTTCCGAGCGTCTTCACCGTCGTACGCGCGATCCCGCGAAAGAGCGCGATCGCGAGGCAAATGCCCAAACCGGCCGAGACCCAATTGTGCCACGCGAGTCCGGCCATCTGCGAGAGATAGCTCATCGTGCTCTCGCCCGAATAGAACTGCCAGTTCGTATTCGTCAAAAAGCTGACGGCAGTGTTCCAGGCGAGGTCGGGAGCGAGGTTGCCGAATCCCTGCGGGTTGAGCGGAAGCCATGCCTGCGTGCGCAGCAACGCGTACAAGAACACCAGCCCCACGACGTGGAAGCCGAGCACCGCGAAGAGATACGTATACCACGTCATCTCTTGCTTCGGATCGATGCGGCAGAGGCGATAGATCAGGTTTTCGAGCGGTGCGAGAACGGGCGCGAGCAGCGTGCGCTCGCCCTCGAAGACGCGCGCCATATACGTCCCCAGCGGTTTCACGCACAGAATGACGAGTCCGAAAATGACGAGGGCCTGAACCCAGCCGACGACGGTCATCAAAGCACCTCGCACCATGCGACGTAGCGATCGAAGAGCACGAAGGCAACGATGCCCAGTACGATAATTCCAAGCTCGAGCAGCATTGAGGAAGCCTCCTAAAACTTCTCTGGACGCAGCATCGCGTAGGTCAAGTACACGAGCCCGGCGACCGTCAAGGCGAGGCCGACGATATCATCGAATTGCATGGCTCCTTCACGATAGCGGCGCCCCCGGCGAGATGCCAGCCGCCGAACGGATGATCCATCCGGAGGGTGGCGCGGGAGCGCGCGCCGTTCTATGATCCTGCGGATGACACTGATCGCTTCTCTGCTCGCGGCGCTGGTCGCCGCGTCGCCCTCACCGTCGCCCTCTCCCACGCCGTCGGGCCCTTCGGATCCCTGCGGATCTATTTTGAGCATCGTGACGCGCCCGACCGTGACGACCAGCGTCTGCACGGCGCGCACCGGCCACGTCGTGATCGAGACGGGCTACACCAACACGAGCACCACCGGTACCGGCGGCGGGCAGACCGTGGAATACCCACAAACCTTCCTGCGCGTCGGAACGGGCGACCCGCATCTCGAGTTTTCGCTCACGCCTCCGACGTCGGTCTCGACCTCGGTTGGCGGCGCGCTGACCGGCGGAACGGCCGACACGAATGCCGGCGTGAAGTACGAGCTCGGGTATACCGACAAAGCGGTCTGGGGTGTCAACGGACAAATCTCGTTTCCAACGGGAAGCCGCGCGTTCACGGCCGGCAGCTCGCAGTACACCGGGAATTTCAACTGGGGCTACACACTTAGCCCGGAGTTCTCGTTAGCCGGCACGCTCAGCTTCAACGCGCTCGCGGGCTACGACGCGAACGGAGCCGTACAGCACTACTTCGCCTTCGTCCCGAGCGTGGAGCTCGAAGCGACGCTGCCCGCAAACTCGCAGCTCTTCGCCGAGTACGCCTACTTCAGTCAGGCAGGCGTGGGCTTGGGCTCGCGCAGCTTCTTGGACTTCGGCTACCAGAAGGATCTATCGGCGCACATTCAGATCGACCTCGAGTATGGCGTGCAGCCGACGCTGCTCCTCGGTCAGCGCGTACACTCGATCGGCGGCGGCATCGCCTTCATGAACTGACCGGACCGCGCAGCTTCGAAACGCGCGCCACCACCGGCGGCACGGTAAAGGTCGACGAGATGATGGTCGCCAGAGCGACCGCAAAGGTTGCTGCGATGATCGCCTCGCGGTGCGGAATCTGCTCGGGTAAGGCAATGGCCAGCGCGAGCGAGAGCGCACCGCGCATACCGGCGACGCGCACGACGTCGAGCCACTCGCGCGGATAGCCCGCCGGTAAGAGCAATCCCGCTACCGCAAAGCGCGCGATGAACGTGCCGGCGAGCGCCGCAAGGACGAAGGCCGGATCGCTGGTCACGATGCTAATGTCGAGCGCCGCGCCGACCAGAAAAAAGACGAGCGCGTTCGCCACGAACGAAGAGACGTCCCAGAAGCGATTGACGTCCTCCGCGACGCGCAGGCTGATCCAGCGCCGTTCCAGCGAGCGAAGCGCGATCCCCGACGCAATGGTCGCGAAGATGCCCGAACAATCCAGCCGGTCGGCAACGAAATAAGCGGCGTAGGCGCAAAAGATCGTGGCGAAAATCTGCAGGCGCACGCCGTTGCGGTTACGCAGCAGCGTCGCGATGACCAGCGCGAAGGCGACGCCGATCGCGATCCCGCCGAGCGACCCGATCGTCGCCTTGGCCGCGCCGAAGGCAAGGCTTCCCGTGAGCACCGCGCCGTAGAGCGCCACCGCGACCGCGTCGTTGAAGAGGGATTCACATTCGACGATCGTGCTCAAGAGCGCGGGTACGCGCAGCCGGCGAAAGACGGCGACGACGGCGATGGGGTCGGTCGCGGAGAGAATTGCGCCCGCCAACAAACCGGTTTGCAACGGTACTTGCACGGCCGCAAGGGAACCCGCGATCAAGAACGCGGTGATCACGACCCCCGGCACGGCGAGGACCGCGATCGCGCGCCACGCGCGGATCATCGCGCGGTACCGCAAATTCCAGGCCGCCTCGAAGAGCAGCGCCGGTAAGAGAATGTAGAGCGTCGCGTGGCCGAAGGCATAGGTAAAGCGCCCGGGCTCGATCAGCTCACATCCAATGCCGGCCAGCACGAGAAGGACGATGTGCCAGAGTTTCACGGTCAGTGCGTGTGCGTGAAGTTGCCCACGGCAACGCGAGCGCCGGCGATCGACGCGAGCGCGGCGCGCATGCCGAGCGGTGCGCTCGGGCGTCCGACGGCGTCGAAGTACCATTGCGGGTCGATGTTCAGCGTTCGCGTTTGGATCATCGCAACCGGCGTTTGTGCGAGAAACGCACGCATCGCCGCGACTTCCTCTTCATCGTCGCTCACACCCGGATGGGTGAGCAGATTGAGACTGACGCGTAATCCATGCCGGACCGCGAGGCGAATCGATTCGAACACCTGCTCGAGGCCATACCCGATCGGGCGGTAATATGCGGCATAGACGTGCGGGCGAAACGAATTGAGGCTGATGCGCACGGCATCCAGCCCCGCCTCGATGCAGCGCTCGAGCGCAGCCGGCATACTGCCGTTGGTATTGAGGTTGATCGTCCCGTTGCCGCGCGCGGCGCGAATCCGCTCGATCGCCGCGGCGATGGCGATCGAACGCAGCAGCGGCTCGCCCTCGCAGCCCTGCCCGAACGAGACGATACCGTCGGAAACGCGCTCGAGGTGATGGATCGCAACGCGCGCCAATTCATCCGACGTCACCTCGTAAGCGATGCGGACCTGCGGTGACTCGAGCTCCGCTTCAGGCTCTTGCTCGGAGATGCAGCCGATGCAACGCGCGTTGCATTTCGGCGAGACCGGCAGCGCGGCTTCGCCGCGTTCGAGAAAGACGTTCTGCGCGGTGAAACAGCCGTATTCGCGCGAGCACAGCGCGACCTGCGCGAGCACTTGATTCCCCGGATCGAGCCGCATCCGGCGGTCGAGGATCGCTTCCAGCTCGCCTGCAGCAAAAGAACGCGGGCGCCAGTCCTCGCTCTCGTCGGTTTTCGCGGCGGCGACGTAGAGTTGGTCGTCGACGACGCACGCGAACGTGTAGCCGAAGAGCGGTAAGGGCGGCGCCGCCTCCTCGCGCTCGTAAGCGGGCACGAGCAGCCGCGTGTACCCAGCCGGCAGCATGACGGCAAGCGCGTAGCGTCCGCGCGTCGCACCGCGCGACGTTCGCGCACGCCGGCCAGGAAGAATCATCTCAACCGTACCCGGCGGCGCCGGAATCAACTCGTCGAGCTGCGCCTCGCGCACGATCCCGCCGTCGGCAAGCGGCGTTGTGGACGGGTCGTAGTAAATACGGCCCGCACGATCGCAGTAGGCGAGCCCCGTCATATCTGCGCGTCGAAAACATGAACGGCCGGGCCGGTCATGTAGGCATGACCGCCGCCGTTCCACTCGACGGTCAGCTCGCCGCCGGGAACGCGCACGAAGACCGGACTCGTTACGTCGCCGCGGTCGATCGCTGCAACCGCGCTTGCGACGGCTCCCGTTCCGCACGCCATCGTCAAGCCGACGCCCCGTTCGTAGTGCCGAACGCGCAGCATCGAGCGTCCTTCGACTTCGATCAGGTGGACGTTGATACCGCCGGGATACTGCGGATCGTCTTGGAGCGCCTCGCCGATACCCTCCAAGTCGAAACGGTCGATCTCTTCGCGGAAGAAAACGATGTGACGGTTGCCGGTGTCGACTATCGCGCTCAGCGGTTCGGTTTCGTTTACGCTCACCAGCCGCGGCTCGCCCATGTTCACGCGCACGCGATAGACCGGACCGCGCTCGACGATCTCCGTCCGAATGATGCCCGCGCGCGTGTCGACCTCGAATGCGTCGCGCTGCCCGCGTTCGTCGAGGAAGCGGGCGACGCAGCGCACGCCGTTGCCGCACATCTCGGCTTCGCTGCCGTCCGCGTTGATGACCCGCATCGCGACGTCGGCACGCTCCGAAGGCTCGAGAATCAACACGCCGTCCGCGCCGATTCCCCCGGTGCGATCGCACCAGCGCAACGCGAAGCCCTCCGCGTCGTCGATCGGCTCGGAACGCGCATCTACGACGATGAAATCGTTTCGCGCGCCGTGATACTTACTGACCGTTCTCATGCAGCGCCACCGGGGCGGCGGGAGAGATGGTCGAGATCGCGTGCTTGTAAATCAAATGCGTTTTGCCTTCGTACTCCAAAAGTACGGTAAAGGGATCGAATCCCTTCACGGTACCGCGCAATTGAAACCCGTTCATGAGATAAACGGTTACGGCGGTACCGGCGCGGCGGCACTCGGCGAGAAAGCCGTCCTGAAGGTTGCCGGGCATGACCTTTTTGCTGTTTACGGCCAACCGAGTTTTTCCCTTGCCGCCGCTTCGAGCATCGCCGGCGTAACCCAGTGCACGCCGGGCTCCGAGCGCAGCCATCCGCGCTGACGGCGCGCGTAGCGGCGTGTCGCGCGCACGAGCGCCGCGCGCAGCTCGTCACGTGTGCTCCAGCCGCGCAGATGCGCGAGTGCTTGCGGATAACCGACCGCGTTAGCCGCGACCGCATCCGCGCCGACGCGTTCGGCCTCCTCCAGTAAACCGCCGGCCAGCATCGCACCGGCTCGCCGCTCGATGCGTTCGTCGATCTCCTCGATCGGAACGTCGAGCGCAAACTTCGCAAACGGTATACCGGCGGAACGCAAGGTGACGCCCGCGGCGGCGTCAGGCGCCTCGTGCGGCGCGAGCGCGATCTCCAGCGCGCGCAAGATGCGATACGCATCGTTCGGGTCGAGCGCAGCGGCACGCCGCGGATCGAGCGCACCAAGCCACTCCCACAGGACCGGCGCGGGATGCGTGCGAGCTTCGCGTGCGAGCCGATCGCGCAGCGTATCGTCGCGCTGCGGCGCGAGCGTCACGTCGCCGGCCAGCGCGCGCAGGTAGAAACCGGTGCCGCCCACTACGATCGCGCGCCGCCCGCGCAGGTGAATCGCCTCGATCGTACGCACGGCGTCGCGGGCGAAGCGCGCCGCGGAGTAGCGCTCGTGCGGATCCAAAAAGGCGATGAGATGATGCGGAATGCTCTGCAGTTGCTCGTCGCTCGGCATCGCCGTGCCGATCGGCATACCGCGGTAGATTTGGCGGGAGTCCATTCCGACGATCTCTGCGTCGAACCGCCGCGCAAGCACGATCGCGAGATCGCTCTTCCCCGACGCGGTCGCTCCCGCGAGCAGCAGCACGCCGGAAGCGCGCATCAGATTCGCTTGAACATCTTGGCGATCTCGTCGGGCGCCAAGCGTATCATCGTGGGGCGTCCGTGCGGGCAATGCATCGGGTTTGCGCAGACCGCGAGACGTTCGACCAAACTCGTCATCTCGTCGACTTCGAGACGTTCGCCCGCGACCGTGACGGAATGACACGCAAGCGACGCCCATACGCGCTCGCGTACGCTGCGCTGCTTCGGTTCCTCGGAGAGATCGTCGAGAAAGCCGGCAACGTCGAACGGGCGCGCGCCGTATCCGGCGGGTGTCGCAGTGATGCGGAAGGTGCGCTCTCCGAATGGTTCGATCTCGAGGCCGCCTTCACGCAGCGCCTCGAGGGCGCGCTCGAGCGCGAGACTTTGCTGCGCGTCGAGCTCCACGATCATGGGAACCAGCAGCGGCTCGCTCGGCGCGTGTTCGCGCGCGCGTTCGACGATCGATTCGTAGGCGATGCGCTCGTGCGCGGCGTGCTGATCGAGCAACAAGAGCCCGTCGCCGTCGCTTGCAAGAATGTAGGTGCGATGCAGCTGCGCGAGAACCCGCGTGCGGTTGCCCGGAACGTCATTCGCGTCGCCCAGCGGTGCTTCGAAAAGCGACTGCACGTGCGGCAGCGATGTGTCGATGCCCTGCGGCGCGGCCGAGAGTATCGGCGCACCGGTTGCGTCGGCAAAGCGCGCGGCGGCATGATGGTGCAGCGTCGCCGCGATCGCGCGGCGCACCGCGTCGAAAACCTGCGTGCCGTAGCGCAAACGCACGTCGCTCTTGGTTGGATGAACGTTGGGATCGACGTGTTCGGGCGGGAGGTCGAGCATCAGCACGCCGTACGGCTGGCGCCCGAGCATCGCAAAGGTTGCGTAACCGGCCGTCCACGCGCCGGCGAGCAGCGTGCTGCGCAGAAGCCGGCCGTTGACGAAGAGCAGTTGCATGCGCCGGTCGCCGCGGTCGCTGCCCGGCGTGCTGATGAACCCGGCGAGCGTTCCGTCCAGCATGCGCGCTGCTTCCGATTCGAGCGGAATGAGCGCCGCAGCAGCTTCCCGCCCGAAGACCATCGTGAGACGTTCGCGCGCGTCGCGCGTGGCGGGCATTACCCAGACGTCCTTGCCGTCGTGACGCAGCGTGAAAGTAACCTGTGGGTACGCGAGCGCAAAGGTCGCAAGCCAGGTCGAGATCCGCGCGAATTCCGCGCCTGCGCTCTTGAGATATTCGCGCCGCACGGGAACGTTCGCGAAGAGCTCGGTCACGATCGCGCGCGTGCCCGGCGCCGTCGCGACCGGTTCCGTCTCGCCGGCCGACTCCGCGTGCGCGATCACGCGCGCTCCGATTTGTTCGCTCGGCGTTCGCGACTGCAGCTCGAGCCGCGCGATCGCGGCGATCGACGCGAGCCCCTCGCCGCGAAACCCGAGCGTAGCAATCGACTCCAAATCTTCCGCGCGCAGCAGCTTGCTCGTCGCGTGGCGCCGGGTTGCGAGGGCGAGCTCGCGCACGTCGATGCCGTTGCCGTCGTCGATCACCTCGATGCGCTCGGTTCCACCGCGCTCGAGCACGACGGTGACGCGCGATGCGCGCGCGTCGACTGCGTTCTCGACCAGCTCCTTCACGATCGATTGCGGCCGCTCGATGACTTCGCCGGCTGCGATCTGCCCGACGGTAACCGGATCGAGGAGTTGAATCGAGCCTACCTGCATGTGAGGCGCATTCGCTAGAGAAGCGACATCTGTTCCTGCGACGCGCCGGCTTTGGGCAGACGGCGCCGCAGCGGAACGGCTGTCTCGACGTCGGCATTGCCGGAGAGCACGTCGGCGATCTCTTGCGCGCGCTCGACGACGGCCGGAGGCAGTCCCGCCATACGCGCGACCTCGATTCCAAACGAGCGCGACGAACTCCCGGGCTGCACGCGATGCGAAAACACGGGTGCGCCGTCGCGCGTGTTTTCGACCGCCGTGATGTGGTAGTTCGCGACCAGCGGCCAGTGATCGGCGAGCGCGCACAGCTCGTGAAAATGCGTCGCGAAGAGTACCATCGGCGACTGCCCCTCGAGCCCGAGCAGATATTCGCAGATCGCCTGCGCGATGGCGAGCCCGTCGATCGTGCCGGTGCCGCGGCCGACTTCGTCGATCAGCAGCAGCGAACGCCGCGTGCAGCGTCGCAGAATATTTGCCGCCTCCGCCATCTCCATGTAAAAGGTAGATTGCCCGGAGGCGAGGTCGTCGCCGGCGCCGATCCGCGTGAAGATGCGATCGACGATACCCAAGCGCATCGCGCGCGCCGGCACGTACGAGCCGATCTGCGCCATGATCGCGAGCAAACCCGCCTGGCGCAGATAGGTCGACTTGCCGCCCATGTTGGGGCCGGTCAATAAGATGAAGCGATGCGCCGCGGATTCGAGCCTCAAATCGTTCGGCACAAAGTGCGTCTGGAGCACCGCTTCCATAACCGGATGGCGCCCTTCGTCGATCGCGACGGTGCTTTCGTCGACGAAGGCCGGGCGCACGTAGCCGCGCTCGGCGGCGCACTGCGCGAGCGCGCAGAAAACGTCGAGCTGCGCGATCGCTTCAGCCGCCGCAAGCAGCTCGTCGGCGCGCGCCGCGACGCGCTCCAGCAGTTCGCCGTAGAGCCGCTCTTCGAGACGCGCCTGGCGCGACTGCGCGGTCGAAATGGCGAGTTCGAGTTCCTTGAGCTCCGGCGTGATGTAGCGTTCACCGGTCGTGAGCGTCTGCTTGCGCACGTAATCGGCCGGAACGTTTGCCGCTTGCGCTTTGTTGATCTCGATCGCGTAGCCGAAGGCGCTCGCGTATTTGATCCGAAGCGATTTGATCCCGGTACGCTCGCGTTCGCGCTCCTCGAGCGCTGAGAGGCTCGAGCGCGCATCGGTGCGCAGTGCCACGCATCGCGCAAGCTCCTCGTCGGCGTCGGGCCGAATCACGCCGCCGTCGGCGAGCTGCGCGGGCGGTTCATCAACGAGCGTACGGGTCAGGTCGTGGAGCAGGCCGTCGAAATCTCCGGCGCGCGCGACGATCGCGGCAAGCGCGGGCGGCGCTATCTGCGGAAGCGGACGCAACGCTTCGAGCGTTCGGCGCAACGAGGCGAGATCGCGCGGCAGCGCGCGCCGGAAGCGCACCTTTTGCGCGATGCGCTCGAGATCGAAACAGCTGGAGAGCAGTTCGCGAATCGCTTCGCGGCGCGCGTGCTCGTCGAGCAGGGTCTGCAACGCGTCCTGACGCGCGACGATCGCGTCGCGGTCGACGAGCGGCGCGAGAATCCAGCGGCCGAGCATACGCGAACCCATCGAGGTCGCGCAGAGGTCGAGCGTTGCCAGCAGCGTCGCACGCGGATTCTGCCCCTGCGCACGCGTCAGTTCGAGATGTTTGCGCGTCGCGGGATCGAGCGCGAGAAAATTGCGCTGGCGGTAGTACGCGATAGCGCGCAGCCCGTCGACGCCGCCCGCGATCGCCGTACGCTTGATGAACGCGCCGAGCACGTCCAAGGCGCGCTGCATCGCCGTTATCTCGTCACTCGAGAAGCCGTCGATGACCTCGCGCGGGCGCGCTTCGACGAGCCCGATCGACGGTGCCGCGACACGCGCACCGAGTGCTTCCATCGCGCTCGAGATCGCGGCGCGCGCACCGGCCGGCAGATCCGCGACGATCTCCGAGGGCGCGACGCGCGCCAACTCCGCGAGCAGGTCGTCGTACGCGGCCTCTCCGGAAAACGCCGTAGCGGCGCTGTGCCCCGTCGAGAGGTCGGTGTAGACGAGCGCTAAGAGGTCGTCGAGTGCGGTGACCGCAGCGAGATAGTTGTGGCTCTTGCCGTCGAGAAGCTGTTCCTCGATCAGCGTCCCCGGCGTCACGATGCGAACGACGTCGCGGCGCACCAGTTTGTTCGGCACGGGCGCTTCGAGCTGCTCGGCGAGCGCGACGATGAAACGCTGTGCGACGAGTTTGTGCAGGTACCCCGCGAGCGCATGATGCGGCACGCCGGCCATCGCCACACGCCGTCCCCCGCCGGATTCTTTGCTCGTCAAAGCGATCTGCAGCGCCTGCGCGATCGTCTGCGCGTCGTCGCCATAGGCTTCGTAAAAGTCTCCGACACGCGAGAGCAAAATCGCTTCGGGATAGCGCGACTTCATCCCAAAGTATTGCTCGAGCATCGGCGAGTACTTGACCGGGTCGCTCACTGCCCCTTAACCGGCGATCAGATCGATGACCGGCCGTTGCACCGCGATACCGTCGTCGTCATAGCGCTGCGCACGCCGGAGAATCGTTCCGGTGCATCCCCACACGTGCGCGGTCTCGACGGCAATATCGAGCCAAGGTTCGCGCGCGTAGCGCGCTTCGTCGTAATCCGGCGGCTTCGGCGCGACGATCGTCACGTTGTCGCCGGCTTTGGCGGTAAGCTTGTCCACGTCTTTTTTCGAACGGCCGATGATCAGTGCGCGCACCGTTGTACCGAGCTTGCGGTCGTGATATGCGCGCGTCGACGCGTTCTGCGCGTCGACGAGGCGCTTGAACCGCTCCGATGAGACCTCGGCGGGAACCTGCTCCCAGCGCGCCGCCGGCGTACCCCGCCGGATCGAATAGATAAAGGTAAAGGCGTTCGCAAAGGCCCCGCGCTCGACCAGCGACATCGTGTCCTCGAAGTCCGCGTCGCTCTCACCCGGAAATCCGACGATGATATCGGTCGTCACCGCCCATTGCGGGAGATAGCGCCGGAAGAGCTCCAGCTTCTCCTCGAACTGCGCGCGCGTGTATTTGCGGTTCATACGTCGCAGCATCGCGTCACTGCCGGATTGCAGCGGCAGGTGCACCCGCGGATTGAGTTGCGGGAGCGCCGCCATGTCGGCGACGATCTTTTCGTTGAAGTCTTTGGGATGCGGCGAGATGAACGTGAGCCGTTCGAGCCCCGGCAACGCCGCGACCGCTTTGCACAGGTCGCCGAAATCTTTGCCGTCCGCCGGGTCGCGCCAGGCGTTGACCGTCTGACCCACGAGCATGACTTCGCGCGCACCATTCGCGAGATGCGCTTGCACTTCAGCCAGGATCTCGCGCATCGGTCGATGATCGAAGCGGCCGCGCACGTGCGGGACGATGCAAAACGTGCAATAGTACGAACAGCCGCGCTGCACGGTCACGAATGCACGCAGGTGCGAGAACGCATCGACGACCGCATCCGCCGTTCCGCCCATCGCGCGATAGAGTTCTTCGGCTGACGCTCCCTCATCGCGATGCGCCTCGAGGGGCAAGGACGAATACCAGCTTTGCAGCGTGTCGCCGAGCTCGACCAGTTCTTTGGTGCCGAAGACCGCGTCGACGTGCGGTGCGAGGCGCTGCATGCGATCCCGATCCTGCTCGGCGAGACAGCCCATGACCACGAGCCGCACGCGGGGATCGCGCTCCTTCAGCACCTTGAAATGATTCATGCGGCCGTAAGCCCGCCGCTCCGCGTTGTCGCGAACGGTGCAGGTGTTGAGCACCAACACGCCCGCTTCTTCGGCTTTGTCGGCGATTTCATAGCCCGCGCCGGTCGCGCGGTCGGCGATGTACTGGGAGTCGGCCTCGTTCATCTGGCAGCCGAACGTTTCAATGTAGATCTTTGTCATACGGGTCCGCGAAGTGGGTTCTAGGGGCACAACTCCGAATCATGGGCCCGTGCAAGAGACCGGAGCCCCCACGGGCGCGATGCTGCGGCCCGCGACCGTCGCCATCGTCGGCCGCCCCAACGTCGGCAAGAGCGCCCTCTTCAACCGTCTCATCGGGCAGCGCCTCGCCATCGTGGAGGATACGCCCGGTGTGACGCGCGATCGTCTCTACGCGCTCTGCGAATGGCGGGGGCGCGTCTTCAGCGTCGTCGATACGGCCGGCATCGATCCCGACGCCGATACCGCGCACGGCGAAGCTTTCGCGGAGGCAACGCGCCGGCAGGCCGAAGCCGCCGCGCAGGAAGCCGACGCGGTGGTCTTCGTCGTCGACGCACAAGCGGGGCTCAATCCGCTCGATCAAGACGTAGCGCAGATTCTTCGCGCGACGCGACGCCGCATCGTGCTGGTTGCGAACAAAGCCGAATCGCCGAGCGCGCTCGCCTCGGTGCACGGCGAGTTCGCGCGGCTCGGTTTCGGCGAGCCGGTGGCCGTCTCGGCGATTCACGGCGAAGGCACCGGCGATCTGCTCGATCGCGTCGTCGAGCTGCTGCCGCCCGACGCGCCAAACGCGGAGCTCGGCGACGAACTCTCGCTCGCGATCATCGGCCGGCCCAATGTCGGAAAGAGCTCGCTGCTCAACGCGTTGCTCGGCGAAGAGCGTGCGATCGTCTCCGACGTACCCGGCACGACGCGCGATACGATCGACACGCTTTTGCGCTGGCACGAGCGGACGATTCGCTTGATCGACACCGCAGGCGTACGCAAGAAACCCGAGGCGCACGGCGCGATCGAGTATTACGCCGCACTGCGCTCGCTCAACGCGATCGCGCGCTGCGATATCGCACTGCTGGTCTTCGACTCGATGGTCGGCGTCACGGCGCAGGACCGGCGCCTGGCGGGTTTGGCGATCGAAGAACGCAAGGGCCTCATCATCGTCGGCAACAAATGGGACCTCGCACGCGAGCAGCAAGGCGATTTCTCGCAAAACGAGCTGGCCGGCGTCATTCACGATCTCATTCCCTTCGCGCGCTTCGCACCGATCACGTTCCTCTCGGCGAAGACGAAGCGCCGCCTCGGAAGTCTCATGCCGGTCGTCGATCGCGTCGCCGCCAACCTGGATCGGCGCATTCCCACGCCGCAGCTCAACGCGCTGATTCGCGACGCCGTGCTCGCACATCCGGCGCCCGCAATCGGCGGCAAACTCTTCAAGGTCTATTACGCAAGCCAGCCCGGTGTGCACCCGCCGCTCTTCGTCTTCTCGTGTAACGATCCGGAGCTGGTGCAGTCCTCGTACACGCGTTTTCTCGAAAACACGATTCGCGCGCAGCACGACTTCGAAGGCGTACCTCTCACGCTCGAGTTCCGGGCGCGCCGCGAAAGCGATTCGGCGGAATGATCTACGCGATCTACGCGCTCTACGCCGCGCTGATCGGATATCTGCTCCTCGCGTTTCTGATCGGGTCGATTCCTTTCGGGTACCTGATCGGACGCTTCGCATACCGGACGGATATCCGCAAATCCGGATCGGGCAATATCGGCGCGATGAACGCGCTGCGCACGCTCGGAACGAAAGGCGCACTCGCCGTTCTGCTGCTCGACGCGGGCAAAGGCGCTCTCGCGGTACTACTGCCGTTCGTCGTCTGGCATCCGCATGGAGTGCCTGCGCTGGGAGGCGCTATGGCCGTTCTCGGACATTGCTTCTCGCCGTGGCTGCGTTGGAAGGGGGGCAAGGGCGTGGCGACTGCCTTCGGCGCGGCCTTCGCGCTCTCGTGGCCGGCGGGATTGGTGATGGTCGCCGTATGGATCCTTTTCGGACTCGTGATCACACGCTATTCCTCGGTCGGATCGATGGCGGCGTGCATAGCGTCGCCCTTCGCGCTCTATGGGTTCACGCACGCCCCTCTCGAAACGGCGTTCGGATTATTTACCGCGGTCCTCATTCCGTGGACGCACCGCGAGAACATCGCGCGCCTGAGGAAAGGAACCGAGGGACCGATACGATTATTTCAACGGAAGACATAGCGGCGGGCGCGCGACCTCTCCTCCGGCCTGCGCGTCCAGTCGCACGCACAAGCCTTCAGCCAAGCCTCGCAAAATGTCAGCGAGGCGCAGAACGCGGCAACCCGTCGCCGACGGTGCGAGCGCGAAGACATACAAGCAGAGATCGGCCAGATGGATTACGCGCTGCAACAAGTGACGACGACGCGCGCCTACATCGGCGCGTCGATCGATCCTCGAACTCTTCCCGAACCAGGGCGCCGCAGGGGGACCCTAGCGCTCCGGAGCGGGAAGTTCGTCAAGCGCTCCCGTATCAGGGCGGGTCATGATTTCGTCCAACGACCTCCGCAACGGCGTCACCATCCTCGTCGACGGCAACCTCTGGACCGTCATCGAGTTCCTTCACGTCAAGCCCGGCAAGGGCGCGGCCTTCGTTCGCACGCGTCTGAAGAACGTCAAGACGGGCACGACGCTGGAGCGCACCTTTCGCGCAGGTGAAAAGCTGGAGCGGGCGACCGTCGACAACCGCCAAATGCAGCTTCTTTATAATGATGCCGAAGGTTACCACTTCATGGATCAGGAGTCGTTCGAGAACATCACGATTCAGCGGGAAGTGATCGGCGATCCGGCGGATTTCCTCAAAGACGGGATGGTCGTCGACGTCCAGCTTCACGAAGGCACCCCGATCGGCGTCGATCTGCCGCCCCACGTCGAGCTGCAGGTCACCGAGACCGATCCGGGCTTCAAAGGCGACACGGCAACCAATACCGGCAAGCCGGCGAAGCTGGAGACCGGCGCAACGGTCAACGTGCCGCTCTTCGTAAATCCGGGCGACGTCATTCGAATCGACACGCGCGACCGCCGTTACATCGGACGCGTCAACAACTAACGGGTTCATCGATGCGCCGGGAGGGCGCGGGAGGCGAGCGCCATGAGTACGCGAGTGCGAAACCTTTTGATCGCTGTGGCTCTCGGCTTGATCGCAAGCGGCATCGGGCTGACGCTGCGGCTCGCCAACAACGATTCGATTCCACTCGTACACGTGGTCACCGACTTGCAGTCGCACTACGCGGGCTTGAATATCTCGCCCTACCTCGGTCTGGGGAAGCCCTACTACGATAGCGACGACGACAAGAATCCGAATCTCGGCATCATCCGCATCGACGAACTGACCTTCGGCAGCAACGTAAAGGCGCTGCATCAGTATCCGATCCCACGCTACGTCTACGGCGTCTTGCTGCAACATCTCGCGAAGGCCGGCGCAAAGGCCGTCGTCTTCGATATCGATTTCCTCGACCCGGCGCCCAACCCGGCATGGGACGCGACCTTCGCGGCGGGCATCAAAGAGGTTCCCACCGTCCTCGCCTATACGGTGAACACGACGCAAAGCGGCAGCATCGGCATCTCGCCGATCGCGCCCGCGCTCGCGCCGTATATTGCAGGCAGCGGCTATACGACGGTCGATCAACCCGGCGGCATCTTCCTCGGCCAGCCGCTTCGCATTCGCACGACCGGCCCAGGTGCGAATAGCAATCAAACCTTCTTCTCGCTCGCGGCCGACGCGGTGCAAACGTTCGAAAAGAAGCCGCTCGACTTCGCTGCGATTCCCAAAGATGCCAACGGCACGTTCCTGCTGGTCGCACCGCGTTTCCAAACGCAACAGCTCACGACCGATTCCGGGAACCGCGTCGAGGAGCACGCACCCGGTTTTCCGGGGCGCGGCGTCCTCTCGCTCTCGGATGCATACTCGGAATCCGTCTCCGATCTGAGCCAATTCGCCAAAGGCGCGCTCATCTACATCGGCGACACCGCGCAGGGCCAAGGCGACTTCGTGCAAACGGCGCGCCAGCCGAACACGCCCGGCCTTTTTGCCAACGCGCGCATCGCCGATCAGCTGATGCGCGGTATCTACTTGCGTCCGGTGCCGCTTTGGGTCAACGTTCTCTTGATCGTCGTGCTGCCGCTACTGGTCGCGCTCTCGTTCACGCTGCCGCGCACGACTGTCGCGATCGCGCTCTCCCTGCTGGGAGCGGTTCTCTACGCTTACATCAACGTCGCACTCTTCGTCAAAGCGCTGATCTGGGTCGATCTCGATCACGTCGTGCTCGCCATGGTGCTCGCGACGCTCTTCGTCGGCCTCTATCGAACGCTGCACGAAGCGGCGCAGCGCCGCATGGTGACCAACCTGTTCGGCATGCACGTCAGCCCCGCCATCGTCGACGACATCCTTTCGCACGAAGACCCGCGCAATGCCCTCGCGCTCAAGGGCAAGAAGGTCAAGGCAACCATCTTCTATAGCGACATCCGCGGCTTCACCGCAATGTCGGAAACGATGACGCCGGAGGATATCTACGCGCAGCTCAACGAGTACTTCGAAGAGATGTGCGCGATCATCTTCCAGTACGGCGGCTACGTGGACAAGTTCATCGGCGATTGCGTCATGGCGGTCTTCTCGGCGCCGTATCAAACACCCGATGACGCGGAAAACGCCGTGCGTGCCGCCGTCGCGCAGCAAAAGAAGATCCTCGAGCTCGCGCAAAAATGGAAGGCGCTGGGCAAGCGCGAGTTCACCGTCGGCATGGGCATCAACACCGGCGACGTCGTCATGGGGAATCTGGGCGCAAGCTCGCGCATGAACTACACGGTGATCGGTGACAACGTCAACCTCGCGGCGCGATTGTACAACGTCGCGAAGGCCGGCGAGATCATCATCAGCGACTACACCTACCAAGAGGTAAAGGACATCGTGGTTGCCGAGGAACGCGAGCCGGTCATGGTCAAGGGCAAGAAAGACCCGATCCGGATCTACAACATTCTCGACGTCAAGGAAGCCACGGCGCCTGCGACCATTACTGCCGTAGTCTCACAGCCCGCTCCGGCATAATCGAGGCATGCGCCTCGCACTCGAACTCTTCGGAGCCGCGTTTCTCGCGAGCGTCTTCGGCTCGATGGTGGGCTTGGGCGGCGGCTTCGTCTTCGTGCCGATCCTGCGCCTCGTCTTCGGCTTCGATCCGGCCGAGGCGGCGGGGACCTCGCTCGTCCTCGTCACCGCGAACAGCGGCGCCGGCGCCTTCACCTACCTGTTGCAAAAGCGCGTCAACATCCGCCTGGGTCTGCTCTTTGCCGCAGGCGGCCTGCCCGGCAGCATTGCCGGCGCCGTGCTGGTCAAACATATCTCACCGCAAGCCTACGACTGGGCTTTTTCAGGATTCCTGATCGCGGTCGCCATCGACATGATTTTCAACGCGCGCAAGCGTGTGGCATCGCGCGCCGAGGAGTCGTACGGCACGCGAAAGCCGATGTCGTATCGTATCGCGGTCGCGCTCGGCTTTTTTGTCGGCGTCATCTCGAGTCTCTTCGGAATCGGCGGCGGCGTAGTCGTCGTACCGTCGCTCCTCTACCTCTCGAACCTTCCCGCGCACGCGATCGCAGCGACCTCGCATTTCGTGCTGATCCTCACCTCGCCGACGGGTCTCATCGTTCACGCCTTCCAGCACGACATTCGCGGCAGCGACGTGCTCCCGCTGGTTGCGGGGGGATTGTGCGGCGGGCCGATCGGCGCGCATCTTTCGCTTCGGCTGAAATCGCCGCACCTGCTCATCCTCGTAGGTATCGCCCTGATCTGCGTGGCGGGGTCGCTCGGATTGCGCCACATCATTCATTAGCTGCGTCTACGCGCCGCTCCAGACCGGCGGGCGCCGCTCGCGCCACGGGCGCGCGCGCTCGAGCTGACCGGCCAGGCGAAAGAGCGTTGCTTCGTCGTTGAAGCGCCCCGCAAACTGCACGCCCATCGGCAGACCGTCGCGCGTCCAATACAGCGGAACCGACATCGCCGGTGCGCCGGTGAGATTGAAGATCGGCGTGTAGGGCAGCCAATCGAACATGCGCGCCGAGATGTCGCGTGCGGCCTTGCGGATCAGCGCGGGCGCCCGGACGCGTTCGAGCACGCCGACCTGCAGCACCTCGCCGCGCGACAGCGCGAGTTCGCCGATCTTGACCGCGGGCGAAGCCATCGCCGGCGTCAGGATTATGTCGTAGCGTTCCATGAAGGCGTCGAAGGCGGCCCGCAGTGCGCGCTGGTGCGCGATCGCGGTCGTAAGCTCGTCGAGCGCCAGCACGCGGGCGATCGTGAGCATCGCCGCGGTCGCCGGTTCGATGTCACCGCGCCGCAGTTTACGCTGCGGCGTCGGATTGCCCGAGCCGAGATGCCAGCCGGTTTGGCTTGCGAAGATCAAGAGCAGCGCATACGAGATCGCCGAGTAGTCGATTCCCTCCGGCTCGTCGTCGACGACGGTGTGACCGAGCGACGAGCAGAGCGCCGCGGCATCGTCGAGCGCCTCGCGCGCGTCGTTCGAGATCCCGTGGCCGAGCATCGGCCCCCGCACCACGGCAATGCGCAGCGGTCGCGGCTCGCGCGCCGATTCGTCGAGAAACGGCGCGTCGGAATCGCTGCGTACGGCGTCGAGAAACGCAGCCGAGTCGCGCACGCTGCGCGAGATCGCGTGGTCCACGTTGGCCGAGCCGATGATGCCGCCGGTCGTAGGCGCGCGCCCGCGGCTCGGCTTCATGCCGAAGAGTCCGACGCAGCAGGCCGGGATGCGGATCGAGCCGCCCATGTCGTTGCCGTGCGCCAGCGGAACGACTCCCGCCGCGCAGAGCGCCGCGCTTCCGCCGCTCGAACCTCCGGGGGTGCGCTCGAGATTCCACGGATTGCGTGTCGCACCGAAGAGCGCCGTCTCCGTGAAGGGCAGCAAGCCGAATTCGGGCGACGTCGTCTTCGCGAACACGATCGCGCCCGCGCGCTTGGCACGCGCAACGAATTCGTGATCGTAGTCAGGAACGTATGAGCTGAAATACCTACTGCCCATCGTCAACGGCACGCCGGCGAGGGCCGGCCCGAGATCCTTGATCAAAAGCGGCACACCCGCGAAAGGCGCGTCGAGCTTTACGTCGCGCGCTTCGTCGCGCGCTTGGTCGTAGCGGCGCGCGGTAATGCCGTTGAGCTGCGGATTGATCCGTTCGGCACGGGATATCGCTTCTTCGAGCACGTCGCTTGCGGAAATCTCGCGCGCGCGGACCGCTCGCGCAATCTCCAGCGCGTCGCTGAGCGTGTAAAATTCCTGCAGATTCACGCAAGGTGGATGCGGCGCGGCGCGGCCCATCCCTGCGCGGCTAATTCCCTCGAACGGCGCGGCCGAAGTCTAAGGCATGGACCAACACGCGACGGCTCTCGCGTCGCTGGAAACGCCAACGATGATCGTTGCCGGCGGAAACGCGCCGGTGATGGCGATCATCGAATATCTCAGCGGCACGGAGTGCCGCATGCGCTCGGTGAACGACTTCCCGATCGGGCAGCACGTTACGTTTTCGGCCGCCCTGCACGGCGCGCCGACGTTGGCGCTCGAAGGCACGATCGTCGCGAACCAGCAGAAAGGCGCGCGCCGCGCGTACGTCGTCTCGCTGAAGACTTCGGCCGGGCAGGTCGACGCGATCAACCGGGCTATCGAAGCGGCACGCTCGCGTCATGCTGCTCACGTGCTCGACGTTCACACCGGCAACGGGCTGACACGATCCAGCGTGCGCATCCCCGTCGATTTCGACGTGAGCTACGCCCAAAGCGGATTGGGAGCGCGCATCGCGCACGCAACCAACATCTCCGCCGGCGGCATCCTGATGGACACCAAAGAGCAGTTGCCGGTCGGCGCATCGATCGAGATCGAGATCCCGCTCGGTTCCGAGCGCGCAAAGGTTCACGGCCGCGTCGTCGCGCACCAGCCGATGAGCCCGAACTACAACATCGCTTTTTACGAAATAAGCGACGAAGCGCGCGATACGATCGCGCGCTTCATCTCAACGCAGACGGCCTGAGCCGCGTCTATTTCGGGTACGTCATCTCTTTGGGGACGACGTATTTGTCGAACTCTTCCGGCGTGACGTGGCCGAGTTTGAGCGCGGACTCTTTGAGCGTCGTACCCTCGTGGTGCGCCTTCTTCGCGATCTCCGCCGCCTTGTCGTAGCCGATCTTCGGCGAGAGCGCCGTGACCGTCATCAGGGACTCATCCAGATACTTCTTGATGACGGCCTCGTTGGCCGCGAGCCCTTCGACCGCGTGCTCGCGGAACATCGTACACGAGTCCTTGAGCAGATTCGCGCTGTGCAGGAAATTCGAGAGAATCACCGGGTTGAAAACGTTGAGTTCGAAGTTGCCCTGCGACGCGCCGAAGCCTATCGCGGCGTCGTTGCCGTAGACCTGCACCACGACCATCGTCATTTGTTCCGACTGCGTCGGATTCACCTTACCCGGCATGATCGAACTGCCCGGCTCGTTCTCCGGCAGGATCAGCTCGCCGATGCCCGCGCGCGGACCGGAGGCAAGCCAGCGAATGTCGTTCGCGATCTTCATGAGCGCGGCGCCGAGCGTTTTGAGCGCACCCGACGCAAAGACGAAGTCGTCGTGCGAGGCGAGCGCCGTGAATTTGTTGGGATGCGAGCGGAACGGCAATCCCGTGAGCTCGGCGAGTTTCTTCGCCATGCGCTCCGCGAACTCCGGATGCGCGTTCAGCCCGGTGCCGACCGCCGTGCCGCCGATCGCAAGGTCGTAGATCGGATCGAGCGACTCTTTGATCGCTTTCATCGCGCGATCGAGCTGCGTCACGTATCCCGAGAACTCTTGACCGAGCGTGAGCGGCGTCGCGTCCTGCAGGTGCGTGCGTCCGACCTTGACGACGTCCTTCCACTGCTTGGCTTTGACGTCGAGCGCGTCGCGCAGCGCCTTCACCGCGGGGAGCATCTGCACGACCGCTTCGGCCGCCGCCATGTGCATCGCGGTCGGGAACGTATCGTTCGACGACTGTGACATATTGACGTGATCGTTGGGATGAACGGGTTTCTTCGAACCCATCTCGCCGCCCGCGATCTCGATCGCGCGGTTCGAAATCACTTCGTTCACGTTCATGTTCGTCTGCGTACCGGAACCGGTCTGCCAGATGCGCAGCGGGAAGTGTGCGTCGAGCTTGCCGGCGATCACCTCGTCTGCGGCTTGCACGATGAGTTTTGTCTTTTCCTCATCGAGCTTCCCGAGATCGTGATTCACGAGCGCCGCCGCTTTCTTCAGCTGCGCCATCGCGACGATCGCTTGCTTGGGCATACGATCCTTCGGCCACGTGCCTTCACCGATGTCGAAGTGGATGAGCGAACGCGCCGACTGCGCGCCGTAATATTTGTCTGCGGGGACCTCGATCTTGCCCATCGAGTCGCTCTCGACGCGCGTTTTGGCCCCGTTGGTAGTTGTCTTTCCAGTCGTCATTGCACACCTATCTTCGCTCGCTCGGGCCGCTCCGGGCCTGGACTTAGGTCGGGGAAGGAGGGCCTTCTTCTAGCCGCGGCGCTGCGCCGCCCGCATGCCCTCGACGGTCGTTCCCACCGCTTCCATACCGGTGATCTCATAGATCGTGAGCGGAAAGTTGGGATTGAAGCGCCGCTTGTCGCAGCGCGGGCAGCTCGCCGGCTTGCCGGGCCGCTTGCGCCGCAGCACTTCAAAAGCGCAGTGCTCGCAACGCAGGATGTAGCGCTTCGAGGATTCGTTGACCGGGAGCACGTTACCGAGGTCGTGATAGATCGAAGTCAATCCACACTCGCGCATCTTCTTCTTGAAACGCGGGCCGTGACCGGTATCCCTCCAATGCGTGTAGCACCAGGCGTGGATCATCTCGTGCAGCAGCGTCTCCTCGAGCGCCTCGGGGTACTTGCGAAAATGCTTGGGCGAAAGCTCGATGAGCAGCGGACGGCCGTAGGTGATGCGGCCGGCGGAATTGGAAAAACGCGCATTGTAACGAATGCGGCAGTCGGGAATCTCGCCGTTGAAACGGTCGTAGTTCAAGCGGGCGAAGAGCAGCTGGAGATCGGCTTCGGTGGGAATCACGCATGAAATAGTTCGCTTCACGTCCAAACGATCCATCGTGCCCGAGCCGACCGAGCGCGGCCTCCCGCCGCGCATCTACCTCCCCATCATCACGATCATCGGGGTGCTCTTTCTCGGAATCATGGCGTATCTGATCGTCGTGGGTTTTGGCGTGACGGGCTCGGTCTTCGGCAAGAGCGGTAACGCCGCGTCGGTAACCCAAGGATCCGCCACCAACGTGCAGGGAGGCGGGCCGCCGCCGGCCGTCATGGAGCAGCTCGCGACGCTGCGTGCGCGTATCGCCGCGCATCCGAATGACGACGTCGCGATCACACAGCTCGCCGATGAATACCTCGCGGCCGGAAAATTCGCACAAGCCATTCCGCTCTACAAACGCGCGCTCGTGGTGAATCCGAAAAACGTCGCCGCACAGACGGGCCTCGCCGAGGCGCAAGAGGGCTTGCGCGAGACGCAGCCATGAAGATCTACGTGAGCGCCGACATGGAAGGAACCGCCGCCGTCTGCGCGTGGCAGCAAGTCAACCCGTCCGATGCGCACGAGTATCCGCTCTACCGGCGCTACATGACGCGCGAAGTCGCGGCCGCGATCGAAGGCGCGCGTGAAGCCGGCGGCACGGAGTTTCTCGTCAACGACTCGCATTGGGACATGCGCAATCTCCTGTGGGACGAGTTGCCGCCCGACGTGCGCATGATCTCGGGCGCGCGCAAGCCGCTCTCGATGGCGCAGGGGGCCGAGCAGTGCTTCGACGCCGCTTTCTTCACCGGCTATCACGCCCGAATCGGGCAGGGCGGCAGCGTGCTCTCGCACACGTACAGCGACGATTCGCTCTACGACGTCCACGTCAACGGCACGCCGTGCAGCGAAGCACTCCTCAACGCCGCGCTGCTCGGTGTCTACGGGACGCCGGTCGTGCTGGTCACCGGCGATCGCGTCACCGTCGAAGCCGTGCAAAAAGCGCTTCCGTGGTGCGTCGGCGTTGCGGTCAAGGAGTCGATCGGGTACTACGCGGCCAACTCGCTCACGCCCGCAGCAGCGTGCGCGGCGATTCGCGCCGGCGCGCGCGAGGCAATCGCCGCGATTCCAAAAGCGAGGCCCTTCACTTTCACGCCGCCGATCGAATTGGTGATCCAAACCGTGAAGACCGAGCAAGCCGATCTGATGGAGCTGCTGCCGAATCTCGAGCGCATCGGCGGCCGTGCGTTACGCTACAGCCACGACGACTACGTAACGGCGTTTCACATGATGCTCGCAGCCATGCGGCTTGGAAACGCCGCGAATATGCCCGCATGAAGCTCTATTGCTCCACGGACATGGAGGGCGTCGCCGGTGTCTCGGGCTGGCAGCAGGTCGACGCGCGCACGCCGCATCCCGAGTACGCGCTCTACCGCCGCTACTACACGCGCGAGGTTGCGGCGGCGATCGCCGGCGCCCGCAGCGCCGGCGCGCGCGACGTGCTCGTCAACGATTCGCACGGACCGATGCGCAATCTGCTCTTCGAGGATCTGCCCGCCGATATCCGCGTGATCTTCGGGAACCGCAAGCCGTACTCGATGGTGCAAGATTGCGACGCGAGCTTCGACGGCGCGTTCTTCATCGGATACCACGGAGCGATCGGCGACCAAAACGCGGTACTCTGCCACACCTATACGCCGGCGGTCATCTACGAACTGCGTCTCAACGGCGTCGTTTGCAGCGAAGCGACGATCAATGCTGCGCTCATCGGTGCGCATGGAGTGCCGCTGCTCATGGCAACCGGCGACCGCACGACCGTCGAAGGCATTGTGTCGCAGATGCCGTGGGTGCACGGCGTGATCGTCAAGGAGTCGATCGGCTCGCTCTGCGCCGATTCGATCTCGCCCGAAGCCGCGCAGCATGCGATCGCCGAGGGGGCGGCGCGCGCGGTCGCACGCGCCGCAGACGCGAAGCCATTCGTGCTCGAGAGTCCGATCGACATGCACGTGACGCTCGCCAAAGCCGAGCAGGCGGATTACGTCTCGATCGTGCCCGGTTTCGAGCGAGCCGGTGCGCGCGAGATCCGCTTCAGCGACGCGGATATCCACACGGTCTTCAAAGCCTTCGTCGCGATCTTCCGGCTTGGCGCGCTAGCGTAAGCTACGCCTTGGGGCGCTGATCGACGACGCGCACGGCCTTCCCCATCGAGCGCGGGATCGTGCCGGCAGCGACGACATCGACGCGCATCGTCACACCGGCATAGCTCTTGATCGTAGCCGCTAGCATCTGCGCGCAGGCAGCGTGATGCTCGACGGGGAGGCCGGCCTGCGCTTCGACGCGCAGCGTCACCTCATCGAGTGCTCCCGCACGCGTGAGATGAATCTGATAGTGCGGCGCGAGGCGCTCGTCGCGCACGATCAGCTCTTCGATCTGCGACGGAAAGACGTTGACGCCTCGAACGATCAGCATATCGTCGGATCGTCCGGTGATGCGCTGCAGGCGGCGCATCGGATATGCCGTGCCGGGAAGCAGCCGCGTGAGATCGCGCGTGCGATAGCGAATCGCGGGCAGCGCTTCCTTCGTGAGCGTGGTGAGCACCAGCTCGCCGAACTCGCCCTCGGGCAGCACCCTGCCGCTCTCCGGGTCGATGATCTCGGGATAGAAATGATCCTCCCAGAGTACCAGCCCGTCTTTGGTCTCTATGCTCTCGACCGCAACACCCGGCCCCATGATCTCCGAGAGGCCGTAGATATCGACCGCGTCGATATCGAGAATCGACTCGATCTGCGCACGCATCTGGGCGCTCCACGGCTCCGCACCGAAGATGCCGATCTCGAGACTCGAGCTACGCGGATCGAGCCCTTGCCGCGTCATCTCTTCCGCTATGGCAAGCATGTAGCTCGGCGTGACCATGATGATGCGCGGCTCGAGGTCGGTGATGAGCTGCACTTGCTTTTCGGTTTGTCCACCCGACATCGGAATCACGGTGCAGCCGAGACGCTCCGCGCCGTAGTGCGCACCGAGTCCGCCGGTAAAGAGTCCATAGCCGTAGGAAACGTGCACGATGTCGCCCGGGCGCCCGCCGGCCGCGCGAATCGAGCGCGCCATCAGCTCGGCCCATGTATCGATATCGCGCTGCGTGTAGCCGACGACGGTCGGTTTGCCGGTCGTCCCGCTGGAGGCATGCAGCCGCACGCACTGCTCGCGCGGTACGGCGAAAAGCCCGAAGGGATACTGCTCGCGAAAATGCTTCTTTTCGAGAAACGGAAAACGCGCGAGATCGTCTAGCTCGCGCACGTCCTGCGGGTGCGCGCCGGCTTCGTCGAAGCGGGCGCGATAAAACGGGACGCGCTCGTAAGCACGCGCGAGCGCGGTCTTGAGCCGATCGAGCTGCAGGCTTGCAAGCTCGTCGCGATTCGCGATCACACGCGTTCGATCGCGAGAGCGATCCCTTGTCCGACTCCAATACACATCGTGCAGAGAGCACGCTTCGCTCCACGCTCGGCCAATTCCAGCGATGCCGTCAGCGCCAAGCGCGCGCCGCTCATGCCAAGCGGATGTCCGAGCGCGATCGCACCGCCATTGGGATTGACGTGTGGCGCATCGTCGGGCAAACCAAGCTCGCGTAGAACCGCCAGGGCTTGCGAGGCGAACGCTTCGTTCAATTCGATCACGTCGAAGTCGGCGAGCGTCAAGCCGGTGCGCGCCAGCAGCTTGCGCGTCGCGAAGATCGGGCCGATGCCCATCACGCGCGGCGCAACGCCGGCGGTCGCCGCGCCGATCACGCGCGCGCGCGGCGTCAAGCCGAACCGTTCGACGGCGGCGGCGGACGCGACGATCAGCGCAGCGGCGCCGTCGTTCACACCGGAGGAGTTCCCCGCGGTCACGGTACCGCCGTCGCGGAAGGGCGTCGGCAAGGCAGCCAGCTTCTCGAGCGACGTATCGGCGCGCGGATGCTCGTCGCGATCGACCAACGCCGCCGTCTTCCCGCTGCGCACCGCTACCGGCACGATCTCCTTTGCGAGGCGACCGGAGTTTTGCGCTGCAACCGCGCGCTGCTGCGAGCGCAGCGCAAAGGCGTCCTGGTCGGCGCGACTGACGTTGAACTCGGCCGCGACGTTTTCGCCGGTCTCCGGCATGCTCTCGATGCCGTAGCGCTGCTTCATCAGCGGATTGACGAACCGCCAGCCGATCGTCGTGTCGTAGACCGCGTTCTCACGGGCGAAGGCTCCGCCGGCTTTGGGCATTACGAACGGAGCGCGCGTCATACTTTCGACGCCGCCCGCGATGGCAAGGTCTTGATCGCCCGCGATGATCGCGCGTGCGGCGCTCGCGACCGCGTCGAGGCCCGAGCCGCAGAGACGATTGATCGTCGCGCCCGGAACGCGCTCGGGCAATCCCGCCAGCAGCGCGGCCATTCGCGCGACGTTGCGGTTGTCTTCGCCGGCTTGATTCGCGCAGCCGAGATAGACGTCGTCGATCGCGGATGGATCGAGCAAGGGGTTGCGATCGAGCAGCGCGGCAATCGGCAAGGCGGCGAGGTCGTCGGTTCGTACCGACGCGAGACTTCCGCCGTAGCGTCCGATCGGCGTGCGCACGCCGTCGCAGATGAAAGCAACGTTCACGAGTCCGAGTTTCCTTTCAGTACGCGCTCGCGAAGCGCGGCCGAGTAACCGCGAAAGATCGCCACGACGCGCCCGTCACCGCCCGTGATCGTCGCGTCGTAGATGCCGAAACGGCCCGCGAGACTCGTCTCCCGGCATTCCGCCGTCAAGCGCTCGCCTTCTCGTCCCGGTGAGATGTAGCTGATCGAGCAGTGCTGCGCGACCGTCGCGACATCCCGCGAATTGCAGGCGAAAGCAAACGAAGAGTCCGCGAGCATGAAGATCGCTCCGCCGTGCGCGATGTGGTGACCGTTCACCATCTCGGGTGCGAGCGTCATCGAAACCTTCGAATATCCCGGCGCCACGGCGTCGATGACCATGCCCGCGTTCTGCGATGCACGATCGCGCGCATACATCGCTTGCGCGCAGCGTTCGGCGAGCGTTTGTGCGTCGGTCGTGGTCATCGTCCCTTGAAATCTGGCTTGCGCTTTTCGCCGAAGGCCGCCAGGCCTTCGGCGTAGTCGTGTGTCGCGCCGAGCTCCCGCTGCAGGTCGCGTTCGCGGTCGAGCGCGTCCTCGAGCGTGCTCGTCCAGCCGGCTTCGAATGCCGCTTTGATCGCACCCAGCGCGCGCGTCGGTGCTTGCGCGAGCGTGCGCGCGAGTACGGTGCAGGTTTCAATGAGTTTGTCGTCGTCGACGACGTCCCAGATCGCGCCCCACGCGTGCGCTTGCTCGGCGCTGATCCGCTCGCCCAACATCGCAATGCCGATAGCACGCGCCTGACCGAAGAGCCGCGGCAGCATCCATGTGCCGCCGGAGTCGGGTAAGAGCCCGATGCGCGAGAACGACTCGATGAACGAAGCGGAGCGCGCCGCGACGACGATGTCGGCGGCGAAGGCGAGGTTTGCTCCCGCGCCCGCAGCAACGCCGTTGACGCATGCAAGGACCGGTTTGCGAAGCTTGCGCATCGCGCGAATCAGCGGGTTGTAGTTCCGCTCGATCGTCGCACCCAGATCGCTGCCGGGCGCGACGCCCGGATCGGCCAGGTCTTGCCCCGCGCAAAAGGCGCGGCCGGTGCTCATCAGCAGCACGACGCGAACGCTGTCATCGTCTGCGGCCGCCTCGAAGGCCTCACGCAACGCGTGCGCCATCTCCGTGTCGATTGCGTTGAGCTTCTCCGGCCGATCGAGCGAGACGAACAGAACGCCGCTTTCACGCGATACGCGCACGCCGCTCATACGAGTTGCGCCGCGATCGCGTCGACGTCGAGCGCGATCTCTTCGCTGACGGGGTGGCTTTGGCACATCAGCACGACGCCGGCGCGTACTTCGTAATCTTCGAGCGCGAAATGCACGTCCATGTCGACCTCTCCGGCGGTCAGCTGCGCGCGGCACGTCGAGCAGACGCCGCCCTTACACGAGAACGGCAGGTCGATCCCTTGCCGCAACCCTGCCTCGAGCACCGATTCGGTATCCTTGCGAATTTCGAACGTACGCACGGTCCCGTCGAGTACGACGCTCGCATGCGCGATCTTCTGTACGCTCCCCGCGCCCCGAGGCGCGCGGGCGGAGCGCGGGCTTCGCGCTGCGGTCACGAAACGCTCGATGATGACGTGCTCGCGCGGGAATCCTCGCTCATCCAGCGCCGCCGCAACGCCCTCCATCATCGACTCCGGACCGCAAATGAAAGCGTAATCGATCGCGGCGAGATCGATCCAGCCGTTGCAGAGCGTCAGCATGCGTTCGCGATCGATCCGCCCGTTGAAGGCGTCGATCTCCTGTCGCTCGCGGCTCGTCACGAAAACCAGTGCGAGGCGATCGAGATAACGGTCTTTGAGGTGTTGGAGCTCCTCGCGAAACATCGTCGACGACGCAGAGCGGTTGCCGTATACGAGCGTGAACCTGCTCTTCGGCTCGATCTCGAGTGTCGTTTCGATCAGTGAGAGCACCGGCGTGATGCCGCTGCCCGCTGCAACCGCAAGGTAGCCGCGTGCGCGCGCTGGGTCGAGCGGCACGAAGAAGCGGCCGGCCGGCGCTGCGACCTCGATCTCGTCCCCCTCGTGCAGCGCCCCGTGCGCCCAGCTCGAGAAGACGCCGTCTTCCACGCGCTTGATCGCGACGCGCACGCGACCCGAGCGCGGACTCGCGCAGATCGAGTACGAGCGGCGCTCTTCTTCGCCGCCGATCGAGGTTCGCAGGGTGAGATATTGGCCTTGCGTGTACGCGAACGTGTCGCGCAGGTGCGCCGGCACGGCGAACTCGACCACGATGGCATCGCGCGTATCTTTGCGTACGTGACGAACCGGGAGCTTGTAGAAATCCATCAGTAGGGCTTCACCGCGTCGAATGGCTCGCGGCAGGCTTCGCAGCGGTAGAGCGCTTTACACGGCGTCGATCCGAAGCGGCTGAGCTCGGTCGTGCGCCCGGAACCGCATCGCGGGCACACCACGCTCAAGACGACCGGGCCGAGCGTCAAATAATCAGGCGGCGCGATACCGTTTTCGGTCAGACGCGCGCGGCCGCGTGGAGTGATCCAGTCGGTCGTCCATGCGGGTGCGAGGCGGCGCTCGATGCGCACGCGATCGACGCCGTGCTCGTGCAGCGCGCGCGTCACGTCGCGCTCGATGACCGCCGTTGCGGGACAGCCCGAATAGGTCGGCGTGAGCGCAACCACGACCTCGCCGCCTTCTTCATAGACGTCGCGTACGATGCCCAGATCGGTAATCGAGATCGACGGAAGCTCGGGATCGGGTACATCGTCGAGCCACGCCCAAACGCTCGCTACCATGTCGCACCTGCGTACGAGCGCGGCAGCACCTGCATCTCGGCAAGCATGTAGCCCAACGCCTCGCTATGACGGCCTTGCTTGCCGCCGCGCTGCATCCATCCGTCCGCCGGACGCGCGAGCGTCGCCGTTGCAAACGCAGCATCGGCGCGCTCGAGCCACGGATCGCGCAGCGACGCCGGATCGAAGCCGATGCCCGCCTCCATCATCGCGGCGTCGACCTCGTCGCCCAGAAAAAGCTCGCCGGTGTAGCGCCACAACCGGTCGACCGCGTGCTGCGCGCGCTCGCGGCTGCACTCCGTCCCGTCGCCCAAACGCACCAGCCAGTCGTGGCTCCGGCGCAGATGGTAGGCCGTCTCTTTTGCCGATTTTGCCGCGATCGCGGCGATGCGCTCGTCGCGCGAGCGCGTCAGCTCCTCCCACGCGAGACTCGCCCAAAGATCGTAGAAATAGCCGCGGACGATCGTGTCGGCAAAGTTGCCGTTGGGTTGCTCGACGAGCAGCACGTTCGAGAACGCGGCGGCATCGCGGTGAAACGCGAACGCATCGGCGTCGCGGCCGAGCCCCTCGAGCTCGCCTGCGTACTCGAGCCAAAGCTTCGCCTGGCCGAAGAGATCGAGCGCGACGTTGGCAAGCGCCACATCCTCTTCCATGATCGGCGCGTGCGCGACCCAGGCGGCGCTGCGCTGTGCGAGCACGAGCGCGTTGTCGCCGAAGCGCAGCACGTACGAGATCCGCCCGCTCATAGATGCTTCACACCGTCGGGTACGCGATAGAAGGTCGCGTGCCGATAGGTCTTGTCTTCGGAGGGTTCGAAGAACGCGTCGCTCTCCGCGGGATCGGTAGCCGTAATGTCGCTCGACTTTACGACCCAGATGCTCACGCCTTCATTGCGACGCGTGTAGAGATCGCGTGCGTTCTGCAAAGCCATCTGCGCGTCAGCTGCGTGCAAACTTCCGACGTGCTTGTGCGCAAGGCCGTTCTCGCTTCGCACGAAGATCTCCCAAAGCGGCCAGTCTCTGCTCACACCGCACGC
Source organism: Candidatus Acidiferrales bacterium (assembly GCA_035507275.1). Lineage (GTDB taxonomy): Bacteria > Vulcanimicrobiota > Vulcanimicrobiia > Vulcanimicrobiales > Vulcanimicrobiaceae > Aquilonibacter. The sequence continues at coordinate 39,446 of DATJOG010000005.1, forward strand.
TCCTTAGCGGCATGCTTTTCGGCATACGCCGCAGCGGCTTCGCGCACCCAGGCGCCATCGTTCCAGGCATCGTTGCGCGTCTGCATGCGCTCGCGGTTGCAGGGGCCGTCGCCCTTGACCACGCGATAGAACTCTTCCCAATCGATCGGCCCGATCTCGTAGTGCTGCGTCTCTTCGTTCCAGCGAAGGTCGGGATCGGGAATCTTCAGCCCGAGCTGCTCCGCCTGCGGAACGGTTTGATCGATGAACTTCTGACGCAGCTCGTCGTTGGTGAAGAGTTTGATCTTCCAGCGCATCGACTGCGCGTTGTGGGGCGAGGCCGAGTCCGGCGGACCGAACATCATGACCGAGGGCCACCACCAGCGGTCGAGCGCGTCCTGCGCCATCGCGTGCTGCTCCGGCGTTCCGTGCGCGAGCTTCCACATCACGTCGAAACCCTGGCGCTGATGGAAGCTCTCCTCTTTGCAGATACGAACCATCGCGCGCGCGTACGGGCCGTACGAACAGCGGGTGAGCGGAATCTGATTGATGATCGCCGCGCCGTCGACCAGCCATCCGATCGCACCAACGTCGGCCCAGGTCAACGTCGGATAATTGAAGATGCTCGAGTACTTGGCTTTGCCCGTCAGCAGCGCTTCGACCATGTCGTCGCGCGACGTGCCCAACGTTTCCGCCGCGCTGTAGAGATAGAGCCCGTGACCCGCTTCGTCTTGCACCTTCGCGAGTAGAATCAGCTTGCGCAGCAGCGACGGCGCGCGCGTGATCCAGTTTCCCTCCGGAAGCATGCCGACGATCTCGGAATGCGCGTGCTGCGAAATCTGGCGGACGAGCGTTTTGCGGTAAGCCTCCGGCATCCAGTCGTCCGGTTCGACCTTTATGCTGCGGTCGAGCCGCTCGTTGAAGGCTTCTTCGCGCTCGTCGCCCCGGCCCTCGACGATCCCGTCGCTGATCGATGTATACATACTATCCGTCCCTCGACTACCTTGCGCTACGCTCGGGATGACAATTCGAGCGCCGGCACGTGCGCGGCCGTCGCGTTCATCGTGAGTAAATCGTAGGTTGCCACGATCTCGTCACGTTGATTGAAGACTGCAACCGACCAGCGGACCTCGCCGTACTCGGGCTTGCGCGGTTTCTTCTCTTTCACCGTGAGCCGCACGCGCATCACGTCGCCCGGATAGACCGGGGTGAGGAAGCGCAGGTTTTCGAGACCGTAGTTCGCGAGCACGGGCCCCAACTGCGGGCGCACGAAGAGTCCCGCAGCGAACGAGAGGATCAGATAGCCGTGCGCGACGCGCCCCTCGAAGAACGGACTCGCCTTTGCTGCCGCTTCGTCCATGTGCGCGTAAAACGCGTCGCCGGTAAAGTCTGCGAAGTGCTCGATGTCGGCAAGCGTGATCTCTCGCGAGCGCGTGTAAAACGTCTCGCCGATACGCAGTTCCTCGTAGGCGCGCTCGAAGGGATGGCCGTCCGCTTCGACTTCGCTCGCGCCCGCGTTCCAAACGCCGCTCACCGTCGCTAGGCGCTGCGGCGTCCCTTGCACCGCCGTACGCTGCATGTAATGGTAGACGCCGCGTACGCCGCCCATCTCTTCACCGCCGCCGGCGCGCCCCGGTCCACCGTGCACGAGCGGTGCGAGCGGCGAGCCGTGGCCCGTCTGTTCCTTCGCGTCGTCACGATCGACCACGAGCACACGGCCGTGGAACGGCGCGATGCCGAGCACGATCGCATCCGCGGCCGCCGCATCGTAGGAAAAGATCGAGGCAACCAGGCTGCCTTCGCCGCGATTGGCGATCTCGATCGCATCGTCGATCGAATCGTACGCCATGAGCGTCGTTACCGGGCCGAATGCCTCGATGCCGTGCACGCGCGTCGCCGCGAGCGGACGGTCGCAGCGCAGCACGATCGGCGAAAGAAAAGCGCCGGCCGTCGCGTCGGCGTCGACTAGCTGCGGCGGCGCATCGAGATCGCCGTAGACGATTTGCGCCTCCCGCGCGAGCTCTCGCACCGCTGCGAGCACGTCCTCGCGCTGACTGCGGCTCACGAGCGCCCCCATCGTAACCTGGGCGCTGCGCGGATCGCCGAGCACGGCCTTGTCCAGGCGCGCTACGAGTGCGCTCTGCACGCGATCGATCAGCGCGCGCGGTACGATCGCGCGGCGAATGCAGGTGCAGCGCTGACCCGCCTTGGTCGTGATCTCGCGCGCGACTTCTTTGACGAACAGATCGAACTCCGGCGCGTCTTCGCGTACGTCGGGACCCAGGATGGCGGCGTTGAGCGAATCGCGTTCCGCGATGAAGCGCACGCTGTTCGCCGTGATCGCGGCGATGCGCTGCAGTTTGACCGCCGTGTGCGCCGAGCCGGTGAAGGAAACGACGTCTTGCCCAGTCAGCCGCTCGAGCAGATCGCCGAGCGATCCGGCGATGAACTGCACGCTGCCCTCGGGCAGAATACCCGATGCAACGATCTCTTCGAAAACGGCGTAGGCGACGTACGCGGTTTGCGTCGCCGGTTTCACGATCGCCGGAACGCCCGCGATGATCGCGGGCGCAAGCTTCTCGAGCATACCCCAGCACGGAAAATTGTACGCGTTGATGTGTACGGCGGCGCCGCGCAGCGGCGTCATGATGTGACGTCCGGCGAACGTCCCGCCCTTGGAGAGCGGCTCGACGGGCCCGTCGACCGCGACCCGCGAATCGGGAAGCTCGCGGCGCGCTTTCGACGCGAACGAGCGCAGCGTGATGATGCCGCCGTCGATATCGGTCCAACTATCCTTGCGCGTCGCTCCGGTCTCGAACGAGAGCTGATAAAAGCGTTCCTTGCACTCATCCAGATGCGCGGCGAGACGCTTGATCGCGTCGGCGCGCTCATGGAAGGTCATCGAGCGAAGTGCCGGGCCGCCCACGTTGCGCGCGTAGTCGAGCACCCGCTGAAAATCGATGCCCGCACTCGAAACCAGCGCAACCGTACGCCCGTCTACCGCCGACGGTACTTCGGTGAACCCATCCGGAGCCTCGTACCAGGCGCCCTCGACGTAGCTGCGCAGTTTCATCTTCCCTCCGGCCCTACCGAACGGTAGGTCAGCACTAAATTCTACCCTCTCGGCGGCGGAGCGTCAATGCCGCGAAAAACGATCGCCTCGACGGCCGCCGCGATCGCGGCCGCGGAGGTCCTGCCGCCGGGCCGGTACCATTCGACGACCGAGTTCGAGGTTCCGAAGACCAGCCGTACGATCAGCGCCGCCTCGATATCCGCGCGGACGTCGCCCGCGGCCTGCGCCTCCCGCACCAGCTCGGTTACGAGCGCATCGAAGGCGCGCCGCCGCTCCATCGCGTCGCGCTCGGTCTTCGAGTTTCCGCGCACGCGAAAGAGTACGCTGACCTCGGCCCGCATCGAGATCGTGATTTCGGCGACGCGCCGCACGATCTGTACCAAGCGTTCGCGCGCGGCGCCGTTTCGAGCAGCTGGTTCGTCGAGCACGCCGAAAAGCGCGCTCAGCGCACGGTCGAGTCCGCGCGCGAGCAGCGCCTCTTTGCTCGGAACGTGGTGATAGATGCTCGCCTTGGTAATCCCCGCGGCACGCGCCACGTCTTCCATCGACGCCGCGTCGAAACCACGCTCGGCAAAGATGCGAAAGGCCACGTCGGTGAGCGAATCGATGTCGTAGGGACGCCGCGCTTCCATAGACAACGACTTCAGCCATGGCTACCACTCGTCCCCCAACGTCCGTCTCGAACGAACAACTCCTCAAGCTGCTCGAGAACATGCTCCTCCAGCGCGCGGTGGACACCCGCGGCTTCCAGCTCAATCGCCAGGGGAAGATCGGCATTGCGATGGGATCCGAAGGGCACGAGGCGGTTCAGGCCGGCGCCGGGATGGCTTTCGAACGCGGCAAGGACGTGCTCTATCCCTACTACCGCAACACCGGCATCACGCTCGCTTGCGGGTTCGAGCTCGAGAACATTTTCCGCTCGCAATTCGCGCGTGCGACCGACACGACGGGGGGAAAATCGATCATCAATCACGTCACCGACAAAGGCAAAGGCATCGCGTCGATCTCTTCGATTCTCGCGGCTCAGTGTCCGCACGCGGTCGGTGCGGCGTATGCGATCAAACTGCGCGGCGAGCGCGACCGGATGGTGCTCTGCCAGTTCGGCGAGGGTTCGACGAGCGAGGGGGAGTGGCACGAGTCGATCAACTTTGCGGCGGTCCATCGCGTACCGGTGGTGTTTCTGTGCGAAAACAACCAATGGGCGATCTCGACGCCGATCAGCAAGCAGATGAAGAACCCGAGCGTCGCCGCGCGCGCGCAGGGCTACGGCATCGAAGGCGTCGTGGTCGATGGATTCGATCCCGTCGCGGTCTACGATGCGGTGCGCGCCGCACGGACCAAAGCGGTAAACGGAGGCGGCGCGACCATCGTGGAGGCCATGTGTTATCGCTTTCTCTCGCACACGACCGACGACGACGAGCGCACCTACCGGACGCGCGAAGAGGTCGCGCAGCAGCGCGTCAACGATCCCGTTCCGCGTTTCGAAGAGCGCCTGATCGAAGCCGGCGTCGTCACGCGCGAACGCATCGAGGAGATGCGCAAGGAGATTGCCGCGCGCGTCAACGCCGTGACCGACGCGGTCGAGAGCGAGCCGATGCCCGACCCCTCGACGCTCTATGACGCCGTTTATGCCGGATCGCACCACGCCTGGGTCTGATGGAACAGCGTCCGCGACCGCGCGGGTTCGGCACGATCGCGGCGGCGATCGCCGTGGCGGCGCTCAAATTCAAAGCGCTCTTCGCCGTGAGCTGGACCTTCATACTCTCGCTCGTGCTCTACGGCGCAGCCTTCGGCTGGCAGATCGGCCTGGTTCTCGTTCTCTTGATCGCCGCGCACGAACTCGGCCATTTCTTTGCTTATCGCGCGTACGGTTTGCCCGTGAAGGCGCCGGTCTTCGTGCCCTTTCTGGGCGCCTATACCGCAGGCGCGATCGCGCCAGATCTAGAGTCGGACGCCTACATCGCGCTCGCCGGACCGGTGACCGGACTGGTGCTCGCGGGCGCCTGCTACACCGTCGGCGCCGCAACCGGCGACCGCTTCTGGCTCGCCTGCGCGAACATCGGCGCGCTCCTCAATCTCTTCAACATGATCCCCATGCTTCCGTTTGACGGCGGACGCGTCATCGGCGCCATCTGGCCGCCGCTCTGGATTCTCGGCGCGCTGCTCTTCGTCGCGGCCGCCTACGTTCTCGGCGTGCCGATCGTGCTCGTCGCGATCATCGCGCTGCTCGGCCTTCCGGCGATGCTCGCCGCCATGCGCGGCCGCGTCGATCCGCGCGCCGCGGCGATGACGAACCCGGCGCGTGCGCGCGTGGGCCTCTGGTACGTCGCGACGGTAATCGGCCTCATCGCTCTCGTTGGCAGCCGTCCGGTATGAGCGAGAGGCCGCCGGATTTTGCGATGCAGCGCGCGGTCGAGATCCTTGCGAGCATTTACGAGCGCGCGCAGAAGCAGCAAAACGTTCCGCCCCCGCCCGCCGACAAACCGATCTTCATGTTCAGCGAGACGCTCGCGCTCGACGTCACGAAGACGACCCGCCCCGAAGTGGAACGGCAGTTCGGCGTCGCGTTCAGCTATCCGGCGCGCGGCTGGCATACCTACGCAGTCCGCGGCGCGCAAGGCGAGCGTCTGTTCTTGAGTCTCTTCTACAGCGCAGCACGGCTCGCAGCGGTCGAACTCTATCCGCCCAAAGTCGATCGCGCGCCGAAGCTCGAACCGCAGGACGTCCGTTTTCGGCTCGTCCCGGGCGAGATCCAGATCGGCGTGACGATTACCTCGCTTCCGCAGCACTTCGGCCGGATGCAAGGCATGCCGACGAAACTCGGTGCGTACGAGGAGATGTTCGAAGCGCGCTTTCCCGGCGGCGCTGCGTACGCGATGGGCAACGACGGTACCATCGAACGCCTGGCTCTCTACATACTGCAATCATGAAGGCGCGCCTCGCGTGCGCCGGCTGCGCGGCTTTGCTGATCGCGGTTTCGTTCGCGCAGCTGCATCCGGCCGCGGCCTTTTCGAGCGAGCCGATGCTTTCGCCCGGCGCCATGCTGCCCTTTGCCGGCGTTCGCGCTTCGACGCCGCTTTGGCGATGGGTATCCCACGTTCCGTTCGCGCACGCGGCGCTCGCGTGGGAGGCAATCTTCGTCTTCGCGCTCCTCGGTCTCATTGCGGGAGCAGCGCTTTTCGCGCGTGTGCGCGGCCTCTTCGACATCGTTTGCGTGGCGCTCGCGGCGCTTGCGTTCGCGCCGGTTGCGAGCGCCCTCACAACCGGAGCGACCGTCATCGTAGCAGCCGCTGCTGCCGCGCTCGCGGCCGGGCTGCGCACGCTGCCCGCGCTCGGTGCGGGTTCGTTCTTGGCGTTTGCCGTCCAACCGAACGCCGCGCTCGGACTCTTTGCGTCCGTGCGGCGCGGCGGCGCACCTGCGCTCGCGTTCGCCTTCGCCGCAATCTATCTCGGGAACGCACTGATCGCCGGCTTCGCGTGGCCGCTCTTCTACGCGCGCACTCTGGTCGCGCTCGCACGCTCCGAGGGCGGCTCGGTTCTGCAATTCACGCCGGCCGCAATCGCACAAGGTTTGGGCGCACCGCCGCTGCTCGCAGCGGCAATCGGCGTCGCGCTCGGCCTCGCGGCAGCCGCCGCCGCAGTCACGGTCGCGCTGCGAGCGCGCGACGATTGCAGCGGATTCGTCGCGGGCTGCTGCGCGCTGCCGTTCGTCTGCGGCTTCTTTCACGCGGCCGGCTTCAGCGCGCTCTTTGCAGCGTCGATCGCCTCGCTGCGCGGACGCTCGCCCGGCGCTGCGCTCTGCGCGGTCATCGCACTCGGAGCGAATTGGCAGGCTCCGCTGCTCGGCCTAGCTTTGATCGCGGCCTGCCTCGCGCTTGCGCCGCGCATCGAGATCCGCACCCTCGCCGGGGCCGCCGCGGGAGCTTTGATCCTCACCTTCGGGTCGTGGCTCGCGATCGCACATCCGTTGCACGAGTGGACCGATGCGGTGCGTTCGCTCAGCCTGCCGGCAAACGCGAACTCCGCCGCGCTTTGGCACATCGAACTCGCGCATTCCGGCCTGCTCGGCGCCCATCCCGCCAACGCGCTGCTGCGTCTCCTTGCGCTGGGAGGCTGCGCGCTTCTGCTGGCGACGGCAGCGCGAACTTCAGATGTCGACGTCCATCATGTTGTCGAACGGCGTGACGCTGTTGGGATGGAAGTTCTTTAAGTCCTTGTTGTAGACGTAGATATCCGAAACGATCCAGAGCACGATCTCCGGCCGGTCTTTCGCGAGCTGCTCGAACAGGATACGATCGTCGGCGTTCCGTCCGGCTTGATCGTAATCCGAAAAGACCGCACGCATCGCGGCATCGGCCTTCGGATTGCACCAGCGCACGTCGTTCTGCCCCTGCGGCGGGATCTGATCGCACGCAAAGAGCTCCGAAAGATCGCCGATCGGATCGTCGACCCAGTTGAAGAGCACGACGTCCCACTTGCCGCCGTAGACGATGCCGCCGTCGCCGTAGGGTGCAAAGAGCATCTGCACCGGGAATTGACGCACCTCGATACCGACGCCGATCTGCTTCCACGTCGAGCGGAAGAACTCGATCTCGTGATCGACGTTGGGTGAGCCGGTCTGCTCCACGAGCAGCAGATTCAGCTTGACGCCGTTTTTCTCTCTGATTCCGTCGGGCCCGCGCTTCCATCCGGCCGCATCGAGCACGGCGTTGGCCTTCGCGACATCAAAGGGCACGAGCGGTATGTTGGGATCGTAGTACGGCGCGGTCGGCGCCGCGAGACTTTCCTGAACGACTTCGAGGCCGTGCTGAAATTTCCGATTCAGCGTCGCGCGATCGGTTGCGAGTTCGATCGCGTAGCGTACCGCCGGATCGGCAACCGCGGGATGCGAAAGATTGAAATCGAGGTGACCGAACGCGTAGCCGGGCTGGTGCATGAAGACGAATCCGTCGAGATTCGAAACTTGATCGTAATACGAACCCGGCACGTCCTTCCACATATCGATCGCGTGGGAACGCAAGGACGTGAGCACCGTATCGCGATTGGGGATGATCGCGAAATCGACTTCCTTGAGCTTCGGCTGCCCGCGGAAGTAGTACGGATTCGGGACCATCACGACTTTCTGTCCGCGATCCCATTCCTTATATTTGAAAGGCCCCGCACCGACCGGAAGCGCGTTGAAAGGCACGTTGTTGACGTTGGGATACTGCGCGAGCAGATGCTTGGGAAGGATCGACGGATTGCCGCCGGCGCTCGAAAAGAACGTCACGATGAACGGCGCGTAGGGCTTGCTCAAGTGAAAGACGACGGTGTATTTGTCGGGCTCGTCGATCTTCACGATCCGGTCCCAGCCCGACCGGCTGGTCACGTTGTTTGCCGGATTCATGATCGCGTGATACGTCCAGACGACGTCGTCGGCCGTCAGCGGCGCGCCGTCCGACCAGCGCAAGCCCTTGCGCAAGTGATAGGTGATCGTCAATCCGTCTTTGCTCACACCGCCGTTGGCCTTCGTGGGAACCTCGGTCGCAAGCTCGGGATAAGGCAAGTTGTGCGCGTTCCACTTGATGAGCCACGCCGCCGTCATCGACGACATGTATCCAACCGTCAGCTGCTGGCTGAGCAGCGGATTGAGCGAGTTGACGTCTTCGGCGTTGGCAAAGCGCAGCACGTGCGGAACCGTCCATCCGTTCGCGCGGCCTCCCTCGCCGGGTTGCGCGCTCTTCGTACATGCCGCGAGCATGACGAGAGCGAGTAATGCGGCGAGCCGTTTCACATCGAGTACTCCCAAGGATCCCAGAACGGCGAGATGACCGGCGAAGGATCGAAGCCTTGCAGATCGGTGTTGTAGACGAAGGGAACCTTGCGGAAGCCGATGATGATCGTCGGCGCGTCGAGCGCAAGCTGCTGCTGGAAGACCGCGTAGTCGGCCTTGCGTTTGCTCTCATCGATCGACGTCAGCCCATCGGCGAGCGCCCTGCTTGCGGCGGGATTCTGCCAAAAGAGCGAGTCCTGTCCGCGCGGCGCAAGATTTTCGTCGGAGTAGAGCGGATCGAGATCCGGATCGGCGGCCCCCATCCACGCGAAGATCGCCGCATCGTAGTGGCCGCCCTCGAGCACACCCGAGTCGCCGTTGGCGAAGAATTCCGGCGTCGGGTAGTTCTTCACATCCGCCTGCACACCGATATCATGCCACTCGCGCTGCACGACGTCTTGAATCGCTTTGCCGAGCGTCGACTCGGTGGCGGCGCTCAGCGTGAATTCGAGCCGCTGGCCGTTCTTGATACGAATACCGTCGGGACCAACGCGCCAACCGTCGGCATCGAGCAGCGCGCGTGCTTTCGCGGGATCGTAACCGTAATGCATCGTGTCGGCGGTGTAGCCCCACGAGAGCGCCGGCTGCTCCGGTGAATCCGACGGAACGTCAGCACCGTGGAAGATCTTCGCGATGATCTCGGGGCGATTGGTCGCATAGGTCAGCGCGCGCCGCACCTGCAAGTCGCTCAGAATCGGATTCCTCACGTTGAAGTCGATGTGGTCGTAGGCATACGAATCAGCCAGGATCGCCTTCAGCCCGGAGTTCGGCTGGGCCGCCAGCGCCTGATAGCGCGGCCAGTTGATGGCGGTGCCGCGTGCGAGCATGTCGATCGCGTGCGTCTGGATCTGCGTCTCGAGCGTATTCTCGTCGGGCTCCGTATAGATGTCGACTTCGTTGAGTTTCGGTTTGCCCAAGAAGTAATTGGGGTTCGCCGCCAGCCGGACGACCGTGCCGCGCTCCCACTGGATGACGCGGAACGGCCCGCTCCCGATCGGCATCGAATTGAACGGCGCCGTGTTCTGCGTTCCTTTGGCGAGATAGGGCGCCAAGATGTGCTCCGGAAGGATCGGCGCGTTGCTGTTCACGCTCCACAACTGCTGCAGGTAGGGCGCGTAGAGGCGCTTCATGTGGATCACGGCGACGAGCGGTGTCTTGCAATCGATCGAAGCGATGTCGCGATAGCCGTCGGTGACCGCTATGTTCGTCTTGGGGTCCATCACGTAGCGCCACGTGAACTTGAGATCCTCGCACGTGAGCGGCTTGCCGTCCTGCCACTCGATGTTCGGGCGCAGCTTGTAGATCAGCGTGAGGCCGTCTTTACTGACGTCGCCGTTGGCGACCGTCGGAATCTCGCGGAGCGCGTCGGGAACCGGATTGCCCTGCGCGTCATAGCGCACCGACCACGAAAACACGAACATCGACACGTCGAGCGCGAGCGCGCTGCCGTCGAGCACCGGATTGAGCGATTTGACGTCGTAGTTCACGCCGATCCGCAGCACGCCGGGGCGCGTCCACGGATGGAGCCCGCCGGATGCCGTATTGACCTTCGTACACGCCGTGGCGAGGAGCGCGAGCGCGAGCGCCGCGCAACCGATCCGCCGCTTCACGCGTCACCGTCGCGCATGGATTCGGGATCGATGCCCGCGCGCTCACAGAACGCGCGATAGGCTTGCGGCGCGATCTCCGAGGGTTTGATCTCGCTGCGTCCGCCCCAAAAAACGTTGGTATAGGCGAAGTCGATGCCGGCTTCACGCAGATGCTGGTCGATCGCTGCTTTGTGCGCGAGCACGCGTTCCTTCTCCATGCCGTGCGCCACGGCCATCACGTTGACGTTCTTGAACTCGGGGCCGCCTTCGCGCCAATAAGCGTGCGTGATGACGTAATGCCGTCCAACCTCACGGCCGGCCTCGATCTCCTGCCCCGGCGGCACGGCCCAGTGAAAGAGCGCGTTGTAACGCGTGACGCGTTCGTTGTTTGCCGTCGCTTTGACGTGTTCGAGAAAGGTCGAAAAGCGCCCGATCACGCCGCGCTCGTTGAGCACCGTCGCGACGCCCTCGAACTCGTCGAGCGTCACGCCCGCTTCGCGTGCGCGCGCGTGCCAGAGGTCGCGCACCAGTTCGTCCGGTTCGAACTCGCGTTTTAGCGCGGTGAGCACGCGCCATTCGAGATCGGAGAGTTCGACGACCGCGGTGTCGACCGGTTGCGCGGGCGTCTCCGCGCGCGCGCCGGGTTCGAGGCCGCGGCGGCGCACGTGGCCGACGCCGAGCGCGAAGACCATCTTCGCCGGCATCAGCCGGAAGGATTGGGCGCCGGTTTGACGCGCGAGATACTCGGCGTGCTTGCGCAGTGAGTAGCCCTGCGGCACTTTCAGCGTCGTCCAGAGGCGATAACTGCTTCCCGGCGTCACCGCGTCGGTCGAACGGATGACGACGTGCCCCGAAAACGGGTCTTTCTCGAACATGTAATCGAATGCGCCGCCGAGGCGCGCTTCGGGTATTTGCCACGCGCAGAGCGCGCCGCGCGCGAGATTTGTCGACATAAGCGTCTGACGCACGCGCCGGATCGTCCCGGCGCGCAGCATCGCGACGATACGCTCGATGACGATCTCCGGTTCGATGCCGCTGCGCTGCGCGATCTCACCGAAGGGATCGCGCTGAAAACCTGCCAGACGATCTTCCGAGACCGCCAGGACAGCCGCGTTGACCGGGTCCGAGACGGCCGCCGGTACGGTGGGGTGAGACATAAAAGGCTGCTTTTGACAACGCGCACGAGCAGCCTCTTACGAATCGGCGGTACTGCGTTCGTGCGGCTACAAGGTCAGATCGCTGCTCCCGAGCGCGTAGGTATATTGTTGCTCGGCCAGCCGTTCGCCGTAGAGTGCCTGCACGTACGACGTTTGCGCCGTCGCCAGATTCGCTTCAGCCGTCACGATGGCGGTGATCGTCGACGCGCCGACCTTATACTGGGCTTGCGTCGCTTGAAGGCTGACGGTGGAGCTCGTGACCTCCGCCTCCGCCTGAACGAGATTCGCACGCGCGGAGATCAGTCCGGCAAGTCCGCCGCGAACGTCGGACTGCACTTGCAAACGCGACGTCGAGAGACCGGCGACGGCTTGATCGAGCTGATCTTTTGCGACGTGGATGTTGTAATCGGTGAGACCCTGGTCCCAAATCGGAAGGCTGATCGTCGCGCCGATCGAGCCGCTCGGGCTCCACGAGGTCATCGCATTGGGATAGACCAAGTCGCGGCCCGTGCCCGCGCTGCCGTTGAGCGTAACCGTCGGCACGCGGCCGAGTTCGGCATAGAGCAGGTTCGCCTTATTGGAGTCGACCGTTGCTTGCGCGGCGAGGAAATCGGGGCGCAGCTTGAACGCTTCGGCCAATGCCTGCTGATAGGACAGAATCTTGACCTGCGGCGGCGATGCCTCGAGCGGTGTCGGCTGGATCAGCGTATCCGCATCGAGACCGAGCGAGGTCGCGAACGTGGCCTGTGCCGCAATTTGATTTCCCTGCGCCGTTACGAGCGCGCCGCGCGCCTGCGCGGTTTCGAACTGCGCTGCCGCGAGGTCCGAGCGCGGCGCCGCACCGGTGCGAATCTCGGCGGAAACGAATTGCTCGTTGATTTCGAACTCGCGCACGAGCGAGTTATCCGAAGCGACCGCCGCATTGTCTTCGAGGAGCGCATAGTAATTCGTGGCGACGGTAAACGCAAGCGTCTGCAGCTGCCGCAGCAGCGTGTCACGCCCTGCGACGTCGGCAAACTGCGCGCTGCGCAGCCCTTCGATCAGATGCCCGCCGTCGAAGATGAGCTGGCTGACCGAAACCGAGCCCTGCTCCGTCGTGACGTAGCCGTTGACGGAGTTGGGGCCGCTCGACGGCGACGGCGAGGCACCGCTCAAGGAGCGTCCCCACGAACGGTCGACCGATCCGGATGCCGAGAGGCTCGGACCGAGCGCGCCTCTTGCGGCGCCGTACTTCGCGGCAATTTGGTAGTAGGCGGCGCGCTCCGACGCAAACGCCGGCGACTGTGCAACCGCGATATCGATCGCCGATTTCAACGTCACCGTGACGGGAACGCCCGGCTTTTGCGCTTGAGCGGCGACGTCGGGCGCGGGCGTCCCGTACGCCGGGTACGGAATCGGCGTTCCCGAAGTCGTCGGCATCGGTGCCGGTGTCGGGACGACGACGGGCGTTTGATTCGCGGCAGGCTGTGCGCCCGCAACGTACGGCGCACACAAACCAAACGCGAGGGCCGTGATCAGCGATCGCGCTACGAAGCGGCGAGGCAGGGTCATTGCGTAGTGCTTCCCCCATTAGCGGAGTTGACGGCAACGATGCTTCCGTCTTTGAGTGTATCGGGACGCGTCGTTATGACTTTGGTACCCGGCTGAACCTTCGGCGAAATCACCTCGGTGAGCGTATCGGTTTGCACGCCCACGCGCACGGGAACCTCTTGCGCCTTGTTGTCCGGGCCGACGACGTACACGGCGTAACCGTTTTGCGTCTGCGCCACGGCCGAACGGGGCACGACGATCGCGTTTTGGTGCGATTCACGCGGAAGTGTGGCCGTCACCAGCATGCCGCCGCGCAAGACGCCGCCGGGATTGGGCATCTCCACGCGAGCCAAGTACGAGAGTGTGCCGCTGGTCGGAACCGCGTTCACCGTCGTGATGTGCGCCGTGAAGCTGCGTCCGGGCAGCGAGCTGGAGGTGAAGGTCACCGCCGCGCCCGGCTGCACGAAGGGCAGATCGGTATCGGGAACGTTGATGTTGATCCAGAGCGAATCGACGCGCGAGATCCCGAGCACCGGCGCTTGAGGACCCGCATACGAACCGGGATCGAGCAAACGCTGCGTGATCACGCCGTCGTAGGGCGCGTAGAGCGTCGTCTGTGCGACCTGCGTGCCCAGCGTCTTCGCGTTTGCGTCGGCAGCCGACGCAGCCGCCACTGCAGCCTTCACGGCCTGCTCGCTCACGACGTTGTTACGCAACCCGATCTGCGCGGTGCTGTAGGTGTTTTGAGCCTGCACGTAGGCCGCGTGCGCGGCCTCTAGCGCAGCCTCCGACACGTAGCCGTCCTTGTAGAGCGCGGTGTCCTGATCGTAGACGAGCTTGGCGTTACGCAGCGCGGCTTGCGCGGTCGTAAGGGCCGCCTGATTCGTCTCGATCTGTACCGGAAGTCCGACCTGCGAACCCGTCGCGGTCGCCGTCTGCTGCTCGGCCTGCGCCCGCGCCTGCGCGAGTTGCGCGCGCAGCACCGAGCTATCGATCGTGGCGAGTGCCTGGCCCGCGCGTACGCGATCGCCGACGTTCACGGCGATCGACGTGATCGTTCCGTTCTGCTGAAACGCCAGCGTCGATTGTTCGAGCGGCGCTACCTGTCCGTCGAGCGACACGTAGGTCGCGATATTTTGGCGCACCGCCGATGCCGCGTCCACGTTCAGCGGCGGCGTCTGTTGCTGCGGCGCGTGGCTGCATGCGCTCAAGGTCAAGGCTGCGCCCAACGCGTAGACCGCAGCTCGCGGGTAATGCATGATACTCCCTTTGTCGTAACGGATCGCTTGTCTATACCCCATACGCGCGATTCGCCCGCTTTGATTCACGATAGTGGCCTGGAATCCTGATAACCCCCGGAACACGCTAGGAGCACGCTCGGTTTGGGCGTATTCTCCCCCGGCATGAGCGCGAAACTGGAGATCGGCCGCGCGTACAGCCTTCAATCCCGGGTCGAAGAGTGGATGACCGCCGAGAAGGCAGGGAACAAGGGTGTCGACGTTCTTTCGACCTCAATGCTGGTGCAGCTGATAGAAACTGCCGCGCTCGCGTGCATCGAGCCCGTGCTGGGGACCGAAATGGTCTCGCTGGGCACCCACATCGACCTCGAACACCACAAACCCGTGCCGGTCGGCTTCATCGTCCGTACCGAGGTAGAAATCGTCATGGTCGACGGTCCGCGGCTGAGTTTCGCGGTTGCCGTCTTCGACGAACAGGAAGCCGTCGCCGAGGGAACGCACGAACGCTACCTCATCGAACGCACGAAATTCCTCGCAAAGCTTGAAGAAAAGCTCGCCTCGGGCTAGGGTTTAAATGAGCCCGGCTGGCCTGGGTCTCACTGCAGGGGGGGCAAACGGCCTCCCGAACACATTAAGAAGGATTGTCTCGGGGGGCCATGCCCTCTCACCCCGAGTGGGTGGAGGTATGGCCTTGAGCGCCGCGATGCGGCCCTGAAACAACTCGGAATTATTACTCGATCTCCTAGGAGGAAAACTTGAAGCGACTGAGCACCGGAGTCCTCGCCGTGCTGTTAGCAGCCGGTCTCGGACTTAACGCGGTCGCAGCCCAGAACACCTCCGCGTCGCATGGAAACATTGGAACCAACGCGATCGCGCAGGATTCAGGCTCGACCATGGCTCCGCCGGCGAACTTCGGTTCCCCACCGTCGGGGCAGATCCCGATCCTCTATAACGACCACCACGTTTATGCGAAGCCCGACGTCCTCAAGCAGGGTCGTGTGCTCGCTGCGCTCGTGCGCGGCGGCACCGTGCTCATCCCGCTTCGTTCGATGTTCGAGCAAATGGGCGCGACCGTTTCATACGATGCGTCCAGCAAGACGGTGGACGTCAGCAAACCCGGCGCCGACGTGAAGGTCACGGTCGGAAAGCCGGAAGTCGTGATCAACGGCGAATCGCGTCCGCTGGACGTGCCGCCGATCCTGTATCACGGCCACGTACTCGTGCCCGTCCGCGTGATTTCGGAAGGCATGGGCGCGTACGTTCAGTGGGTGCCCGATAAGCAGCTGGTCGTCGTGCGGTACATCCCGCCGACACCGCCGCCGACGCCCACGCCGCCCCCGCCGCCGACCGCTCCGCCGGCAACTGCACCGCCCACGCCGACCCCGGCACCGGTTGCAACGCCGTACCGCGACCTCTTCATCGCGGGTGACTATCTCGTCTCGCAAAAGGTCTACGACGAGTTCTCTCCGGGCAACACTGCAAGCGGCAACAACGGCAACGGGATCTCGTACCAGATCCATGGTGCGGGTGAATTCGACGTCTTCGGCATGCCGTGGATGATCGACGGGGCGTTGGAACAGATCAACTACCCGCATGATTGCGGCATCGATCCCACGACCGGTGCATACAGCGCCAACTGCTATGTGACGACGATCGGCGGAATGGGTTCAAACCCAATCGGCGCGACGGGCATCAGCAGCTACGAAGCCGAAGCGCACGTCGGTCTCAAGGTCGCCGATCCGCACATCTACATCGGCGTCGGCTACCTGTGGCGTTCGAACAACGTCGGTTATCCGCGCCTCTCGAACGTCGGCTTCGGCGCCGAGAAGCTTCCGGATCTCAACCATCCGTTCTCGGTTTACGGGAGCGTTTGGTACTACGGCAACGTGAAGGGCAACTTCACCGATCCGTCCGGCAACGTCTATCAACTGGCCTATAACATCCTCAAGGGCCAGCTTGGTGTGACCTACTCGTTCCAAGGCAGCCCGCTCTTCCTTGAAGCGGCCGTCATTGGCGAGGAGCTCAAGAACAAGACCAACGCGCCGAGCGATGGGGGCAACTTCGGCCCCTACGTCGGTATCGGGTTGAAGTTCTAGACTCGCCTCACGGCGGGTTGACGAAAGAGCCTCTGATGACTCAGAGGCTCTTTTCTTTTTTACGAACCGGCGGTTGGAACCGGTGAGGGCTCCACGCACTGCGGCGTAATCACGTCGATCGCCGGGCTGCCGGGTTTCGGCGACGGAGTCTGCGTTGCATTGGGCGTCGTCTCCGGCATGACGCCGCTCGGCAAAGGTGTCGGACAGAGCTGCGGATTTGCAAAGTAGTGCTCGGTGAAGCCGCGCGCAAGGTCGGCTCTTTCTAATTTTCCGAAGTACGTGTTGGGAAATCGCGACGTCAGGATGTGCATGTAGGTCCATGCTTTCTGCTGCCAAGGCAGCAGATAGATCTTCTTGTACATACGGATCGCGAGAAAATAGGAACGCGCGAGCTGGGGATCGCCGGGGTATTTATGCGACCAATCGCGCAGCGCTTCGTCGGCAAAGCCGACCTTCGAAACGATGCCGGGGTCGGTCGTGTAGTCGCCGGCGCGGATCGTCTCGTCGTGAAACGTGTTGTTGATGCCGAGATAGCTCAGCTTCATGCGCCCGAAGTACTCGTCGCCCGGGGCCGAATGCGTGAAGTCTTCGCATTGCACGCGGGCCCATTTGCTCGGCTTCTTCGCGCAAGAATCTTTCGGTGCGGCGGTTGCCGCGGGTTTGGGAGCCGCGAGCGCGGCGGATCCAAGCACGGCGGCAAGCGCGATGACGGAGGCAACAGCAAAGAGCGGACTGCGTTTCACCAAATCTCTCTCCTTCGGCGGGTTGCCGAGGTATTCGCAAGGCTACGAGCGGCTCCCGTGTAGAACTGCACCTCGTGGCACGAATGCTTCGAGTCGCCGCGCTGCAATTGCGCGCGCACGATCGCGCCGAGTACGAACGGGTACGCTCGTCAATCTTCGAGCGCGTCGAACGCGCCGCGCGCGATCGCGACCTGCTCGTCTTGCCCGAGGGAACCTTCCCAGCCTACGTGCTCGGCGACGCAGACATAGACGAACGCTTGGTTGCCGGTTCGATCGAAGAGCTCGCGCGCATCGCCCGCGCAGCGTCGTGCGCGATCGTCGCCGGTGCGGCGGTGCGCCGGGGCACAACGCTTTACAACAGCGCGATCGTGATCGATCGCGACGGCAGCTCCGCGGGCTCGGCCGAAAAGATATTTCTCTGGCACTTCGACCGGCAGTGGTTCTCACCCGGAGCATCGCTCGGGCCGGTGCAGACGTCGCTTGGAAATCTCGGCGTCTTGGTTTGCGCCGACGGACGGATGCCCGGCATCGCGCGCGCGCTCGTCGATCGCGGAGCCGAGCTCCTGGTCATGCCGACCGCATGGGTTACCTCGGGACGCGATCCCCACGCACGCGAGAATCTGCAGGCCGATTTACTCGCGCGGGTACGCGCGCTCGAGAACGACGTGCCCTTCGTGGCCGCGAATAAATGCGGCATCGAGCGCGGCATGGTCGCCTACTGCGGCAAGTCGCAGATCGTCGACGCGGCCGGCGAACTGGTTGCAATCGCTTCTCAAGAACACGAAGAGCTGGTGAGCGCGCAGATCGAACTGCGCGCGCCGCGGCCTTACCGCACGCTGCCTTCCTCGCCCGCGCCCCGCGCTGCAGCCGGCGAACGCGTGGTGCGAATTGCCGTCTCGATCGACGCGCTGCCCTCCGATATCGACGATCGCCTGCGCATTTTCGAAGCGCAGCTCGCGCTCGCCGCAGAAGGCGACGATGGATTCGCGACCCTCGACCGCCTGCTTCCGGCGGTACGCCTCGACGCAGCGGCAGCCTTCGATCCCGGCTACCTCGTCGCGTACCGGATAGCCGGATATCGCGTCGCGGTGTTGGATGCCGCGCAGCCGCACCCGTGGCTCGAACGCATCGCGCGGACGCGCGCTGCCGAGCTGCGGCTCTACGTCATCGTCTTCGACCGGTCCGCGCGGCGCGCGTATGCGATCGATCCCGACGGCGCGCTGATTGCCGGAACCTTCGACGATTTCACCATCGCGAGCGTCGCGCTCGATCCCGTCCGTACCGCGCAGACGCTGGTCGCTCCCGGCACCGACGTCGCTGCCGGCGTGGAACTCGTGCAGGTGCTGACGCGGCGCGAGGCGAGCGTTTCGTGAGCGCGCACGCCGCCGCGCCGAGCTCGGATCGCCTCGTCCCCTTCTTCACCGCCATCGTCGCAGTGCTCGCCGCACTCGGCACGCTTTTCGCCACGCACCGCTCGATTCAAGGGCTTGCGGTGCGCAACGACGCGGTCATTCTCACCGCCAAAGCTTCGGATCAATACCAGTACTTTCAAGCCAAAGAACTCAAGGCGACGCTCTACTCCGCGCTCAGCCAAAAAGGCAAAGTATCCGAGGAGCAGCGTACCTCGCTCGCTGTTTTCGCCGAAGCGAAACGCTTGGATGCCGAGGCGGACAAAGAGCAGGAACGTGCCGACGCGCTGATGCGATCCTTCGAAATCTTGGAGATCGCGACGACGCTCTTCGAAATCGCGATCGCATTTGCATCGATCGCGGCGCTCACCGGCGCGCGCTTCGCGCTGTGGCCGGCGGTAGCGTTGAGCGCGGTCGGCATCGTCGTAGGAATCGCGGGGTATTTTCAAGCGCATTGAAACGACTCGCGCTGGTTCTCCTCGCGCTCGCCGTCGCGGCCGCGCCGCGCGATTTTCCCGTGCAGCGCGCGACCGGCACGATCCCCGGCGGCACGCTTCCCTTCCTTCCCGGCAGCACGCTTCCCACGCGCGTCAACGGATTCGGTGCGCCCTACACGCGCATCGTCAGCGGACCCGCGCGCACCCAGCGCTCGGTCATCGCTTCGGGCCCGAACGGCCTTGCAATGCGCAGCTTTACCTTCGCACCCGCGCCCGATCCCGAAAAAGCGTTCATCGCGGTTGCGAGTTACGAAGACGGCGTCGTTCTGCACGACGCGCGCGCTCCGTTCAAGGCCGAAGCGGCGCTGGGGATCGGCGGCGCGCCGGGCGACGTTGCGCTCGATCCCGGCGGACGCCTCGCGTCGGCCGTGACCGACGGCGATACGGCGACGATCGCGACGCTCGATCCGTGGACGGTTCGCACCTTTACCGGCGTCCCGTTCTGCGACGAACTCGCCTTCGATCCCGCTAGCGGCGCGCTCTTCATCACCGATCGCGACGTCGACGGCGCGGGCGCGCTCACGCGCATCGCGCGCGACGGAACGGTGACGCGGCGCGTGCTCGGCCTCACCGCCGAGGGTCTGGTCATCGACCCGGTGCGCGAGCGCGTTTACGTCGCCAACGTCAACGACGGAACGGTCTCGATCGTCGACGCGCGCAGTCTGGTAGAGCTGCGGCGCTTTCACGTTGTCGACCGCGTCTTCTCACTCGCGCTCTCGAGCGACGGTACGCGCCTCTACGCGGTCTCGAATCAAAGCCTGCACTCGCCCTTCGCCAAGGCCGGCGGCGTGGTCGCGGTCGACGTAGCCGGCGACCCGCGCGTCGTCGCGCGCAGCGAGCCTCTCTCCTTTCCGGTCGGCATCGTCTACGACGGCGCGCGCGACCGCCTGTACGTCACCGATGAAGATACCGACGCCGTCGACGTGCTCGACGCGCGTACGCTGCGGCCCGCGCACGCGCCGCTTGCAACCTGCACGACGCCGTGGAAACCGACGCTCGATCGCAATCTGCTCTATGTACCCTGCGCGCGCGGCGACCGGGTCGACGTCTTCGATACCTCGACGATGCGCCGCGTCGCCGGAGCGCCTTTTGCTACCGGTGGTTATCCGCTCGCCGTCGCCGTATGGCACCCGCCGTCGTGATCGCGGCTCTGCTCCTCGCAATCCTGCCCGTCCAGCTCGACGCCGCCGCGCCGTTTCCGCACATCGTGACGGACGCGCCGGCGATCGAAACGATCGCGCCGGGTGTCGAGTACGGCGAATACGATCTCGTCACGAGCGCCGGACCGATCGTCATCCACGCCATCGCCGTCGCGCCGCACACGCCAAACATTCGCATCGACAGCGTGCTCGCCGGAGACGCTCTCGCGTCGCAGGGTGAAACGGTCTCCTCGATGGCGCAGCGCACCGGCGCGATTGCCGGCATCAACGGCGACTATTTCGATATCGGACGCACCAATCGGCCGACCAACATCGTCGTGCGCGGCGGCGAATTGGTGCGCACGCCGCGCAAACGCTACGCGCTTCTGATCGAACGCGACGGTACGGCGCAGATCGCGGAGGCCGATTTCACCGGCACGCTCCAGCTCTCCGGCCGCAGCGTGCCGCTTGACGCGATCGATGCGTCGCCCGGCGGCGGTACGACGCTGCTCACGCCCGCCTACGGTCCGGTCGCGCCGTCGAACACGCTCACGCTGGTCGCGCTGGTTCCAACCGACGGCACGCCGCCGTTTGCTACGTATCGCGTGACCGGCGTGCTCGACAACACGACGGCGCAGCCGCCGGGCTATTATCTCGCGATCGGGCTCGATGCGTATGCGAGCGTCGGCGTGCCGAACGACGGCGACACGATCGCGATCGGCGGCGATCTCTCACCGGTCGCGCTCGCGGATCTGCAAGCGGCTGTCGGCGGCGGCCCTCTGCTTCTGAACGACGGTGCATGGACGGAGGATCCCGACGGTCCGAACGGCGGCGAGTACGAGCAGCGAATTCCCTGCAGCGGCGCGGCGATCGGCGCCGACGGCACGCTCTACCTCCTCGAAGTCGACGGGCGTCAGCCGCTCTATTCGGTCGGCATCACGCGCCCCGAATTTGCGGCCTTGATGCGCGCATTCGGCGCGGTGCGCGGGATGGCGTTCGACGGCGGCGGCTCGTCGGAGATCGTTGCGCGCACCCTGACCGAGCCGGATGCGACGCTCGCCGATGCACCCTCGGACGGCAAAGAGCGTAAGGTCGCCGACGGCATCTTCGTCTACGACACATCCACGCCCGGACCGCCGGCGCAGTTAGTGGCCGCACCGGCGGTCGTGCGCGCGTTTCCCGGCGCCGCGGTTGCGGTGCGCTTTGCGGTCGCCGATACCGACGAGCGCGTCGTCTCCTCCGACGCGCCGCTCGAGGTACGCGTCGACCCGGCAACACTCGGGCGTTACGATGACGGAACCTTCACTGCGGCGCAGCCGGGAGACGGCGCACTCGTCGCACGCGAAGGGGCCTTCACACTGCAGCTTCCCGTACACGTTGCGAGCGATCCGGCACGATTGATCGTGCTTCCGCCCGACCCCAGCGTCGCGCAGGGCGGGCGGCTGACGCTTCAGGCGCGCGCCTACGACGCGCAGGGTTATGCGATCGCTCTGCCTCCTACGCTGCCATGGCGCGCGCAAGGTGGATCGATCGACGCCTACGGCACGCTGACCGCCGGAACGAGCGATGCGCTCATCTCACTTCTGCTCGGCGACCATCTCGCAAATGCGCTCGTCACGGTCGGCTTTCACGACGTCGCGCTCGCGGCAAAGCCCTCGTTCATGACGATCCCGCGCGGCGGCGAGGGATCGGTCGTGCAGAGCGCAGATTGCCCAACATGCGAAACGCTGCAGTACGCACTCGGGCCGCAAGAACGGGCCGCCTATATGATCACCGACGTGACGCTGCCGCCACGCACCGTGGCAATCGCTTTCAGCGTCTTCGACGACGGCCAGGGCGCGCGGCTGAAACTCGCACTGCGCAATGCGATCAACGAAGAGGTGCTCCTGGCAGTGGGTCCTATGGATCATGCGGGCTGGCGCGACGTCGTCGTGCGGCTTCCGCAGGGAATCGCACAGCCCGCACGTTTGGTGGGAATCTACGTCATCGGTGCAGACCCTGCATCGGCAATCGCCGGCCGCATTTCCATAAAGAATCTTCACGCAATCGCAGCAGGCGCGCAGCCGGAGCGACCCTAACATCGCAGGAATGGGTTTCGAGGATCTTGCTCGCCGGGCGTTAGACACGGCGAGCGTTCGTGGCGCCCGCTACGCGGACATTCGATTCGAGAACGTGCGCAGCGAACGTATCGAGGTACGCAACGGAGTCGTGGCTTCGCTCGCGGACGCGCGGAGCGTGGGCTACGGCATTCGCGCCCTCGTCGACGGGGCGTGGGGATTCGCCGCCAGCAGTGACTGCACGCACGCCGGCATCGACGCGACCGCGGCGCGAGCGGTCGCGATCGCTCGCGCAAGCGCTTCGATCGCGCGCAACCGCTTCGGCGAACCGCCGCCGCACGCGTACGTCGATCGCTATCACACGCCGCTCGTGCGCGATCCGCAAGAGGTTCCGCTGGGCGAGCGCGTGGCGCTGCTCCTAGAAGCCGAGAAACTCGCGCGAGCGAGCGATCGCATCGCGGTCTCGCGCGCATGGCTCGATCTATGGCGCACGCAGAAGTGGTTCTACAGCACGATTGGTTCGGCGATCGAGCAAACGATCGTGCAGACCGGAAGCGGTGTCCAGGCGATGGCGATCGGCGACGGCGACGTACAGACGCGCAGCTTTCCCGGCGACTACGGCCTCTACAAAAGCGGCGGATGGGAGATCGTCGAGGAGGCCGCGCTCACGGAAAACGCGCAGCGCATCGGAGAAGAGGCGACCGCGCTCCTTTCGGCCCCGCAATGCCCGAGCGGCACCTTCGACATCGTCTTGGGCGGCTCGCAGGTTTCGCTTCAGATTCACGAGTCGTGCGGTCATCCCGCCGAACTCGATCGCGTGATGGGCTGGGAGGCGAACTTCTCCGGCACCAGTTTTCTCGAGATCGGCGAGCTCGACAAATTACGCTACGGTTCGCCCATCGTTACGATCGTGATCGACAACACGCTGCCGCACGGCATGTCGACCTGCGGATACGATGACGAGGGCACGAAGTCCGGAGTCTCCGATATCGTGCGCGAAGGGGTGCTGCGCGGCTACGAGATGAGCAACGATACCGCGCGCGCCATCGGCCGCGAAAGCAACGCCTGCGTCCGCGCGCAGAGCTGGGAATTCGTCCCGATGATCCGCATGTGCAATCTGAATCTGCTGCCCGGCGAGGTTCCTTTCGACGGTCTCTTCGACGGCGTGCGCGACGGGATCTATATGGAGAGCAACCGCTCGTGGTCGATCGACGACCGCCGCCTGAACTTTCAATTCGGCTGTCAGATCGGGTGGGAGATCAAGAACGGAAAACGCGGGCGGATGCTCAAGAATCCGACCTACGCCGGTATGACGCCGCAGTTTTGGAATTCGTGTGACGCGATCGCGGACGTGCGCTCGTGGAACGAGTGGGGAACGCCGAACTGCGGTAAGGGCGAACCGATGCAGACCGGACGCACGACCCAGGCTGCGTCGCCGGCGCGTTTTCGTAACGTCGACGTCGGAGTAGCGTACCAGTGAACGCCGGGGATCGCGAAGCGCTGGCAAAACGCGCGCTCGCACGCTCGCGCGCCGATCAGACAGAGGTACGCGTCAGCAGCAGCGACGAGTCCTTGACGCGCTTTACGCACGGCATTTCGAACCAGAACGTGGCCGCGGCCGACGTCGCGATCGCGGTACGCGCGATCGTCGACGGACGAACCGGCGTCGCGACGGCAAACGACGCGAGCGATGCGTCGATCGATGCGCTGCTCGATCGCGCGCGCGAAATGGCCTCGTTCGCGCCGCGCGACGACCTTCAACCCGCGCTGCCCGCCGGCGGGCCGGCGCCCGCACCCGCCGGCTGCTACGTGAACGCGACCGCCGCCGCCGATCCGCGTGCGCGCGCGTCGATCTGCGACGCAATCGTGACACGCGCCGAACGCTTCGGCTATTGGTGCGCGGGCTTCGTGTCGAGCGCAAGCGGCGGTACGACCATCGCAAACTCTTCCGGAGCGCTCGCTTCGTTTGACGGCACCGATGCGCAAGTAAACGTCAAAGTGACGGCCCCCGATTCGACCGGCTTTGCAGAACGCTATTCGACCGACATTGCAGATCTCGCCGGCGACGCGGTTGGCGAGCGCGCGGTCGAGAAGGCTCGGGCGAGCGCGCATCCTCGAGAAGTCGAACCGGGAACGTGGACCGTGATCCTGGAGCCCCCGGCCTTCGGCGAGCTCTTCGCCTATCTTCTCGGCCATTTCTCGGCGCAGAATTTCAGCGACGGCTCGTCGTTCTGTTCGCAGGGGTTGGACCGCACGTATTTCGACGAGCGCGTGAACGTCAGCGACGACTACGCGAATCCGCTCGCACCGTCGATGCCCTTCGATTACGAGGGCCAACCCAAGATGCGCGTACCGCTCGTCGAAGCCGGCGTCGTGCGCAATATCGTCACCGATAGTTACTACGCAAAGAAGCTCGACCGCCCGAACACCGGCCACGCGCTGCCTGCACCGAACACGTTCGGTCCGCAACCGCTCAATATCGTAATCGGAACTGGAACGCGCAGCACCGGCGAGCTGATCGCCGGCACGAAGCGCGGACTCCTGATCTCGCGCTTTTGGTACATTCGTCCAGTCGATCAGAAGCGCGCCATCGTCACCGGCATGACGCGCGACGGCACGTTCCTGATCGAAGACGGCAAGATCACGGGCGGCGTGCGCAACATGCGCTTCAATCAGAGCATCGTCGAGGCGTTGGGCTCGGTCGAATTCTCGAACGTACAGCAGCGTACGGGCCAATACTCTTACTCGCTCGTCGTGCCCACTGCCAAAATCGAGAAGTTCACCTTTACCAGCACCACGGAGTTCTAGCGCTCCCCCTGTCATCCCGAGCGTAGCCCTGTCATCCCGAGCGTAGCGAACGCAGTGAGCGTAGTCGAGGGACCGCCATGTCATCCCGAGCGTAGCGAACGCAGTGAGCGTAGTCGAGGGACCGCCTGTCATCCCGAGCGTACGCGCGAAGCGCCGTAGTCGAGGGAGAACTCCACGGGCCGTTGCGAGGCGAAGGCTCGAAGTTTTGCGCCATTCGCAGGATGCGAACTTCCTTTGGTCGTGGCGCAAAACTCGCGCAGCAGGAGCGGCACAGGACGGGCCGCGACGAGCGTCTTCGCCGGCAACGGCCCGTGGAGCTTCCCTCGACTACGCTCACTGCGTTCGCTACGCTCGGGATGACATGGCGGTCCCTCGACTACGGCGCTTCGCGCCTACGCTCGGGATGACATGGGTATGCGTCCCTCGACTACGGCGCTTCGCGCCTACGCTCGGGATGACAGGCGGTCCCTCGACTACGGCGCTTCGCGCCTGCGCTCGGGATGACAGAGCGCGAGCCTACGCTCGGGATGACAGCGGCGAACCCGCGGCCAGCGCTGCTTTCATCAGCGTCGCGCGGAGTTTGCCGTCTTCGAGTTCCAGCAAACCGCGGATCGTGCGACCGGCGGGCGTCGTTACCTCGTGCTTGAGCGCGCCCGGGTGCGTTTCGCTTTCGAGTACCAGCCGTGCCGATCCGAGCACCGTTTGCGCGACCAGAATGCGCGCCTGTTCGTAGGGAATGCCCAGCGCGATCGCGGCGTCGATGAGTGCTTCCACCGCGACGAACACGAAGGCGGGGCCGCAGCCGCTGATTGCCGTCACGGCGTCCATCAACGACTCATCGAGTACCAGGGTGCGCCCAAGGGCGTCGAAGAGCTCGCGCGTGCGTTCCAGCGCAGCGTCGTCGCTCTCGCGGGTGCGCGCAAGCACGGTCATCGCCGACGCCACGCGAGCCGGGGTATTGGGCATCACGCGCACCACGCGGGCGCGATCCTGCGTCCACGCGCGCAGCGATCCGGTGTCGATCGCAGCCATTGCCGAGACCAGGACCTGATCGTCGCGCAAAACCGGCGCGATCTGCGCGCAGACCTCGGCGGCGTCGCGCGGCTTCACGCACACGACGACGACGTCGCTCGTCTCGGCCAGTTCGCAATTACGCGCAGAAGTCGCGCGCGTCGTCGCGTCGATCCCGCGCACGTGCGGATGGCGCTCGAATCCCCGCGCGAGCGCGCCTCCCAACGTTCCTCGTCCGATGATTCCGATTCGCATGATTCCCCCGACAAAATGAAAAAACGAGCCGCTCCGGTATCCGGAGCGGCTCGCTGTACGTTGCTCGACGACGCGCGCTACCGAACCGGCATCTCCCGATGCGGCTGCGGCGGGCACGGCAGAACGTGCGCGTACATCATCGTTGGGCGATCTTACCCCGGGGCGCTGCGCCGCGTCAAGAGCAGGCCGGCGAGGATCGCGAGCGCACCCGCGAAGAGCACGGCGAGGTTGGGAATCGGTACGACCTCGACGGCGGCGTAGGTGAAGACGCGCGGCCGCAGGCGCAGGCCGCCGATCGCGACGCTTCCGCCGTCGGGCGCCATGCCGATGCCGTTTGCGATCGGCGCACCGGTATCGTCCTCGACGGAAAAGAGCACGACCGGTCCGCGCGCCGCAGCGAGCGCCGGCATCGAAGCCGCTTGGGCTTGCGAAAACAGTACCGCCTTGACGATGCAATGCGCGGCGGGCACTGCGAACGAATCGTACGGCAGCGTGAGCCCGGCGATGCTCTGCGTGTTCTGCATCAAGAGCACCGGTGAGAGAAAAGCGCTGCCGGTCGGCTGCGTGATCGTGAGATGCGCGCCCCGGCGATCGTACGCGTCGACGGCAACGACGCTGCGCGGCACGCTGCGAAGAAAGGCCGTCATCGTGAAGCGTACCGTCTTCACCGCCGGCGGGTCGCCGCGCGTCAAGGGAAAGACCAGCGTCGTGCTCGCTTCATCGACGCGCACGGCTGTGCCCGGCGCCCCGATCACCGTGCGCGCACCCGGTGCAAGCA
This sequence comes from Candidatus Acidiferrales bacterium, assembly GCA_035507275.1. Classification (GTDB taxonomy): domain Bacteria; phylum Vulcanimicrobiota; class Vulcanimicrobiia; order Vulcanimicrobiales; family Vulcanimicrobiaceae; genus Aquilonibacter. The sequence continues at coordinate 66,617 of DATJOG010000005.1, forward strand.
GTCCGCACGCGACACCCGCGAACGCTATTGCGCCGATCCCCAAAGCGATAAGCGGCGCACGCCACGTTCGCGCGATCGCCCAGATCCCAAACGCCGCGAGCACGACGTTGTACCAGCCGGCATGATAGAGGTCTGCCCCCGGAACGGCGAGTTGCGCGGCGACCATCGCAACGACGGCCGCGGCGAGATAGGGAGCGACGCCGTTCACGTAGAGTGCACGGCCTGCGCCAGCGTCGCACGCATCTGCGCGATCGTGAGCGGTCCGTCGAACCCGCGCAGAACGACGCCGTGCCGATCGATCACGATCGTCGTCGGCAGCCCGAGCGCCGCGTACACGCGGCCGTAACGTTGCGCGTCGTCGATCCAAATCGGGAATGCGATCGCGAGCGAACGCGCAAAGGCGGAAGCGCGCCGCGCGGACTCGCCTTCGTTGACGCCGACCACGACGACCCCGTCGCGCGCGAACTCGCGCGAGATGGTTTGCAGGTCCGGCATCTCCGCACGGCAGGGCGGACACCACGACGCCCACAGGTTCATCACGACGATCTTGCCGCGATACTGCGCGAGCGAGACCGCCGCGCCGCGCGTATCGTGCAGCGCAAAGACCGGCGCCGTCTCCCCCGCCATACCCGCCGGCCCGGCCACGCTCGCGGTTTGCGAGCGAAAGAGCGGAACGAGAACGAGCAGCGCGATAGCCGCTGCGGCGGCGATCACGAGCCAGCGCACGGGCGCGTTCACCAATCGCCCATCCGGTCCGCGTCGACCTCGCCCTCGAATGCAATCGTTCCGCTTGGAAGCACCGCGGCCAGCACCGGAATGCCGCGGAAGCGCACCTCGCGCTGACGCGCGGCGTCGACACCGGATTCGAAGAGGCGGCAGTAGCGCTCGAGCACGTCCGGGCTGCAGCGCGCAACCGCCGGCATCACGTTGTACGTCTGCACGAAACGATCGAAGGCGCGTTCGAATGCCTCCGGCGCAAAATTCGATCCGAGGCGCACCTCGCGCCGCACGTGTTCCAGGGTCCTCTCCTCCTCTACGGCGAAACCGCGTCCGCGTGCCCGCCATCATACTCGACGGCCGCGCTCTTGCTGCCGAGCTGCGCGCCGAACTCCTTGCTCGTACGAGTGCGCTGCGCGATGCCGGGATTCATCCCAGGCTCGTCATCGTTTTCGTTGGAGAGAACGAGTCGAGCCTCGCCTACGTTCGCAATCTCGTGCGGACCGGCGAGCGGGTCGGCATCACGATCGACGTCGACCGTCTGCCGGAGTCCGCGGCTTCCCGCGACGTGCGCGCGCGTTTGGAACGCTTGCACGGCGACGCGAGCGTGCACGGCGTGATGCTCCAACAGCCGCTCCCGCCGCATCTCTCGATTCGCGAGATCGCCGACGCGATTCCGGTGCGTAAGGACGTCGACGGAACGCATCCGACCAATCAAGGGCACTTGGCCTTCGGCAGCGGCACCGAGTTCGTACCGGCCACGCCCGCCGCCGTCATGCTGCTGCTCGAACGCAGTCCGCACTGGCCGCTTCGCGGCCGCCGCGCGGTGATGATCGGCCGCTCGATCGTGGTCGGGGCGCCGGTCGCGCTGCTGATGCTCGCCCACGACGCGACCGTCACCGTCTTGCACAAAGAGAGCGCGAGTCTGCAGCCGTATGTGAAGATGGCCGACGTGGTCGTCGTCGCGACGGGTGTCCCCAATCTCATCGGCGGCGACGACATCGCGCCCGGCGCGACGGTGATCGACGTGGGCACGACCGTCGTCGACGGCGTTCTCAGGGGCGACTGCGATTACGAATCGATGCTGGACGTCGCCGGCGCAATCACGCCGGTCCCCGGCGGCGTCGGCCCGGTGACGAATATCGCGCTCTTACGCAACGTCGTGAAATCCGCCGAGCACCTCGCTTCGGATTCAGTTTAGCGAGAAAAACTTCCCGAACAGCTTTTCTTGCTGACCGCGATACGTCAGATCTTCGCCGTCCTCCGAGCGATTGAGCAATTCGTTGCGGCGGCGTTCGAGCAAGCGGCGCAATTGCGGGAGCAGGCGCTCGAGGAAATCGTATTCCGCGCGCAGGCGCGCCTTGGTATCGGCGAGTTCGAGCAGACGCTGTTTCACCCGTTCCGCGACTTGGAGCATGTCGCCGATCAAATACGAGGTGCCTTGCGGATCGTCCGGAAGCGAGACCGTGCTCTCCTGTCCGGAAAACTCGACCAACATCGCGAGGTACTCTTCGAAACGCTGACGGACCGCGGGCAATAGCTCCTCGACCTCGCGATCGGATTGCTGTTCGGGTTCTTCGATTTCGTCGACTTCGGCGATCAGATACGGATCGCGGCTGATGACCTCGCGAATGCGAAAACGATTTCGCCCAACGGTTGAAATGAAATACCGGCCGAACGGCAGCGGCTGCACGTCGACGATCTCCGCAATCGAACCAACCTCGTGCGGAAGCACGTTGGGATCGCCCGCCTCCTCGCCTTGCGCGATCAACGCGACGCCGAAGCCTTCGCCGGCTTCGAGGCACTCGCTGATCATCTGTTTGTAGCGCGGCTCGAAAATATGAAGGTTGAGCACGGCGCCCGGAAACAGCACCGAGTTGAGCGGAAAGAGGCGCAAACGCCGGCCCATAGAGATCCTTTTGATTCGAGCAGGTCGGCGAGGGTTCCCCGCTAACAGGAGATCGGTACGATGGTCGATCAGAAGCGCTATCTCGATGCCCTGCATCCCGAGCAGCCCTCGCTCTTGCTCGAGTTGGAGCAACACGGGCGCAAGGACGGCGTTCCGATCGTCTCGCGCGAGACCGGACGTTTCCTCTCGGTCATGGTCCACATGATGCAGGCGAGCCGCATCCTCGAGATCGGAACCGGCTACGGCTATTCGACCCTGTGGATGGCTTTGGCGCAGCCGCAGCTGGGAAAGATTTGGACGATCGATCCGAACAGCGAGCGAACCAGCGTCGCGCTTTCGTACTTCCGTCGCGCCGGCGAAGACGATTTCATCACGATCTTCAACCAAGACACGCTCGAATGGCTCGAAACCTTTCAGCAGCGTAACCTCGACATCGTCTTCATCGACGCGGACCGCGCGCATTATCGCGAGTACCTCGATTTAGTGATTCCGATGCTCAAGCTCTCGGGAATCGTCGTCGTCGATGATTGTCTCGTGGGCGGGCTCGACGAGTTCAACGAATACTTCCTCGCGCATCCGAGCCTCGATGCAACGATTCTCGCCGTCGGCAACGGGACGGGCATCGGAGCGCGTATCACGTGAACGCGCACGCGGCCGGCCCGGCCGCGTTCAAGGCGGTCATGCGCCGCCATCCGACCGGAGTCACCGTCGTCACCTCGCTGCGCGAACGCGAGCCGCGCGGGATCACGCTCAGTGCGTTCGCGAGCGTTTCAGCGCAACCGCCGATGCTGCTGATCTGCGTCAATCGCGAAGCGCGCAGCTACCTCTATATCTCGAGTTCGCGTATCTTTTGCGTCAATCTGCTCGCAGCGGAGCAGAGCGAACTTGCGGAACGTTTTTCGGGACGCGTCAAGGAACACCAGTTCGACGACATCGAGTGGTCGACCGACGTCACCGGCGCGCCGGTCCTAGCCGGTACGATCGGCCACTTCGACTGCGCGGTCGAAGCCGAGCACTATGCCGGCTCGCACTCGATCTTCATCGGGCGCGTGCTCGCGTGCGCTGCGCGCGAAGGCCGTCCGCTCGGCTACTATGAGGGCCGCTTCCGCGACTTCCATCTCGAGGCGCCGTGATCGTCGAGACCTTCTCCGTCGGTCTGCTCGCCTGCAATGCGACGATCGTCGGCGACGAAACGACGCGCGAGGCGATCGTCGTTGACGGCGGTGACGGTGTCGACGAGGTGCTGGCGCGTCTGAAGCGTCTGGGCTTGCGCGCGCGCTATCTCGTGCACACGCACGCGCACTTCGACCATATTGCCGACGTCGGCCGCCTGCGAGAATCGACCCGCGCCCAAGCGCTGCTCCACCACGCCGACTTGCCGATCTACCGCGAGCAGCCGCGGCTGGTCAAGCTCTTCGGCCTCCCCGCGATTCCCGATCCGGTGACGCTCGACGGCGATCTCGTCGACGGCGAGCGCATCACGCTGGGCGCAACGACGTGCGAGGTTTTGCACACCCCCGGACACACCCCCGGCAGCGTTTGCTTCGCGATCCGCAGCGACGGCGCGCTGCGCCTGCTCACCGGCGATACGCTCTTCGCGGGCGCCATCGGCCGCTGGGATCTCGGCGGAACCTCGATGGAAGACATCGTCGATTCGATTCACCGCAAGCTGATGGATTATCCCGACGAAACGCCGGTCGTTCCTGGTCACGGCGCGTTCACGACGATTGGAAAAGAGCGGACGACGAATCCCTATCTCGCGTAGCACGGTTATGGCGCGCATGAGCACACAGACTGCAGTTCTCACCAAAGGCTATGCGGCGCCGGCCGCCAAGGCGCCGCTCGCACCCTTCACCTTCGAACGCCGCGAACCGGGTCCACACGACGTCGTCATCGCGATCAAGTACTGCGGTATCTGCCACTCCGACATCCACCAAGTTCGCGACGAATGGGGCGGCTCGAGCTTCCCGATGGTTCCGGGCCACGAGATCGCCGGTGTCGTCGAGCGTGTCGGAAGCGCCGTGACCTCGTTCCGGCCCGGCGATAAAGCCGGCGTCGGCTGCTTCGTCGACTCGTGCGGTGAATGCGCCGCGTGTACGCGCGGCATGGAACAGTTCTGCCTGAAAGGCGCCGCCTTCACCTACAACAGCACCGAGATGGATCGCAAGACGCCGACCTACGGCGGTTACTCCGAACGTATCGTGGTCAAGGATCGCTACGTTCTGCGCATCCCCGACGGCCTTGCGCTCGACGCCGCTGCGCCGCTGCTCTGCGCCGGCATCACGCTCTATTCACCCCTGCGTCATTGGAATGCCGGTCCCGGTAAGCGCGTCGCGATCGTCGGCCTGGGCGGGCTCGGACACATGGGCGTGAAGCTCGCGCATGCGATGGGCGCCGAGGTCACGGTGCTCAGCCAGTCGCTGCGCAAAGAAGCCGACGGCAAACGCCTGGGCGCCGATCACTTCTATGCGACCTCGGATCCCAAGACGTTCGAACGGCTTGCCGGCAGCTTCGACCTGATCGTCAATACCGTCTCGTCGAAGATGGATTGGGACGCGCTCCTGAGCTTACTGACGATCGACGGCACCATGATCGTCGTCGGAATTCCCGAAGATGCCGTTCCGATGGACGCCGGGTCGCTCGTGCGCGGACGCAAGAGCCTGGCGGGCTCGATGATCGGCGGCATTTCCGAGACGCAAGAGATGCTGGACTTTTGCGGCAAGCACGGCCTCACCGCAGATATCGAACTGATCCCCTTCGCAAACGTCAACCAAGCCTACGACCGCGTCGTCAATTCCGACGTACGCTATCGTTTCGTTTTAGATATCGCGACGCTCTAGCGCAGAGCGCGGAGGCTGATGGTGACTTTGCCGTCGCCGGCGTCACTGCCGCCCGCAGCGGATTCGGCCTTCGGCCGGTCCGCGGCAGGCATGGCGCCGTAATCGGGAACCGAGCCGTTCGCGACTTTGGTGCGATAATCGTCGATTGCGATCTTCAACGCCTCGAGCGCGCGCTCGGGGTAATCTTTTTTCTTCTCCGGATAGCCGGAGAGTTGCGCTTCGACCTCGCCGGTCGTGATCGCGAGTGCTTCCTCGACGGTCTTGCCCTTTGCGAGCTCGACCACCAAGCTGCACGTGGCCGTGCCGAAACCGCAGCCGGTCGTGAAGTACGAGATGTCCTCGATGACCGCGCCCGGGCCGACCTTCAGGAAGAAATTGTACATATCGCCGCACGAGTCGCTGAAATACTCGCCGCTTGCCGTCGGCGATTCCATCGTTTGGAATCCCGGGCGGGCTTCTACGAGACGCTGAAACTTCGCAAAATCCACGGTAACTAACTGACCCCTTTGAGCGCAAACGTGCAACTTTTTCCGCCGGTCGCGAGCGACTCGATCTGTTCGTGCTCGCCGCCGATCGTCTCGTCGATGACATGGTGGATCACCGAACAGACTTCGGGATGCTCTTTGACGACGCCCGAGTACGGACAGGTGTGTTCTTGCAGCAAGAACCCGCCGTCGATCAAACTGTATTCGGCGACCACCCCGCGATCGCGTAAGAGCTGCGTGAGCTGTGCGACTTTCCCTTCGGGATCCGTCGCGGTCACGCGTTCCTTCGTTCGCTCGACCGAGCGCCGCGCGATGCTATCGAAGATCTGCCCGACCGCCGGCGACCCAAACTGCTCCTTGACCTCGCGTAGCACCGCCGAAAGCATCTTGTCGTAATGCTGCGGGAAGAGCGTATCGGCTTTCGCGGTCAGCGAAAACTCGAGGGTCGGCTTGGTCGGGCCGCGACGGACCGCGTGCTCCTCGACCAGACCGTCGCGTTCGAGCACGACGAGCTGCTGGCGTACCGCGTTGGGCGAGAGCCCGAAAAGCGCAGCAAGGTCGGCGGCCGAGGCGCCGCCTCGTTCGCGCAGCTCGGCAACGATCTTGCCGCGAGTGGTCTGGAAAAAACGGTCGACCTGCATGGCGTTCGAACGGTATCCTACCACGGAATGGCCCAGATAGTAAAGTAAATCCTTGACTTTCTAAGGCGCCCCGCGTACGCTACACAAGCAATATTTTTTACCGGAGGAAGCATGTCCGAACCAGGGCTCCGCATCGCGGGTCTGCGCTGCAGCGTCGAGGGAAACGAGATTCTCAAGGGGATCGATCTGACGGTCGAGCCGGGCAAGGTCCACGCGCTGATGGGCCCCAACGGCAGCGGCAAATCGACGCTGGCGTTCTCGCTCACCGGTCACCCCCAGTACGAGGTCACCTCCGGGACGGCCACGCTCGACGGCGAGGATCTGCTCGCGCTCACGCCCGACAAGCGAGCGCGTGCCGGACTCTTTCTCTCGTTCCAATATCCCGCCGCGATCCCGGGCGTCAAAGTGCCGAACTTCCTCTTCGCTGCGCGCCAGGCCGTGCGTCCCGGTGAGCTGACGCCGGCAAAATTCCGCGCGCTCTTGCTCGAGAAGATGGACGTGCTGGGCATGGACCCGTCGTTCTTGGGCCGCTATCTCAACGACGGTTTCTCCGGCGGCGAAAAGAAGCGGCTGGAAATGCTGCAGCTGGCGGTGCTCGCGCCGAAGTACGCGGTTCTCGACGAGACCGACTCGGGGCTCGACGTCGACGCGCTCAAAGACGTCGGCGATACCGTGAGAGCGCTGCGCGAGAGCGAGGCGGGCAAGACGGCGGGTTTTCTGATCATCACGCACTACCCGCGCATTCTGCAGCACATTCCGCCCGACGTCGTGCATGTCATGATCGACGGCCGCATCGTAAAAACCGGCGGGCCGGATCTTGCGCAGCGTATCGAACGCGAAGGCTACGACGTGCTTCGCGAGGAGAGCAGCACGCTTGCCTGACCTTCTCTCGCCGCACGAGCGTAAGGCGGAGCTCGAGGCATTCGCAACCACACGCAGCGGGCGCGAAAAGCCCGGCCGCTACTGGAAGATCGATCTCGATTCGCTGCCCGCTGACGCGGAAGGTTTCCGCTCGTGGGTCAACGGGCTCACGATCGAATCGAAGCATCCGCGCGTCATCGCCTGTGCGCTGGGCCAAGCCAAAGCGGAGCACGGCGATCTGCTGGCGCGCGCGTACCGCAAAGCGATCGAACCGGAGCAGAAGTTCAGCCACCTCACGCTCGCGCATGCGGCCTTTGGGGCCTTCATTTACGTACCGGCCGATTGCAGCGTCGACGACCCGATCGTGGTCCAATACACGACCCGGAGCCGGATGTACCCGCACACGGTCGTGCTCGCCGAACGCGGCGCTCGCGTAACGGTGATCGAACGCGTTCTCGTGAAGGTGGACGAGTTCAATCCGCCTCTCGATAAAGGCATCTACGTGTGCGGTGTTGCGGAGATCGTGACGGGCGAAGGCGCCGACGTTACCTACGCTAGCGCTCAACTCTTACCCGACGACTCGACGATCCTCTTCACCCGTGCCGCAAGGCCCGGCAAAGATGCGCGCGTGAGGTGGGCGAGCGCCGAGCTCGGCGCAGCGCTTTCCGTCACGGATCTTTCCGTTACGCTGGCGCAGCCGGGCGCCGATGCACAGATCGCAACGCTCTTCTTTCCAACCGGGACGCAGCACGTCGACATCGCGAGCAGCGTCGACCACCAAGTCGGAAGCGCGACCTCGGATACGCTCGTGAAAAGCGCGGCCGCAGGGCGCGGGCAAGGCCGCTACTTCGGCAATATCCGTATCGCCGCCGATGCGCAGCACAGCGATGCCTCGTTGCGCGACGACGCTCTGCTGCTCTCCGAAACGGCGCACATCGATTCGGTTCCGGCTCTCGAGATCGCTGCGAACGACGTCAAAGCCTATCACGGCGCGACCGTCGGGGCGCTCGATGCGGAGAGCATCTTTTACATGACCAGCCGCGGCATCGATCGCACGCAAGCAGAACGCATGATCGCGCTCGGCTTCTTCGAGCCGGCGATCGACCGCTTCCCGACGGAAGCACTGCGCGACGAACTGCGCGACGCTCTACAGGCGAAGATCGCACCATGATCGCGGTACGTACTCCGGAAGCCATCGCGGCGGATTTCCCGATTTTGCACAAGCCGACGTCGCGCGGGAAGCGATTGGTCTATCTCGACTCGGCCGCGACCTCGCAGAAGCCGCAGGCCGTCATCGACGCACTCGTAACCTACTACACGGAGTACAACGCCAACATTCATCGCGGCGTCTACGAAATCGCCGCGCGCGCAACCGAAGCATTCGAAGACGCACGCGCAAAAATCGCGCGTTTCATCAATGCCGACACGCGCGAGGTGATTTGGACGCGCAACGCCACCGAGGCGATCAATCTCGTGGGCTACAGCTGGGGTCTACGCAACGTCAAACCGGGCGACGCGATCCTGACCACGCAGCTCGAACACCACTCGAATCTCGTGCCGTGGCAGCTGCTCGCCGAAAAGACGGGCGCGACGCTGCGCTTCATCCCGGCCGACGATCGCGGCGTACTCCAGCTCGAGAAGCTCGATGCGCTGCTCGACGGAGCAAAGCTGCTCGCGATCTCGCACGTGAGCAACACGCTCGGCACGATCGCGCCGCTCGAGCGCATCGTTCCCATTGCCCGTCGAGCCGGAGCGACGATTCTGGTCGACGGTGCACAGGGCATTCCCCACTTGCCGGTCGACGTGCGCGCGCTCGACGTCGATTTCTATGCGTTCAGCGGGCACAAGATGCTCGGCCCGACCGGTATCGGCGTGCTCTACGGCAAGCGCGCGCTTCTCGAGGCGATGCCGCCGTTTCTCGCCGGCGGCGACATGATCCGTAAGGTCGAGTACGAGCACACCACCTTCAACGATCTGCCGTGGAAGTTCGAGGCCGGCACGAGCAACATCGCCGACGCGATCGGGCTCGGCGTCGCGGCCGATTATCTCCACGACCTCGGTATGGAGTGGGTGCGCGCCCACGAGCAAGAGTTGCTCGCTTACGCGCTGGCGCGCCTGGCCCCGCTCGAGTCACGCGGCTTGGCGATATACGGTCCCCGCGACGCGGCGCTCGCGTCGGGCGTGCTCTCGTTCAATTTTGCCGACGTGCACGCACACGACCTCGCCTCGATCCTCGACACGGAGGGCATCTGCGTACGTGCGGGCCATCACTGCACCATGCCGTTGATGGAAAAGATGGGCTGGCCGGCAACCGCGCGCGCCTCGTTCTACATCTATAATTCACGCGCCGACATAGATGCGCTCGCCGAGGGCATCGAAAAGGCGGCGCGCGTTTTTAAAGTGTGAGCATGGACGATTTCTATCGGGATTTTATCCTCGACCACTATCGCAACCCGCGCAATTTCGGGCACCTCGAACACCCCTCGGCCTCGGCCGAGGATCTCAATCCGCTCTGCGGCGACACGATCCGCATGGAGCTCGAAATCCATGACGGCGTCGTACGCGACGTCCGGTTCTCGGGACGCGGCTGCGCGATCAGCCAGGCCTCGGCCTCGATCTTGACCGAGGAGCTCAAAGGCATGCGTCTCGAGGACGTGGCCAAGCTCTCGAAGGATATCGTGCTCGAGAACGTCGGCATCGGCATCAGCCCGACGCGCATGAAATGCGCGACGCTCGGTCTGCGCGTCGCTAAGAGTGCCGCCATCGGCGAAATCGCCGGCTGGCCGGACGAAGAGTAGACCTTCGGGCGGGCATCGAATGCCCGGCCGATGCAGCATCACCATTTTACGCCCGGCGAATGGGAGGCGCTTGCAAACGATCCCGAATTCGTCGCGCTGCTGCGAGCCCGGCGGCGGTTCATCATCCCGCTGACGATTTTCTTTTTGCTCTTCTATCTCGCGCTGCCGGCCGGAATCGCGCTGGCGCCCGGCGTGATGAATCGCGCGGTTTTTGAATCCTTGAGCGTCGCGAACCTCTTCGGGTTCGCGCAAATCATCGTGGCGTGGGGACTGCTCGCTCTCTACATGCGCGAAGCCCGCTCGTTCGACAAACGCGCGCAGGCTTTGGTCGAGCGCGCCGCCGCGGAGTTCGCCAAGTGACGCAAGCCACACTGGTCATGTTCGCGGTCTTCGTCGCGATGGCGCTCGTCATTACGTATTGGGCGTCGGGACGCAGTGCGTCGCGGCGCGGATTCTACACCGCGCACCGCGAGATCACCGGGATCCAGACCGGATGGGCGATTGCCGGAGATTACATGTCGGCGACGTCGTTTTTGGGTATCACCGGTCTGATCGCGTTCTACGGTTACGACGGCTTCATGTACGCGATCGGATGGCTCGTCGCATATCTCACCGTGCTCTTCTTGCTGGCGGAGCCGCTGCGCAACACCGGGCGCTACACCGTTGCCGACGTCATCGCATTTCGTCTGCGCGGCCGCGGCGTACGCGCGATCGCGGCCTGCACCACCCTGATCATCACGCTCTTCTATATGGTCGCTCAGATGGTCGGAGCGGGATCGCTCATCAATCTTCTGATTCAACGTATCAGCGAGACCTACGCGATCATCGTCGTCGGCCTCCTGATGGTGATCTACGTGCTCTTCGGCGGGATGCTCGCGACGACGTGGGTGCAGATCATCAAGGCCGGGCTGCTCCTCGCCTCGTCGATCGTGTTGAGCGTTGCAGTGCTCGCGCATTTTCACTTCTCACTCTTTGCGCTGCGCGACGCCGCCATGGCGGCACCGGCCGGCGGGCACACGATCGACCTGCTGAAAACGGGATTGCTCTTCTCGGGCCGGTTCGGCGGCATCGAAGTCTTCTCGCTCTCCCTCGCGCTCGTGCTTGGGACGGCCGGCCTGCCGCACATCCTGATGCGGTTTTTCACTGTGCCGACCGCAAACGCCGCGCGCATATCCGTTGGCTGGGCGATGGCGTTGATCGGTGTCTTCTACTTCTTGACGACGATCATGGGGCTGGGCGCCGGGACGATCGTCGGTCAGCACGACATCGGCAAACATCTGCGCGACACGCAGGCCATTCGCTATATCGTGCGTCACCCCGAGGACGCCGCGCGCCTCAATCCCGAGCTTGCGCGCAACGGGTACATCGTTCCGCAGAAAAACACCAACCTGGCGGCGCCGCTCTTGGCCGACAGCGTCGGCGGACCGCTTCTCACGGCCTTCGTCGCCGCCGCCGCTTTCGCGACGATTCTCGCGGTTGTCGCAGGACTGACCATTGCCGCCGCGTCGGCGTTCGCGCACGACATCTGGTACAGCTTGATCCGCACCGAAGAGGGCAGCGACCGGGAACATATCTTCGTCGCGCGCGGAACGGCGATCGTCATCGGCTTCATCGCGATCGCGTGCTCCGTCGGCCTGCGCACCGTCAACGTCGCGTTTCTGGTCGGGCTCGCGTTCTCGGTGGCGGCGAGCACCAACGCGCCCGCGCTCATCCTGGCGCTGACGTGGCGGCGCTTTTCACGCACGGGAGCCATTTGCGGCATGCTCGCGGGTCTGATCTCCTCGCTCGCCCTCATCGCGGCGAGCCCCGACGTGATGGGCGAGCGCGCGATCTTTCCGCTGCACAACCCCGGCATCGTTTCGATTCCGCTCGGTTTCCTGGCCGCGTTCGTCGGAACGCTGCTCGCGCGCGATCCCGAATCGGAAGCAGTGTTCAACCAGCTCCAGGTGCGGGCGAATACGGGAATAGGCGCTGAAGTCTAAGCGCTAGAGATGCGTCGCCGCGTGTTCGGTGATCTGCATCCCGTAGGTGCCCATGCGCAGCGTGAAGCTCGCGAGGTAGGTGCCCTTTGACGTTACGATCTGTGCGGTAACGCCGAAGCTTCCGTCCGGATTGCGGCTCGCGCGCAGATCGCTGAGGCTGACGGTGACATTCGGATTGATGAACGTCTCGGTCGGCAGCCCGCTCGCGAGATAGCCGGCCGCGGTTGCGGAGTCGCCGCGTGCCAGCGCGGCAACATAGGCCCGCACGATCGAAGCCGCATGATCGCTGCTATTCGCGCCGGTGATGAGCACCGGCGTCGCCGTCGCGGCGGCGGGAGCAAAGCTAGGCGGCGCGGAGGGCGCAGCACTGGCGGCCGTAACGCGCGGCGCCGGTGTGGGCGTCAAGATGATGATCGGCGGGGTCTTGCGCGCCGCCGGCGTCAGGCTCGGTGCGGCGCTGGGTGTCACACTCGGCGACGAGAGCGGCGACGCCGCCGGCGATGCGTGCTTCTCGTGCTTCGGCGTCTCCTTCGCGTGGGGCGACTTCGTCGCCGCTGGCAGCGGCGTTTGTGCCGCGGTAAAGGTCGCGGTCGCTTCGGGCAAAGGGGTAAAGCTCGGCAGCGGCGTCGGCGCCTGCACTGCATTCACGCCAAAAATCTTGGTCAGCAAACCGCCGAGCAGCAGTCCGCCGAGGATGACGAGCACGACGAGCGGGACGATCGGAAGGCCGCCGCGCTTGGGCGGTTCGGGCTCGAGCCGGCGGCGGCGCGGATAATCGCTCAATGGTTACAATGCGCCCGCGATGCCGTCGACGAGTTGCGCCGGTAACTGCTCGAGATGCGTGGTGTGCTCCTGCGCGTAGTGCGCCATCGCTTCCTTGAGAAGGCCCGGGTTCGCGCGCGCATACTCGACGAGTGCGCTCACCGCTTGCGCGTCCGCGCCCGCGAGGCGATCGAGCGAAGCGTTCGCACCCTCGGCAGCGTCTTCCGACGATTCGCCTCGATCGCGGAACGCATCGAAGATCGACGCGACGAGCGCGCTGCGCGCGTCGTGCGGCATCGTCGGCATGCCGCTGCGAAGGAGATCGGCCAATGCGGCATCGTCCATGCGCGCGACGTGCTTTTCGACCGCGTCGACCAGTGTCTGCGCCGGTACGTTCCCAAAGGGAGGCATCGGATAGTACGGTACTCCCTCGTGGCAGGCGGCTCCTCGAAGATGCGCCAAAAGATACGCTGTGATTCGCGTGCGCGTCCCGCTCGATCTCCACGCCGTCCGCGCTGCCGGCTCGGCGGTGTTTGCGCTCGCGACGCCGCTGCGCGTGCGCGAGCTCCTCGCGCTGGCGGTACGCGAAGCGATCGGCGAACGCGCGCCGCACGACAAATTCCAGCGCAGCATGGTCCGCACGCTCGCGGGTCTGGCGGCGGGCGATTTCACCGTCGACATCGACGGCCGCCACTTCAACGACGGCGAAGCCGTCGTGATGTGCGAGAGCTCGGTCTGCGTGCGCTTCTTCCTCAACCGCAGTCGCCGCGCAGGCCTCGAGCTGCGGCCGTAGATCCCTCGCCCGCGCCGCACGCCTCGTTCTTCGTCCTCACCGGACGCACGCTGCGTTCGCTCGGACGTCACGCGGTGCTCTATGTCCTGAGCGCCGCGATCGTGATCGCCGCGCAAGCTGCGGTGGTCTTCATGTGGCACAATAGCGCGGCGCTGATCGTCGCGAGCGTGGTGACCGAGCCGTTCTTCGTCGCGGTCGTCACGGCGTTCACCTATGCCGACGTCCGCGGCGACTTCTCGACCGGCACGACCTGGCTTCGCGTGCTCGAACGTGCGTGGGCCGTCGTCCTCATCGGCCTGTTCGTCGACCTGATCGCGGTGCTCGGGCTCGAATCGATCGTCACAGCCGACCTCTTGCAGAAAATCCTCGGCGCGGCGGTGATCGTCGTCGCCGTTTCGCTCATCTTCGCCGACGTGCACGCGACCGTCGTCGACGACGCCGAGCCGTGGTGGCTCCTCGTGCCGCGTTCGTTCGGCGCCAGCATGGCGGTCGCGTGGCAAGGCGCGACCTTCGCGCGCGCGATCGTCCTGTTCGTACTCTCGGAGCTGCTGCCGTCATTGGTCGCCGGGCTCGTGCAGAACGCACTCGATGCGCGCCACGTCCCGCAAGCTGCGCTCTGGTCGAACGCGATCGCAGTCGTGCTTCTCTTGCCGTTTGTGCAAGCGCTCTGCACGATGGTCTATCTCGACGCCGCCGGTTATGAATCGAAGCGCTCTTGATGCCGATGGTACTGTAAAGATAAGAATGCTCTCCCCGCTTCGGGTCGCCGTCGTCGTCGCTGCGCTGATCCCCACCTTGACCGCAATCGCGCTCGCCGATCAGCTCTACGGTGTTGCGGGCGAGGACACGTACCGCGTCGGCAAAGACCTCGGCGCGACGCATATCGTCTATCAAGGCTCCGAGCGGCTCACGGTCGCGCGCAATAGCCAAGGCGAGCACTACGTCGCCGACGTCGCGTACACGCGTGTCGACGAGAGCGGTAAAGCGTCGGTGCACGCGAGCTTCGTGCAGGAGCTGCTGCACGACGGAACCTTTGAGGACCGCGGTGACGAGGATCCCGATTTTCTCACGATCCTCAACCAACCGTTCGCCGTCCAGCTCGACGCGACCACGCTGCGCGATTTGGAGCGTCTGCAGGGAATGGTTCCCTTCGAGGCCGCCTCGCCGCTGGGAGGCTCGCACCTCTCGGGCTACTTGCGCTCGGCGCCGCGCGGGCAAGTCATGGGGCACGACGTGGTGGGCGTGCGCTTCAGCGCCCAGGGACCGATGACCGGATCGCTGCCGCAGCATCCCGAGGCGCTGCTGACCGGCACGATGCGCATGAACGGCACGGCATACTATGCCGAAAAAGGCGCGCTCTTACTCGCGCTCGACGCGACGCTCACGATCGAGGGCAAACTGCAGAGCGGTCACGACTCCATCCCGGTGGAGATCGTGTATCACCGCAGCATCAGGGCGACGCAGCCGTAGAAATCTAGAACGTTCCGACGAGCTGGACCTCGAGCGGATGACGGAAGGGCATCTCCGAGAGATAGGTGAGCGGCGTGAAGGCGAGATGATTCTGGTGGCAATCGATCAACATCTCGAGGCCGCGCTTCACGCATCCCGTCTCCTCGATGTACTTCGAGAGCTTCTTCGTGAAGTACGAGTGCGGATCGTGCAGCACTTTGGCGTAATACGGATCGTCGGTCAAACCGACGGCCGAGATTCCTTCTTTGGGAACGAGCCAGACGAACCACGGATCTTGATTGCGACGGTACCCGATCATGACCAGCGGAATCGCCCGCGAGGAGTCGAGGTGCGGAAGGAAACTGCACAGCGTGTACGCGTCGAATGAAATCTCCGTTGGTTCGATCGTCTGGTGCATGGGCGTTCCTCTCTCGAATGCCATAAAACAACAACCGCCGCGTCGTTACGAACGACCGGCGGTTGTCGGAAAGGCGCGTGCGGCACATCGTGTACCATGATCGAAGGTTCCCCCGGCGCCCGCGGCGGCCCTGGCGCCTCAGGAATTTCTTGGCGCGGGCGTGAAACCGTAGGGAGGCCGGGAGCGGTCAAGTACGAGAGTATGAGCGTGCTCGCACCACTCCCTCTGGGAGTCTACGTGCCACCAGCGATCCAGCCGGTCAAACCAGCGCCCGACCGGGCGCCGGGCAAGGCCGCGCCGAGTGTCGAGAACTTCGATCAGATCGTGGACGATTACCAACGCCGTCTCTACGGTTTCGCCCTTCGTATGACGGGCAATCGCGAAGACGCCGAGGAGATCGTACAGGACGCGTTCGTGCGCGCTTACCGCGCGCTTGGTAAAATGTCGTTCGAGCAACGCGCCGATCTGCGCTTGCAGCCGTGGCTCTACACCATCACCCTCAACGTCACGCGCAACCGCCTGCGCAGCAAGCGTCCGACGAACGTTGCGCTCGACTCGCTCGCCGATCCGGACGCGCTGCTTCGCGAATCGCACGAGGGACCGCCGCAGCCTGAGACGATCGTCGAGCAGAACGCCGAGGTCGCGCTCGTCGAGCAGGCGCTGCTGCAGCTGCCGGTACACTTGCGCGCCGCTGCCACGCTGCGCTTCATCGAAGGGCGCAGCCACCCGGAGATCGCCGAGATCCTCCATCAGCCGATCGGCACGGTAAAGTCGCACGTTCATCGCGCGGTGCGTATCTTGCGGCGCATTCTCGGTCCGCAGATCGGACGCATCGCTCCCGAAGGAGACCCTTTACATGCGCTGTCGTGACGTCGAACAACTCTGGGACGAGGTTCGCGCCGATTGCCGCGAAACGGTTAAAGAAGCCGTCGACATCCATCTGCGCGCATGCGAGCATTGCCAGGAGCTTTATAAGGAGTTCGAAGGCGTCGCCTATTGCCTCTCCTGCCTGCCCTCGCCGGAGCCGTCCTGCAATCTGACCAAGAAGGTCGTCGAGCACATCGCTCAGATCAAGGCGCGCGAGCGCACGACGCCGGTCGTGCTTTCGTCGGCGCAGACGCCGATCGGCCGCCTCTACGTCGGCTTCAAGGAAGATCGCATCGCGTACATCGGCATCGACACCGGTGAAGCGTTCGAAGCGGTGCGCGCGCGCGTCGAGAGCCGCCTGCGCCGTCCCGTCGTCGCGGGCGAAGCGCCGTTTTGGCTGAGCAAGACGCTCGAGCAATTCTTCGACACGTGGCGGGTCGACGACCGGGTCGTGGACATCGAGGACTTGACCCCTTTCGAACAGGCGGCGCTCCGGGCGGCAGCTCGGATCCCTCCGGGTGAGGTGCGCTCCTACTCGTGGGTCGCCTCGCAGATCGGGCGCCCGCGTGCAGCGCGCGCGGTCGGCCAGGTCATGGCCCGCAATCCGCTCCCGCTGCTTTTCCCGTGCCACCGTGTGGTCGACGCACGAGGCGAACTCCACAACTACGGCTACGGGATCGAGATGAAGGCACGCCTGCTCAAGATGGAAGGCTACATCGCGCGCAAGCTGTAACCTAGAGCGTGGTGGCTAAACACATCCTCATTGCGGGCTTCGAGCCCTTCTCCGGCGACAAAGTCAACCCCAGCGAGATGGTTGCCCGCAGTTTCGAGGGCGCGCTGCTAGCCGGGCGTCCCGTCGCGGTACGCGTCATCCCGGTCGAAACGCGCAACATCCACGAGCGCTTCGAGCAAGCGCTGCTGCAAGACCACCCCGACATCGTGATCCTGCTTTCGCAGTTCGGCGGCCGCACCGCGCTTTCGATCGAGCGCGTCGCCGTCAACGTTCTCGATTTCGAGGGCGACAACGTCGGCGTCGTTCGCAAGAACGACGTCATTACGCGCGGCGGTCCCGAGGCGCGTATTTCCAATCTGCCGTTCTCGCAGATCGTCGAAGCGTGGAACGCGGCCGGCGTCCCCGGATACGTCTCCAACACGGCCGGCACGTTCATCGGCAATCAAGCGCTCTACGAGGTGATCGCGATCACCGAAAATGCCGTGCCGCCCGCAATCGTGGGCCTGGTGCATCTACCCTATCTGCCCGCGCAGGCGATCGCCGCCGGTGCCGAAACGAACCCCTCGATGTCATTCGATGTGATGAAAAAAGGCGTCGAGGTCATGGTCGAGACCCTCGTTCCGTGGGTCGACGGCCGCACGCCGGAGGCTACCAAGACTCCACGCCTCGGCGCGAAACCCGGAGCCTGGATCCCGCGCGGTGTAAAGGAAGTAGAACGCTGAGCGACCCTCGTATTGCTGCGATTCCCGATGTGCACGGTCACGCGAAGGGCGAGCACCGCCCGTTTGCCGAGGAACGGCCGATCGCGTATTCGCCGCGCATGCTCTTTTTGTGGTTCTACCATGCATGCCGGCGCAATTCGCCGCGCTTTCTCATGGTTTCGGACCATATCAACTATTTGACGTTCGAAGATCCCGGCGCGGTGCATACCGTGCGCCGTGCGCTCAAGCTCGCGCACGCCGGCGATCTCTACGGCGCCGCGGAGACCGCCGGCGTCGACGTGACTCACGCCGCCGTGGTCGGCGAAAGCTTGCGGCGAGGAATGCGCTTCTCGATCGGCGCTGAGGTCGACAACGATCCACGCGCAAGACCGGATGCGCAGAATATCGTGGACGCGATGCGGCCGGACGGAATCATCCGCTCGGTCCATTTCTTGCCGATCGATCATCCGGAGAAGGGGGCCGACTACATGTGGCCCTACGACAATCCGGAGTTCGCGCATCTCTTCGAGCATGTCGGCGTCGACAAGGTGTGGGAGCTATACACCGCGCGCCTCTTCGACGACATCGAGAAACTACCGGGACACGTCGTGGGCCACTTCTATCGCCCCGCCATTCTGGGTCGCTGGCCCGACGAGAAAAAACTCGAGGCCTACGAAGACCGGCTGCTCGATCTCGCGCACGCGCGCGGGATGGCGGTCGAGATCAGCACGCGCCAGATCTACCGCGCAAGCGACGACGAGCAGCGCGCGAAGTACATCGCCGCCAACAAGCGCCTGATGCGCAAAGCGCAGGCGCGCGGCGTCGGTATCTCGATCGGCTCGGATGCGCACAGCCCGAAGGATCAGGGCGGAGCCTTCGACGTCGTGCTCGCGATGCTCGACGAGTGCGGCATCAACGAGGTCTGCTTTCCGGTGGCCGGACGTCTGGCTCGCGTCGTCTTACGCGCAACGCGCGAACATCTCGAAGCGCACGCGCAGCGTTCGCCCGAACCGGTACAGCCCGGCAGCAGCATCAGCGGCTTCAGCCGCGCCGAACTCGGCCTTCCCGAAGAGGCCGAGCTGCAGCCGCGCGCGCGAGAGGGCGCCAAAGGGCGCGAAGCGGGTCCAAAGAAGCGCGCGAGCAGTCCGGAGCGCACGACCAAGAAGCCGACGCCGCCGGCAGCTCCGGCGAAGTCTTCCTCCAAACGCAGTCCCGAATCGGCAGCTTCTTCGAAAGCCGCGTCCGCAAAAAAGAGCGCCGCGGTGAAAAAAGCCGCTCCGGTGAAGAAAGCAGCCGATGTTAAGAAGGCCGCGCCCGCTAAGAAGGCGCCGGCCAAGACCGCACCTGCGAAAAAAGCGGCACCCGCGAAGAAGGCGGCACCCGTAAAGGCAGCGCCCGCAAAGAAGGCGCCCGCGAAAAAGGTGCCCGCAGGTAAGGCGCCCGCGAAAAAGACGCCGGTGAAGAAGGCCGCCGTGAAAAAAGCGGCGCCCGTCAAGAAAGCTGCGGCGAAGAAAACCGCCGTCAAGAAAGCGAAGCCCGCCGCCAAGCCGGCAGCGAAGAAAAAAGGTTCGACCAAGAAGAAAACGACCAAACGCCGTTAGGCGATCGGAGAGTGGCCATGGATATCTCGCGGCAGCGCAATATCGCTTTCGTCGGTCCGCATCACGCCGGCAAAACCACGCTCGTGGAAGCCGTGCTCGCGCAGAGCGGCGCGATCCCGCGCCGCGGTTCGATCACCGACGGAACCACGGTCACCGACTACGAGCCCGAGGATGTTTCGCACGCGCAGTCCACGACGGCGGGATTTGCGCACTGTACGACCGGCCAGATCGATCTCACCATTCTCGACGCGCCGGGCTTCATCGATTTCTTCGAAGAGACGAAGCTCGTGCTGTGCGGATCGGATGCCGCCGTGATCGTCGTCGAAGCCGACCCCGCGCGCGTCGTGCAAACCAAGACGCTCGTCGACTACCTCGAGGCACGCAAGATGCCGCACTGTTTCGCGGTCAACAAGCTCGATCGCCCCGGTGCGGATTTCGAAGGAACGCTTGCGGCGCTGCAATCGCTCTACGGCCGCCACGTCGTCGCCGAACAATGGCCGATTTTCACGCGCTCCGCTGCCAATGAGAAGACCAGCGGTTTTTCAGGCTACGTCGATCTCGCCGACATGAAGGCGTACGCCTTCGATGGTGAGCGCGAACGCGAAGGTGCGGTCCCGGGCGACGTGCTCGAACGCGTGAAGACCGCGCACGCCGAACTACTCGAAGCAATGGCCGACTTCGACGACCATCTGATGGAAGAGCTGCTCGAAGGCATCGAACCGCCGCTCGACGAGGTCGAGCGCGATCTTTGCAGCGAGTGCTCCCACGATCAAATCGTTCCGGTGCTGGTTACCGCCGGCTCGAGCGGAGCGGGGATACCCGCGCTGCTGCGCGCGCTCGAGCGATGGTTCCCCTCGCCCGCGGACGCACCGGTGCTCGACGCGGAGGGCCGCGCGATTGCGGCCGATCCCGCAGGCCCGGTGATCGCGCAGGTCATCAAGACGGCCATTCACCCGCAGTCCGGCAAGCTTTCGATCGTGCGCGTGCTCTCGGGAACGCTGAAAGCGGACGCGACGCTCACCGACATTTCACAAGGCGATGAGAAAGTGCGTTCGGGCGGGCTCTATCGCTTGCAAGGCAAGAAACAGGAGGCGATCGCCGAGGCCGGACCCGGCTCGATCGTTGCGATCGCGCGCCTGGAGCCCGTCAAGACGGGCGACGTGCTCACGAGCAACGGCGCCAAGGTATTACTGCCGCGCGTCTCGCTCTGCGCGCCGTGCTTTGCGATCGCGATAAAACCGAAGGAGCGCATCGACGAAGCAAAGATCTTCCAAATGCTCGCGCGCATCGTCGACGAGGATCCCTCGCTGCAATTGACGCGCGCCGAGATCACCGGCGAGCTGCTCCTGCTCGGCTCGGGCGAGCAGCACGTGACGATCGCGGTCGAACGGCTCGCGCGTAAGTACAAGGTCGAAGTCGAGACGGCGGCGCCGCAGATCCCGTATCAGGAAACGATCACGGCCGGTACGGAAGTCCATTCACGCTACAAGCACCAAACCGGCGGTCACGGGCAGTTTGCCGACGTTTGGCTGCGCTTCGAGCCGCGCGAGCGCGGCGCCGGGGTTTCGTTCGACGAAAAAATCGTCGGCGGCGTCGTCCCGCGGCAGTTCATTCCGGCCGTCGAAAAGGGCGTCCGCGAAGCGCTCGCGCACGGGCCCGGCGGTTATCCGGTGACCGACGTTCACATTACGCTCTACGACGGTCAATATCACGACGTTGATTCGAGCGAGCAATCGTTCAAAACGGCGGCCGGCATGGGCGTGCGCGACGCGCTCCCCAAGTGCCACCCGGTCGTGCTGGAACCGATCTCGCGCGTTACGGTCACCGTGCCGACGCAATATACCTCGACCGTGATTCAGCAGCTTACGGGCAAGCGCGGTCAAATTCTGGGCATGAACCCGGCGGATCAGACCGGGTTCGACCTGGTCGAAGCCGACGTTCCGCAAGTCGAGCTTTCGCGCTACATCACGGAACTTCGCACCGGAACGCAGGGCCTGGGGACCTTCTCCGCCCGGCACGAGCGGTACGATCCGGTGCCCGGAAACAAGGTGGCGTCTAAGGTATAGGGCAATAAAGGGCGGATTTGTTCGCTTCGAAGGGGATTTTTCGCTTCGTGAAACGTCTATTCGCGCTTGCTGCCTTAGCCGGAATCCTCGCGGGTTGCTCCAAGGTCTCGAACGGATCGGGCGGCGATCACTCGTGGACGCAACCCGGCGTGCTGCGCATCGCGCTGCAGACCGAACCGAAAAATCTCGATCCGCTGCTGACGTCGGAGACGACCGACGTCTTCGTCAGCCGCTTCATGTTCCTGCCGCTCATTCAACCCGACGGCAACGGCGTGCAACAGCCGCTGCTGGCGACCGAAGTTCCAACCAGAGCGAACGGCGGGGTGAGTGCGGACGGCCTCACGATCACGTATCACCTGCGCAAGGACGTGAAATGGAGCGACGGTGTCCCCGTCACGAGCAAGGACGTCAAGTGGACGTGGACGGCGATCATGAACCCGAACAACAATATCGTCTCGCGTCACGGCTACGACGAAGTCAAATCGGTCGATACACCCGATCCGTATACCGTGATCGTGCATCTGAAAGAAAAATTCTCGCCCTTCGTCAACACGTTTTTCACCGACAGCGATCAACCGTACAGCGTCGCGCCCGAGCACGTGCTAGCGAAATACCCCAACGTCAATCAGATCCCGTTCAATAGCGAGCCGACCGTCACCGACGGGCCTTTCCGCTTCGGCGAGTGGGTTCACAACGATCACATCTCGCTCGTGGCGAATCAGAATTTCTTCCTCGGCAAGCCCGGGCTCGATCGCATCGAGATCAAGATCATTCCCGACGAGAACACGTCGGTCGAAGAGTTCAAAGCGCACGCCATCGACTGGATCTATCAGGCCTCGATCCATCTCTATCCGCAAGTGAAGGATACCGAAGGCACCAAAATCGTGTGGATGCGCGTCAACGGCTATTACGACGTGCAGTTCAATACCGCGAGCCCGTCGCTGAAGAACGTGCTCGTGCGGCAAGCGATCGCTTACGCGATCGACAAGCAGAGCTTGGTAAACACGACGATGTACGGTCAGGAGACGCCCGCGACCGAAGACATTCCCGATTGGATGTGGGCCTACGATCCGACACTGAAGTCATATCCGTATGACGTCGACAAAGCGCGCCAGCTGCTCACACAAGCGGGCTACAGTCCGGGCGCGAACGGTATGATGCAAAAGGGCGGCGCACCGCTCTCGCTTCTCCTCGTGACCGAGAACTCGAACGTCACCTACAGGCAACTCGCGTTGCTCGTGCAAGCCCAGCTGCGCCGCGTCGGCATCGACTCGCAGATCAAGCTCTTTCCTGGGGCGCAGCTTTATGCGCCGGCCGGCGAAGGCGGCATCCTGCAGCTCGGGCATTTCGACTTGATCGTCGACGGCTGGTACTCCGGCATCGATCCCGACGATTCCGCGCAATTCATGTGCGAAAACGTACCGCCCGGCGGGTACAATTACAGCCGGTATTGTAGTCCCGAGATGGACGCGGCAGAGACGATGGCGCTCACGCACTACGACCAAGCCACGCGCAAGGCCGCGTACGCCAAGACCCAGGCGCTGCTGGCGCGCGACGTTCCCGAGCTGTTCATCAACTGGTTGCGTCAGATGCACCCCATCAACGCCGACTTCAAAGGTCTCGATCCGAACCCGGTCGTCGAGAACTGGAACGCATGGCAATGGAGCATTTAGGGCGCCCCAACCAACCCGTCGGTCCGCTGCCCGAACTCGTCTGGCTGCGCAAGATCATCGTGGAACGCGCGATCACGCGGGGCGACTACGTGCTCTCGGGCGGCGTGCGCAGCGACTACTACATCGATAAATTTCGCCTTTTCTCCGATCCGCACGTGCTGCGGCGTATCGCCCGGCTCTTCGTGCCGCTCGTGACCGAGATCAATCCCGATTTGATTGCCGGGACCGAGCTTGGCGGCGTCGTCATCGCGACCGCCGTCTCTCAGATGACGGGTCTGCCGCTCATCGCCGTGCGCAAATCACCCAAAGGCTACGGTGCTTTCGCCGACGAGTATGTCGAAGGCCCGTACGAACCCGGGCAGCACATCTTGTTACTCGAAGATGTCGTGACCTCGGGCGGCGAGTTGCTCGCGGCGAAAGCGCGCCTCGAAGAGTTGGGCCTGAAGGTCACACCGTGCGCCGTCGTGAGCCGGGGCCTCGCGCCCGTCCGCGCGCTGATCCAGTTTTCACTGCCGCGCGGCGAAGCAAAGCTCGATAATTAGATAGTAAGTTCGGTGCCGTCGTCCGCGATGGCGCACGGCCCGTGATAGACGCTGCGCGCCGCGTCTTCGAGTTCGCCCGGAGCGAACTCCGTGCCGTAGTGCGTGAGCACGAGGCGGCGCGCGCCGGCGCGCTGCGCCATCTCGCCCGCTTCGATCGCCGAGAGATGCCCGCGCACAGGCCCGGTTTCGACCGCTAAGCCCAGCGCCGACTCGCAGAGAAAGATGCTGCAGCCGCGCGCGAGTTCTTCGACGCGCTCGCACGGCGCGGTGTCGCTCGAATAACAGACGCTGGCGCCGTCGCGTTCCACGCGCACCGCGTACGCATCGATGTAATGTATCGTCTTCGCGAACGTGACCGCGAGGCGTCCGACCTCGAGCGTACCGCTCGGATCGTACTCGTGAATATCGTACACCTCGTCGAGAAAATCGCTGGGCCCTTCGCTCGCAAACGTAGCGGCGAAAGCGCGCAGCTGCGCTTCACCGCCCGGCGGCAGATAGATCGGCATGCGGTCTTCGCGCAGCAGCGGTCCGTACTTGAGGCCGTATCTCAGCGGGATCAAATCGAGGAAGTGATCGGCATGCATGTGCGTGATCACGATTGCGTCGAGGTCCGGATAGTCCATCACGATGCGCAGGTTCGCGAGCGCGCCGGTGCCGATGTCGAGCAGCAGGTTCGTACCGCGCGCACGGATCAAGTGACAGCTGCACGCACGGCCCGGTCGCGGAACGGAAGCGCTCGATCCCACGACGCGCACGCGCATCGCGGCGGCCATTACGGTAGCGATGCGAGCACCTCATCCGCGTGATCGTCGACTTTGACCTTCGGCCAAACCCTGACGATGACGCCTTTCTCGTCGATCAGAAATGTCGAGCGCTGTATGCCCATCGACTTCTTGCCGTACATATTCTTCTCGACGATGACGCCGAACGCGTTGCACAGCTTCGACTCGGTGTCGGCGAGCAGCGTGAACGGAATCTTGTACTTCGCTTTGAACTTTTGATGGGAAGCGGCGTCGTCGCGGCTGACGCCGACGATCCGCGCGCCCTTTTTTTGAAACTTCGGGAATAGATCGCGGAACTGCGACGCTTCGTTGGTGCAGCCCGGTGTATCGTCTTTTGGATAAAAATACAAGATCAGCGGACCGCCGAGAAGCTCGGCCGTTCTAACCGGCTTTCCCGCATCGTCCGCAACCGTGAGGCTTGGCAGCTTGTCGCCTTCGCCGAGCATTCCCACCCTTTCTACGCCGACTCGCTGAACTGGTCGAGAGGTACCATAAATAACAGCCGGTCGCCAGGTCTGACGTCCTGTTCAAACTTGTGTACCGGCACGGCAACACCTTTGCCGGCGCCTTGCTCGCGCCACGCGTAGAGCGGTACCCAACGTACCTTGTAGCCCGGGCGCTCGGGCGGCGCGGGCGGCGGCGAGTTTTCGGCTCCCTGAAAGCGCTCCGCAAGCTGAAAAACCCTCGCAAACGAGTGGTTCGGAAAGATCGCGAAGCGCCCGCGCGTGCTTTCGAAACGCGCGAGGCCGGCGATAGTCGGCGCGGTCAGCTCGGTCGTCGAAAAGGAAGCGATGCCGAAATGCCGTTTTATCGACGCCCCGAAGGCCAGGTCGTCGATGCGGAGCACGACGTGCATATCGGAACGCGCGTGTTCGCGCGTGCGCGTACGCGCGCCGAGCGCAACCTCGAGATTCGACGTGTCGCTGTTGGTGACGCCGACCAGCGCCTTGGCGCGCTCGGGCGAGCAATACGCGATCGTCTCGTCGTTGGTCGCGTCGCCGGTCAAAAGGTCGATCTTCCGGTCGCGCGCAAGCTCGATCAAAATCGCGTCGGGATTGCGCTCGACCACCACCACGTCTTCGCCCAGCTCGCGCAGGTAGTCGATGACCAGCGAGCCTACGTTGCCGGCTCCGCAAACGATCACGTGCCCCGAACGATGAATTCGTCTCAGTCCTCGGGTGCGGCGCGTCGACGCGGCGTTGAGCGCCGAGGTCACGGTCGCGGTGAAGACCGCGAAGATCGTAACACCGACGAGCATCGTGCACATCGCGACGAGCAGCGTGGCGATCTGAGCGGGACCCAGGCTCCCGGTGCAGTTCGTGCACGGCGTGATATCGCCGTAACCGACCGTCGTCATCGTGGTCATCACGAAATAGAGCGCCGCCAGCGGATTGATGTGCAGCGCGATAGCGAAGTAGATCGAAAAGAGCAGATACATCACCAGGCCGAGGCCAAAGACGGTGCGCAGGATCGGTTCCGTGCGCCGCGTCGCGACCCGCAGATCGCGGATCGACGCGTTCACACGGCTGCGCCACGAGGTTTCGCGCTTGCGCTCGCCGTTCGGCCACGTGCGCTTGATATTGGCAATCGGTCCGAAGACGCAGACGCGCGCATTCTCCGGGATCGGCGTACCGAGCGTCTCCGCGTTCGCGTGATCCTCGTCGCCATGGCAGATGTACGGTGGGCTTCCGTCGATGGCGACGACGCGTGCGCGCAAGCGCTCTTCCGCCTGCATCACGTCGAGACCGTCGATGCCAAACTCCTGCGCATCGCGTTCGCAAAAGCCGAAGAGCCCCGCCGTTGCGTGTTGGCTCCCGCTCTCGTCGATCGCATCGTGACGGTGTACGGCCTTTGCCACCAAGGTCTCGAGCGTCGGAAACGGCAGCGCGTAAAAGCACGAGGGGTCGACCGCCGAGGCCGCATAGGTCGCCGCCGCATGCGCCGCCGGCGAGATCGCGGTGCAGTTATACTTGAGTCCTTCCTGAATCTTGTGGCCGAGCACCGGGTTGAACTGACGGATCGTCACGCGCGTGCGCTCGTTGATGTCGCGCGCGATCAGCGCGACGCGAAGATTCAGACGGTCATCTTGCGAGACCGCCACGATACAAAAATTCGGCTGATCGGGGCGGGCGCCCGGTGATTCGAGGCCGGCCTCGCGCAGGCTCGCGGACTCGGCCGGGTCCAGGGCGTAGTGCGCGAACGTTTGCGGAAACTCCGCACGAAATTTCCGCACGGTTTGCGCGAGCAGGTTTGCAGCACGCTCTTCTTCGTGCTTCCAAACGAGCGCAACGCGCTGCCCGGCCGTCTTTAAAATCTCACGGCAGATTTCATACGCCAGGTAGTCACCGCCGACGACGATAATCAGCGTCTCGGTCGCCATAGATGACATCACATTCGCCGGAGCCCACCCCCCGTCCGCCGCACCCCCTCGCGCTCGCCCTCATCGAGCGCTTGCGGGACCGGCCGGGCGCGCGTGTGGTCGAAATCGGTGCGGGGAGCGGGCGGAACACGCGCGCGCTCCAGGCAGCAGGCCTGCACGTCTACACACTGCCCCCGGGCGAGCCGGCGGCAGCGGCGCTCACGACCCACGCGCTGCTGCACGGAAGGCTCGCCGAGATCCGGGACACGCTCGACGCGATCGCCGCGTCGCTCGAGCCCGGCGCGCCGCTCTTTGGGACCTTCGGCTCAACCAGCGATGCGCGCTTCGGCAGCGGCGACGAGTTGGAGGCACACGTCTACGCGGCACGCAGCGGCGACGAGGCCGGGGTCGCCCACGCGTATTTCGACGAACCGCGGCTACGCGCGCTGCTCGCAGCGCGCTTTACGATTGAATCGTTGAGAGAGGTCGACGTCGACGAAATCGCCGGGCGGTGGGCGCATCCGAACGATCCGCTGCGCGGAGCCGTTCACTGGTTTGCGATTGCACGCAAGCGATGATTTAGTATCTGGAAAGCGACGTGTCGATCCGCTGCGCATACGCATCGATCCCGCCATCGACGTTCATCACATCTTTGAATCCATGCGCGCGCAGAAAAGCCGCGACGCGTTCGCTGCGTCCGCCGTGGTGACACATGACGGCCGTTGGGACCGAGGGATCGAGTTCGCCGATTCGCTGCGGGATCTGTCCCATCGGAATCCAGAGGGCGCCGTCGATCTTCACCGTCGCGACTTCATCGGGCTCGCGTACGTCGAGAAGCACGAACGGTTCGGCCGACTGACGGCGGCGCGCGAGCTCCTCAACCGTAATCTCTTGCATCATGTTCCTTTGGTAACGATGAGATCGCGCATCGGGCTCGACGCATTCGCGTAGAGGCGTTTCTCCATCCGGCCCGCGCGATATGCTTCCCGTCCCGCAATGACCGCATGCTTCATCGCATCGGCCATGAGCACGGGGTCGCGCGCGGCGGCTATACCGGTATTCATGAGCAGCGCGTCGACGCCGAGCTCCATCGCAATGGCGGCATCGCTTGCGGTTCCCACGCCGGCGTCGACGATGACCGGAACGTTCGCGCGTTCTTTGATGATCGCAATCGTGTACGGATTGCACACGCCCAAGCCGCTGCCGATCGGGGCCGCGAGCGGCATCACCGCCGCGCAGCCGAGTTCCTCGAGCTGCTTGCAAACCACCGGGTCGTCGCCGACGTACGGCAGCACGGTGAAACCGTCGTTCACGAGTGCTTCGGCAGCCTCGAGCGTCCCGCGCGCGTCGGGGTGAAGCGTCTGCGCGTCACCGATGACCTCGAGTTTGATGAGATCGGTCTCGAGCAATTCTCGCGCGAGCTGCGCGGTCAGCACCGCGTCTTTCGCGCTATAGCAGCCTGCGGTGTTGGGCAGCACCCGCAACTTGGTGCGGTCGATGAAGTCCAGAAGTGTCTTGCCGCTGCGATCGTCGATATTGATCCGGCGAATCGCGACGGTCACCATCTGCGCGCCGCTCGCCTCGTGCGCAGCCCGCATCACCTCGATCGAAGGATACTTGCCGGTGCCGACGATCAGCCGCGACGTGAATTCGTACGAACCGATTTTTAGAATGTCTTGCATGCTATCCGCCTGCGACGGCCTTGATGATCTCTACCGCATCGCCCTCGGCAATCGCGCTTTGCTCGTACTCGGCACGGCGCACGACGCGATCGTTCTTTGCGACGGCGATGCCGTTGCGCGCAACGCCGAGCTGTTCGAGCAAGCTCGCGACGGTCGTGCCGTCGGGCAGGTCGCGCGGTTCGCCATTGATCGTCGCTTTCACGCTGGAAGTATTTCGCGCAGAGGCGCGATATCGCCCGTCTCGACAAAACTCGCAACCAGTTCGGCGGTGACCGGCGCAAGCAAGATGCCGTTGCGGTAATGTCCGGTCGCGAGGATCAGACCGTCGATCGCCGTCGGTCCGATCAGCGGCCGCCCGTCGGGCGTTGCCGGGCGCAGTCCGGCCCACGTTTCCGTGACGGTGAAGGCGCCCAACGCCGGAGCCGCCGCCAGCGCCGCGTGCAACAGCGCGTGCGTCGCCGCTGCGGTCACGCGTTCATCGAAACCCGCTTCGGGTTCGACCGTCGCGCCGATCAGTAAACGTCCGTCGGGCCGCGGTACGAGATAAGCGCCCGGTACCCACGTCGCGCGGCGCAAGAAGCCTTGCGGCGCGGCGAGCGCGAGCATTTGCCCTTTGACCGGCGTCACGGGCGGACGCGCGAAGTCGGGCAGACCCGGCACGAATGCCGCCCACGCACCCGCAGCATTGATCACCGTTCGAGCGGGGGTAAACCCGAGTTCGCTGCGAATGCCGAGCGCGCGCCGTCCATCGCATTCGAGCGCAACGTCGCGCACGGGAGCGTGCACGACGACGCCGCGCGCGCGACACGCTTCGAGCAGCGCACGGCCGAGTCGCCGATTGTCGACGTATCCTTGGCCGCGCACGACCAGCGCGCCGGTAACGTGTTTCCCGAGCGACGGTTCGGCGATGAGCGTCGCGCGCCGGTCCAGCAGCTCGCACGCGATACCGCGCGCCGGTAATTCGCGCGCGTACGCTGCGAGCGCGTCGAGACGCGCGTCGTCGAAGGCCGCTTCGACGATGCCGTCGAGCGCAACCTCGACACTTACACCGCCGGCTCGGCTGACGCGCTCGACAAAGGCAGGATAGCGCGCAAGCGAATCGCGGCAGAGCGCGAGCATCGGCTCATCCTCGATGCGCTCCGCGAACGGCGCGAGCATTCCCGCGCCCGCCCACGACGCACCGTGCCCCGGTTCACCGCGATCGTAGACCCGCACCGCGGCGCCGCGCTCGGCAAGCTCGAACGCGATTGCAAGACCGATCAGACCGCCGCCGACGACGAGAACGTCACCCATGCGCTACATGCCGGTATAGACCGGCCCCTCGCCGCCTTGGGGCGGCACCCACGTGATGATTTGATAGGGATCGGCGATGTCGCAGGTCTTGCAGTGCACGCAGTTCGTGAAATTGATCTGCAGCCTGCCGTGCACCGCACCTTCGTCGCCGTCTTTTTCGAACATCGGTTCGTAGACTTTCGCCGGACAAAAATACGCGCACGGGTTACCGTACTCGACGGTGCAGCGATCGCGGCAGATATTCGTGTCGGCCACAAGCAGGTGGCAGGGCTGGTTCTCTTCGTGCACCGTGCCCGAGTTGTAGACGTCGGTGAGTTTATCGAACGTCAGCACGTTGTCGATCTTCGCGCGCGGCGTCTCCTGCGGACGGTAGCCGGCCTTCTCCATGTTCTCGTAGCCCGGTTTCGACGGGAGTTTGTCGATGAATCCGAAAGCACGCCCGCCGGTATACGTAGCGAGACCCGCATTGAACATGCCCGCCCACATGCCGTGTTCGAAACCTTGATGGAAGTTACGCGCGCTGCGCATCTCCGTGTAGGCCCACGAATCGCGGAAGCGCTGCTCGTAAACCGAGAGCTGCTCGCGGTCGAAGTTGTCCGCTTGCAACGCGTCCCACGCGGTCTCGGCCGCCATCATGCCCGACTTCATCGCCAGATGCACCCCTTTGAGGCGCATGCCGTTGAGGAAACCGGCCGAATCGCCCGCGATCATCAAACCGTCGGCGTACGAACGAATCATCGCGAAGAACCCGCCTTCGGGGATTGCCTTCGCGCCGTAGCGGATCAGCTTAGCGCCCTCGAGCATCTTGCGAATCTCGGGATGCTCTTTCATGCGCTGCAGCTCGTTGTGCGGATCGGTCGTGGGATTCTTGTAGTCGAGTCCGGTCACGTGACCGATGTCGAGCACGCGATCCTTCATGCCGTAGATGAAGCCGCCGCCGAAGGTTTCCGGCGGCAACGGATAACCCAGCGTGTGAATTACCGTACCGGCCGGGAACCGGTCGTCGGGAAGCTGCCACAGCTCTTTCACGCCCGCGGCGTAGACTTGCGGCTCTTTGCCTTCGTCGAGATTCAAACGCGGGATCGCCTGCTTTGCGAGCGTGCCGCGCGGCCCTTCGCCGAGGACCACGATCTTTGCCATCAAATCGGCGCCGGGCTCGTAATTCGCTTTGGGCTTACCCTCGTGATCGAGGCCTTTGTCGCCGGTGCGCACGCCGATCACACGATCGCCGTCCCACAATAATTCTTGCCCGGGAAATTCGCCGAAGACTTGCACGCCGAGCTCTTCGGCCTGCGCGGCCATCCATTTCGTCAGACGCTGCAGTGACGAGACGTACTTGCCGTGGTTGTTGAGCGGCGGCGGAGTAAAAGGCGCTTTGATCTTGCCGCTTTTGGTGAGAAACCAGAGCTCGTCGCGTCCAACCGGCGCTTCGATCGGCGCGCCGCGCTCGATCCAGTCCGGCATCAACTCGGCAATCGCGCGCGGATCGAGCACGAGTCCGGAGAGCCCGTGGTTGCCGATCTCGGCGGCTTTCTCGATCACGAGAATCTCCAGCTCGCGTCCGGCCTCTTTGGCAAGCTGCCCCAGACGAATCGCGCCCGCCAGCGAGGCGGGGCCCGCGCCGACGAAGAGTACGTCGACTTCTAATTGATCACGCTGCGCCATGGCCGGAAGCTTCGAGCTTGACCAAAATGATCATTTCACGGGAGCCTGAGAAGCGCGAGTTTCACTGCTGCGACATGCGTCGCAACCCGTTCTTCGAACGGGCGTCGCGAAGCCGTTTCGAAGGTCAGCGCGCGCCGCGCCGCGTTGCGCGCGAGCAGCAGCACGAGTGAAAAGCCGCCGATCTCCTGCGCCTCGGCGATCGGATCTGGAGTCAAGTGTCCGCGCGCATCGATCGGCACGCCGCGAGCGGCGACGGCGTCGACGACGCTCGCGCCGATTCCGGCGCCGCCGTACTCATAGCAGTAGAAGCCGCTCGCCCCATCGTCCTCGTGCAGGTCGATCGCGAGCTCGAATTTATAGTCACGATTGGCGGTCACGATTGCGCGCGCTTCGGGCGATCCTCCGCCGCGCCCAAAGGTGCGGTTGATGTCGACGGCGTCGATGCTTTCACGCGTGCGCGCGTCGAAACCGCTCGGATTGGTGCACGGCCAAAGACGATAGGAAAAACGAGGATCCAGCGCATCGGTTTCGAGCAGTTCGAGCAGCGCGTGCGGTCCGGCCGGTTCGTCTCCGTGGACGCCGGCGGCAATCAAGACCGCAGGCAGCGCGTGATCGCCATACTCCGCACACAGGAGCGTGCGCGGCGCGCCGACGCATGCGACTTCGCGCACGCGCAAGCCGCGCGAACGCAGCCTCTTCCACCGCGCCGCGAGATCTTGGTAGGTAGCCTCTTGCATCGCCATAAACCTTACGCCCCATGAAAATGCAAATCGGTGTAATGGGTTCCGCCGGCGGGGACATTACGAAGCCCGAGCTCGAGCTTGCGCGCCGTTTGGGGCGCCGCATCGCCGAGCGCGGTGCCACGATCGTGACCGGCGCAAGTCCGGGCCTGCCGCACGCGGCGGTTCTGGGCGCGCACGAAGCCGGCGGTGTCAGCCTCGGGGTCTCGCCCGCGCTTTCGCGCGAAGAGCACGTCAACATCTATGATTCGCCGCTGCAGCCCTATACGGCGATGGTCTTCACCGGCTCGGGCCTGATGGGACGCGAGACCCAGAATATCCATAGCTCCGATTTCGTCCTCTTCATCGGCGGGCGCAGCGGCACGCTCGGCGAGTTCTCGATCGCCTACGACGAGGGAAAGTTGATCGGCATCGTGACCCATTCCGGCGGCATCTCCGACGAGTTCGTCAATATTGCAAAGATGGTGAAAAAAGAGACCGGCGCAACGATTCTGAGCGACGATTCGCCGGAGAGTCTGGTCGACCGTTGTCTCGAGCACTATCTGCGTCAAGGTTTGCCTTCATCGGTGGTGTTCAATCGTGGCTGAGCTCACCTTCGTCGGTGCAGCCGACACGGTAACCGGCAGCAAGCATCTGCTCACCGTGGGCGGCAAGCACGTCTTCGTCGACTGCGGGATGTTTCAGGGCGTCGCCAGCGTGCGCGCGCTCAATGATGCGCCGCTTCCCGTCGCCGCATCGCAGATCGCCGCCGTAATTCTTACCCACGGTCATCTCGATCACGTCGGGTATCTGCCAAAACTCATTCACGACGGATTCGCCGGTCCGGTCTACTGCACGCCGCCGACCCGGCCGATCGCGCAAATCGTGCTCGACGACTCGGCGCACCTGCAACAAGAGCTGCAAGAGCGCGGCTACGAACACCAGCGTCCGTACGCACCGCCGATCTACTACAACCAGCGCGACGTCGACGCTACGATGAAGCTCGTACACCCGGTCGCACTGCACCAGGCCTTTGACGTCGCGGGCGTCATCGAAGCAACGTACTATAACGCCGGGCACATTCTCGGCTCGGCCTTTGCCGCGCTTGCCTTCGAGGGAAAGCGCGTCGTCTTCTCCGGCGACCTCGGCCGCTACGACCGTCCGCTGCTCTACGATCCCGAGCCGATGGGCGCGGCAGACGAACTCATCTGCGAATCGACCTACGCAAGCCAGGTGCACCCGCCGCAACCCATCGAGGATCTGCGGCGCGTCCTGCACGAGGGCATCGCGCGCGGAGGCGCCATCGTCATCCCGGCTTTTGCCATCGAACGCTCGCAAGACATCCTGCTCGCCATCGCGACGATCCAGGCAAATGACGACGCCGTCGCGCGGCTGCCGATTCATCTCGACAGTCCGATGGCCGAGAAGATCGACGACGTCTTCGAGGCTTTTCCCGATGCGCACAAGCCGATCCCGAACGATACGCCCACGACGCCGTTTGGTTTACGCAACCTCACCATACACGTAACAACCGAAGAATCGAAAGCGCTCAATCACCTTACCGGCCCGCACGCGATCATCTCGGCAAGCGGCATGGCCTCGGGCGGGCGGATTCTCCATCATCTCTACAACCATCTGGGCGATCGCAAAGCAACGGTGATCTTCCCGGGCTACCAAGGCGCCGGCACGCTCGGCTACATCCTCACCCACGGCGCCGCAGCCGTCTCGCTCTACGGCGACAAAATTCCGGTTCGCGCCACGATCGCGCATCTCGCCGGTTTCAGCGCGCACGCCGACCGCAATGAATTACGGCGCTGGCTGCAGACCTGCACGACGAAGCCGCACCTCTACGCCGTACACGGCGAGATCGCGTCCGCTGCGGCACTAGCAGCGACGGCCACCGCGGCCCTGGGTTGGAAGGCCGACGTGGCGCATCGGGGAACGACGGTGCAATTGTGACGCAGCGCAGTTTTGCAAGCGACAACAACGCTCCGGTCGCACCCGAGATTTTGCAAGCGATTCTGGATGCGAACGAGGGTGACGCGGTCGGCTATGGTGACGATCCATGGACCGCACGCGCAGTCGAACGCTTCCGCGCGCACTTCGGCGCGGAGACCGACGTCTATTTCACGTTCAACGGTACGGGCGCGAACGTCGTCGCACTCAGCTGTCTCACGCGTCCCTGGGAGGCCGTGCTCGCTCCAGCGAGCGCGCATCTCCAAACCGACGAATGCGGCGCTTTCGAGCGTTTCGCCGGGTCGAAGGTCATCGCGATTCCAACCGTCGACGGCAAGTTACGCCCCGCCGACCTCGAGCCATATCTTCTCGGAGGGCACGGCGAGCATTTTCCCCAGCCGCGCGCAGTCTCGATCTCGAACACCACCGAGTACGGAGGGATCTACGAGGCGCAGGAACTGCGCGAGCTCTGCACCTTCGCGCACGCGCACGGGTTGGCCGTACACGTCGACGGCGCGCGCATTTCTAACGCGGCGGCCGCGCTCGGTACGACACCGCGTGCCATTACGAAAGATCTCGGCGTCGATGTCCTCAGCTTCGGGGGCACCAAGAACGGACTCATGGGTGGTGAGGCGATCTGCTTCTTCGATCCCGAGCTCAGCGCGAACGTCGCGCCGTTCGTACGCAAACAAGCGATGCAGCTGGCCTCGAAAATGCGCTACATTGCGGCGCAGTTCGAAGCGCTCCTCGCCGACGCGCGCTGGCTGCGCTACGCGTCGCACGCCAACTCGATGGCGCAGCGTTTGCTCGCCGGTGTGAGCGCAATTCCCGGTGTGACCATCACGCGTCCGGTGCGCGCCAACGCAGTCTTCGCCACGATGCCGCGCGAGGCGATCGCTCGCGTGCAGGAACAATTTTTCTTCTACTTCTTCAACGAGGCTCTGCCCGAAGTGCGCTGGATGACGCACTGGGCGACGACGGAATCCGACGTCGACGCGTTCGTGGAAGCGGTCAAGTCTGCGCTGTCATCCCGAGCGTAGCGAAGCGTAGTCGAGGGACGCCTCTTGTCATCCCGAGCGTAGCGAAGCGTAGTCGAGGGACGCCTCTAGTCATCCCGAGCGTAGCGAACGCAGTGAGCGTAGTCGAGGGACGCCTCTTGTCATCCCGAGCG
>DATJOG010000006.1:0-17133 GCA_035507275.1 Candidatus Acidiferrales bacterium
TGAAAAGGCTGTCGGCAAGAAAAAAAGGGTTGAAATAATCTTTTTCTCACCCGGCGGCGAACAATTTGACGAACCGATGGCGCAAAGACTTTCGGGCAAGAAGGACCTCGTATTCATCTGCGGGCATTACGAGGGCATCGACGAGCGGCTCGCGGCGCTCTATCCGCTCGAAGAGTACTCCCTCGGCGATTTCATCCTGACGGGTGGGGAGTTGCCGGCGCTCGCCTTTATGGATGCCACCGTCCGGCTCTTGGAAGGCGCGATCGCGGCCGAATCGGCCCAAGCCGAGTCCTTCGCGCAGGGGCTGCTCGACTATCCGAGCTACACCCGGCCGGCGGTCTTTCGTGGGGTCAGCGTTCCGGAGGTCCTCCTCTCGGGAAATCATGCCAAAATTGCCGAATGGCGGCGCGAGCAGTCCCGTCTGCGGACCATCGCCCGCCGTAAGGACCTCTTAGCGTCCGAGGACCCCGAGGGCGGCTAAACCCCTTGCCCCTGGGCCCGGCGCCATGATAGACTTCCCGGGTTATGAACGTCATCGATGTCCTCAACCGCGAACAGCTCAAGGACAGTGTGCCGGAGTTCCGCTCGGGCGACACCGTCAAAGTCTATTCCAAAGTCGTCGAGGGCGGCAAGGAACGCGTTCAGATGTTCGAAGGCGTAGTCACCGTCAATAAGGGTGGCGGCGCTCACGCATCGATCACCGTCCGCCGCGTCGCCCACGGTGTCGGCGTCGAGAAGACGTTCCTGATCCACAGCCCGCGCGTCGAGAAGATCGAAGTCAGCAAGCGCGGTATCGTCCGCCGCAGCCGCCTCTTCTACCTCAGCGAGAAGATCGGTAAGGCCGCGCGCATCAAGGAAAAGAAGGCCGCCAAGTAAACAGCCGGCGATCACTTACGGCTCTGCGGACCACGCTCGAAATCGTCGTGGTGGCGGGGCTGGTCGCGTTGCTGCTGTTCGTCTTCGTCGTCCGCGTTTTCTACATCTCGTCGATCTCGATGATTCCCACGCTGCAGATCGGCGATATTTTTCTCTCAGATCAATTTTCGTACCGTCTGCGGCCGCCGCGCGACGGCGATATCGCCGTCTTCACACCGCCCGTTCGCGGCGCGCCCGACGCGTTCATCAAGCGGGTCATCGGCGCCCCGGGTGACACTATTCGCATCAACGACGGTATCGTCTACCGCGATGGCCGCCCGCTCGACGAACCCTACGAAAATCAGCCTCCAAAGTACGATCTCGCGATCCGCGATTATTCGATCTACGTCGACGGCGTCGCCCTCGATCCCGCGCAGGCCGACATCCCGTCGCGGGGAATGTGGCAGGCATCCGACCGCGTTCCGCGCGGCTTCTATTTCGTGCTCGGCGACAATCGGAACTATTCCGACGATTCGCACGTATGGGGATTTGTGCGGAAAGCCTCGTTTACCGGGCGCGCGCTCATGGTTCTCTGGCCTCACATGAAAGTATTATGACTCCATACGATCTTCTCGGATTGGTCGCAATCATTCTCGTCTCGCGCATCGCGCTTTCGATCCGCCCGGTGGCGGCCGCCTCGAACGGCCGCAGTATCACGATCGCGCGCGAGTACCTCGACCCGTTCATTTACGCCGGCGTCGCCGCATGGCTGCTGATCACGTTCGTAGCGCGCACGTACTACATACCGTCGGCGTCGATGGTGCCGACGCTCGAAGTACACGACGTGCTTTTGGTCGACAAGTTCGAGTATCGTTTTCACAAGCCGCACGAAGGCGACGTCGTGGTCTTCCCGCCGCCGATTCCGACGCCCGACGATTTCATCAAACGCGTGATCGGACTTCCCGGCGAACGCTTGAGCATAACGAAGGGCGTCGTCTACATCAACGGCGTCGCGCTCGACGAACCGTACATCGCGCAAAAGCCCGATTACGACCTGAAGATCGAGAAGTACGGTATCTGGGTCAACGACGGCTTCGGCTGGCGTGCCCTCGATCCGTCGGAAGCGAACATCCCGCCGAAATCGCAGTGGACCTCACCCGATACGATTCCGCCGAACTGCTATCTCATGCTCGGCGACAATCGCAACGATTCGGAAGATTCGCACATCTGGGGCTTCGCGCAGGATGCCGGAACGTTCGCAACCGGCCCGCGCACAGGCGAGCGCGCCGGCTTCACCGGCCGTGCGTTCCTGATCTTCTGGCCGCTCAGCCAAATGAAAATCTTGAAATAATCGCGAAATGATGCAGCCGTGGTCCGGTTCGTGCAACTGCGCTCGTTCGCGAGCCTCGTGCTGCAGCTGGCGGTCCTCGGCGCGCTGATCGCCGCATTTTTCGTCCGTTTTTGGCAAGTCTCCGGACCATCGATGTCGCCCCACGTCAGCTCGGGCGAATTCGTTCTCATCAACACGGTCGCATATCGCTTCGGCGCGCCCAAGCGCGGCGATGTCGTCACGTTTCTTCATGACGGAGCGACGCCCGAACTCTTCATCAAGCGCGTGATCGGCCTGCCGGGAGACCGGATCCGGATCGACCGCGGCGTCGTCTACGTCAACGGCAACCCGCTGTCCGAGCCCTACGTCCGCTATCACGACGATCGCAGCGCGCCCGAGATCACCGTGCCGCCGCAGAGCGTCTACGTCCTCGGCGACA
Source organism: Candidatus Acidiferrales bacterium (assembly GCA_035507275.1). GTDB lineage: Bacteria > Vulcanimicrobiota > Vulcanimicrobiia > Vulcanimicrobiales > Vulcanimicrobiaceae > Aquilonibacter. Next base: position 2,625 of record DATJOG010000006.1, read on the forward strand.
ACCGTGCGGTGAGTGAAGATTCGCGGGTCTTCGGCCCCGTGCCGGACAGCGATCTCACGGGGAAAGCGCTCGCCGGCATTTGGCCGTTCACGTCGATCGGCGCGCTATGAAAGAGCGCCTCGACCGGATCGTCCAGTGGTATCCGGGCCACATGGCGCGCGCAATGCGCCGCATCGCCGACTATCTCAAGCTGATCGACATCGTCATCGAAGCAATCGACGCGCGGGCCGTGCGTAGCGACGCCAATCCGGCGCTCGATCGCCTGATCGGTTCGCGCGAGCGCATCGTCGCGCTCAGCCGTGACGACCTCGCGGACTCCGCGACCACGAAGCGCTGGATCGAAGATTTCGCCGCGCGCGGCCGTGAAGCGATCGCCGTGGAAGCGCGCCAGCAGCAAAGCGTCTCGCCTTTACTCGCCGCCTTGAGCGCGCGCGCGAAAGCACGCGGCGGCATCTCGCGTGCGATCGTCGTCGGCGTGCCGAACTCGGGCAAATCCTCGATCATCAACGGCCTATTGCGCCGCGGCGCGGCAAAGACCGAAGACCGCGCCGGTGTGACGCGTCAACTGCAATGGTTTCGGCTGGGACCCTCGGTCGAACTGATGGATACGCCGGGCATTCTCGTACCGAAGATCGACACCGCGCAGTCGCAGTGGAAGCTCGCCTTGATCGGCGCCGTGCCGCGCGAACGCTACGACCCGTATGAAGTCTGTATCGAGTTTCATCGCTGGAGCCTGGCGCGCGGCGTGCGCGGCGTGCCCGAACTCACCGAGTTCGCGCGTGCGCGCGGTTTCGTGCGCCGCGGCGGCGAGCTCGACGAGCACAACGCGGCGCAGTCCTACATCAAAGCCTTCAACGATGGAGTCTTCGGACGCATCAGCCTCGAAGCTCCCGGCGACGATGACGCCCAAGCAGCGTAAGCACAAGAACGCCTACGAGCGCGAGCGGCGGCGCTTGCTGCGTCTGCACCGCTACGAGAGCGCCGCGCGCGGCCGCGGGTTTCGTCTGATCGGCGGTGTCGACGAAGTCGGGCGCGGGCCGCTCGCCGGCCCGGTCGTCGCCGCGTGCGTCGTCGCCGAAGAACCGCTGATGCTGCGCGGCCTCAACGACTCGAAGGTCGTTCCGCCGCCGCGCCGGCGCGAGCTTGCCTGCGAGATCATGGCATGCGCCGCCGGCTACGGCATCGGCGTCGCGAGCGTCGCCGAGATCGACCGCCTCAACATCTACTGGGCGAGCGTGCTCGCGATGGAGCGCGCGATCGCCGCATTGGGACGGATGCCTGAATATCTCTACACCGACGCGGTGCGTATCCGCTCGTTTGCCGGGCCGCAGGAACCGCTCATCAAGGGCGACGCGCTCTGCGCCGTCGTCTCGGCGGCTTCGATCGTCGCCAAGGTCTACCGCGACGATCTGCTGGCGGAACTGGACCGGGAGGATCCGCGTTACGGCTTTGCCGAGCACAAAGGCTACGCCACGCCCGCCCACATCGCGGCGCTCCGCGAGCACGGGCCGAGCGTCCACCACCGGGCCGCCTGGGCGCGGGTCAAAGCCGCCCAGCTCGAACTCTTGTTCGGCGCCGAGGACGACGCAGTGGTATTCGGCGATGAGCCGTCCGAGCAACAGTGGGAAGGGCCGCCGGGGTGAGGAGCTAGCCGCCCGGCATCTAACGGCGTGCGGCTACCGCGTGGTGGCGCGCAACGTACGCGTTCCGGGCGGGGAAATCGATTTGGTCTGCGTCGACGGAACGACCCTCGTGTTCGTCGAGGTCAAATGCCGAGCGGGAAGCTCCTTCGGCACCGCGATGACTGCGGTCGACGCCCGAAAACGCCGAAAACTACGGATGATCGCATCGGACTACGCCCAGATCGTCGCCCCGCTGGCGCGAATCCGCTTCGATATCGTGACCATAGACGGTAATCGTATAGCCGTGCATCGAAACGCTTTCTGACCCATGGATACAACGGGCTAGTGGATTCACTCCAAGGACGGACTCTCGGCGGGCGGTATGAGATCGCCGAGCTCCTCGGACGCGGCGGAACCGCCGACACCTACCGAGGCCTCGACAAAACGCTGCGTCGAGACGTCGCGGTCAAGGTGCTCGTCGAACGTTCCGACGAGACCAACGCACGCCTTCTTATGGAAGCGCGTGCAATGGCGCGTTTGAATCATCCGCGCATCGTCGCCGTGTACGATGCGGGTGAAGATTCGGGCATATCCTACATCGTGATGGAACTCGTGCGCGGTAAAACGCTTTCCGCGCTCGAAGGCGGCGAACTCGGCTATAAACAGGCGCTCGGCTACATCTACGAAGTGCTCGAAGCGCTCGAGTACGCGAACTCGCAAGGTATCATTCACCGCGACATCAAGCCGTCCAACATCATGATCGTCGAAGACGGCAAGCACACCAAGCTCACCGACTTCGGCCTCGCGCGCCGCGCGAGCGAGGTGACGCAGACGACGCGCACCGGGCAAATCGTCGGCACGATATCGTATCTGGCTCCCGAACGCTTCTTGAGCAAACCGGCCGACGTGCGCAGCGACCTTTATTCGGTCGGCATCGTCATGTACGAGATTTTCACCGGCACACTTCCCTTCCGCAACGACCGCGACGACATCGTCGCCACGATGTATTCGCACGTGCACGATCTGCCGACGCCGCCGCGCGAAATAAACCGCAACATTCCCGAAGCGCTCGAAGTCGTGATCATGCGCGCCATCGAAAAAGACCCGGGCCGCCGCTATCAAAACGCCAGCGAGTTCATGGCCGACATTCAGGGACTGCTCGGGCCGGCCGCGATGGTGCACTCGCAGACCGCGCCGGTGCCCGAAGCCAAACCACTCAAGACCTTCTCGCCTTCGTCGGGCGGTACGACGACCGACCCCACGCTGCGCCAAGCGCTCGACCGCGCGCTCGCCAGTTCGCGCAACCGCAACGACGCGCTCGAGAACGTGCTCAAGGGCATGATCGCGACGCGCCGGCGCGATTACGACGAAGCGCGCGAAGCATACCTCTCCGCGATGCACGAACTCTCGGCGATCAACAACGAAGTAGAGTACGCGAAGACCGCGCTGAAATACGCAACGATGGTGCTGCAAAAAGCAACCGACGGCAAACGCGACCGCAACGAACTGCGCGACGGCGTCAACCGCCTGAACGAAGCGCTGCGTATCTTCCACGAATACGGCTTGCACGAGCAGTACGCGCACACCGAATATATGATCAACGCGCTCGAGCGCACCGCAATCGGGATCATCTTCTAGCCCAGGAATGAACAGCGCGCGCAAACCGGAACTTCGGCGATCCGTCACGCCCTGGGGTTCATTTTCGTGGGGCTATTCCGACGTCGGCGCCGATATCTTCGTCGGGCTCGGTCTGGTGCTCGGCGCCGCGGCAGGCGCTTCCAACGTCGCGTTTCTCTTTGCCGGCATCGTCTACGTTTGCATCGGTCTTGCTTACACCGAGCTGGCCGCGACGTATCCGGTCGCCGGCGGCGGCCAGTATTTCGTGCTCCGCGGCTTGGGCGACATTTTCGGATTCATCGCCGGCTGGGCGGTACTGCTCGACTTCACGATCGACATCGCGCTCTTCTCGTGGAGCTGCGTCGATTATTTGAGCGAACTCTTGCCGGTGCTCTCGGCGCCGTGGCACCCGTGGGTACACTTCATCGTCGTGGTTGGGCTCATCTGCGGCCTGTGCATTCTCAACATCATCGGCGTGCGCGAGTCGACCGCGTTCAACGGTTTCGTAAGCGCGCTCGACATCGCGAGCGAGACCGCGATTCTCTCGCTCGGGTTTCTCTTTGCGTTCAGTCCGAATCTTCTCGTCCACACCATGCAGACCAGCTGGCCTTCGCCCTTCGACTTCATGAAGGGCATCTCGCTCGCGATCGTCTCGTTCGTCGGACTCGAGTCGATCTCGCAGGCCGCCGAGGAGACGCAGCGCCCGGCCTCGATCATTCCGCGCACCTCGACGGCGCTCATACTCACGATTCTCATCTTCGCGCTTGCGTATGCGAATCTCGCGCTCGGGATGCACACCTGGCACCCGATACCGCTCGATGCGCACGGGCATACCCAGATGCTCTGGCAATGGCTCGGCAACAACGACAATAACGGTAAGGCGGTCGCGCTGATAGCGCGTGAAGTTCCCTACTGGGGCGCACTCGCGGCGATCTACGTGCCGGTGCTGGGTGCGATTCTGCTATTGATCTCCTCGAACTCCGGTGTCTTCGGAAGCTCGCGGATCGCCTATGCGATGGCCTCGGGCGGCCTTCTCCCCTCGATCTTTCAGCGCGTACACCGGCAATTCCGCACGCCGATGATTTCGCTGCTGGTCTTTACCGCCGTCGCGCTGCTCGCGGTGACTTTCGCCGCGCTCCCGTCGCTCGATCCGCACGTTGCGGCATTTTACGCGCAGCGCTTCAACGGAGAGAGCGGCATCGACTTTCTCGGCGATCTCTATGCGTTCGGCGCGGCTACCAGCTACTCGTTCGTCTTCGTCGCGTTGGTCGCGCTGCGCTTGACCGATCCGCTCAGCCCGCGCAAATTCAAAATTCCCATCAACATTCCAATGACGTTCCGAGGCGAGCGCGTCGAGTTTCCCGTCGTCGCGGCGATCGGCTTCATCGGCATGACCGCGATCCTCACGTTCACGCTCATCACGCACCCGATCGGACGCATCGCGGGACCCTCGTGGATCGCCTTGGGCATCGTTCTGTATTTCGTCTACCGCGCGCGCAAGCGTCTTCCGCTTCTTCGCTCGCGCAAGCGCGACTGGCGCAGCGAGCAAATCGAGATCTTGCGCCGCGCGGGCGAACTCGAGCTGATGGACGAGTACGTCTCCAACCTGCGAGCGAGCGATGCGCGCCGTTAGGACCGTGCTCGCGCTCGCGATGATCGTGGTCGGCGCGATCATCCTGACGCGCATACTGCACTACCCGCTCGCAGCGAGCTTCACCGGAATCGTGCTCGGGCTCGCGATGATCGCGCTCGGAGCAATCCGTCTGCGTGCTATCTACGGCGGAACGCGCACGTGATCTACGAAGACGGTGTCGTTCACATCACGCTTGCGGGCGCGCTGATCGCGCTCTTCGTAGGCTTTGCGATCGGCTCGACGATCTGGTGGATGCTGCATCCCCCGGCTTCGTTCGTGCAGAAGCTCGCCAAGGAAGCGACGACCGAGCTCGAGCGTATGGTCGGTTCGATCGTCGTCGTTTTCTCGGCCGACATTCTCTCGAGTCACATGATGGCTTTGGGCGCCAAACTCGCGCGGGGCGAGCGCTCGGAGCTTCTCGCCATCTACGTGATCGAGGTTCCTTACACGCTTCCGCCCGACGCCGAGATGCCAATCGAAGAGCGAGCGGCGCTCGACGCGCTCGGCGCAGCCGAAACCATCGCCAACGCCAGCGGCGTTTCGATCCGCACCGAAATCATCAAGTCCCGTTCCACCAAACAGGCGGTACTCGACCTCGCCAAGCGCGAAAGAGCGAATCTGATCATCCTTGGATCGTTCCGAGAGGGCAAGTACACGGGCGCCCCGCTCGGCCGCACGATCGAAGAGATCGCGGCCGACGCCAAGTGCGACGTGCTCATCGGGGTCGAAGGCAAACACGGCACACTACTTTACGAGGAACCCGGACAACCCGGACCGTCAGCTTAGCCAATCGGAGGATTCATGCACCAGCGCAAACTCGTTCCCGTCTTGATCGCGGCGGCTTTCGCCGCACTTCTAACTCCTGCTCGCGCCGCGCAGAGCGCGCCGGCGATCGATGCGTTCAACGCGGCGTTCGCACAGGTAACGTCGTACACGTTCAAACTGCACTCGCACGAAACAAAAGGCACCGACGTGCAAGACCGCGTCTACGACTACTCGTTCATGAAGCCGCACTTCGCTAAAACGCTCATCGAGTCGGGCGCGGGCAAAGGATCGGGCGGCGTGTGGGCCGGCGGCGATCAAGTGAGCGGCCACCAGGGCGGGTTTCTCTCGGGCATCCACTTGAAAGTCGATCTACACGACGGACGCGCCGTCTCGCTGCGTGGCTACACGATTCCTGACGGCCTCCCGCAAAACATCGTCGCGACCTACGCGAACGTCAAAGGCGAGCTGACGCAGGCTCCCGGCGGGAAGATGGGCGGCGTCGAGACCGATCTGCTGGATCTCAAAGTTGCCGACCCCGCAAGCGACGGCGGCGTGACCGAACAGAAGCTCTGGCTCTCGCAGACGACGCATTGGCCGCTGCGCCAGATTCTCTATTCCGGCGGCACCGTCGTACTCGATCAGTCGTTCACCGACTACAACCTAAATGCGAACCTGACCCAGGACGACTTCCCGTTCTAGCTCTTCATCGCGATGCTCAGGAGCGCGATATATAACGCTTGCGTAATTCATCCAGCACCACGGCGAGAAGAATCACGACGCCGAGGACGACTTTCTGCAGGTACGAGTCGACGTGGATGAGGTTCATGGCGTTATACAACAAGCCGATGAGCAGCGCGCCGAAGAATGTGCCGAGGATCGAACCCTGGCCGCCCATCAGGCTCGTACCACCGACCACAACCGCCGCGATCGCTTCGAGCAATTCATCGTGCGTGCCGGTGTCGGGAGAACCCGACGAAAAGCGCGCCATGTAGAGAAAGCCGACGATCGCGGCGCACATCCCGCTGATCACGTAGACCAGGGTCTTGACGCGGGCGGTCGCGATACCGGCGAGGCGCGCCGCCTCCTCGTTACCACCAAGCGCGAAGACGTAGCGCCCGAAACGCGTGCGCGCGAGCAGGACCGACGCGATCGCCACCACGACGCCCATCCAGATCGCCGGGACCGGCACGCCGAAGACCGCGCCCGTTCCGATCGACGAAAAGATCGCGTTGGTCACCGCGACCGGGTGCCCGCCGGAAAAGATGTACGACAGCCCGAGTGTGACTTCGAGCATCGCGAACGTCGTGATGAACGGCGGCAGATTCAGTTTGACGACCGGAAGCGCATTGATCCAACCCGCGGCAGCGCCTACGGTGAGCCCGGCGAGCAGCGTGACCAGCACGAGGAGAGCGCCGCTCAAAGGCGCGTGATTCGCAACCTGCGCCATCACCACGCCGCTCATCGCGACGAGCGATCCGATCGAAAGATCGATGCCCGCGGTAATGATGACGAACGTCTGCCCGACGCCGAGGATGCAATTGTACGAGATCTGCTCGAGAACCGTCACCAAATTGTAGGGACTCAAGAAGGCGCCCTTTGCGAGCGCGTTCACAATGCCCATGAGGAACGCCACGATCAGCACGAGCAAAGCGTTGCGCAGCCAAAGGTTTTTCAGAATCGCGTTCACGCGGCCGCCCCCGTCGCGGCCGCGATCACCGCGGCGGGCGTCGCTTCTTCGCGAGAAAACTCACGCACGATGCGTCCGCCGCGTACGGCGAGCACGCGGTGCGACATGCCGAGCACTTCGGGCAACTCGCTCGAAACCATCACGATTGCGGCTCCTCCAGCCAACAGCGTCGTCATCAACGTATAAATCTCCGCCTTCGCACCGACGTCGATACCGCGTGTCGGCTCGTCGAAAAGAAAGATGCGCGCCCGCCCGAGCAGCCATTTCGAAAGCACGACCTTCTGCTGATTGCCACCCGAGAGATTGCGCACCAGCTGCTCGATGCTCGGCGTGCGCACGTGCAGGCGATCGGCCAGGTCGCGCACGCTCGCCGCTTCGCGCGCGCGCGCAATCAGGTGGTCGGCACCGACGAACTGCTCGAGGTGCGCAAGCGTGGTGTTCTCGCGCACGTTCATCCCGAGCACGAGCCCCTGCGCCTTGCGATCCTCCGTAATGAACGCGATGCCGGCCGCGATACCGTCGTGCGGGGAACGAATCGCAACCCGGTTTCCGCCTATCGCGATGCTGCCCGCATCCGGCAGATCCGCCCCGGCGATCGCGCGCACGATCTCGGTTCGCCCGGCGCCGATCAAGCCGGCCAAGCCGACGATCTCGCCCGCACGGACGGAGAAGCTCACGCCGTTGACCGCGGGGCGGCGGACGAGATCGTTCACTTCGAGCACCACCGCGGCGCCGGATGCGACGGGTTCGAGGTACGGAAATTGCGCGTCGAGCGCGCGCCCGACCATCGCGCGGATCACGTCGTGCGCCGGAAACGCAGCGGCCGCGCGCGTCTCCACGACCGATCCATCGCGCAAGACGGTGATGCGATCGGCGATTCTCGGCAACTCGTCCATACGGTGTGAGATGTAGATGATGCCCGCACCGGCGGCCTTGAGCCGCGCCACGATCGCGAAGAGCGCCTCGATCTCTCGCTCCGTGAGCGCCGCGGTCGGCTCGTCCATGACGATGATGCGCGCCTTCTTCGCGAGCGCCTTGACGATCTCGACGAGCTGCTGCTGCGCGACCGAGAGCTGCGCCGGCGTGCGGTCGAGCGGAAGGTCGATATCGAGTTCGGCGAGCACGCTTTGCGCGCGTTCGCGCGCGGCGCCTTCATCGAGGACGCCGTTGCGCACGGGCTCCCTGCCGAGCACGATGTTGTGCAGCGCCGAGAGTTGCGGAACCAGGTTGAACTCCTGATAGATCATGCCGATGCCGAGCAACTCGGCGTCGCGCGGCGACGCAATCGTGACCTCGCGACCATCAATCGCAATGGAGCCTGCATCGGCGCGCTGCGCGCCGGCAAGAATTTTCATCAGCGTCGATTTTCCGGCGCCGTTCTCACCTACGAGCGCGAGCACTTCCCCGGCTTGCAGAGTCAGCGAGACGTCGGAGAGCGCGCGAACACCGGGAAACGATTTCCCGATGCCGCGCATCTCCAGCAGCGGAGCGGAAGTCAACGCGTGTAGGTGCCGACCGGGACGTGCACGACTTTTGGCGGCGTCTTGCCGCTGAAATAGTCGTGGATCGTGTCGATGGTCAGCGCGCCGATCCGATCGGGATATTGGATCGCGTCGCCGTACATCGTTCCCGCTTTGATCGCCGCGCGCGCTTCCGGCGTCGCATCGTATCCTACCACCGCGATCTTGCCCGTCAATCCGGCGGCCTTGATCGCACTCACCGCGCCGAGCGCGGAGTCGTCGTTGATACCGAAGACGCCCTTCACGTTGGGATTGGACTGAAGCACGTCGCTCATCGAACTATCGGCTTTGGCGCGCTCGCCGCCCGCGTCGACGTCGGCAACGACGCTCACGCCGGGACAATCCGCTTTGAGCCCCGCCTTGAATCCCTTGACGCGATCCTGCACGCTCGTGACCTCCGGCTCGTCGAGAATAGCAACCGCGCCGCTCGTGCCGACTGCCTTGCAGATCAGCTTCGCCGCCTGCATGCCGCCTTGCACGTTGTCGCTCGCCACGTGCGCGACGACCGTTCCGAGCGGGCTCGTGCTCGCGATATCGGCGGTGAAGACGGGTATGTTCGCCTTATTCGCCTCGGCGATTGCGCTGCCGATCGCCGTCGAGTCATACGGGGTGAGCACGATGGCCGCGACTTTGTTGGAAATGAAGTCCTCGACCTGGCTCTGCTGCTTGGCGTTATCGCGATTCGCGTCGACGACGACCAGCGAATATCCGTATTTTGCGGCCTCGCTCTTCATGCCGCTCTCCATGCTTTGATAAAATTGCGCCTCGCGATTTTGGATCGAGACGCCGATCGTCTTCGTCGCACTCGATGCGCCGCCGGAACTCGAGGAACCCGAGTTCGAGCACGCGGCGAGAACGGCGCAGAGCACTGCGCAGAGCGGGCGTGATACTTTCAACAGATCTTCTCCTTTAGCTCGTATACTGTGGCTGTTGCGCGGGCGGGCACTTGCTCACGGCCTGCGGTTGGTCCTCACGCGAATCCAAGAACCAGCATTCGCCCACCACGGAGCAGTAACACATCTTCACCGAAACATTGAACCGCGACGCCAGCGCGCGCGCGTAACCGTGCGTCGAGTTGAGCTTCGGTAGTACAATGATGAACGGAAGCGTCTGATGCGCCATGATCACTTGCGACTGCACCGTCGAGGAAAATACCCGCACGTGCGGCTCGCCGGCCACATCGCAGCAGGCCTTCAATAAATCATGCACCTTGCCAACGTATTTTCCGTTGTAAGCGACGGCAAACGAGCGGACGATCGCCGGGCCGACGCCTTCGTTGGTCAGGATGAACTCGATCCGCGGCCGGCCTTCCGGCGTAACGTCACTCGTGTCGTACGTGACGTACGGCCAGACGCTAGCTTTGAGGAGCTGTTCCTGGGTTTGGTCTGCTCGTAAAGCAACCCAGAGCGATGCAAGCGAGATGACGACCGCACAGGTTGCAATGACGAAATCGAGGACGCTGTGTCCTGTGCGATGAGGCAGTTCCGGGTGCTCAGCCATGAAATGCGGGCTTTCTCGCGCGAAAACGTCGGCCCTCGTTGTCCACAATCGGCGACCTTAGCCTTGTGCAATCTGTGGAGAAGCCTTACGAATCATGAGTGTTAGGCCGAGCGCAGCCCCTAACGCGACCAGAGCCCAAAGGCTGCCCGCCGCCGGATGCCCGTAGACGAACGCGCCGGTCGCGAAGAGGACGCCGTAGATGGCGGCTAGGCCGAGAACCCAGCCCGCGAATGCTTGGGTCGGCGAGTCGGGCGAGGGCGGAAGGCCGGTCGCCGCTCGAACCGCCCGCCAGCCGGGTCCGGCCGGGCGGACCTTTGCATAAAAGGCCGCCAGCGTCGCTTGGTCGTCGCGCGGTGTGAGCCAGGTGACGAGCAACCAGACGATGGTCGTCACCGAGACGGTCACGAGCAGCACCGTCGTGCCGGCGGCTCCGTGCCCGAATTTCCCCGCGGTGAAGAATCCGAGTGAGACCACGAACGATGCGCACATCGCGCTGATCTCGCTCCAGGCGTTGATGCGCGACCAGTACCAGCGCAGCAGGTAGATCAGACCGGTGCCGGCGCCGATCGAGATCAGCAGCGAGAACGCGTCTTTCGCCGTGTCGAGCAGAAACGTGAAGCCGACGCCCACCACCATGAGCAGCACCGTGACGAGACGGCCGACGAGCACGTAGTGCCGCTCGCCGGCGTCGCGACGAATCAGCCGGCGATAGAAGTCGTGTACGAGATACGACGTGCCCCAGTTGAGATGCGTTTCGATCGTCGAGCGATAGGCCGCGAAGATCCCCGCAACCATGAAGCCGGCAAACCCGGCCGGCAGAAAGACCAGCATCGCCGGATAGGCAATGTCGTCGCCCAGCAGCGCGTGCGAAACGTACGGAAACCGCGCGTGGATGTCGGCGAGGGTCGGATAGACGATCGTCGAGGCGAGTGCGACCACGATCCACGGCCACGGCCGCAACGCGTAGTGCATCGCCTGAAAGGCAAAGGTGCCGAAGAGCGCGTCGTTTTCGGTGCGCGCGGCGAGCATGCGCTGCGCTACGTAGCTGCCGCCGCCCGGCTCAGCGCCGGGATACCATGCCGACCACCACTGCACGGTGAGCGGAATCACGAAGATCGCGAGCGCCGTTTTCCAATCGCCGAAATCGGGGAGAATCGAGAGCATGTGCGGATGCATCGCCGCAACGCGCACCACCATCCCGTGCAGTCCGCCGACGCCGGGTGCACCCAGTGCAAAGAACGCCGCGGCGAAAGCACCGGTGATCGTAATGCAAAACTGAATCATGTCGGTGACCATCACGCCCCACAACCCGGCTGCCGCGGCGAAGACGATCGGCACGAACGCGCAAAAGAGCAGCGTCTCCCAGCGCGGCCAGCCGAAGAGCACGTTCGCGATCTTCACTGCAGCGAGATTGACGCTTGCGATGATGAAGCAGTTGAAGAATAAGCCGAGGTAGAGCGCGCGAATCCAGCGCACTGCGGCCGCGGCTTTGCCCGAGTAGCGCAGTTCGTAGAATTCCAAATCGGTGAGCACGCCGCTGCGCCTCCACAGGCGCGCGTAAAAGAAGACGGTGGCCATGCCGGTGAGCAGAAACGACCACCACACCCAGTTCTCGGCGACGCCGCCGTCGCGCACGAGATTGGTTACGAGGTTGGGTGTGTCGGTGGAGAAGGTGGTTGCGACGAGAGAGATACCGATCAGCCACCACGGCGCGTTGCGGCCTGCCGCGAAGAATTCGGCGGTGTTCTTGCCGGCCCGGCGCGCGAGGACGATCGCCGGCACAAACGTGACGCCGAGTGAGAGCGCGACGATCCACCAGTCGAGTGTGGTGAGGTGCACTAGTCGGGCAAGAGCGTGAAGGTGACCGTGCGATCCGCCTCGCGATGGTTCGTCCAGAACTTGCTGCCGTCCCACGCGAGACCGCGCGCGCGGAAGGGCACGGTTGCAATGTCGGTCGCGATGCCGCTGCGCAGATCGATGCGCGAGATGAAATACTCTGTCGTGTTCTCGTCGTCGGTTCCGAGCACGGCGGCCATGTCGTCGATCACGGCGACGCCGCAGACTTCGTGGGGCGCGTTCCACACGTGCGCGATCGCGCCGTCGTCAGCCAAGAGCAGCAGCCGCTTGTTGTACCACTGCCCGAGCAGCACGCGCCCGCCGTAGAGCGCGAGATGCGAACCCGCGTCGTCGGGGCAGGCGATGACGAAATCGTCGAAGCCGTCGCCCGGAATGTAGCGGCGAATGAAGCGGTCGTCGTCGCTTCCTTCGCCGCAGGTCATGACGATTGCGCCGCCGCCGAAGCTCATACCCCATGGCATCCCCGGCGGTTCGATCTCGCCGGTCTTGCGCCAGCCGTCGCGCTCCATCACGTCGATACGGCGCGTCGCGCGCGAGGAGATCCAGACGCCGTCGCCGCGGACTGCGACCGCGTGAGGCTCCGGCGAGGCGGAGACGAGGCGGTCGAGTTCGAGGATCGGTTTGAGCATGAAGGCGCAGGTTCTCGGCTCGGGAAAAACCTCCGCCATGCGCGTAAGAATCTATGAAAACCGCACCGGCGCGTTGCTCGCGGACGCGACCGGCGATCAGGTGGCGAAGGTCGAGGGCAACTGGTACATCGACGCGTCGGCCGTCAGTAAGAAGTTGCAGCTCTCGTCGCACGACTACACCTGTCCCTACAAAGGGAAGTGCTACTATGTCGACTATGTCGACGATCCGGTCCGCGCGATCGACGTGGGATGGGTCTACGGCGATCCCAAACCCGGCTGGGAACACATCAAGGGCAAGTACGGGTTTTACGCGGGGGAGATGCGCAGCACGCACGACGAGGTCGAGCCTTAGCGGCACGACCCGCCTCGTGAAGCCCTAGTCATAGCACTCGTGCGGCGCAGAGGGAGGGTTCGATATGCTCTCCCTTTCGTTTTGTGCCGGCATGCTCGGCATCGAAGGTTACGTCGTGCGCGTCGAAGCGGATAGCTCGCCGGGCTCACCGGCGCTGACGATCATCGGTTTACCGGACCGGGCGCTGACCGACGCGCGCGAACGCGTGCGCTCCGCGATCTTCAACTCCGGCTTCGCCTATCCGCCGGGACGCCTGCTCATCAACCTCTCGCCGGCCGACGTGCGCAAAGAGGGCCCGGCCTTCGATCTCGCGATCGCACTCGCGCTGCTCGCGATCGACGAACAGATCGACCGGCTTGCACTGCAAGGTGCGATCGCGCTCGGCGAGCTCGCGCTCGACGGCACGCTGCGCCCGGTCAGCGGAATTCTGCCGATGGTACTCGGGGCGCGCAGCGCGGGCTTCCGCAAACTGATCGTGCCGGAACGCAATGCTGCCGAAGCCGCGCTCGTCGACGGCATCGAACTCTACGCGGTCGATTCGCTGCAGCACGCAGTCGCGGTGATTCTCGGCAACGGCGGCCAATGGCGCCGCCACACGCAGGCTCCTGCGCTCGAGCCCTGCGACGAGCTCGTGCACGGCGATCTGGCCGACGTACGCGGGCAACGCGCAGCCAAACGCGCGCTGGAGATCGCGGCAGCGGGCGGACACAATCTGCTCTTCGTGGGACCGCCCGGCTGCGGCAAGACGATGCTCGCGCGCCGTTTACCATCGATCTTGCCGCCCATGACGCTCGGCGAAGCGCTCGACGTGACGAAAATCTACAGCGTCGCGGGGCTCTTGGCGAATCACGCCGGCGTGATGAGCACGCGGCCCTTTCGCTTTCCGCACCATACGATCAGCCAGGCGGCGCTCGTGGGCGGTGGGCCGATGGCGAAACCGGGGGAGATCTCGCTCGCGCATCACGGCGTGCTCTTTCTCGACGAATTGCCCGAATTCGGGCGCGGCGCGATCGAAGTGATGCGCCAGCCGCTCGAAGAGGGCACCGTCACGATCGCGCGAGCAGCCGGCACGTTTACCTATCCGGCGCGATTTCAACTCGTCGCCTCGATGAATCCCTGTCCGTGCGGCTATCGCGGTATGCGTGGCGCGGAGTGCCGCTGCGACGATGCGAGCGTTGCGAAGTACATCAGCAAACTTTCGGGCCCGCTGCTCGACCGCATCGATCTCCAAATCGAAATCGCACGCGTGCCTTTCGACGACATGGTGCGCCGCGATGACGCAGAACGTTCGGCGGTCATTCGCGAGCGGGTCGTTGCAGCGCGCGCG
>DATJOG010000007.1:0-21553 GCA_035507275.1 Candidatus Acidiferrales bacterium
CAACGCTGAAAAGAACAACTACGAAAACTACTACGACCTCGTGACCTCCTATGTCGAAGAGATGTGGAAATACGCGCGCCGAATCGACAATACAGCGACGCCGCTAACGGGTCGCGTCCGTGACTACGATGAGGAACCGTCTATTTTCGTGTATCGAGATACGGCGTCAACTCGAGCTGGGATTCAAGCCGTCTCTAAAAAGCTCGAGGGACACACCGTAGCGATTATAGGAGTGGGCGGAACAGGCTCCTACATACTTGACTTCATTTCGAAAATGCCGGTGAAGACAATTCACCTTTTCGATGGGGATCATTTTTTGCAGCACAATGCGTTCAGGTCGCCTGGCGCAGCCACGGAAGGCGACGTGTTTGCGCGCCCCCCTTTGTTCAAGGTCGACTACCTTTACGCTCAGTACGGCAGAATGCACAAAGGCATCGTGCCGCATCGAGAATTCATTGAGGGCCTGCCGGATCTGTTCCGAGAGGTCGATTTCACGTTCTTGTGTATCGACAAAGCGGAACCTAAGCGGAAGATCGTCGAGGATCTTCTTAGACTCGGAAAAGCTTTTATCGATGTTGGGATGGGCGTGTCGATGACCGATAGGCGCAGTTTGAGCGGTCTCCTGCGTACGACGCTTAGCACGGAAGAGTGTCGTGTGCCTCGCCATCCCATTGGATTTGGCGACCTCGACAACGATTATGCGCTCAACATCCAGATTGCGGACCTAAATGCGCTCAACGCAGCGCTTGCGGTGATCAGGTGGAAGCAATACCTGACTTTCTACGAAGGAGACGAGAAAAATTTCTCCAGCGTCTACACGTTGAACTTCAATCGTATCGATAATGCTGGGTGCAAGGATGCGAGTTGAGCGCTACGTGTACAATCGTGTCGATGTCATTCCGGAGAAGTTGCAGCCGGGAGTTCTTTATCACGCGGCTGAATACGCCACTGCGCTGCATCTGTGTGCGTGTGGTTGCAAACGCGAAGTGACCACGGGCATCGGAGCCGGACACTGGGTCCTCGAGGTGACGCCAAAAGGACCGACGCTCTGGCCGTCCATCGGCAATGGCTCTTTTCCATGCAAATCGCACTATTTTATCGTCGAGGGCGGCGTACGTTGGGCCGGCGTGTACACGAAAGAAATGATTGCGCTGGCTCGACGGATCGACAACCCGCGAGCGCATCAGGCGATACCAAGTTTCTGGAAGCGTGTAGCTGATGCCGTGCGAAAATTCTTTAAAGGATCCCACGATAAGACGAGGTGAGTTACGTTGGGAGTTCGATTTGACGAATTTCACGGGGCGGATACGCGAGATCCAGCAATCTTCAATCCGGAATTCCTGTACAACGGGACGCCCTACGTGTCTCAAGCGATGCGCTATGAGAAGACGAAGCACACTGCGAACCTGAGGTATGCGCAGGTCATCGCCGAGTTGAACGTCTTACTGGATTGCCTAGTGCAGAGCTGTGACATCCCGGCGAGTGCCTCGAAGCTTGATCCAGCGGCGTTTTTAGCTTTGGGGCCTCGCGTCAGGATTCCCGATTTCATCCTCAACCTCACGAACGGCGACGAGTGCTTTGTCGAAGTGACCACGGCCGGCACGACGTCGACGATCCGCCTTGAGAACACAATCAGTGATATGTCGAGCGCGCTAGCGCAATGGTCCACAACTCACGATAGCGCGGTGGCGGCACTCGCTGGCCGCTCGCTTTCGTTTGTACTACAGGCACCGATCGGCGGACGGAACGAGAAGGCCGCCGTCGAGGAGATGAAGCGGTTCATCCTCACTGAGCGACTTGACGCATACGCGGGATCGTGTCTTCACGAGGTGCCTGACTGGTATCCTATTCTGAACTCGGCAGAAACTGACGTCATGTACCACGAGACGCCCTCGTCCTACGCATATGCGCACGTGAAGACGCCTGCGTCCTACTACAGCCCCATAGACGAATGTCAATCAGTGTTATCCGCGATCGACGAGAAGATCCAAAACGGCTATGCCCACTTCAGGCCCATTTTTCTCGTTGTGGGAATGGACAAGGTCATCGAGCCTTGGCGATACACGTTCGACGCAGTGAAGGGCGCGTTGCGGGACCTCGGCCCGTTCTCCCGTGTATACATTGCTAACTCGAACCACGCGTAGTCACTTAGGCGACCGCTCGCCGCGGCCCGCCGTCAGCGGCTAAAAAAGTCCCACCTTATGCAAGATTCTAGCCCGTCAAATGGCTATGGGCATAACGCGAACGCCTAAGCGTCGCAAGCCGTGTCAAGGCCTTCGCTCACGTAGGGCCTAGCTGCTCCGGCGAACTTACGGCACATCGAGAAGCTCGGCGCGACCGCATTCTCATTGACTTCCAGAATTCTCAGCAAGGCGGGGGTGATGGCGAGCGAGTGTTCGGGAAGGCCGATCGAAAGCCGCGTTCTCATTCACTTCTGAAGTTCTCGCTGACTTCTGCTTATTCTCGCCCTCTACTGCAATTCACAAGATCACACCGGCCGCACGAACACACGTTCGTCATTCCCGTGGTCACGCTTTGCCTGTATAGTGGTGCAAAGTGGTGTCAGGTGGTGCCGTGGGGAGGGACATTGCACGCGGAGCTACCGCGCTTTACGGGTTCGGTGGAGCATGCCCTCGATGAGAAGGGACGCCTCATCGTCCCTGCGCGCTTTCGGGAACGTCTTGGGGCGGGCTTCGTCATCACGATTGCCCAGCCTGAGCCTTGTCTCGCCCTCTACCCGAGCGTCACGTGGGCGGGCCTCTGCGCGCGCCTGGAGGAGGCTCCACGCAAGGATGAGCGTTTCCGCCGGCTGGTGCGCCATCTCTTCGCACATACAGAGGAAGTGGCGTGCGATGCCCAGGGGCGGCTGCTGATTCCGGCCGCGCTGCGCGGCTACGCTTCCATCGACCGTGAGGTCGTCTCGATCGGTGCGCTGACGCGCGTCGAGATCTGGGCCAAAGAACAATATTCCGCGCACGCCGCGCCGGAGGGCGAGGTCGCCGACTTCATGGCCGACCTTGGGCTCTTCTGATGGGATGCCTCCATGATGCACGTCTCGGTCTTGCTCGATGCGGCGATCGACTACTTGGCGATCCGGCCGGATGGGACGTACGTCGATGCGACCTTTGGGGCGGGCGGACATTCGCGGGCGATCCTCGCGCGCTTGCGGACCGGCCGTCTGATTGCGCTCGATGCCGATCCCGATGCGATTGCACGCGCGCAAACCATTACCAATCCATCGTTTACCTTCATCCACGCGAATTTCTCCGAGCTTCGTCGCGTCCTGAGCGACTGTGGGGTGGCGCAGGTCGACGGCGTGCTCTTCGACTTGGGGGTTTCGTCGATGCAGCTCGATAATGCCGCGCGCGGCTTTTCCTTTCGCGACTCTGCACCGCTGGATATGCGGATGAATCCTTATGCGGGGCGCAGCGCCTACGACATTCTCTCTTCCGTGAGCGAGCGCGAACTCGCCGACATCTTCTTCGAATACGGTGAAGAGCGCGCAGCGCGGCGCATCGCGCACGCGATCGTGCTGCGGCGCAGTGCCGGCACGCTGCCGAAGACGACGTTTGAATTTGCACAGTTCGTGGCGGGCGTCGTGCACCGGCCCGGGAAGAGGGAACGCATCCACCCCGCCACGCGCGTCTTTCAAGCGCTGCGCATCGCCGTCAACGACGAGCTCGACGCGCTGCGTGAAGGCCTCCACGCCGCGATCGACTCGCTGCGCGGCGCCGGGCGCGTCGTCGCCATCAGTTTCCATTCGCTCGAGGATCGCATCGTGAAGCAGAGTTTCCGCGATGACGATCGGCTCGACGTGCTCACCAAAAAGCCGATCGTGCCGAGCGAGCGCGAGATGGCTGAAAACCCCCGCGCCCGCAGCGCTAAGCTGCGTGCCGCGCAACGGAAGGCAAGCTAATGGTCGCACCCCAACGCATCGGCAATCCGCGCAGCGCCCGCACCGCGACGCAGACGCGCATCGTCAAGAACACACGCGCGCGCTACAACGGCATCGTTCGCGTCACCGCCGGATTGCTGGTGTCGCTCGCGGCGCTGATGCTCTACGTGCTGCTGCAGTCCAACGCAACCGGGTTGAGCTATGCCCTCGATAAAGCGCAGGCGCGCCGCGATGCGCTGCTCGAGCAGACCGCGCGTCTCGACGACAAGATCGCGCAGGCGAGCTCCGAGGAACGGCTCGCCGCGATTGCATCGAAGCTGCACATGCGCGATGCGCAGACCTTTGCGGTGGTGCGCATCGAGGCGCCGAAACTCGTCGCAAAAACAAAGTTCCCGGCACTCGACGCGATCATCGCCTGGTTCTAACCGTTGGCGCGAACCGTGCTGCACCATCGAGCATTCGCGCGCGTCGCACCGATGCGCGCGAAGCTCTTTTTCTATCTCTGCGCGCTGATGGCGACCTATCTCGGCGTCAAGCTCTACATCGTCCAAGTCGTGCAAGGCCCGGTGCTGGCCGCGAAAGCGCTCGCGCAGCGCAGCGACAACGTCGAGGTCTTCGCACGGCGCGGCTTCATTGCCGATCGAAACGGCACGGTGCTGGTGCGCTCTCTTCCCTCCGAGAGCGTCTACGCCGTGCCGCACGACCTCACCGATCCCGACGCAACCGTCGCCGCGCTCACCAAGATCTTCGGCAAACTCGACCCGAGCACGATCTCCGAGCTGCACGATAAATCGCTCTGGTTCGTGTGGATCGCGCGCAAGGTCCCGGTCGAGATCGCGGATCGCGTGCGCAAAGCCGATCTCGGCGGCATCGCGCTCAAGGAAGAGGCCACCGGTAAACGCATCGATATGGTCGGCGACATGGCCTCGACGATTCTCGGCTTCGTCGGCACCGACGAGAACGGGCTCGACGGCCTCGAGTACCAATTCGACGATCTGCTGCGCGGCCGCTCGGGCACGGTCGCGCTCGAGACCGACGATCTGGGGCGCCCGATTCCCTTCGGCCACGAGACGGTCGTCACACCGGCGCAGCCCGGCCTCTCGCTCGTCCTCACGATCGACTCCTACGTGCAGTTCGTCGCAGAAGAAGCGCTCGATCAAGAGGTCGCGAAGTATCATGCGAAAGACGGCACGGCTATCGTGATGGATCCGTGGACCGGCGAGATCTTGGCCATGGCGAACATCCCCCACTTCGATCCGAATCATTTCTGGAGATATCCGCCCAACGATTACCGCGACCGCGCGGTGGCGGACGTCTACGAACCCGGCTCCACCTACAAACTCGTCACCGCCGCAGCCGCACTCACCTCGGGCCGCGTCACGCTGCAGTCGCGTTTTCCGGCGCGTGAATCGCTCACGATCGACGGACATACCATTCATAACGCCGACGACGATATGCCCGTGCGCGGAAATACCGAGACTCTCGAACAGATCGTCGAGTACTCGCACAACGTCGGTGCGGCCGAGGTCGGCATGGCGACCGGCGCGCAGAATTTTTACGACATGGAGCGCAAAGCGGGCTTCGGCGAGGTGACCGACGTCGAGTTGCCCGGCGAAAGCCCGGATATCGTGCCCTCGCCGGATCAGTGGAGCGAACTCTCGCTCCCGACGATGTCGTTCGGTCAAGGTGTGTCGGTCACGCCGATCGCGATGGCGCGTTACTACTGCGCGATCGCGAACGGAGGAATGCTGCTGCGTCCGCGCATCGTACACGCGATCGAAGATCAGCACGGCAAAGTCGTCTACACCTATCCAACTGAAGTCGAGCACCGCGTCTTCTCCGAAAAGGTCGCGGCCGAACTGCGCAGTTTCTTGCGCGCGGTCGTGACCGGCGGTACGGGCAAAGGCTCGGCCGAGATTCCGGGCTACACGACCGCCGGCAAAACCGGCACGGCGCAGATGGTCGTGAACGGCGTCTATCAACCGGGCGCCTATGCGGCATCGTTCATAGGAATGATTCCGGCCGAGCATCCGCGTTTCGTGATCTACGTGAAGATCGAGGATCCGGTCGGCGCATACTACGGCAGCATCGTCGCGGCGCCGGTGTTCGATAAGATTGCCCGCGAAGCGATGCTGCACGCGGGCATCCTGCCATGATGATCGCGCAGCTCATCGCGCGCCTGCCGGCGAGTACGCGCGTCATCGGTGATCCACAGCGCGAGTTTACGAGCATCGCGGTCGACTCGCGCCGGGTAGAACCCGGCGCGCTCTTCGTCGCGGTGAGCGGCGAGCACACCGATGGGCATGCGTATATCGAAGCGGCGATCGCGAGCGGCGCCGTCGCGGTCGTGGTGGAAGAAGCGCGCGCGCTCGGTGTCCCGGATAGCGTCACGGTGCTTGCGGTGCCGGATTCGCGCCGCGCGCTTTCGACCATCAGCGCGGTCTTCTGCGGCGATCCCTCGCACACGCTCGACGTGCTCGGCGTCACCGGAACCAACGGCAAGACGACCACCACACGTATGATCGCCTCGATTCTCAATGCCTCCGGCCGCGCGTGCGGTGTAATCGGCACGGTCGGCGCCCAGCTGCGCGATAAAACCTGGACGCTCGAGAACACCACGCCGCTGCCGCCCGAACTGCACGGGCTGCTCGCACAGATGCGCGAACAAAATGCCTGGGCGGTCGCGATGGAGGTCAGCTCGCACGCGCTCGCGCTCGATCGCGTCGAGGACGTACGCTTCCGCGTCGCGGCGCTCACCAACGTCACGCGCGACCATCTCGACTTCCACCAAACGCTCGAAGCGTACGCGGCCGCGAAACGCCGGCTCTTCACCATGGCGCACGCCGCGGTGCTCAACCTGGACGACGAGCACGGCGCGCGCTGGCTCGACGGCATCCGGCGCCATATTCCCACGCTCACGTATTCGCTGCGCGGCAACGCCGATCTGGTCGCGCGCGGTATTGCGGGCGACGCAGCGAGCTCGACTTTCGAAGTCGACGGCGTCGCGATGCGCATTCATCTCCCGGGCCTCTTCAACGTCCACAACGCGCTCGCCGCGATCGGCGTCGCGCGTACGCTCGATATCGATCTTGCAACCTGCGCGAATGGACTGGACGCGCTCGAACGCGTACGCGGTCGCATGGAGCACGTGAACGGCGGCGACGTCGACGTCGTGGTCGATTACGCGCATACGCCCGATGCGCTCGAAAACGCGTTGATCGCGCTGCGCGAGACGACACCGCACGCGCTGATCGTCGTCTTCGGCTGCGGCGGCGATCGCGACCGCGGCAAGCGGCCGGAGATGGGACGCATCGCGGCCACCTACGCCGATCGCATCTACGTCACGAGCGACAATCCGCGCAACGAATCTCCTGAAGCGATCGTCGCGCAGATCGAAGCGGGCGTCGGCGCGCACGAACACGTCGTCGAGATCGACCGTCGCGCCGCGATTCGCCGCGCGATCGCGGAGGCGCACCCGGGCGACGTGGTGCTGATCGCCGGCAAGGGGCACGAGACCTATCAGATCGTCGGTACGAAGACGCTGCCCTTCGACGACGCTGAGGTCGCGCACGAGGCGCTCGCCGCACGTGGTGCGCGAACGTGAAGCTGCGCTTCGAGGAAGCCGTCAAAGCGACGGGCGCGCTCGTGCGCGAAGGCGACACGGCGCCCGTCTACATCGAGGTTGCAACCGATTCGCGCACGCTCGCGCCGGATCAAACCTTCTTGGCGCTGCACGGCGAGCGTTTCAACGGCAACGACTACACGCGCGACGCCGTCGAGCGCGGCGCATGCGCGCTGATCGTCGACGACCCAGACGCGGCCGTGCCGCACACGACCACGCTCGTCGTCGAGGATACTTTGCACGCCTATCTGGCGCTCGCCGGGGCCGCTCGCGCGCGTTTTCGCGGGCGCGTGCTCGCGATCACCGGCAGCGCGGGCAAGACGACGACGAAGACCTTTGCGATGCAGCTGCTCGCGGTGCGGTACGGCGATCGCGTTCTCGCAACGGCCGCCAACGAGAACAACGAGATCGGCGTGAGCAAGCTGCTGCTCGCCGCCGACAACGACAAGCACGACGTGCTGATCGTCGAAATGGGCGCGCGCCACTACGGCGATATCGAAACGCTGGTGCGCGCGGCGAGACCCGACCTCGGCATTCTCACCAACGTCGGCGACGCGCATCTCGAGATCATGGGCTCGCGCGAGCGGTTGGAAGAGACGAAGTGGTCGCTCTTCGCAACCGGCGCGCAAGCGATCATCAACGCCGCCGACGTCGCCGCGATTCGCCGCGCGCCTTCGCTCCCATCGCGAGCGCATTGGTTCTTCGCGGGTGCGGCGGGCGGCGAGATTCCGACCCACGGGCGCGTCAGCGCGCTGGTAGGGTCGCGGCGCTGGATCGAAATCGCCGGCGATCGCGACACCGAGTACGACGTCGACGTGCGCGTGCCGGGTGCGCACAATCGCGCCAACCTTGCCGCGGCGATCGCGGCGGCCGTCGAATACGGCGTCGAACCACAACAGATCGTGCAGGCGATTCCCGAGATCGGATTGCCGAGCGGGCGTTACGAGCGCATCGCGCTTCCCAGCGGCGTCATGCTGATTTACGACGCATACAACGCGAACGCGGCCGGGATGATGGCCGCGCTCGACGCCTTCGCGGCGGAAGCGGCCCAGCGGCGAATCGCGTTGCTTGCAAGTATGGCCGAGCTTGGCGAGGGGGCCGCGGATCTACACCGGCGCGTCGGCGGTCACGCCGCGGCGACGAAGGTCGACGTGATGCTGGTCGGCGGCGAGTTTGCGGGCGAGCTTGCTCTGGGAGCACGCAGCGCAGGGTTGCCCTCGGAGCGCATCGTGCCGTTCATGACGAATGAAGAAGCAGCGAGCTGGGTTCGCAGCAACGCGCGCGCGGGCGACGCGGTATTGCTCAAGGGTTCGCGCAAGTATAAGTTGGAAGAAATCGTCGAGGAGTTGAAGCGTTGATCACGCGCGTGCCCGGAGTCGTCGCCATTCCCGTCCGCACGCGTATCGTGCGGCCGGGCGATGATCTCGCCGCGCTCGTCACCGCTGCCGTCTACGGTATCGCGCGTCCGGGCGACGTCATCGCGGTCTCCGAGACGGCCGTCGCGATCGCGCAGGGTGAGTTCGTCGTCGCCGAGCACATTCGGCCGTCGCGCCTCGCCTACGTGCTCGCGCGGCAGGCCGGCGCGATGGCGACCGTGAGTCAGCCCGAATCGGTGCAGCTGGTGATCGATCAGGTCGGTGCGTGGCGCGTCTTCTCGGCCGCCGCGCAGCACGCGATCGCGCGCGTTTTCGGCAAACGCGGTCGCTTCTACGAGATTCTCGGCGGGGCGATCGCCGCGATCGACGGCTACACCGGCACGATGCCGCCGTTCGAGCGCGCGATCGTGCTCGCACCGCGCGATCCCGACGCGGTCTGCGCGCAGATTACCGCGATCAGCGGCATCGCGTGCGCGATCGTCGACGCGAACGATTTGGAGAAAGCGAAAGTGCTCGGCGCCTCGCCCGGCGTCGATCGCGCGCTTGTCGAGCGCGCGCTGCTCGACAATCCGCACGGCAACAGCGACGAGCAAACGCCGATCGTGGTGCTCAAATGGCGCTAGGCGGCGATCTCGTGCTTCCCGTGCTGCTGCACGTCTTTGGCGGTTTCGTGGTCGCACTCGCGGCCGGACTCATCGCGCTGCCGCTCTTGCGCCGCTTGCAGCTGCGCCAGCATGCCTACGAAGACGCGCCGCAATCGCATCAAGCGAAGACCGGCACGCCTACGATGGGCGGCATCGTCTTCATCGTGCCGTTTCTCTTTCCGCTCTTCGCGTTTCGTGTGCCGCTGGTGCTGCCGACCTGCTTTCTGATCGTCGCCTGTGGCGCGATCGGGATGCTCGACGATCTGCTCGGCATCATGCGCGGCCGCAACCAGGGCTTGCGCGCGAGCACGAAACTGCTGGCGAGCGCGCTCGTGGCGATCGTCTTTTTGCGCTGGATCGACGCGTCGCCCGCGATCTATCCGCGCGACGTACTCTTCCATGCCGGCGACTACATGTTGACGGCGCCGCATTGGGTTTGGCTCCTGCTCGGAATTGCCGCGATCACCGGAACGATTCATGCGGTCAATCTCACCGACGGGCTCGATGGGCTCGCGACCGGGACCATGATTCCGCCGTTGCTCGTCTTCGGCCTGAACTTCATGCCGGGCTATTCGCATGCAGGTCAGGACGCCGCGCTGCTCGGCCTCGGCGCATGCTTTGCGTTTTTGATTTTCAACCGCTATCCGGCCAAGATGTTCATGGGCGATACCGGCTCGCTCGCGCTCGGCGCGCTGCTCTCCGGCGCTGCGATTCTCGAAGGCGAGATGCTGCTGCTGATCCTGATCGGCGGCGTCTTCGTCGCGGAAGCACTCTCGGTGATCGCGCAGGTGACCTATTTCAAAGCGACCGGCGGCAAGCGCATCTTGCGCATGTCGCCGCTGCATCATCACTTCGAGCTTGGCGGATGGCCTGAAACGAAAGTGACGCTGCGTTTCTGGACCGCGTCGCTCGTGCTCTCCGCCATCGGATGGTTCGTCGTTCGATGATGACCTTTGACGCGCGCGAGACGATTCTCGTCATCGGCCTAGGCAAGAGCGGGCAATCCTGCGTGCGCGTGCTGCGCGCGCGCGGCGCGACCGTCTTTGCGACCGACGAGAAGCCGCGCGGCGAACTCGCCGAGACGATCGCGAGCGTCGAAGAGACCGGCGCGCGTTTCGTCGCGCCTTCGCAACTCGACGAGATCGTCGAGCGCTTGACCTCGGCAGTGCTCTCGCCGGGCGTACCGCTCAATTCGCCGGTCGTGATTGCGGTGCAGGACCGCGCGGTGCCGGTGCTGGGCGAGATCGAGCTCGCCTACCGGTTGTGCAAGGCGCCGATCATCGCGGTCACCGGCACGAAAGGCAAATCGACGACGACCGCGCTGATCGGGCATTTGCTGCGCTCGTGCGGCAAGAGCGTGCGCGTCGGCGGCAACATCGGCAACCCGCTGATCGACGAAGCGGTCGAAGCGCACGTCGCCGATTGGGTCGTCGCCGAAGTCAGTTCGTTTCAGCTCGAGACGATTCGCGCGTTCAAACCGCGCGTCGCGGTCTTGCTCAACATCGCACCCGATCACCTCGATCGCTATCACTCGATGGATGAATACGCCGAAGCGAAGTTCCGCATCTTCGCCAATCAAGCTTCCGACGATTACTTCGTCGGCAATCTCGACGACGAGCGCATCGCCGGGCTCGACGTGAGCAAGAGCGAGCGCGCGATTCGCTCGCGCCAGCTCTGGTTTACGCTCGGCGACCGGCGCGAGAACGCGACGATCTACATGGCCGGCGAAAACGTCGTCTACGCGCCGATAAGCGGTGACCCGCGCCCGGTGACGGTGATGAGCAAGCACGAGATTCCGCTTGCGGGCATGCACAACGTGCAAAACGTGATGGCTGCGCTGCTCGCTGCCTACGCGGTTGGCTGCGAAACGGCGGCGCTGCGCGCGGCGGTGATGAACTTCAAAGCGATGCCGCACCGGCTCGAGCGCGTCGACGAGATCGACGGCGTGCTCTTCGTCGACGACTCGAAGTCGACCAACCCCGGCTCGGTCGTCGCCGCGCTCCGCGCCTACGACCGCCCGATCGTGCTGATCGCCGGTGGGCGCGCGAAGGGCACCGATTTCGTCGAGATGGGCGTAGCGATTCGGCAGCGCGCGAAAGCCCTGGTCGTCATCGGCGAAGCCGGCGGCGATATCGCGCAGCAAGCGCAGGGCGTACAAACCGCGCATGCCGGTACGCTCGCCGAAGCGGTCACGCGGGCCCGCGAGCTCGCCGTTGCCGGCGACGTCGTGCTGCTCTCGCCTGGTTGCGCCTCGTTCGACATGTTCCGCTCGGCGGAGGATCGCGGCGAAAAGTTCGCGGCAGCCGTACACGCGCTGCGGGAGACCGCCGGTGCTTAATACGCGACGTTCCTACATCGCCGCACCACCCGATACGCTGCTCTTTTTCTCGATCGCCTCGCTCGTCGCGATCGGGCTCGTGATGGTTTTCTCGGCATCGAGCGCGGTTGCGCTGCTCGAACATCACGACGTCGCCTACTATGCAAAGCGTCAAATCGTCTGGCTCGTGGTTGGGCTTGCGATCGCGTACGGCGCTTACCGCATCGACTACCATCAGCTCAAGCGCGCAGCTCCCTACGTGCTCATCTTCTCGCTGCTCGCGCTATTCGCGGCACTCGTGCCGCACGTCGGCTTCTCCGTGAACGGCGCGCGCCGCTGGATCGGGGCCTCCTCGCTGAGCTTCCAGCCTTCCGAGTTTGCAAAGTTGGCGCTAGTGATCTATCTCGCGGCGATGCTGGCCTCGCGCGGAGAGCGCATCGTCTCGCTGGTTCGAGGCCTCTTCCCGCTCTGCATTCCGGTTGCAGTCATGGCGGTGCTGATCCTCAAAGAGCCCGACATGGGAACTGCGAGTCTCATCGTGATGATCGCATTCACGATGTTCTTTGCGGCGGGTGCGCGCGTGACGCATTTGATCGCCATTCTGCTCGCGACCACGCCCGCCGTGCTGATCGAGCTGCTGGCGAATCCCTACCAGCGTAGCCGCGTGCTGGCGTTCATCAACCCGTGGGCCGACGCGCAAAACTACGGCTTCCACATCGTGCAGTCGCTGCTCGCACTCGGAAGCGGCGGCATCTTCGGTGCCGGCCTCGGCGGCTCGCGCGCGAAGTTCTTTTATCTGCCCGAGCAATACACCGATTTCATCTTCTCCGTGCTGGGCGAAGAGCTTGGCTTGATCGGTACGCTCGCAGTCGTGATTCTCTTCATCGTCTTCGGCTATCGCGCGATCAAGATTGCAATCGCGGCTCCGGACCGCTTCGGGTTCTTTCTCGCGATCGGCTGTATGGCCATCATCGTGATCCAAGCCTTCGTCAACATCGGTGTGGTCACGTCGTCCTGGCCGGTCACGGGCGTACCGCTGCCGTTCATTTCGTTCGGCGGCAGTTCGTTGATCGTCAATCTCGTCGCGGTCGCGTTGATCGCAAACGTCGGTCGCGGTCAGCGCGTCACCGAGCCGTGATCGACGCATCACTGGAGCGCAATCTCGAGCGTCAGATCGAGGCGTTCGCGCTCATGCGTTCGTCGCTCTACGCGCGAATCGCCGGGCGTGTGCTTGCCAATTACCGCGAAGGCGGCGTGGTACGCGATTTCTTTGCCGCCTCACCTGCGCGCGCGTCGGCCTCGACGCCGGGCGTCCGCCTCATGGGGGCGCTTCACTACCTTGCCCTGCGCGGCGAGGCGCCGGAGCTGGCGGCGCACTTTCCCTCGTGCGGCGGCGACGGCGACGACGAAGCGATCTGGAAGATCGTCGAAGAGCTGCTCGTCTCACGGCGCGAACGCATCGGCGAACTCTATGCAGAGACGCCGCAGACGAACGAGGTGTTACGCGCGACCGTGCTCTCCGCCGGGCTCCGCGCGTTCGCACGGAACACGTCGCTGCCGCTTCGGCTCTTCGAGATCGGCGCGAGCGCGGGACTCAACACGCGCATCGTCGGGGGCGACTGTGTCATAGCGGAGCGCGGCGCGTGCGACTTGCATCCACTCGATATCGAAGACGAGCGCGATCGGATGCGTCTGCTTTCGTTCGTATGGGCCGACGACGCCGAACGCATCGAGCGCTTGCACCAAGCGATCGAGATCGCCCGCGCGTCTCCGCTCGTCGTCGAGCAGGCAGACATGTTCGAATGGCTGCCGCGCCGCGTATCGCCGAAAGCAAACACCGCGACGGTCGTGATGCAGTCGGTCGTCGCCGATCATTTGACGAAAGAAGAACGCGCGCGTCTCGCCGGCATCATCGGGCGAATCGGCGAGAGCGCGCAGGCGGCTTCACCTTTTGCGTGGCTGCGTATGGAGTTCGATCGTCCGACGCGGCGTTATCACACGCGCCTTCGGTCCTGGCCGGGAGGCGAGGACGTATTGATTGCGAGCAGCACGGGCCACGCGCGCGATATCGAATGGATAAACTGAAAGTCGTCTTTACCGGCGGCGGCACCGGAGGACATCTCTATCCCGCGATCGCGATCGCTCAGGCGCTCGGCGATCGCGCGACCGTCACGTTCATCGGCACCGCCGACCGGCTCGAATCGCAGATCGTGCCGAAGGCAGGGTATCCGCTCGTAACCGTGCGCGCGGCGCCGCTCAAACGCACGGGCTCGCCGCGCGTGGTGACGACCGGCTTCGCAAACCTCGCCGGTCTGTTCCAGTCAATGCGCGCGCTCGTGCGTCTGAATCCCGACGTCGTGATCGCGACCGGCGGTTACGTCTGTTTTCCGGTCGTCGCCGCGGCGTTCGTACTGCGCAGCCTGCGCCTGCTGCATTGCGCGATCGCGCTGCTCGAACCCAACGCGCATCCGGGCCTCACGAATCGCATGCTGGCGCCCCTCGTCGACGAAGTCTGGGGCGCGTTTGCGCAAGCCGACGAGCATTTTTCCGGCAAGTACGTCTACACGGGCATTCCGGTGCGCGCCTCGCTGCGCGATCTTCCCTCGCGCGATGCCGCGCTCGAGCGGCTCGGGCTCTCCGCGAAACGCTTGACGCTGCTCGCAATGGGAGGGAGTCAGGGTGCGCGTTCGATCAACGACGCGCTCACCTCGCTCCTGACCAGCGACGGGCTTCCCGATGGCTGGCAGCTCATCCACGTCACCGGCGAACAAGAGTACGATAGAGTGCGGGCGGCGCTTCGAGCGTCGCGTTCGCTCGCGCCGCAGGGTGAGGGGATCCGAGCCTACCTCGATGACGTGACGGACGCGTATGCGGCGGCGGATTTGGTGCTCGCGCGTGCGGGTGCGTCGACGGTGGGCGAGCTGGCCGCGACCGCGCGTCCGGCGATTCTCGTGCCCTACCCGCACGCAGCCGAGGATCACCAGCGCTCCAATGCGGCGGCGGTCGCGCAGGCGGGCGCGGCGGTCGTGGTCGACGACCGGGAGCTCGCCGCGGGGAAGCTGCGCACGATTCTCGCCGACGTCACCAAGCCCGCACGCCTGGCGGCGATGCGCGCGGCCGCCGAGCGCGAGCGCGCCGCGGATCCGCTTACGACAATTCTCGCCCGGGTCGATGCGCTGACGACGCGGAAGAAACGCTCGTGACGGAAAAAACCTGGCATTTCGTGGGCATCGGCGGGATCGGCATGAGCGCGATCGCGCGGATTCTGCTTGCGCGCGGCCAGCGCGTCTCGGGTTCCGACGTGCGCGAGACCGCGCTCATCGCGCGCTTGCGTGAAGAGGGCGCCGAGATTCGCATCGGTCACGACACCGCTAACGTCGATAGCGCGCATACCGTGATCGTCAGTTCCGCGATCGACCGCCGCAATCCCGAATACGTCGCCGCGCAGCGGCGCGGGATTCCGCTTCTGCATCGCGGTGAAATGCTCGCCGAGCTGCTGCGCAACCGCGGCGGCATCGCGATCTGCGGCACGCACGGCAAAACGACGACGACCGCGATGATCGCGGCGGTGCTGCGCGCAGGCGGTGTCGACGCGAGCCTCGTGCTCGGCGGCATCGATGGATCGCTCGGCACGAATGCCTACGACGGCCACGCGAGTTGGTTCGTCACCGAAGCCGACGAGTCCGACGGTTCGTTCGCGCTGCTCGATCCGAAGATCGCGGTGCTCACGAATATCGAGAACGATCATTTGCAGAGCGACGACGAGTTGCCCCAGCTCGTGCGCGCGTTCGAAGAGTTTTTGCGCAAGCTTCCACAGGACGGGCTTGCGATCGTGGGCGTCGACGACACGCTCGCAGCGTCGCTCGTCGAAAAAGAGCGGCGCGCGCGCACTGTGACGTTCGGTATTTTCGGTCCGCGTGCCGACGTGCGCGCGAGCAACATCCAGGCGCAGGGACTCGGCACCGCGTTCGACGTGATCGCCGGCGGCGTGTGCCTGGGAACGGTCGAGCTCAACGTGCCCGGCGCGATCAACGTGCAGAACGCCCTGGCCGCGATTGCAGTTGCGCGCGAACTCGAGATTCCTTTCGTGCGCGTCGCCGAAGGACTCAACGCGTTCCGGGGCGTGCGCCGCCGCTTCGATATCTTGGTGCGCAGCGATCGCATGGTGCTCGTCGACGACTACGCGCATCATCCGACCGCGGTCCGCGCGACGATCGCCGCCGCCCGGCAGTATCACCGCGGGCCGGTTATCGTAGCCTTTCAGCCGCACCGGTATTCGCGCACGGCCTATCTCGCCAAAGATTTCGCCGACGCGCTCAAAGGCGCGGATCGCGTCTATCTCGCACCGGTCTACGCCGCCTCCGAGCCGCCGATCCCCGGCGTCTCCGAGCGTTCCATCGGGGAACCGCTCGCGGCGCTGGGCGCGCGCGTCACCTACGTCACGCGTGTCGACGAACTCGAGGAGCGCATTCTCGCCGAGGCGCCGCGCGGCGCGCTCGTGCTGATGTTGGGCGCGGGCAACATTACCGACGTTGCCGCGCGGCTCGCGCAGCGTGCGAATTCGGCCGACGTACGCGTATGAGCTTGACGAACGAACTCGCAACGGCGTCGCTGCTGAACGTTGAGGATCGCGCGGCGCTGATCGAGACGTTCGGCGACCGGGTGCGCTTCGACGAACCGCTCGCGGCGTACACCTCGTGGAAGATCGGCGGACCGGCCGACGCTTTTGCGCTCGCGGAGACCGAAGACGACGTCGCGCAGGTGATGTCGCTCTGCTTCAAGCGGCGCTTGCCCTGGTTCGTGATCGGCAGCGGCAGCAACGTACTGATCGGCGACGGAGGGCTGCGCGGTATCGTGCTGCGGCTCGGCGGTACGTTTACGTCGGTTGAGGCGCGGGTCGAAGGCGGCCGCGTGCTCGTCGACGCGGGAGCGTCGGCAAAGATGGAGGTCGTGACGGCGCGCGCGGCATCGCTCGGCGCGATCGGCGTTGGGTCGCTCGCCGGGATTCCCGGTACGGTCGGCGGATCGCTGCGTATGAATGCGGGCACCGATCGCGAGATCGGCGAGTTCGTCGGCGAGATTCTCGTGCAGAGCCCGGGCAAGCCCAAGCCACACGCGATCGCGCTGCAGTATTTTTATCGCCACACGAATCTCGCACGCGACGCGATCGTGGCGCGCGTGCATTTAGCGTTCGAGTGCGGCGACCCGAAAGCAGTGCGTGAGGAGATGCAGGCACGCTTGGTGCGCCGCAAGAGCACGCAGCCGGTAGCGTTGCCCAACGCCGGCTCCTGTTTCCGCAATCCGCCCGGCGACAAGGCGGCACGGTTGATCGAAGCCGCGGGTTGTAAGGGATGGCGGGAAGGCGGCGCGGAAGTCTCGACCCTCCACGCCAACTTCATCAACAACCTCGGAGGGGCCAGCGCCAAGGACGTCGCGACGCTCCTCGCGCGCGTGCGCCGCACGGTTGTTGAAAAGTTCGGCGTCGAGTTGCAGTTGGAAGTCCATCTTGTCGGTGTCTTTGTCGATGAGCGAGAGCATGCAGAAGAAAGCTAAAGTTGCCGTCGTGATGGGCGGTTCCAGTGCCGAGCGCGAGATCTCGATCAAAACCGGATCGGGCGTCATGCGCGCGTTGCAGTCGCTCGGTTACGAGGCGCAATCGCTCGATTACGACGGGCGCTTTATCGATTCGATCCGCGAGGTCGCGCCCGACGTGGTGTTCAACGCGCTGCACGGTCCGGGCGGCGAGGACGGCCAAGCGCAGGCGATCCTCGAGTTTCTCGGCGTTCCTTATACGGGCAGCGGCGTCGAAGCCTCGGCCCTGGCGATGGACAAGCATTTGACGAAGAAGCTGCTCGCCGCCGAAGGCCTGCCGACCGCCGCATGGGACCTCTTCGATCTCTCGGGCGGCACGCTGCCGCTCTTGCCGGGATCGCTCGATCTTCCGCTCGTCATCAAACCGCGCTTTGAAGGAAGCGCGATCGGTGTGCTCATCGTGCGCACGCACGAGCAGTGGACCAACGCCATGATCGCAGCCGCGAAGAACTACAGTCAGATCATGGCCGAGGAGTATCTCGTAGGGCGCGAGTTCACGTGCGCGATTCTCGGCGAAGAAGCGCTTCCGCTGATCGAGATCGTTCCGAACGCCGACGAGTTCTATACTTACGAAGCGAAATACGGCGCGGGCGGGAGCACGCATATCGTGCCTGCCAAGATCGACGAAGATCTCTCTGCACGCCTGCAGATGATCGCGCTCTCGGTGCACCGGCTGCTCGGTCTGCGCGATTATTCGCGCACCGATTTCATCGTGACCAAAGAGGGCCGCCCGCAGATTCTCGAGGTCAATACTTTGCCCGGTCTCACCCCGACGAGCCTCATGCCCGATGCATGCGCCTCGGTCGGTATCTCTTATGAAGCGCTGGTCGACCGGCTGGTGGGCTACGCGCTCGCTCGCCGCGACGTGAGGGATGTTGCATGAACTTCGATTGCCGTTGCCCGCACAGCGGATTCTCGCAGCGCGCGTATGACGACGCAAAGCTCGCGCTCGGCCGGCGCGCCTTCATTGCCGGAGCGGTCGCAGCTACGGCGGCGACGCTGATTCCGTGGCGCGCGCGAGCCGCGGCGCAAGATGTCACCGTGCTCAAGGCTGCGCGGCTCTTCGACGGCATGACGCTGCACGCGCCGGGCGTGCTGGTGATCAAAGGCGATCGCATCGTCTCCATGCACGCGGGCGACGCCGGCGCCGATGCGCACGTGATCGATCTTGGCGATGCGACGCTCATGCCGGGACTGATCGATTGCCACACGCACGTTGCGCCGTTCATCGTATCGTCGCGGTACCTCGTGCAGCCGGGTCACACCGCCGACAACGTCGGCGAAGCGGCGATTTACGGTTTGCGAAACGCACAAAAGATGCTTCGCAACGGGTTCACGACGGTACGCGACGTGGGCGGCGGCTGGGGAGTCGATCTCGCGGTACGCGACGCGATCGCGGAAGGCGCGTTCGACGGGCCGCAAATCTTTGCGGCCGGACCGGCGCTCTCGATCACCGGTGGTCACGGCGACTCGAACGACCTCCCCGACTACGTGCACGAAGATATGACGATCGAGTCCGGCGTCTCTTACGGACCGTACGGATTCCGTGAGGTGGTGCGCGAGCACGTCAAGCGCAATACCGATCTGATAAAAATTCTTGCGACCGGCGGCGTGCTCAGTTACGGCGACGTGTGGGACATTCCGCAAATGAATCCCGACGAGATTGCCGCGGTCGTCGACGAAGCGAATAAATTCGGCCGCAAGGTTGCCGCACATTGTCACGGTGACAAAGGCATCTCGTGGGCGGTCGAAGGCGGCGTGAACTCCGTCGAGCACTGTACCGGCGTCAGCACGGCAACACTGCAAAAGATGGTTGCGCGCAGCACGCGGCTGGTGCCGACGATTTGGGCGCTCGACTCGATTTTGCAGCCGGGCAACCCCAATCACATTCCGGCGGGCTCGCTGCAGAAAGCCGAGTACGCCGCAACGGTGCGCAACGAGGGAATGGAGCGCGCGCTCGCTACGAACGTGATCATCGCCTACGGCACGGATGCCGGCGTATTCCCGCACCAGGAGAATAACAAAGACTTTGCACTTCTCGCGCACATGGGTATGCGGCCGATCGAGGTGCTGCGCTCGGCTACCACGAGTGCTGCGGAACTGATCGGCGTCGGCGACCGTGGTGCGCTTGCGCCGGGAAAGCGCGCCGACGTCGTGGCGTTCAACGGCAATCCGGTCAGCGACATTTCTCTGATGGAACGGTCTCCCGCCCTGATTTTGCTGGGAGGCAAGAGGGTCAGCGCCGCATAATCCCCCAAGGCCCTCGGACACCTCTCGGGGGCAGTTCCTGGAGGAAATGGTGTCTACTGGTACGGTTGTCGATCGCGGGCTTGAAGGCGTCGTCGTCGGGCATACGGATTTAAGTAATGTCGAGGGCCAAATTGGTCGCCTGACCTACCGAGGTTACGACATCGACGATCTGGCGCCAAACGCGAGCTTCGAAGAAGTCGCGCATCTCCTGCTCTTCGGCCACTTGCCCAATACCGCCGAACTCGCGGCCTTCAAAGCCGAGTTGGCGTCGCGCCGCGCCCTCCCCGGTCCGCTGATCACCGCGATGCAATCCGCTCCGAAGACGGCATGGCCGATGGACGTGCTGCGCACGATCACGAGCGGACTCGCGCTTTTCGTACCGGTCAACAATCACGGCGAACACGTCTCCGACGTGCACAGCGCGATCGATTTGATCGCGAAGATGACGACGATCGTCGCGGCATGGGATCGCATCCGCCGGGGGCTCGAACCGGTCGAGCCGCGCACCGATCTCTCGCACGCCGCCAACTTTCTCTATATGCGCAGCGGCAAGGCGCCGGCACAAATCGAGGAGGACGCGCTCGACACGTACTTCGTGCTGCTTGCCGATCATTCGTATAATGCGTCGACCTTCTCGGCACGCGTGACCGCGTCGACGCGCGCGGATATCTACGCAAGCGTCACCTCGGCGCTGGCGACGCTCACCGGCGATCTTCACGGCGGCGCGGCGAGCGCCACCTACACGAATCTCACGGCGATCGGTACGCCGGAGAAAGCGGAGAAGTTCGTTCACGACGAGATTGCCAAAGGCAATCGCATCATGGGCATGGGACATCGCGAATATCGCGTGCGCGATCCGCGCGCAAAGCATCTGGAAGCGATTGCGAAAGACCTCTCCGCGCATAGCGGCACGAAATGGTATCCGATCGCGCGCGAGCTCGAAAACCACAGCCAGCGCATTTTGGCCCAAGAGCATCCGGATCGCAAAATCTATGCCAACGTCGACTTCTACACCGCGCCGGTGCTCGCCGATCTAGGAATTCCCGGTGACGAATTCACCTGTCTCTTCGCGTGCGGCCGCACCGCCGGTTGGAGCGCGCATATTCTCGAGCAGCTGCACGACAACCGGTTGATTCGTCCGCAGGCCACGTACACCGGTCCTCCGGCCGGACCGTTCGTGCCGATAGGCAGCCGCGGATGATCGTCATCCCGGCGCTCGATTTGCGCGGGGGAAAGTGCGTTCGGATGGAGCGGGGCGATCTTTCGACCTCGACCGTCTATGCCGACGATCCCGTCGCGCAGGCGAAGTCTTTCGTCGCGCAGGGCGCGCAGCGTTTGCACGTGATCGATCTCGACGCGGCTTTTGGCCACGGCGATAATATGGAGGTCGTGCGCGCGATCTGCAAGGCCGTCGACGTGCCGGTGCAGGTCGGCGGCGGCATTCGTACCCTCGACAAAGCGCAGCAGCGCATCGACGCGGGCGTCTCCGAGATCATTCTCGGTACGATGCTCGTTGCCGAAGAGCGTACCGCGCGTGCGATCATCAACCGCTTTCCCGAGCGCGTCTTTGCCGGTGTCGACGTGCGCGGAAAGCACGTGTCGACGCACGGCTGGCAAGAGAGCACGCCGGTCGATCGCGATGCCTTGATCAAACGCGTCGCGATGTGGGGAATCAAGCGCATCATCTTCACCGAGATTCGCCGCGACGGCATGGGTGAAGGCTACGATATCGAGGCGCTGCGGGAAGTGGCGAGCGACGCAGATATTCGCGTGACCGCCAACGGCGGCGCACGCACGATCGACGATTTGCGCGAGCTCAAGGCCAAAGCGCCGCCGGCCGTCGACTCGTGTATCGTT
>DATJOG010000008.1:0-71608 GCA_035507275.1 Candidatus Acidiferrales bacterium
CTTCGCATGTAAGGGGTCAGGAGTTCGAGTCTCCTCATCTCCACCAATTGAAAACGCTTGATTCTATTGAAGGATCGGGCGTTTTTGTTTTTTTGTGTTTATTTACCCCTTATTTCTGGGGCTGGCTTAACTTTGCGTGATCGGTTGGCCTAGCTGAAAATTTCACAAAAGCACGAGGAGCGCTCCGAGGCGACTTGTACGATGGCTTCTCGGGGCGAGCAGCCACGAGTTGCGGATCCTGGCGATCGGTTACGCTATCTGCACTGATCAACGATTTCTTTCTACGCCGTTACAGAGCACTTCTATGAGTCTGCCCGGCTTCGTCCAGTTAACCCAAGTGCACTGATCGCGCTGATCGCGATCGTCACCTTCGGCCTAGACCAGTGGTCGAAGCAGTCTGTCGTGCAGCAATAGAATCCTGATTCCGGGCTGGCTCGAGCTTGTGCCGACTCAAAACACGTATGGCGCATTCAGCATGTTCGGAGTTGCGTACCGCTACTGGTCGCGATGGCGTGCCTCGTGCTCATCGTTTTCTGGTGGGCGCTTAGTGCAGATTCCATAAAACGCATTAATAGTCGCATCAAAGCAGCTTACGTAGTTGATCAACCGTTAGACCTGCGGCATCGAGAATTGCCTTGAGCGTTCCGGGCTTCAAGTCACCAACGTGCATGGGTACGATGACGCGTCGCTTTCCAAGCGCGAAGATCCGATGCGAACCGCGCTGTCGCAGCTCCGTGAATCCAGCGCGCAGCAGAACGCTGGCCACTGCTTTCGCGGTGACGACTGGCAGTCGTTCACTCATAGCTTATGCTGCGTCGATCTCGACGTGGACTCTTTGCTCGAGGGGCGCTACGTCTGCTGGGATGGGATCGCCCTCATCCCGCCGGACCTCGAGGCTCAGCTCAATCGCCTCGCGCGCCATCGCGAGCGCTTCTTCGACGGTCTCGCCCTGGGTAGCAACCTCCGGAAGGGCAGGAACGGTAACCGAATAGCCACCAGCCTCGGGCTCGGGGGTTAGAATCACCGTGTAGTCGCGTACGATGGGCGCCATGTCAAACCGCTTCGACGCGTCATCCTTGACCCCTTATTTTTTTGGTTGGCCTAAGTCGGCCAAACAATCGGCGCGAAGACCTGCAGACGAGTGCAGAAACCGGCGGCTCATTCAGATCGACTGGAGCAACGCTTGGCTGGATTTATCCGCTAGAGGCCGTGCGCGCCCTCGTCAAATGCCGGGCTTTCGCATATAGTTGCGGAAAATATGTCTCCGCAGCTTATATTCCCTCAAGGAGTAATGTGTGGCCGGTCTTGACCCTTACCGCAGCGCCCTGCTCGTCATCGATGCGCAGGATTCGTTCAAAGCCTCGCCGCGCTGGCAGCTTCGCAACAATCCGCTCTTCGAAGCAAACGTCGCGCGGCTGATCGACGGATTCCGCGCCGCCGGCGCGCCCGTCGTGTACTTCCTTCATAGCGACGCCGACGAGTACTTCGACGTCGAGAGCCCCCACTATCGCCTGATGAGCTTTCTTGCGCCGCGTGCGGATGAGCCCGTCATGCACAAGACGACGCGTAGCTGCTTCGCGAGCACCGGGCTCACGCCGCTGCTGCTGCGCCGGGGCGTGCGCCGTCTCGCGATCGCGGGGATTCAAACCGAGCAATGTTGCGAGACCACGGCGCGCGCCGGGTGCGAGCTCGGCTTCGACGTCGATTTCGTAACCGAGGCTACGCTGACGTTTCCGATTCCCAAAACGCTCGAGCCCGGAAGCGAGTCACTTTCCGCCGACGCCGTCGTCGAGCGCACCGAATATGTCTTGCGCCGCCGCTTCGCTCGCATCACCGGCGTCGACGGCGCCCTCGCCGCCCTCACGGCTGCCTCACACGCATGAAGCGCATCGTCTTTGCGGTTCCGCCCGACGTCGAGATCTTCGATCTCGCCGGACCCGCGCAGGTTTTCCATGAAGCGGCCTCCGCCGGCGCGCCCTATCGCACGATCTTCGCCGCGCAGCACGAACGTCTCGCAACCGAGCAACGCATCGGTCTGTGCGGACTGCAAGCGCTTCCAGGCGACCTCGGAGCGGGCGACACGATCGTCGTGCCGGGCAGCGCGACGCTCCGCCGCAAGGCGGTCGCGCGCGATGCGTCGCTGCGCGCGTTGACGCGGTGGCTGCGGAGTTCGTACGATGCGGGCGCAACGGTCACGTCGGTCTGTGTCGGCGCATTCGCCCTCGCCGCCGCCGAGCTGCTCGACGGCCGAATCGCGACGACCCATTGGAAACGCGTCGACGAATTACAGCGCGCTTTTCCGCGCGTACGCGTGGTTCCCGACCGTCTCTACGTCTTCGACGGCCGCATCGCTACGAGTGCCGGCGTCGCGTCGGGTGTCGATCTCGCGCTTGCGATGGTCGAGCGCGATTGCGGTCCGCGGATCGCCGCAGCGGCCGCGCGTGAAATGGTCGTCACCGCGCGGCGCCCTGGGACGCATCAACAGCTCAGTCCGTGCTTTGCACTGCGCGACCACACCTTCGCCGAGGTACACGTCGCGCAAGACTGGCTGGTCGAGCACGCGGGCGAACCATTCACGCTCGCGTCACTCGCCGCCGTTGCCGGCGTGAGTGAACGCACGCTCACACGCCGGTTCCGCGCGGCAACCGGAAGCAGCGTCAAAGCCTACGCGACCGCTCTTCGCTTGGAACACGCGCGAACGCTCTTGCGCGATCGCAACCTCTCCGTGCAATCGATAGCCGAGCGCTGCGGCTTCGCCGACGCGCGGGCGCTACGGCGCCTCTGGCGACTGCACTTTGCTAACTCGCCTTCGCAGGAGCGCTGACCAACGATGGAAGCACCTGCCCGCGGCATCGGCGAGTTCTGCTCGATCGCGACCATCTCGCCGATCCGATTGACGTCGTTTGCTTAGGGAGCACTCCACGACGTGCCGTCGGCGAAGTCGACGTGGACGACGCGGCATTTCGCGTCGGCGTCGATGTACGTCGATGGCGGATAGTACGAGCGGGCAATCGTGACGCTGGCACCCGGCTTCATCATCAGCTTGGCCGAATCGGTTACCGTGCGGCCGTGATACGAGCCGGTCACCGTGATCGATGACGTGGTCTTGTCGCTGTCGTTGACGAGCGTAACTTGGACGCCGTTGGTGAGATCGACGTTCGGCGTCAAGACCGAATTGGGTGAACTCCGGGAAAAGACGATGCAGGATGCCACGCGCACGGGGGCGGACGCGGTCACGGCGCGCGCCGTCGACACAAGCCCCAAAGCGGCGGCTACGAATAAGGCTAAAGCAAGAAACGTCCGCACAGCAAAACTCCTCGTATAGTGGGAAGGAGAGCTCCAGCTGAGTTTAACCTGCGTTGAACTTAGCTTTGCGCTCCGAGTCACCCTTGCGCTACCTGCACCAAGCGCCCGGCGACGATGCTCGCCGCCCCGAATCTAGCCGGCAAGCGTGCGCGCGATACCCTCTTTGTACGGCGTTTTGCGAAGATCGCCGATGACGCCCTCGAGCGCCGAATCATCGAGTATCACGGGCTCGACGATCAGATAGTTCATCTCGACCAGCTCGCGCATGATCGGATCGAAGAGACCGAGCAGACGCAGCAGCGGCTTGGTCGCGACTTGATAGCGCGGTTTCTTTCCGCATTGCGCGTAGATCTCGTCGACGAATGCGCGTGTCGTTATCGCGCCGGGTCCGCCGTAATTCCAAAACCGTCCGTAGGTACGCGGCTCGTCGAGCACGCGCAGCGCGACCGCGGCGCAATCGGGGATGAACGCATACTCGTGCGGCTTGTCGATCGGCCCGAGTACTTGCGACGCTTTTCCAAGCGGAGCGTTGACGAACGCCGAGGTCAGAAGACTCCTCTCCATGCCCGGCCCATAGAGATCCGGCAGGCGCAGCTCGACCGTCTCGAAGACGCCCGGCACGTGCGCCGCGAGCACCAGATCCTCTTGCTCTTTGCGCATGCGTCCTTTGAACGTGTGCGGGTCGCGCGGATGGCTTTCAGCGACGCGCGGCGTTTGCGGACGGCCGTACGGGTAGACGGTCCCGATGAGCAGCAAGCGCTTCACGCCGGCTGCGCGCGCGCCGTCGAGCGCGCGCCGCATCAGGATCGGGTGCAAATCGAACTTCCAGTACTCGACGCCGATCAGATAGATGACGCTCTCGACGCCTTCCAGCACGGGCTCGAGCGTCGCGGCGCTCTCCGTGTCCCAGCTGCGGCACGTCGCGAGCGGATCGCCGCCAAAGAGCGCCTCGAGCCGCGCCTGGTCGCGCCCGACCGCGACGTAGCCGCGGCCCTGCGCGTGCAACTCCTTGGCGATGGCCTGCCCGACCGCTCCGGTCGCCCCGATGATCCCGATATTTCCCATTACTTCTGAGGTACCGCGCACTGCTGGAAGCCGTCCTTGAAAACGATCTTGAAAGCGACCGGCAGTTTCCCGCCCTCCGGATAGACGACGTCGTTGAACGTAAACCCGGCCTCGAGTTTCGGGTAGACGATCGTCCAGCCGGTATCGCGCAAATCCTGTTGCAGATGGCTCGTTGCAATCGCGTACGTGCCTCTCGCGACATTGATCACGACGGCGAACCGCCGCGTACCGATCGTGAAGATATCGAACCCGTAGAGAATCTTCCCGCCGGGAGCACGGCTATCGGTAACCAGGCCTTGCCACCAATTGGCCGTGCGAATCGGCGTTATGCTCATGTAACTGTCGAACGATTGCGTGGGCACGTCGCTCAATATCGTCGTTGAACACGCCAATTGCGGCGTCGGCTGCGGCGGCAGTGCCAGCGCAGTTCGCGTGCAGACCTGCGTCAAATCTTTGTACGTGATCGTGAACTGCTGCACCGGGGCGCCCGGCGACGGACGGTACTCCGTGTAGTGGTAGCTCTCGCCCGAGAGCGGATAAACGACGCTCCACCACGAGCCATTCATTCCACCCGAACCGCCCGGGCTCGTACCTACGAAAAACGATCCTTCGCTTTTGTTGGTCGACGGCGCGACCTGAATGTAGACGTATTGCCGCGTCCCATCTTTCTGCGCCGGATTTGGAAAGTAGATGTAGTAGTCGTAGTACGCCGCGGGTTCATCCGTCGGTTTCGGCGCCGGAGTCGATGCGCTCGGCGAGGGCGTCGGCCGCGCCATGCCGTGGAACCAGCCGTTGCCCATAGGCACGATCGTGTCGCGTTCGTAGAAGACGCTCCTGAGCTTGCCGCCGACCGCACCGAGCCCGCTCTGCATCGACGTCTCGCAATTGAACGTCGCCGGAAAATCCGGCGTGCTCTGTTGCGCGACGACGGGAATGCTGTCGAGCGCGAGCGCGAAGAGCGCGACGAAGGCGATCGTCTTGCCGATCATCATGGGCCTCCCATCAGGAGATCTTTGATGGACTCCGTCGTCCCCGGCTCGCCGCAGAACGGTGCGGAGGCTCGCCCCGAAAGATATTTGCCCAGACCTGCGGGCGGATTATAGCCCGGCAACGCGCGCGGCGGCCCGATAATGTCTGCCGCATTGGGCGGACCGATCGCTTCGGGCACCGGCTGCCAGCAATTCATGTCGCCGATGAGCTTCATCGCCAGTCCCTGCAAGAGATCCCAGGTCTGCTGATCGACGGTCGGCGCCGAGAGCGGCGCGGCGGCATTCGTATACGTGATCGCGCTACCCAAGAATCCACCGGCGACACTGCCGAACTGCGCACCGTTGAACGTCTTGCTGTTCGTCGCTTGCTGCTGCGTTTGATAGCCCGTCGATGGAATGGCTTTGGGACTCGGAAAGACCGTTGTCGTAACCGTCGAGTTGGTGCGTGACGGCGTAAACTCTTCGTACATCGCAGCCAGCGAAAGCAGCAGCGCTAAGGGAAGAAGCGGCGTGAACGTATAGCGCTGATCGTCTTGCTGTTCGATATTCGAGATCCAGGTTACCGACGGCGCGCGGTTCGCACACTGCGCGTATGCGGCGGTCGCCTCGACCGCGGCCCAATTGCGGCGCCGGTAGAACTGGTCGCTCGAACCGCTTCCCGCGGCGGTAAGGCTGACGATGATCGCTCCGCGCACGCTTTCGGAGTTCTCGCACATCGTTGCGTAGTAATCGGTCGTCCACGTCGGTTCCGGAATGATGATCGCATCGTCGGTGAACCGGTAACCGGACTCGTCCTCGCCGTCCGTCAAATACACGGCGAGTGTCGATACCAGCTTCGAAATCGTTGCCGTATCCGACGGCGCCGCCACACCCAACACGAAAATGACCGGTTGCGGTGTGGAAGCGGGAACCGGCCGCGCGGTCGTTCCCGGCGCCGGCGTCGGCGTCGCAGTGACCGCCAGATTCCACGGAATGGTAACTTCCTTCAGCGATTCCGGCTGCAGCAGCGCCTCGCAAAATTTTAGATGCGCCCACAGTTCGCTCGGGTTGTCGCCCTCGCCCTTAGCCACTTCGCACGCGCCTTTGCGCGATGCCGGGGAGAGCCGCGAGCGACAGGCTTCGAGCCGGCCCGCAAGTTCTTTTTCCAAGTAGTTCTGGGCGGTAGCGGGTATGGGCGGAGAGGCTTTGGCTTCCTGCGGCGAGGGCGAACCGAAATAGACGCTGGCGACGTCGTCCAGGTCGCTGGTCCGGCATGAAAACTGCGCGGCCGTACTCGTCGGCGCGGGCGAAGGCGCGGGCGAAGGCGTGGGCGTTTGCGCAAGGGTGATACCCGCGTTGCTCATGAGGAACGCGAGTGCGGTCAAAAGTGCGCCGGCGACATTCAATGGAGCCCTAGACTTCATACCGTAGCCTCCGCTTGCTCGCCGGGATTCCGTCGCAACGCGCTCGCCTCCCGCTTGCGCGCGGGCGGCAAAAACACCGCGACCAGCGCCGCGGCTAGCGCCAGCGCGGCGGCGCAGAGCATCGCGTCGCGAAACCCCGCGTGATGTGAGGGAGCAGGCAGCGCGTGACCGCCATCCATCGCCATCGCAATGCCCAGCGCGGCGAGTCCGACGAGATTGCCGATCCGCGAAACGGAATTGCTAATGCCCGATGCCGCTCCGAGGTCATCCGCGCCGGCTGCGCTCATCGTCGCCGCTGTGAGCGGAGCGGCCGCCAGGGCGACGCCGGCGCCGAGCACCAGCATCGCGGGAAGCACGGCCGTCATGAACGCCGCGTGGGTGCCGAGCAGCACGAAGAGCGCGTATCCGGCCGCGGAGATCGCGGCCCCGAGGATCAAAAACGGACGCGCGCCGAAGCGCCCGCTGAGCAGCCCCGCAGTGGGAGAGCAAAACGCAATGATTCCAATCGCCGGCAGCAACGCCAAACCGGCGTCCGGCGATGAGTAGTGCATGACGCGCTGCAGTTCGAAGGGCACGAAGACGAGTACGCCGCCGAGCGCGGCGTAAAAAAACAGCGTGTAGATGTTCGCCACCGCAAATCTGCGAATGGCAAAGAGACGCAGCGGGATGACGGGGTCCTCTGCCTTGCGCTCCACCGCAACGAATACCGCAAGCAAGAGTAAGCCCGCGAGCAACGCCGCTACGGCCTCGGGGCGCACGCTGCGGCTCATCGCCATCAGCCCGGCGACGATCAGCGAAAGCGCGGCCGTCATCGCGGCGGCGCCGAGGAGATCGAGCCGTCCCCGTTGCACCGCCTTACGGCTCTCGGGCACGCGCAGATAGGCGAGCACCAGAACCGCGGCGCCCAGAGGAATGTTGATACAAAAAACCAGACGCCACGAGTATGGCGTGAGCCATCCGGCCAAAAGCGGGCCGGCCGCCATCGTCGCGGCCGATGCCGACGCCCACAAACCGGTGGCGCGCCCGAACTCCGCGGGATCCTCGTAGGCTGCAGTGATCAGCGCGAGGCTTTCAGGGATCATCAACGCGGCGCCGGCGCCTTGCACGAAACGCGTGGCGATCAACACCGCCGCGCCGGGCGCGAGCGCGCAACCGATCGACGCGAGTATGAAAATCCACGTCCCGAG
Source organism: Candidatus Acidiferrales bacterium (assembly GCA_035507275.1). Taxonomy (GTDB): domain Bacteria; phylum Vulcanimicrobiota; class Vulcanimicrobiia; order Vulcanimicrobiales; family Vulcanimicrobiaceae; genus Aquilonibacter. Next base: position 7,951 of record DATJOG010000008.1, read on the forward strand.
CGCCAACATCCGGCGCCGGCCGAAGCGGTCACCCAGCGCGCCGCCGAGACCGATGAGCGCCGCGAGCGGAAGGAGGTAGCTTTGAATGATCCACTGCGACTGCGCGTCGCCGTGCGTCCGGATCGAAGGGAGCGCAACCGTCAACGCCGTGCTGTCGATGTAGCCGATGCTCGACGCGAGGATCGCGACGACGAGCACGGCGGTGCGTCTATCCACCCGCCGCACGCAAGGAGAGAAATCCCTTGAAATCTTCGATCGAAACGAAATGCTCCGCCGCCTTGCGACCGACCACTTCCAGCGAACCGACGAGTTTGCCGTCCAGCGGCTGCACGGATTTGGGATCGATGCCGGTGGCGCCGATCTCGCGCAAGCCGTCCTCCGAAAGATCGACGTTATAGCGCACGTACGACATGAGTTTGTCGGAGAGAGGCGACCGGATGCCGATGAGGTCGCCGATCTCGAGGTCGATCGGTTTCATCCCGCCTTTTTCGGAGCGAACCCGGCCGAAGACGCGGCAGAGTATGTCTTGCTCTACCGTTGCGGCACGCATCAAGGCCGCGGGCATCGACTGGAGATTGTAGATGAGATTCATCTCGTTCTCTTTCAAATTCTTGTTCGCGCTCTCGCAGAACCCCGTTCCGACCGAGACGAGCAGGAGCTGATCGTGCGCCGCCGTCCAATTCAAGTTGTAGGCCGGCAAAGTCGCCATGAGAAACATTTGAAACGCCGGGTTGTTGTAGACCGTCGTTCCGCCGTCTTGAAAGAGAAACGGCTTGGTCACGCCGGGAACGCGAATCTCTTCGGGGCCGAAAAAGACCGGCGCAGCCGTGCTCGCCCGCACCAGCTGCCAGAGCGGTATGTCGAGATTGCTCTTCTGCAGCGTGCCGTCCGGCCCGGGCTCACGAACGTTGTATTTCGCGTACGGATTGTTGGAGAGCGGCCACGGCGAATCAGTCGTTGCGTTGCGGGTTACGATCAGGAGCAGCGTACGCAGCTTGTCCGACCCGAAGATCGCCTCGGCGTCGCCCGTCTTCTTCTCGATGACCGATTTGATCGCAGCCTCGAGCTTCTTCTTGGTGAACATCGCGCCGTCGCTGAGCAGGCCCACCGCGCCGAGAATCATGGCAACCGGGCCCTTGAACTTGCGGCCCGCCGCTACCCACTGGTTGGCGGGAGTAAACATTGCTTCGGCGCCGTCGCGGTAGAACGCCCGGATCTCATCGACCGAGAAACCGAGCGCCACCAGCGTTGCGATGATCGCGCCGGTGCTCGTTCCGCCGACGTAATCGAAATATTCGCAGAGCAGGAGATTCTCGCGCTTCAACTCGCGCCGGAGCATCGCTTCGATACGCGCAAGAAACTCGATGGCGATCAACCCGCGAATACCGCCGCCATCGATTGCGAGCATTTTTTTCGGCCCGGGCGTGCGAATGAGTGCATCAAGGTGACTCATTATGTCTCCCCAGTCTGGCTCGCCTTATTCTACAACAAATCCTCGCGCAGCGTATAGCCGACGCGGCGAATCGTGCGGATCAATCCGCGCCCGCCGATCGGCTCCAGTTTTGCACGCAAGTACGACACGTACGTCTCCACGACGTTGGGCTCGACGGCGACCTCGGTACCCCACACGGAATCGATCAGCTGCTCGCGCGTGAAGACGCGGCCCGGTTCGCGTACGAACGTCGCGAGCAGATCGAACTCGCGCGCGGTCAGATCGAGCTCGGCGCTGCGGAACTCCGCCTTGCGTCCGGCCGTATCGAGCGCGATCCCGGCGTACACGAGGGTATCGCGCTTGGCTAGACGCGGGCGCCGCAGACGCGAGTGCAGCCGGGCCGCAAGCTCACCCAGATCGAACGGTTTGCCGACGTAATCGTCGGCGCCGGCCGTGAGCGCCGCGATTTGGTCGGGCGACTCTTTGCGCGCCGAGAGCATGATGATCGGCGCTTCGGTGAGCCGGCGCAGCATCGGAACGAGCGAGGTTCCGTCGATACGGGGCATCATCACGTCGAGCACGATCGCGTCGAAGCTGCGCTCGCGCACGCGCTCCAGCGCCTCGGCGCCGTCGGCAGCGCAGACGACGTCGAACCCGTGCTGCCCGAGGCCCAGTTCGAGCATGTTGCGCATATGGCGCTCGTCGTCCACGACCAGCACGCGGGGATTATCGAGAATCGGCATGGTTGCTGGTCAAGCGTGCTCCTCTTCGGCCAGTGGAAAGCGTAACGTGAAGATCGTCTCGCCGGGCCGGGATTGCAGCGCGATCGCGCCGCTCCAGCGCTCCGCCACGCGCTTCACGATCGCGAGGCCCAGACCCGAACCTTCGCCGTCGGTACGCGACGTGCCGCGGTAGAAACGCTCGAAAACCTTCTCGCGCTCCTCGGGCGCGATGCCCTCGCCGCGATCGGTGATCGCGATCTCTGCGTTCGACGCGCTTGCAGCTGCCACTATCTCCACCGGCGAGCGCGGCGCATAGCGCAGCGCGTTCTCGACGAGGTTACGCAGCGCTTCATAGAGGTCGTCTTGATCGATCACGATCGACGCGCCTTGCTGCGCGCGCAGCACCAGCTCGCGTTCGGGATAGCGCGCGCGCATCTGCGCGACGACGTCGGAGGCGACCCCCGCCACGTCGACCAGACGCGGTATAGAGAGCGGCGAGTCCAGTCGCGCGAGCAAGAGCATCTTCTCGACGAGCGCGCGCATGCGCGCGGTTTCGCCGCGCATGCCCTCGAGGATCTGAGCGCCGTGTTCGCTGCTCCGCAGATCGCGTGCGAGTATGTCGACATACCCGCTGACGATCGTGAGCGGCGTGCGCAGTTCGTGCCCCGCATCGGCGAGGAAGCGTTGATATTCTTCGGCCGCCGTGCGGCGCTCTTCGAGCATGGCTTCCAAGTCCTTGCGCGCCGCGCGCGCGAGCCCGGTGAGGATCCACACCGCGCCCGCGACGATCGCGACGATCGAGATGGCCGTAACGATCGCGTCGCCGATCAGAAAGCGCACGAGCGCGGGAAGATTCGGCGCGATGACGGCGGCGATGCCGTTCTCGCCCGCGATGCGCTGCGGCGCGCGGCCGAACGCGAGCCCGACGAGACGGTCGATCGGCGAGTTCGGCCGGGGCAACGGAGGCGCAGGCACTCCGTCCAAGCCGGGAAACGGTGCGCCTGCGGGAACGGGCGGGATGGAATGCTGCTCGAGCGAACCGTCGCGCCAATCGTAGACGACGTTGTTGACGTGATCCTCGACGATCACGTGCAGGCCGTCGCGTTCGAGCGCGCGTTCCAGATCCGGCGCTCGGTCCGACGCGCCGCCGATGAGCGTGTGCGCGAGCGCAACTTGCGCATCGAACGCGGCGCGCACGGCAGCAAGCCGCGCAAACGCCGCCGCGAAGCCTGCGGCGAACGTGAGCCCGGCCGCCAGTATCGCAAGAAGCACAATGCCGCGCGCCATCGGATTCTTAATATCGGTCGATTCTTGAGGTCACCTGTGAGGCGCCACAGACGCCGCCGCGACCGCAAAGAACAGGCTCGAATCCGCCCCCGTCGAACTCTCGCGAGGTGCCCGACTTATCGATGTTTGCTAATAGCGCCGACACCCGCAGATACCCGGCGGGTCATGTCTTCTTTGGCCTCGGCGACGCCGGCGACCTCATGTACGTCCTGCTCAGCGGTGAAGTCGAGATCCTCATCCGCGACAAAATCATCGAGACGGTGCGCACCGGCGGGATCTTCGGCGAGATGGCGCTGATCGACAATCGCGAGCGAAGCGCGAGCGCGCGCGCACGCACCGACGTCGTCGCTGCCACGATCGATCAAGATCAGTTCTTGTATCTGCTTCGCACGCACCCATCGTTCTCGATCGAAGTCATGAACGTCATGTGCGAGCGTCTGCGCCTGTTGAACGAAGCGCTGCTCTAGCGCCGCAAGCTTGGCTATGCTCTGCGAATACGGCTTCGACGTCGACGGGGCGCGCCTGAAATACGGCCGCGGTGTGCTCGGTGAGGTCGGCGACGCCGCAAAAGCGCTCGGGGTGCGGCGCGCCGGCGTCTTCATCGATCCCTCGCTACGCGACGCACCGTTTGTCGCGACCGCGCTGAACTCGCTGCACGAGGCCGGAATCGACAGCGCGATCTATACCGCGATCGCTATCGAACCGACCGACCTTTCGTTCAAAGAAGCAGCTGCGTTCGCAGCCGACGGACGCTTCGACGGCTTCGTTTCGATCGGCGGCGGCTCGACGATCGATACGGCGAAGGCTGCAGATCTCTATGCCACCCATCCCGCGCCGTTCATGGACTACGTGAACGCGCCGATCGGCGGCGGCAAGCCGATTCCGGGACCGTTGCGCCCGCACATCGCGTGCCCCACGACCTCCGGAACCGGCAGCGAATGTACCGGCGTCGCGATCTTCGACTACCTCGAGATGAACGCGAAGACCGGCATACGCGCGCGTGAGCTGCGCCCCTCACTCGGCATCATCGATCCCGACGTCACGAAGACTCTGCCGGCGATGGTGGTCGCGTGCAGCGGTTTCGACGTGCTCTCGCACGCGCTCGAGTCGTACACCGCGCTGCCCTATTCGGCGCATCCGCTCCATGCCAAAGGCGCGGCGCGCCCTCTCTATCAAGGCGCAAACCCGTACAGCGACGTCGGATGTCTCGCCGCGCTCTCGATTCTGGGGAACCACATCGTGCGTGCCGTCAACGACGCGAGCGACGATGAAGCGCGTGAGCGCATGATGTTTGCTGCGATGCTCGCGGGCATCGCGTTCGGCAACGCCGGTCTCCACCTTCCGCATGCGATGTCGTATGCGGTCTCGGGACTCGTCGAGCACTATCACGCACCGCAATATCCCGGCGACGTGCCGATCGTGCCGCACGGAATGGCGGTCGTGCTCAACGCGCCGGGCGTTTTTCGCTACACGGCGTCAGCCAATCCGCAGCGTCATCTGGAAGCCGCCGAGCATCTCGGCGCCGACATCCGCGGCGCGGGACCGAACGACGCGGGCGAGGTGCTCGCCGCGCGCATCACGGAGTTCATGAAGGCGACGAAGATGCCCAACGGCATCGGCGGCGTCGGGTACACGAGCAGCGATCTCGACGCGCTGGCCGACGGCGCATTTCCGCAGAAGAGCCTGGTAAACAACGCGCCGCGCGAAACCTCGCGCGAGCAGCTGCGCGAGCTTTTTTCGGCGGCGCTGCGGTACTGGTAGCTAGGCCGCTTCGAGCAGCGCGACGGTTCCCTGGCCGCCGTCCGCGCAAATGCTGACGATCGCCCGCGAGCCGGGCGCAAACTGCGCGAGTTCTTTGGCCGCTTGACTGAGAATGCGGGCGCCGGTCGCACCGAAAGGATGGCCGAGCGAGAGACTTCCGCCGTTGGGATTGACGCGCTCGCGCGGAAACGGACTTTGCTTGTCGAGGACTTGCACGTGCGCGAGTACTTGCGCCGCAAAGGCCTCGTGAATCTCCCATAACGCGATATCGCCGTTACGCAGTCCGTGGCGTGCGAGCAGCCGCGGAATCGCGTAGACCGGCGCCATGAGCAACCCCTCGTGCCAAATGTCGACCGACGCAATCTCCCAATCGACGAGTTTGACCCGCGGCAACTCCTTGGGCAGACGCGCAAGGCCCGCGTCGTTCGCGACCCACAGGCTCGCCGCGCCGTCGGTGAGCGGCGAAGAATTACCCGCGGTGATCGTGCCGCGCGCGCGATCGAAGGCCGGCGCAAGGCGCGCGAGCTTTTCGAGCGAGGTCTCGGGTCGCGGTATCGTGTCGCGCGTCAAGCCGCCGAACGGCAGCACGAGGTCGTCGAAGAATCCGCGTTCCCACGCCGCGACCGCGCTGCGGTGACTCTCGAGCGCCCACGCGTCTTGCTCCTCGCGCGAGATCGTGCCCATCTCTTGCACCGTCAGCTCCATGTGTTCGCCCATGCTCTTGCCGGTCGAACGATTGGCAACGGCGGGAACGAACAGCCCGATCTTGGTGCGTGCGAGCGCACCGATACGCGTTAGACGATCGCTCGCGCTCTTGGCCTGCAAGAAGCCGCGCAGCCAATCGGAGAGCGACTGGGTGAGGCCGATCTGCACGCGGCTCAAGCTTTCGCTGCCGCCGACGAGTGCGAGCGCGCGATGTTCGCCCTCGAGCATCGCGGCTGCTTCGAAGGCGCCGATCATGCTCGTCGAGCACGCCATCACCGTCGAAAACGCCGGAATCGTCGGGTCGACCTTCGCGTCGAGCAGCACTTCGCGCGCGATATTGCTCCAGGTCAGATTGGGAAGCACCGTTCCCCATACCGCGAAGTCCGGTTTGCCGCCGCCCAAGCGGTCGATCATCGCGCGAACCAGCGGAACCGAAAGTTCGATCGCGTTAAAACGAGCTAGCGCACCGTCCGATTTTGCAAACGGCGTGCGAAGGCCCGGGAGCAGCCAGAGGTTATTGACCGAAGAGCCCGAGGACGGCGAGCGAGTTGACGTTGTTCTTCGCGAGCAGCGCGAGCTGAATCTGCTGCTGCAGTTGCGAGAGTGTCGACTGCGTCACACCTGCACCGACGTTCTCATCGGTGATGCTCGACGCCGAGGACGTCAAATTGTTGGAGTAGACGTCGTCTGCTTGCGCGGCGTTCTGCAGCGAGATCTGCTGCGCGCCCAGTTGCGCTTCTTGGGTCGTGAGCGTATTGAGCGCGTTCTGAACCTGACCGATCGCCTGCTGCGAGCTCAAGGGCGAACTCAGATTGATGTTGCTGATCTGCAGCGTGTTCGAATTCGTGCCCGGAATGTTGACGTTGGTCGTGTTGCCTTCGTTCGCGCCGGACTGTACCGTGAGCGCGCTGTTCTGCGAGTTCGCCGGAGTCGCTTGCGCGATCTGAATCGTCGCCGTCTGACCGACGTCCGCGAGCGAGATATTGCCGACCTTGATGTTGACGTTCTCGAAACCGGAGATCGTACCGCCGGCAGCAACCGGAGCGGAGGTTGCGGTCTGGCCGGTCGCGTTGTTCAGCACCGTCGCGACGGCAGCGGCTTGGCCGTTGTTGTTCACGACCTGGACTTGAATCGTCGAGTTCGTCGTAGCGGTTCCGCCGAAGCCTTGCGCCGCGGCGCCCGACGCGGGCGGCTGATAATAATTCGGATTGGCCGCGGTGACCTGCGCAACCACGCCGCCGCCTTGCTGCACGATGTCGTTGTTGGTCACCGACGCTGTCGCGGCGGTTCCGGCATTGGGACCCGCAAACTGCCCGTTGAGCAGCTGCTGCCCGTTGAAATTCACCGACTGCGCGATCGTGTTGGCCTGCTGCACCAACTGATTGGCTTGCGCTTGAAGATCGTTCCGGTCGGCGGGACTCAGAAACGAGTTGGCTCCCGTGATCGCAAGGTTGTTGAGACTCTGCAGCACGCCGTTGAGCTGCGAGAGAGCGCCCTGCGCGACGTTGGTCGCGTTGTAGACGTTCTGGATGTTCTCCGAAGCGGTCGACGCGGCGGCGGCTTGCGTATTCAGCGAGGTGGCGATCGCGTAACCGGCTGCATCGTCGGCAGCGCTGTTGACGCGCTTACCGCTCGAAAGCTGCTCGAATTGCTGGAGCAGGCTCTGATGCGTTTGATTGATCTGGTTGATCGCGTTGCCGTTCAAGCTATTGATGGCCATGGCCCTAAAAGTATAGCAGAATCCGCCCCCCTTCCCGCCAATGGGCGGTAGGGCAGCCTAATCAAAGCTTTACACTGGGTTACTCGTAGTCGACCTGGTCGATCGTGTACTCGATCGGGCCGGCGGGCCGCTGAACGACCACCCGCTCGCCTACCTTGTGGTCCGTGAAGGCGCGGGCGATCGGCGATTCCCAGCTGATCGCGCCCCGGGGCGGGTCGGCCTCGTCCTCACCCACGATCCGGACGCGCAGCTCGCGGCCGCTGGCGTCGTGGGCGCGCACGCTCGCCCCAAACTCGACGACGCCGGCCGGCTGCGCGGCCGGGTCGATGAGAATCGCCGAGTCGATGCGCTCCTGAAAATAGCGTGACTCCCGCTCGTCGCCGGCGGCTTGGGCGCGCCGCAGCTCCTCGCGCAGGCGCGCGAGGCCGCGGGGTGTGACGTAGTTGGGAAGCGAGCTCGAGGGACGACGTTCGAAACGTGGTTCCGGAGCGTCGCTATCGTCTTTGACGAAGGCTCGGCTCATACTGAAATCTTCTCCAGAATTTCGCGCTTGGTCTCCGGCACTCCCCGCCAGACGACTACGATCGTGACGATGCAAAGAACCGCATAGATCGAAAAGGTCAGCGACGCGCCAAGCGTCTCCACGAGCGAGAGAAAGAATAACGAAACGACGAGGTTCGCCACCCAGTTCGAGAGGGTGGCGATGCTCATGCCCAGACCGCGCGCCTGCAGCGGAAAGATCTCCGAGATCAGCAGCCAGACGATCGGGCCGAGACTGTAGGCGAACGACCCGACGTACACCATCATGCTGACGAGCGCGATACTGGCAAGCGAACCCTGCATGTGTGTCTGCGCGAACGCGATCGAGAGCGCGGAAAGCGCGAGGAACATACCGGTGCAGCCCGCGTAGAGCAGCGGCTTGCGCCCGATCCGGTCGACGAAGAAGATCGCGATCAGCGTTGCCAAGCAGTTCACGGTGCCTACCAGCACCTCGGCGAGAATCGACGCCTGATTCGACGCGAGGCCGGCCATCAGAAAGATGTGCGGTCCGTAGTAGATGACGGTGTTGATGCCGGTGAGCTGCTGCAGCATCGCGAGCGCGACGCCGAGAATCAGCGCGCTGCGAACGGCCGGAGTGCGGAATACGCCGAATCCCGTTCCCTGCACGTCGAGCGAGCCGAGGATCGCTGATTCCTCCTCGCCGATCTCGTCGCCGCCGGCAATGCGGCGCAGCTCTTCGCGCGCTTCTTCGCGTTTGCCGATCTTGAAGAGGTAGCGCGGGCTCTCCGGAAGCGGCAACATTCCCGCGATCAAGACGAGCGACGGCACGATCGCGAGACCGAGCATCCAGCGCCACGCTTCGTTATGCGCGAGCGCGTAATCGATGATATACGCCCCGAGAATGCCGACGGTGATCGCGAATTGATAGAGCGAGACCAGCGCACCGCGCACGTCCGCCGGCGCAACCTCGGAAATGTAGAGCGGCGCGACCACCGAACAGAGGCCGATCGCCGTTCCGACGACGAAACGCGCGACGAGCAAGACGTCGATCGACGGCGCGACGGCCGAGCCGAGCGCGCCGATGCCGAAGATGACTCCCGCCGCGAGCAACGTGATGCGCCGCCCAACGCGATCGGCGAGCGCACCCGCGCCGGACGACCCGGCGATGCAGCCGATCAAGACGACGGAGATCGTCAATTCCTGCAGTTGCGTCGAGAGCCCGAAGTCGTGCGCGATGAAGAGAATCGCACCCGAGATTACGCCGGTGTCGTAGCCGAAAAGCAAACCGCCGAGCGCAGCAATCGAAGCGACCAGAAAAACAAACGGTCTCATAGCGAGCGCTTTCGGGAGCCCGCGGCGAAGGCCCCGCCATGCAGCAAGCCCTGGTCGTCGCGCGCGACGGCGCCGTCGTCTACGAGTCCTACGAGCGAGGCTTCGACGCATCCGCGCCGCATGCACTCTACAGCGGCACGAAGAGTTTTTGGGGCATCGCAGCAATCGAAGCACGCCGCGACGGCCTATTCGATCTCGACGAACACGTCCGCTCCGGCTACACGGTACGGATGCTGCTCGACATGACGGCGGGCTACGGATTCGGTGGGCTCGGCAGCGCGGTTCCCACGTACGAACGCGCGCTCGAGATTCCGCTCAAGAATGCACCCGGCTCGAAGTTCACGTATAGCGGTATCCCGCTGCAGGTCTTCGGTGCGTTTTTCGCGGAGCGGCTTCGCGCGCGCGCCATGACGCCGCACGAGTATTTGCGCGTTCGCGTTCTCGAGCCCGCGGGCGTCGAGATCAGTTCGTGGCGCACGCTCAAGGACGGCACGCATCCCTTGCCGACCGGCGCGTTCCTCACCGCGCGCAATTGGCTTGCCTACGGCACCTACGTTCTCGCGCAGCGCGAACGCTACCGCGACGCCTTCGCCGGCTCGGCGGTCAATCCGCGCTACGGACTCTGCTGGTGGCTGAGCGGCCCGAAGATGCCGCCCGACCTCTTCTATGCGAGCGGTTCGGGCGGTCAGGCGCTCTACGCGATCGCGTCGCAACGGCTGGTCGCGGTGCGCTTCAGCGATGGCGGCTCGCCGAATCACCCGGCGACGGTAAAGAAACTGCTGACGTTCACCACGTAGGAATGCGGAAGGCCGCGGGACAGGTGTCCTGATCGGTCGGCGTATCCATGAGTGAATCGGGCCGCGGAAACGCGTCGATCAGCGCGGTGTGAATCGTGATCCAAAACTGCGTGAGGACCTCTTGGCCGGCGTCGTCTTTTCGGCATTGCAGCTGCAGCGCAGTCGGATGATCCGTGGCAAAAGCTGCCGTGAATGCCGCGACGACGCCGGAGTGCGTCACGTCGCGCCCGGCGTGCTCGACGAGATAGGCGCCGAACGGCCCGTTTGCAACCGCGTCGCGCATCGCGAGCTCGTTCGTGAAGAACTGCGTCGCGTCGAATCCGAAACACTGTACGTGCTTGTCGTACTCGTGCACGAGCAGACTGTGTTCGAAGTGGGGCATCACCGCTTCGAGCCGCGCCATGAGCGACGGGTCGATCGGGGGTGCGTCGCTTGCGTGATGGTAGTAGTCGCAACCTTTCTCCCACCATTGCGGATCGACGACGCCGCGCGCCGCCAAATCGCGCGGCAGCGAGGCCCACAATCCGTGCAGGCCGATGAGCGGCGCCTTGGGTTGATCGCGCAGGCAGCGATCCGCGCCGACGCTGCAGATGCCCGGCTGCCACGTCAGCGCGAACGTGTAATGATCGAAGCCGGCGTGCTGCCCGGGTGCGGCGAGCACCGCGAGCAGCATCGCCAAGACGAACGCCACGTTACGGCGTTACCTGTTTCGCTCCGTCGACTTTGAGCCCGCCGAGCGACTTCACGTAGTCGTTGTACTTCGCAAAGGCCGCTTCGTACGCGGTATCCCAGCGCGACGCGTAGTCCAGCTGCGCCGCGGTCGGCGGCGTCTGCTCGCCGAAGCCGGTGCGCGGTATTTCTTCGCGCAGCGATCCGGGATGCTCGACGGAGTCCTCGTCGTTCTTGAAGTTCGCGGTGAGCGTCGAGAAGACGTCCTGCCATCGCGCGGTCGCGGCAGCGATCTTCGGATTGCTCTTCGCCTTGTCGAGCGACTTCTTGATCGCGTCGAGGTTGTTGAGCGCCTCGTCGATCTTACTGTAGCGCACCGTATACTTCTCGGCGAAGTCGTAGGCCGCTTGCAGTTCCGCCGTCGTCCACGTGTCGCGCGGATCGGGTTTGACCGTCACCGTCTGCGAGAGCGTGGTGTTGTCGAGCTTCAAGCGCAGCGTATACTCGCCGGGAAGTACCAGCGGTCCGACGTGAGGACCGCGGAACTCCGGTGAAGCGGCACCCTTCCACGGCGTCGGGCCGTCTTCGTGCAGATCCCAGCTCATGCGATTGACGCCGGCCTTGTTCGGCACGTTGGGCACGTCCTTACCCTTGACTTTGTGCGTGCCCGAGATCGTACGGATTACCTTGCCGTTGGCATCGAGCACTTGCAGTGTCGCGTTCTTCTTCTGCGGCGCCGCGATGTAGAAGTCGACGATCGCGCCGCTCGGCGGATTCTGCGCGGCGAAATTGGTGTACGCTCCGTAATCGCCGCTCGAGTGCTCGTGATACTCGTAGGCCGTCCGCGGCTTGAAGAGCATCACGCCGGCCTTGCGCGCTGCAGCGAGCTGCTGCACGGGCGTCAGGTCGTCGAGGACCCACGCGTCCCGTCCGTGCGTGCCGATGATGAGGTCGTCGAACTCCGGCTGGATGCGGATGTCGTAAACGGCCACCGGCGGCATGTTCAAGCGGAAGTTCTGCCAATGCGCGCCTTTGTCGTACGAGATCCACAGGCCATTCTCGGTACCGGCGTACACGATGTCGGGGTTGACCGTATCCGCTCGAATCGAACGCGCATACTGGTTGCCCGGAATACCGTCGACGATCAACGACCACGTCTTCCCGTAGTCATGCGTCACGTAGATGTATGGCTTGTAGTCGCCGAGCATGTGATTGTCGGCGATCGCGTAGGCCGTGCCCGCTTCGAGCGGCGAGGGCGAGATGCTCGCCATACGCGCAAGCTCGGGCGCGCCGCTCGGCGTCACCGTTTCCCAGTGCGCTCCGCCGTCGCGCGTCAGCGAGATCACGCCGTCATCGGATCCGGTCCATATCTCGTCCTTCGTCAACGGCGAACCTTCGATATCGAGCAGATTATCGGAGTACTCCGCGCCCGAAACGTCTTGAGCGAGCGGTCCTCCCGCCGGCAGTTGGTGATCTTTGATATTTCGGGTGAGATCGGGACTGATCACCGTCCAGTGCAATCCGCGATCGGTGCTCTGGAAAACGACGTTTCCGCCGAGCCAGCCGATATGCGGGTCCCACGGAGCGAAGTTGATCGGCGAGTCCCAGTTGAAGCGATACTTGGCGGCACGCGAGTCGAACGGCCCGAGTATGCCCGCCGGGAACGCGTCGTACGGACGCACCGAAATCTCGCTCTGCGTCTTCATATCGTTGACGAAGGTGAAGCCGTCTTCGAGATCGGCCCAGACGTAATTCGGATCCGAGGGGTCGGGCCATGCCCATTCGCCGTCTCCGCCGACGACGTTGTACCAATCGCTATCGAGAATTCCGTCGCCCGAGAGCGAGTTCGACGGTCCGCAGAAGGCTTCGTTATCTTGCAGCGCGGCGCAGATCATGTAGGGATTGTTGCCGACGCTGTAGCCGACGTGGTAGATCTGGCCGATCGGCAGATTCTGCGAGAACGACCAATTCTTGCCTCCGTCCAGCGTAATGGCATAACCGCCGTCCTCGCCCACGATCATACGATCGGGATCATCGGAAGCGATCCACATCGCGTGGAAATCGACATGAACCGGTTTGGCGATCTGAACGAACTTTTTCCCGCCGTCCTTACTTTCGGCGAGGTCGTTCGAGACTGCGTAGACGTGATCGGGATTCTTCGGATCGACCTCGATGTGCGAGAAGTAAAACGGACGCTGGTCGACGATGGAGTCGTTGCTCACCATTTTCCAGTGCGCACCGGCGTCATCGCTGCGCCAGAGAATACCGCCCTTGGCCTCGATGACGGCATAGACGCGCGATGGATTGCTGTAAGAAATCGCGAGGCCGATGCGTCCTGTCATGCCCGCCGGCAGTCCGTTGCCCGTCAGTTTCGTCCATGTCTTGCCGCCGTCGACGGACTTGTAGAGCCCGCCCTCGGCACTGCCGCTGGTGAACGTCCACGGAAGGCGGCGGAACGTCCACATCCCCGCATAGATCACGTTCGGATCCTTCGGATCCATCGCGAGGTCGCTCGCGCCGGTTTTCTCGTCGACGTAGAGCGTCTTACTCCAGGTCGCGCCGCCGTCAAAGGTCACGTAGACGCCGCGATGGATCGAATCTTTGAACGGATCGCCGAAACCGGCGACCACGACGTGTTTGGGATTCTTCGGATCGACCGCGATACGCGCGATGCTCCACACGTTCTCGAGGCCGACGCGCTTCCAACTCTTGCCGCCGTCAATCGTTTCGTAGAGCCCGTCACCGTAGCTCACATCGTTGCGCGGGTTGGTCTCTCCGGTGCCGACCCAGACGCGCCGCTGATCCGTCGGATCGATCGTAACCGCACCGATCGCCGAGACGTCCTGTTTGTCGAAAACGGGCGACCACGTCGCGCCCGCGTTCTCCGATTTCCAGACGCCGCCGCCGGCAGTGCCGAGATAATAGAGCTTGTCGTTCTGGGTCGTACCGGCGACCGCGGCGATGCGGCCGCCGGCGATAGCCGGGCCAACGACACGCATCGAGAGATCGCCGAACGAAGATGCCGCTGCGAGAACGAGCGCTGCGATCATAACGTTACCGCCTTTACCTTGAGCGCCTGGAGCGTTTGGTTGAGCGCAGGAAGCTGCTGCTTCACGAGCGCGTCGTAGTTTACCGTGGCACGATCGAACTCGCCCTCGACGCGCTTGGTGTAGTCGCGCATCGCCGGCGTCACGGCCGCACCGCCGAAGAACATGATCGCCTGCAGATCCTCGCGCACCTTGCCGGGCATCTGGATCGAGTCTTCGTCGTTATGGAAGTTCGCGGTGAGCTGATCGAAGACGGACGTACGCGCCGCCTCGATGGTTTGAAGCGTGCTCGCTGAAGCGGAGTCGTTCGCTTTCTTCGCCGCGGCGATGCCCTCGTCGATACCCTTCTTCATCGCGTCGAGATTGTTGAGCATCACGTCGACCTTCGAGAAGAGCGCCTCACCTTTGCGCGCGAGCTCGTAGGACTCCACCATCTGCGCTTGCGTGTAGAGCGTGTGCGGATCGGGTTTGACGACGAAGTGCTGCATGAAGACCTTGGAGCCCACCGTGAGCCGCGCGATATACTCGCCCGGTGGCACGGGCGGACCGCCGTCCGGTCCCTGATACGATTTTTTCGCCGCCCCGGTCCACTTGACGGGGCCGTCGATCGTCCAATCCCAAACGAAGCGATTCAAGCCGGTCTTGTCGCCGACGTAGGGCTTTTGCTTTTTCTCGACTTCGTGCGTGCCCTTATACGTGCGAACGACCTTGCCGGTACGATCGATGAATTCGAGCATCGGCGGCGTCTTCGGCTTTTCGCTCAAATAGTAGTCGATGATGACGCCGGCCGGAGGGTTTTCCGCGGCGTAGTTGGTGTAGACGCCCTCATCGTCTTCGCGCGTATTGTACTGATACGAGATGCGGATCGGGAACATGTACGTACCGGCTTTGACCGCTGTTTGAAGCTCCTGAATCGGCGTCATATCGTCCATGATGTAGATCGAGCGTCCGTGCGTCGCGATCACGAGATCGTCGAACTCACTTTGCATGCGAATGTCGTGGACCGAGACGGTCGGCAAGCCGTTCTTGAAGTTCTTCCAGGTCGCGCCGCCGTCGTAGGAGATCCAGAAACCCTCTTCGGTTCCGAGGTAGACCAGGTTCGGATTGTGGATGTCGGCCGCAACCGAACGCGCCCATTGGTCGTCGGGAAGTCCCTGCGTGATGAGCGTCCACGTTTTTCCGAAGTCGTGCGTCACGTACACGTACGGCTTATTGTCGCCGGTGTAGTGGCCGTCATTGATCGCGTACGCCGTACCGTCGTCGACCGGCGACGGTGAGATCGACGCAAATCGTCCGTACTCCGGCGCGCCCGGCGGCGTCACGTTGCGCCAGTCTTTGCCGCCGTCGAGCGTGAGCTGAATCAGGCCGTCGTCGGTGCCGACCCAAATCTCGCCGACGTGCAGTTTCGAACCCTCGATGTCCAGAATCGTGTCGCTCTCCTCGGCACCCGAGACGTCGTGCGTGATCGGGCCGCCCGACGGCGCCTGATGGGCTTTGAGGTCGCGCGTGAGATCGGGGCTGATGACCGACCAATGCATGCCGCGATCGACGCTCTGAAAGAGCATGTTACCGCCGATCCACGCGATGTGCCCGTTCCAGGGAGCAAACGCAATCGGCGTTTCCCAATTCCAGCGCACCTTGGCAACGCGGTTGTCGAAGCTCTCGATCGACGTCTGCAGATACGGCTGGACGTACCAGCCGTCTTTGGTCTGCTTGTTGATGACGGTGACCGCGCCGTTCTCCGAATCGGCCCAGATGTAATTCGGGTCGGAGGGATCCGGTACCGTCCACTCGCCGTCGCCGCCGGTCACGGCGATCCACGCTTTGTTTTGAATGCCCGAAGGATCTTGCGTGTTGTTCGGCGCGCACCAGCCGTTGTTGTCCTGGAGGCCGCCGCAGACCCAGTACGGGTTTTCATTCGAAAGACCGACGCGGTAGACTTGCGCGATCGGTAAGTTGGCCGAGAAAAACCAGTTCGAGCCGCCGTCGAGCGTGAGCGCGTAGCCGCCGTCTTCCCCGGTGATGATCCGATCGGGATCGTTCGGCGCGATCCAGATCGCGTGATAGTCGACGTGGACGCTGTCGGCGATCGCTTTGAAGGTCTTGCCGCCGTCGGTCGATTTCGAAAGCATCATCGAGACGCCGTAGACAACGTCAGGATTTTTCGGATCGACCGCGATGTGGGTGAAGTAAAATGGACGCTGATCGACGAGGGTATTGTCGGAAACCATCGTCCAACGATCGCCGCCGTCGTCCGAGCGCCAGAGGATGCCTTGCTTCGATTCGATCAGCGCGTAGATGCGCTTGCCGTTGCTCGGCGCGATCGCGAGCCCGATGCGTCCGATCGTATCGGTCGGGAGTCCGTTCCCCTCGAGTTTCTTCCAGGTTTTTCCGCCATCGGTCGATTTATAGAGGCCGTCTTGCGGCCCGCCGCTGGTGAAGGTCCACGGCCGGCGCTGGAATTGCCAGATGCCCGCGTAGACGATATTCGGATCTTGCGGATCCATCGCGAGATCGGAAGCGCCGGCTTCCGGGCCGGTGTAGAGCGTCTTGCTCCACGTTTTGCCGCCATCCCAGGTGACGTAGACGCCGCGCTCGGTGCTGTCGTTGAATACGTCGCCTTGCGCAGCGACCAGCACGTGGTTGTGATCGCGCGGATCGACGACGATGCGCGAGATGTATTTGGTCGCGGCGAGACCCACATCGGTCCACTTCTCGCCGCCGTCCGTCGATTTGTAAACGCCGTCGCCGTAGCTGACGTCGTTGCGCGGATTGTCCTCGCCCGTACCGACCCAGACCGTTTTGTCGTCGGTCGGATCGATCGTCACGGCGCCGATCGCCGCGACAGGTTCTTTTTCAAAGACGGGATCCCACGTCTGGCCGCTGTTGTCGCTCTTCCAAACACCGCCGCCGCCGCTTCCGACGTAGTAGAGTTTCGGGTCGTTGACCGATCCCGCGACCGCGGCGACGCGGCCGCCTGCCGCGGCCGGACCGATCGCGCGCCACGTCATGTTCGCGTAGGGCGGTCCCGGGGTCGGCGTGGGAGTCGGCGAGGGTGATGCCGAGGGCGCCGGTGACGGCGCCGCAGCCGCCGGGTAGGCGGCAACAAGAGAAAGCGCAGCGCCGAACAGCGCAGCAACGAGCGTACGGAAATGCATGCCGTGGCGTCCGTGACGAAGGCGCGAAGTCCTGCGCCTGCGTCATCAAAAAGCTCTAATTCTTGTGCTCGAGCTGCGCTTGATAGCGCGGCACGTTTACGTTGTAGGCGTACCACTGCGAGACCGCGATGCCCACGCACAATAAAAGAAAGACTACGATCATCCAGATATACCGCTTCACCGCAGGGGATTACGGCGGCAACCGATGGAAACGCCTCCCCCCATGAGCCGATGCCGCGCCCCGCTCCTCGCGGGACTCTGCTTCATTCTAGGACTCGTGATGCCGGTTGCCGCGAGTGCTGCGACAAAGCCGGTGCCGGCCACGCCGGCGAGCATCGCGGCCTACGCTGCCATCCTTAAACAGTACAACCCGCAGCTGCCCGACTGGCAGAGCAAGGATCTCGCTCGGCACCTCTTGCTGACGGCGGCGCGCTGGAAGATCGACACCAACATGCTCGCCGCGATCGTGACCGTGGAGTCGAGCTGGCACACGCACGCCGTCTCCTATGCCGGCGCGATCGGTCTAGGCCAGCTGATGCCCGGAACGGCCGCCGGACTCGGCGTCAACCCGCACGATCCCGCCGAGAACCTGCAGGGCGCCGCGCGTTACCTGCGCGGGCTGCTCGAAAAATTCGGTTCGAATCCGAACCGTTACGCGCTCGTCTTTGCGGCGTACAACGCCGGACCGCTCGCCGTGCAGCGCTACGGCGGCGTGCCGCCGTATTACGAGACGCAGCACTACGTCTTCAAGGTCTTGCGCGCGTGGAATGCGCTGCGCAGCGCCGTGCATCTGCCGCGCAGCGTGTGGTTGGCTGCCGATGCGCCGCGGGCACATGGACCCGACGTCGACTATTGGCTCGAGGACGGCCGCTAGGGCTCAGCCTCGGGCGTCGGCCCGACGATCACCGGCACGAAGAACTCGTCATCCTGATCGTCGATGATGCCGACGTAGCACGTTCCGACGTTGTCTCCCTGACCGGTCGAAATCGTCGTCGCGCTCGACGTTATGGTGTAACTGCCCGCCGAACCGCTGATCGCCGCGTAATAGTCCCCGCATTGATAAGCCAAGCCGGTTAAGGGTGGATATTGATCGATCGAGCCGGGATCGAGCGTCGCCCCGTTGACGCCGGTCGCGGTGAAGTTCGCCAAGTCGCCTGCCTGCGCAAAGACGAAGTAGGGCTGCGAGAGCGTGATGCCGCGCCCGTTGGGATAGAAGCTCTGGGTCGCCATCACGCTCGTGCCGGTCTCATTTGGAAGCACGGTGTCGGTACTATTGAGCGATAACGTCGCGGCCGAGCCGAGCGCGGTCCCGTTCCAGTTTACCGTGATGCCGGTAGCATCGCTGTTCTGATTGAGCGTTGCATTGGAAAACGTGACGTTGCTGTTCGTCGACGTCAACGTGAGCGGCGCATCGAAGGATCCCACGATCGTATTGCCGTCGGGATCGATGATGTCGATCGAGAGCGGATAGCTACCCGATGCGGTAGGATACGCGTTCGTCATGCCCATGACCGCAAAGGTCGGCACGCCGTCGGTCGTGATGTTGATGGTGTTTGCACTTTGCGCGGTGATCGCTTGGGTCACCGTCCCGGTCGCAACGATGTAGCCTTCGTACGGTTCATTTTCGTTTACCGCATAATCGTAGAGATCGACGACGAACGTGTCGGTCCCCGGCGGCGCTTGCACTTGCACGGTGCACGTGAGCCCCGAGCCCCCGCTCGTGCAGTAGCTCTCGCCCTCGTTGAGCGGATAGTAGACCAGACCGTTGGCGGGCGAGTTTGCTTGTGTAACGGAGAAACTGATCCCGGTGACATTTGCAGTAACGTAATGCGGGCGGCGGGACGCATTGGCGGGCGTCTTCGACGGTATGACGATCTTGAAGGTTGCGCTGGTTTTTGCCGGCGACGCGAGCGAAGTCGCCGACGGCGCCGGAAGCAACGACCGGGATCCCCCGCCGCCGCCGCATCCGGCTAGCACGAGAGCGCTCAGCGCCAGGACGGCGCCAAATACGCGTATCATGGCAGCGCCGTGCCTCCGCGGTGTTTGCGCTGTACCGTGCCGGTCGTCGTGGTCACCGTCACGCTCATCGACTGCGTGTGCGAGCTTGCGTCCGTCACCGTCACCGTGCATGCGCCGGCAGCGACACCGGTAATCGTGAAGTTGTGATCGCTGTTCGGCGCCGGCGTGGCAATCGTGCAGACGCTCGTGTTGTTGCTCGTAACCGTAAACGGACCGCTGTTACTCCCCGCGGCCTCCATAATGCCGACTACCTGCGCGCTTTCCGCGCCGGCGCCGTTGATTCCGAGTGCTGAGGACGGCCACAATCCCCAGGTCGACTCGTAGATCGTATGCCCGATGCAGATCGGTACGTACGTCACGGTGTAGCTGACAAACGCCTGAGCATCGTTGCCGTAGCACGTAAACCAGGCCGTTCCATCCGACATTGCAGCAACGCCGTCTGGACCGTAGAAGTAATTGCCGTTCAGCAGTATAGGAAACATACGCGCCGCACCGGTTGAAGGATTGGTATACCCCAGCCCGCCGATGGCGAAGTCGGCATAATACACGAGCCCGTCGCCGTAGGACGGCACGATCGGCTCTGTTTGCGGTCCGCTCACCGTATTCAAGGTCGTGAACGTGTCGGAGGGCGTGAACTCCTCCATATCGCCGGCCGTAAGAAACGCAGTCGCGTCGCCGATTTGGCCGACGTAGACGTTCGTGCCGTCAGACGTTGCATCGTAGAGGTTGCTGACCGTCGTAGCACCTAAGGCCGAACCCAAATTCGTAACATATTGAGAAAACGTGTCGGTGTTGAGATTGTAGAGATCGAGGAATCCGCCGTCCACGCCGACGACGAGTGTGTTTGAGGCGCCCAGATAGTTGATCGTGCGTGCGCCGTTGACGGGAGCCACGCCCCCCGGGGGCGAGGGGAGCGGTACGGTACTCATCGCCGTCGTCGTATACGGGCCCGCGACCGGAATGCTTACCAGACGCTCGCCTTCGAGGTCGGTAAACCACATATTGGTTCCGCTCGCGGCCTGGGTCACCGCGCGCATGTACGTAAGGCCCGCCGCGCTTTGAATGTTGGTGCCGGGCACCGCGATCTGCTGAAGGTTCCCGGCGCTGAAGCTGCTCAAACGGTAAATGAGGGGGCTCGCGCTCGGCGTCGGATTCGCACCTCCCGCGACCCAGAGCGCGCCCGTCGAATCGACCGCCAAACCGACCGGCTCGCTGGGCAACGCGATCTCGCTGTCCGTCAGCGTCGTCAGGTTGAACTCATGCACGGCGCCCGACGTCGCCGCTACCAACGCCGAACCGTAAAGATACTGATCCTGCCCCAAAACGCTGTAGTATAGATAGTTGCCCGAGGCGATCATCTTGAAGGGTGACCAATCGTCGGTTTCGTTTGTGCCCGTCGTGTAGTATGCAAATCCGCTCGCCGGCGCGACCGTCAGCGATGCGGTCGCCGTGTCGCCGCTCGCACTCAGCGCTGTAGGCGTGGTGCCGGTGTATCCTTGCGTCCACGAAACGCTGACGTTCGACGCCGTCGTCGAGTCCGGCAGCGAGGTGGGCGAGATCACGAGGTTGCCGCCGGAAAGCGCAATCGGATTGTCGTACGTGCCGACGATCGTCGCGCCGCTCGCGTCTTGCGCGCTGACGTCAACGCTCATCGTTTGCGAAAGCGGAAGATCGGCGTTGACCGTTGATAACGTCATCGACGCGATGACACCGCCGAGCGAAACCGCAAGCGATGACGTTTGACCGGAGACGATCGTCGCGGTGATGCTTCCGGCCGAGAGCACCGAACCGCTGCCGTTCGTGCCGCTATACGCGGTGATCGTGAACACGTCGCTGCCCGGAATCGCCTGCACCGTGATCGTGCAGGTCGTGACGCCGGAGACTTGCGGGCAGCTCGAAACATTCACGTACTGCGCGGGGCTCGGTGAGTAACCTTGACTCGTGACGACGACACCGATCGATTGCGTCGCGCTCGAGATATAGTTCGGACGGCGGCGCGCGCTCGGGCTGCTGCCCGGCTGCGGAATCTTGATGGCAAGCGAGATCGCGTCGGAGGCTTGCGCCGACGGCTGCGCGGTCGGAAGGAACGAGGGGCCGGCGGAGTGTCCGCCGCCGCCGCACGCGGCTAAAGCCAGCCCTGCACATGCAGCCGCCGCAAAGAGAAGACGAAGCGAGCCCAAACCGGTCATTCGCATCCAGCCTCCGCGTGCGGCAAGGGCTTAGTCTCTTAGGATTCGCTCGCCTGCTTCTGGGAGTGATTCTTTTTCCCCAACGAGCACCGGCCGGGCCCCCGCGTTGCGCGCGGCCTCCACGTCGCTGGGTTTGTCGCCGATCACGACGATCTCACTCGGGTCGAGGCCCCAAGCGTGCGCCGCGTCGTAAATGAGTTTCGGTTTGGGTTTGCGGCATTCGCAGTCGTCGCCGGGCGCGTGCGGGCAGACGAACCAGCCGTCGAACGGCCCCAGGAGCTGCTCGACACGCGCGTTGACGGCGCGCATCTGCTCGCCGGTAATCATCCCGCGCCCGACGGCGCTCTGATTCGTCAGCACGCCGACCTTGAGCCCCGCAGCGCGCAGGCGATCGAGCGCTGCTTTCGCACCGACGATCGGCTCGACCAGCGCCGGATCGCCGTTATAGGGCACGTCTTCGATGATGGTCCCGTCGCGATCGACTAAGACCCCGCGGGTACGTATACCTCGGCGCCTTTCTCGATGAACTCCTTACTCTTTTCGGCCATGCCCTTTTCGGCGTACTCGCGCACCTCTTGCGTGATCTTCATCGAGCAGAAGTGCGGACCGCACATCGAGCAGAAGTGCGCGATCTTCGCGCCCGGCGCCGGAAGCGTCTCGTCGTGGAACTCGCGTGCCGTTTCGGGATCGAGCGCGAGATTGAACTGATCCTCCCACCGGAATTCGAAGCGCGCCTTCGAAAGCACGTCGTCCCAATGATGCGCGCGCGGATGGCCTTTTGCCAGATCCGCCGCGTGCGCGGCGATCTTGTATGCGATCACGCCGTCCTTGACGTCTTTCTTATTCGGCAGACCGAGATGCTCTTTGGGCGTCACGTAGCAGAGCATCGCCGTACCGAACCATCCGATCATCGCGGCGCCGATCGCGCTCGTGATGTGATCGTAACCCGGGGCGATATCGGTCACGAGCGGGCCAAGCGTGTAAAACGGCGCTTCGTGACAGATCGCCAGCTGCTTGTCCATGTTCTCTTTGATCAAGTGCATCGGCACGTGACCCGGCCCCTCGATCATCACCTGTACGTCGTGCTTCCAGGCGATTTTCGTGAGTTCACCCAGCGTTTCGAGTTCGCCGAATTGCGCGGCGTCGTTCGCATCGGCCGTGCAGCCGGGCCGTAATCCGTCGCCCAGTGAGAACGCGACGTCGTACGCCTTCATGATCTCGCAAATATCTTCGAAGTGCGTGTAGAGAAAATTCTCTTGATGGTGCGCGAGACACCACTTGGCGAGAATCGACCCGCCGCGCGAGACGATGCCGGTCACGCGACTCGCGGTGAGCGGCACGTATCGCAAGAGTACGCCCGCGTGAATCGTAAAGTAGTCCACGCCTTGCTCGGCCTGTTCGATCAGCGTGTCGCGGTAGAGTTCCCAGGTCAGCTCTTCGGCTTTGCCGTTGACCTTTTCGAGCGCCTGATAGATCGGGACGGTGCCGATCGGAACCGGTGAGTTGCGCACGATCCATTCGCGCGTCTCGTGGATGTTCTTACCGGTCGAGAGGTCCATCACGGTGTCGGCGCCCCAGCGCGTCGCCCACGTCATTTTTTCGACCTCTTCCGCGATCGTCGAGGTCACCGCCGAGTTGCCGATGTTGGCGTTGATCTTCACGTGGAAGTTCCGGCCGATGATCATCGGCTCGCTCTCGGGGTGATTGACGTTCGAGGGAAGGATTGCGCGGCCGCGCGCGATCTCGTCTCGCACGAACGACGGCTCGACGCCCTCGCGCAGTGCGACGAACTCCATTTCTTTCGTGATCTCGCCGCGCCGCGCGTAATGCATCTGCGTGACGTTGCCGTCGCCTCGTCCGCGCGCATCGATCCACGGTTTGCGCAGCTTCGGCAGCCCGCGTTCGTGATCGGGTGCAAAACCCGGATCGGTATAGGGGCCGCTGGTATCGTAGACGGTGTGCGACGTGCCGTCGGTCAGCGCAATCTCACGCACCGGCACACGAACCGATGGATCGCTGCCCTGGATGTACCGCTTCATGTCTATATCCTTTCCATCCCCGGCATTACCCGGGGTGTTCCGCGGTCGGCTGATGCCCTCTCAGCCCGCGACGCCGCGCGAGCTCCCGCATGCACATGACGCTACGCGAAAGACAGGGCGTGCGCCTCTCCCGAACGAGAAGCTCGCTTGCCCGGTCCGGGCAAAAACGGCAAAACGACGCGGCTCGGCTCTCTTTGGCAATGAGGCCTAAGGATGAAGGGGGCAGAAGCAACCAATCGAACGGGGTCTCCAAGAGAGACCTGTCTCGACTGAGGAGCAGCGATATGAAGGCCTTCTGTGCCTCGCTTCTTACCGTGTTTCTGGCTGCGATGCCCCTCATAGCATCGCCGGCAGATAGCGACAAGACGCTTCAGAACCAAAAGGGCACCGTGACGTACGGCACTTCGGCGCAGCCCACGACGCCGCTTGCGGTCAAGGCGTCGACGACGTTGAACGACAACGACTTCGCGGCCACCGGGGGTAACTCGCTGGCGACCATCACGCTTCCGGACAGCTCGCAGATACTGATGGGCTCCAACAGCAGCGTGCAGATGGTGTCGTTCAGTCAGACCGACATGGCGCACGCGCGCTTCGTCGTCGTCGGCAAGATGCGCTTCACCGTCAACCATCCCTCCGGCGCGCAGGCCGACTATCACTTTCAGACGACGACCGGTGAGATCGCGGTCCGCGGTACCGTCGGCGACATCCTTTCCAATCCAACCGGCGGCCTTCAGGTCAACGTCTATGCCGTGACCAATCCGGCCTTGCCCGTGCAAGTTACG
This sequence comes from Candidatus Acidiferrales bacterium, assembly GCA_035507275.1. GTDB lineage: Bacteria > Vulcanimicrobiota > Vulcanimicrobiia > Vulcanimicrobiales > Vulcanimicrobiaceae > Aquilonibacter. The sequence continues at coordinate 32,111 of DATJOG010000008.1, forward strand.
CTCGTAAACGGCCAGGTCTTTACGCTCGCAGCCGGACAATCGCTGGTCGCGACGGCGGCGGCCGGTGCGGTCACCGCATCCGTGACGAGCGTCTCGCAGTCGCTCTTCTCGCCGTTCAGCGAACTCGGCGCGCCGGCTAACGCCAGCAGCCTCGGCATCACCGCCTCGACGACGGCGGCAACGACCGGCGCGGCCGGCGGAGCAGCCGGTGCCGCGGGCGGCGCCACGGCGGGTATCGCCGCAGGCGCGGTGGGCGCCGCAGCAGCCGTGACGACCATTTCGAATAACAACACGTCGACGCCGGCGCCCGCGGCAACGGCAACACCGACACCGCAGCCGAGCACGACCTCGGTTCCGATCACCGTAAACAAGGCCGGATCGAATAACGGCGGCGTTCATCCGGGCGTGCGGCCCGGCGCACGGCCTACACCTTCGGTTCCGTAAGCCGACGCTGCGTTACCTGATCCTCGGCGGCGCCCAACTCGCGGTGGGCGCCGCTGCTATTTTTGCCCGCTATGCGCTGGGCGGCGCAGCGCCGCTTGCGGTCGCAGCCGCGCGTCTCTGCATCGCCTCCGCGGTTCTGCTTGCAATCGCGGCGCTGCACCGCGGCGCGCGCGTGCAGACGAATGCGATGCAGCGCGGCGTGCTCTTCGGCGCCGGTATTGCGCTCGCGGTACATTTTGCGACCTGGATTGCGTCGCTCGAGTACACGAGCGTCGCTGTCTCGACCTTACTCGTCGCGACCACGCCCCTTTGGACGACGCTCTATGACGGGCTCGTTTTGCGGCGACGTTATCCGCGGGCCGTCCCGGTCGCATTCATTGCCGGGATCGCGGGCCTCGCAATGGTCACGAGCGCGAATCACAACGTGCCGCCGGTTCCGGGACACGCGCTCGCCGGAGCGCTCCTCGCGCTTACCGGCAGCGCGGCTTTCGCCGCTTACCTGCTGCTCGTACGCGGCGTGCGCGCGCAGCTCACGACGCGCGCAATCGTGACGACGACCTACACGACCGCGGCGATCGTACTGGTTGCAGCGGCGGCTTTCGCGCGCGAGTCTCCGCCCGGCGTGCACGCCTACGCCGCGTGGGGCGGCATCCTGGCGATGGCACTCGTCTCGCAGCTGCTCGGCCACACCGGCATGAATGCGGCGTTGCGCTGGTTTTCGCCGAGCGCGGTCTCGTTTTCGAATTTGATCGAGCCGGTGATCGCGGCGGCGCTCGCCCTGCTGATCTTCGGCGAGCGCTTCTCGCCGCTCGCAGCGATGGGCGGCTGCCTCGTGCTCGGCTCGATCGGCATCGTCCTTTGGCTCGCTCCGGATTAGTAAGCGGATCGATCCATTGGAAAGGAATCCCCGCGGACCGCGGAATGGCCTTCCTATGAGAAACGATCCGGATCCGCAAGAGACCCAAGAGTGGCTCGAGTCGATGCGCGCGCTGGTCGCGGTCGAAGGGCCGGATCGCGCGCGCGATTTGCTTGGCGCGCTCGTCGAAGAGGCGCAGCGCGGCGGCGCGCACGTCTCGCTCGGCCTCGAGACGCCGTACCTCAATACGATACCGGTCGAGAAGCAGCCGGCGATGCCCGGCAATCCCGAACTCGAAGCACGTCTGCGTCATTACGTGCGCTGGAACGCGATGGCGATGGTGGTCCGCGCCAACAAAGAGAGTTCGGAGCTCGGCGGGCACGTCGCGACGTTCGCGTCGGCAGCGACGCTCTACGACGTCGGGCAGAATCATTTTTTCCGCGCGCCTTCGGAAAACTTCGGCGGCGATTTGGTCTTTTTCCAAGGCCACAGCTCGCCCGGAATTTACGCGCGCGCGTTTCTCGAAGGCCGCATCACCCAAGAGCAGCTCGACGGTTTCCGCCAGGAGGTCGACGGTCACGGAATTTCGTCGTATCCGCATCCTTGGTTGATGCCGGAGTTCTGGCAATTCCCAACGGTCTCGATGGGCCTCGGACCGATCATGTCGATCTATCAAGCGCATTTCATGCGCTACGTACACGATCGCGGATTGCGCGATACGACCGGACGCAAAGTCTGGGCCTTCATCGGTGACGGCGAGACCGACGAGCCCGAAACGCTGGGCGCGATCTCGCTCGCGGGCCGCGAGAAACTCGACAATCTCATCTGGGTGATCAACGCGAATCTGCAGCGTCTCGACGGGCCGGTGCGCGGTAACGGCAAGATCATTCAAGAACTCGAGCGTGTCTTCAAGGGCGCGGGCTGGAACGTCATCAAAGTCATTTGGGGCAGCGGCTGGGACGAATTGCTCGCCAAAGACACGACCGGGCGCCTCGTGCAGCTCATGAACGAGACGGTCGACGGCGATTATCAAACGTACAAATCACGCAACGGAAAATACGTGCGCGACGAGTTCTTCGGGCGCTACCCCGAGACGGCTGCGCTCGTCGCCGACTGGAGCGACGATCGGATTTGGGGCCTCATGCGCGGCGGCCACGATCCGGTCAAAGTGTATGCGGCATACAAGGCTGCGGTCGACCACAAGGACGCGCCCACGGTCATTCTCGCCAAGACGGTCAAAGGATACGGCATGGGCGAAGCGGGTGAAGGCCTGAATATCGCGCATCAAGCCAAAAAAATGGATATGGACGAGTTGCGCGCGTTTCGCGATCGCTTTCACGTCCCGATTCCCGACGACCAGATCGCGAACATTCCATTTTACAAGCCACCCGACGACAGCGAAGAGATGCGCTATCTCAAAGATCGCGTAAGAGCGCAGGGTTCACTGCCGGTACGGCGCCGCCGTTCGGAGTCGCTTGCCGTTCCCGCGCTCTCCGCATTCGACGCGCAGCTGCAAAGCACGGGCGACCGCGAGATTTCGACCACGATGGCCTTCGTGCGCATTCTCAACACGATCACGCGCGACGCCACGATCGGCCCGCGCGTCGTGCCGATCGTCGCCGACGAATCGCGCACCTTCGGAATGGAAGGAATGTTCCGTCAACTCGGGATCTACTCGTCGGTCGGGCAGCTCTATCATCCGCAAGACGCCGAGCAGCTCATGTGGTACCGCGAGGACAAGCACGGCCAGATTCTGCAAGAGGGTATCAACGAGGCGGGCGCGATCTCGTCGTGGATCGCTGCCGGCACCTCGTACTCGAATCACGACCTGCCGATGGTGCCCTTCTACATCTTTTACTCGATGTTCGGCTTTCAGCGCGTGGGCGATCTGGCTTGGGCGGCCGGCGATTCGCGTTCGCGCGGATTCCTGCTCGGCGGTACGTCGGGACGAACCACGCTCAACGGCGAGGGCTTGCAGCACGAAGACGGTCACAGTCAAGTCTTCGCTTCGTTCATTCCGAATTGCCGCAGCTACGATCCGACCTATGGCTACGAAGTAGCAGTCATCATCCAAGACGGCATCCGCCGGATGCTGACCGAACAGGAAGACATCTACTACTACATCACGCTGCTCAACGAAAACTACACGCACCCCGCGATGCCCGACGGCGCGGCCGAGGGGATTCTACGCGGCATGTATCTGCTGCGTGACGGCGGGAAGGCGGCAAAGAATCAACCGCGCGTGCAACTACTGGGCTGCGGTGCAATTTTACGCGAAGTGCTCGCCGCATCGGATCTGCTCGCAAGCGACTGGAAGGTCGCGAGCGACGTGTGGAGCGTGACGAGCTTCAACGAACTCGCGCGCGACGGCGTCGAATGCGCGCGCGAGAACCTCTTCAACCCGCAGGAAAAGCCGAAGATTCCCTATGCGGCAACCATGCTCGCGGGCCGCGAGGGTCCCGCGATCGCCTCGACCGATTACATACGGCTCTTCGCAGAATCGATTCGCCCGTATATCGGCGAACGCCGGTACGCGACGCTCGGCACCGACGGATACGGGCGCAGCGACACGCGCCGCAATCTGCGCCGCTTCTTCGAGGTCGATCGCTTTTACGTCACGGTCGCCGCGCTCAACGCGCTCGCCCAGGACGGCACGATCGAATCGAGCGTCGTGGCCAAGGCGATCGAAAAATACGGCATCGATCGCCGCAAGCCCAATCCGGTGACGGTGTAACATGGCCGATATCGACGTAAAAGTTCCCGACATCGGCGACTTCAAGGACATTCCCGTCATAGAGGTGCTCGTGAAGCCGGGCGATCGCGTCAAGAAGAACGACCCCCTCGTCACACTCGAGAGCGAGAAAGCCTCGATGGAGGTGCCGTCGGATTCCGACGGCGTCGTCAAGAGCATCGCGCTCAAAGTCGGTGACAAAGTCTCACGCGGCAGCGTGATCGCCACGCTCGAGGGCGAGAGTGCTCCCTCGACTACGGCGCCTGCGGCGCCTACGCTCGGGATGACAGGTGCGGCGCCTGCGGCGCCTGCCGCGCCTGCCGCGCCTGCCGCGCCTACGGCGCAATCGAACGGCCTCATCCACGCCTCGCCGGCCATCCGGCGATTCGCGCGCGAGCTTGGTGTCGATCTGCACGGCGTTAGCGGCACCGGGCCGCACGGACGCGTGACGCGCGAAGATGTGCAGAGCTTCGTAAAGCGATCGCTGCAGGCGCTTCCCTCGCCCTCCGACTCCGCGGCCATTTCACGTTTGCCGCCGTGGCCGAAGGTCGATTTCGCGCAATACGGGCCGATCGAACGCAAACCGCTGCCGCGCGTCAAGAAGTTTTCGGGACCGAATCTACACCGCAACTGGCTGCAGATTCCGCACATCACGAACTACGACGAAGCCGACGTGACCGATCTCGAAGCATTTCGCAACGAGATCAACGCCGAGCAGAGCAAGAGCGGCACGAAGCTGACGATGCTCGCGTTCTTGATCAAAGCCTCGGTATCGGCACTGCAGAAGTTTCCCGACTTCAACAGTTCGCTCGACGGTGAAGAGCTCGTCGCGAAGCAGTATTACAACATCGGCTTTGCCGCCGATACGCCGAACGGGCTGGTCGTCCCCGTGCTAAAGAACGCCGAAGGCAAGGGGTTGCTCGAGATCGCGCGCGAGAGCGCCGAGCTTGCGGGGAAAGCCCGCGAAGGTAAACTCGGAATCGCCGAGATGCAGGGCGGGACGTTCACGATCTCGTCGATCGGCGGCATCGGCGGCACGCAGTTCACGCAAATCGTGAACGCGCCGGAGGTCGCGATCCTCGGCGCGACGCGCGCGGCTATGAAGCCGGTGTGGGACGGCAGCACGTTCGTGGCGCGGTTGATCTTGCCGATCAGTGTCAGCTACGACCACCGCGTCATCGACGGCGCGGGAGCGGCGCGCTTCCTCGTGTACGTCGCGTCGCTCCTGCGCGACTTCCGCCGCGTGTTGCTCTAGTAGGTACCCGAACCGAACTCGGACCGGCGCAGCGCGGGCAGGTGTGGATTGCGCCATGCCGTTCCGTCGGCGAACTTGATCCACAACGGAACGCAGTGCGGTAATCCCGTCTGCAGCGGAAAGACGTTGCGGCTGATGCCGAATGCGTGCTTGATCGGCGCACCCGGCGAGAACGTCCCGACGTCGCGCACTTCCGCGACGAGATGGCCGTTGGCAATCAAACCGAACTCGATCGTATTCATCACCTTCTCGGTGGTGTTGGTATATTCGATACTCAACGTCGGATTGCTCGAGCGATAGGGCGGCTGATAATAACGGTAGCCCCAAGGATCGTTCCAATAGAAGGGACTCACCGGATAGAAGGCCGGCGGGTAGTTCAGCGTTTCGTTCAGCTGCGGGTCGCACGTGGTTACGCGCACGGGATGGTGCGCCATCGTGATCGCGCGCGCTCCCGGCGTGAGGATCGCGATCATCGCAGCACAGAGAAGTAGATATCGCATAACCAAGCCCTACTCCGGCGGTGCCCGGGGACCTGCCGCCGAATTCGCGGGTGTGGACGAGCCCTCGCCGATCGCGTTTTTGACCGAGCGTATCGATACCGTCGAACGCGAACGCGACGCGCTGCTCGAACGCTCGCAGCGCCTCGAACTGCTACAGGGCTCCTTCGTAGAGATCATTGCCGCACCTGACGAAGGCTCGCTTGCTTCGGCCGCGATGCGCGGAGCGTGGCTCGGGCTGGGCTTTCCACGCGCGCTCTGGTTTCGCATCGCCGGTGCCGAGGTGACCGCGCTCTACGAACTCGACGGCAGCGACGTCGTCGACTCGGAGTACGGAGGAACGCTTCCGCCACACTCGTCGCTCGCGCGCATCCTCGCGGGCGGGAGTGATATGACGACCGGGTGGGCGGGCGACGAAGATGCGCCGCTCTTCGACACGCGGCGGCGTTACGTCGCGGCGGCGGTGCGGCCGCCGAAAGGCGACGCCTACATCTTCTACGCCGACGGCTCGAACGATCGCGGGCAGAGTTGGAGCATCGCCTCGATGAAAGAACTCGCGGCGCACGCCGCATTCGCACTCGAGCGCATGCGTCTCGCAGCCGAGCTGGAACGCCTCGCGATGCACGATCCGCTGACCGGACTCTACAACCGCCGGGCACTGATGGAACGCCTACACGCCGAGTTGCGCATCGTGCGGCGCACGAACGAGACGCTCGCCTTCGCCATGATCGACGTCGACGATTTCAAGCGCATCAACGACACGCGCGGGCACGCCGGCGGCGACGCCGCGCTCGTCACGATCGCGCAGATCCTGCGCTCGTGTACGCGCGAGATCGACACGCCGGCACGCTTTGCCGGCGACGAATTCTCGCTGATCATGCCGCGAACCGATATCGACTCGGCGCGCGCGGTGATCGAGCGCATCGTCAACGAACTGCGTGCGAACCATCTCTCGGCGTCGATCGGCGTCGCCTTTACGGCGCCCGGTGACGATGAGGAGCCGCTCATTCGCCGAGCCGACGAGGCGGTCTACGCGGCCAAAGCCGCCGGAAAAGACGGCTACCGCTTCAGCGCGTAGTTTCGATCAGCGCCTCGTAGCGCTCGCAAATCGCGCGAGCGCGCGCGAGTATCGGCGCGCCGAGCGCAAGCGGCTCGACCAGTTCGACGTGCTCGCCCCACGTTACGAGATGACTGATCGCATTGCTTTCGCTCATAAACTCGATGCGCAGGAGCCGTTCGCCGTCGCGTTCGATCCATTCCGTCGGCCAATAACCGACGATCATCTCCGCCGCCGCGGCATCGGCGCGCACGAGAACCGGAACGCGCGGCTGCACGTCGCGCATCTGTATCGCGGTTAGGCGCCAATGCGCATCGAGGTCGAATCCCGGATCGCGCTCGAAGAATTCGCTGCGTTCGCCGACGTCGCGCATGCGATCGACGCGAAAGCTGCGAAAGCCGTCGGCCGTGCGCGCGACCAAATACCACACGCCCGCCTTCGAGACCAAGCCGTAGGGTTCGACGACGCGCGTCGTGCGTGCGCCCATACGATCTTCGTAAGCAACGTCGAGACAGCGATCCTCCCAAACGGCGCGCCGCAGTAAGGCCAACCGCTCGACCGGCGGATCGCTTTGATACCAGCGCCGCTGATCGATGTGAATGCGTCCGCGCGCCTTCTCCGCAGCCTTGCGCTGCACGTCCGAAAAACCGCCGCGCAGCTTTTCGAGCGCGCGATCCAGATTCGCACCCAAGCCGAGGTCGGCGAGGATCGCCGAGCCCGAGATGAAGAGCGCGCGCACCTCGTCCTCGCCGAAATGCATCAGCGCCTTGCGATAGCCGTCGGCGAGCGCGATACCGCCCTCGTGCCCGCGCTCGGCGTAGACCGGCACACCGGAGGCCGCGAGCGCGTCGACGTCGCGGTAGATCGTGCGCTCCGAGACCTCGAGCCGCTGGGCAAGATCCCGCGCGGTCCGGCGCTGCGCGGACTGCAGTAAGAGGAGCAGCGAGATCAGGCGGTCCGATTTCATAGCCTCATCCTACGCTGGCAAACCTGACAGCGGATGTCAAGTAAGAGTTGCTAGGATACCGCCATGAGCAAAGTTACGGGAACCGACGCGGTCTATTACTCGGTGCGCGACGTCGCGCGCGCGAGCGCTTTCTACAAGGGCCTGCTCGACGTGAAAGAGACGACCTGGGAGAACGAGCACGGCGCAGAGTTCGTCCTGGGCGACGGCAGCGCTTTCGGCATCGGCAAACTCCCCGAGCATCGCGCCTCGGGGTGCGTGCTCTTCGCCGTCGGCAATCTCGACGCCGCGCGTCCGCGCGTCGAGGAGCTCGGTGGAAAGCTCGACGGTGACGTGCGCGAGTTCCCGGGAGTCTGCGTCCAGCAATGGGCGTTCGACCCTGACGGCAACTCGTTTGTCTTGCATCAACGCACGGTCTGAGCGCCGACGATCCGCGACTTGAGCGCAAGCGTGCCCAAGCGCGTGAGTAAGAGACCGGTGAGCGCCACGTACGACAGGATGAACGCGTCGCTCATCGTTCGCGCCGGTTTGAGAGCGGTCGCGGCGTCGCCGAGCAGGATAAAGGCGCCGCCGACCAGCCCGCGGGCGGCATGGACGACGCCGACGTAGCGCTCGTGTGGATCGAGAAGGTTCCAGCGCGCGCGAACGCCGATGAAGTAGAGCAGGCCCATCGCGAAAAAGCCGATTCCCTGGATGAAAAAGTATGCGAGAAAGGCCCATACTTTCTCGTAATCACCGTGCACGTGCACGAAGACTTGGACGAAGTAGACCATCAGCCCGAGCGTCGAGAGCAAGATGAAATTCACCACGACCGTGTACGGGCGCGCCACGAAATATATCGAAAACAGACGCTGGTGGTTGTACCAGATCGACGCGATCACAGCAAACGTCCACACATAGGCAACCAGCCAGAACGGATTGCTGACGAGCTCGAAGACGTGCTGCGGAATCGCAAGCGTGAGACTGAGGAGCGCGAGGCTAAATCCGATGACCAGGTCGGAGAACGATTCCAACCGGTGGACTAGGCGTTCGTCACGCTCCTGCGTCTGCACGCGCGATTAGTTCGACTGATGCCGTAACTGGCGCAAGACGTACTGCAGGATGCCGCCGTGGCGGTAGTACTCTGCCTCGTCCGGCGTATCGACGCGCACGAGCGCTTTGAACTCTACCGACTTACCGCTCTTCGGATCGGTTGCCTTGACGTGCACGTGCATGCGCGGGGTAACACCTTTCGCGATCCCCGTGATTTCGAAGACTTCTTCGCCCGAGAGCCCGTAGGTCGAACGATCCGCTCCGCCCTCGAACTGCAGCGGCAGAATCCCCATGCCGATCAGGTTGCTTCGATGGATCCGCTCGAACGATTCGGCGATAACCGCTCGGATGCCGAGCAAGTAGGGACCCTTTGCCGCCCAGTCGCGCGAGGAGCCCGAGCCGTACTCTTTACCGGCGAGCACGATCAGCGGAGTACCGTCGTTCTTATACTTCATCGCGGCGTCGAAAATCGACATCTGTTCGCCGGTCGGCAGATAGCGCGTCACGCCGCCTTCGACGCCGGGCACCAGCTGGTTCTTCAAGCGTACGTTGGCAAAGGTTCCGCGCATCATCACCTCGTGATTGCCGCGCCGCGCGCCGTATGAGTTGAAGTCCTTCGGTTCGACGCCGCGTTCGATCAGGTATTTCGCCGCCGGCGACGTCTTTGCAATGTTGCCGGCGGGCGAGATGTGATCGGTCGTGATCGAATCGCCGAAAACCGCGAGCGCACGCGCCTTGCCGATATCTTGGAGCGCGGACGGCAGCGCCGGCATGTTTTCGAAGTACGGCGGATGCTTGACGTACTCGGACTTGGGATCCCAGGCGTAACGCTCGCTCGGCGCGGCCTGCAGCTTCGCCCAGTTGTCGTCACCTTTGAAAACGTCGGCGTAGCGCGATTTGAACATCGCGTCATTCACGCACGCAGCGACGGTCTTTGCGATCTCGTCGTTACTCGGCCAAATGTCTTTCAGATAGACCGGTTGCCCGGCGCGATCGGTACCGAGCGGCTCGCTCGTCAGATCGAGATCCATTCGCCCGGCAAGCGCGTACGCGACCACTAGCGGCGGCGAGGCGAGGTAGTTCGCGCGCACCTGCGGATGGATGCGCCCTTCGAAGTTGCGATTGCCCGAGAGCACGGCTGCGACGATGAGATCTTGCTCGGCAACCGTCTCGGCGACGTCGGCAGGAAGAGGCCCGGAGTTGCCGATGCAGGTCGTGCATCCGTAGCCGACGAGATTGAAGCCGAGCTGATCGAGATAGGGCTGCAGTCCGGCCTTGGCCAGATAGTCGGTCACGACTTTCGAGCCCGGCGCAAGCGAGGTCTTGACCCACGGCTTGCTCTGCAAGCCGCGTTCGATCGCGTTTCTCGCGAGCAAGCCCGCGCCGATGAGCACCGAGGGATTCGAAGTGTTCGTACACGAGGTGATCGACGCGATCACGACGGCGCCGTCGCTCACGTCTTTCTGGGTCAGCGCGATCGTCGCGGTCTGACTGCCGCCTTCATTCGACCAGCGCGCCACCGCGCCGTTCTTTTCTTCGCGCGCCGCCATCCACTCGTTCATCGCGGCGTTGAAGGTCTTCTTCACGTCGCCGAGGTTGACGCGATCCTGCGGACGGCGCGGACCGGCGACGTTCGGTTCGACCTCGCCGAGATCGAGATGCAGCACGTCGCTGTACTCGGCGTCCGGTGTCGCATCGGTACGGAAGAGTCCCTGCGCCTTTGCATATGCTTCGACCAGGGCGATATGCTCGGGCGCGCGTCCGGTGAGACGCAGATACTCGAGCGTGCGATCGTCGATCGGAAAGATCGCGCAGGTCGAGCCGAACTCGGGCGACATGTTTCCGATCGTGGTGCGATCCGCGACCGGCAGCGAGCTCAGACCCTTGCCGAAGAACTCGACGAACTTGCCGACGACGCCCTTGCGGCGCAACATCTCCGTGATCTTGAGCACGAGATCGGTCGCGGTGACGCCTTCGCGCAGCTTACCTTCCAAGCGAACGCCGATGACCTCGGGAATCAGCATCGTGACCGGCTGACCGAGCATCGCAGCCTCGGCCTCGATACCGCCCACACCCCATGCGAGCACGCCGACGCCGTTGACCATCGTCGTATGCGAATCGGTGCCGACCGCCGTATCGGGATACGCGCTCGCGCTCTTCGCATCGAAAGCGATACCGGCGCCGCCCGCGCCGAAGACGACACGCGCGAGATACTCGATGTTGACTTGATGGACGATGCCCGTGTCGGGCGGAACCGCGCGGAATCCGTCGAGCGCGGACTGTCCCCACTTTAGGAACGCGTAGCGTTCGCGATTGCGCTCGAATTCGAGGTCGGCGTTCTTCTGCAGCGCGTCGTTTGAACCGAAGTAGTCGATCTGCACGGAGTGATCGATCACCAGCTCGACGGGCTGCAGCGGATTGATCGCTTTGGGATCGCCGCCCATCGCCGCCATCGCGTCGCGCATTGCGGCGAGGTCGACCACGCACGGTACGCCGGTGAAGTCCTGGAGCAGCACGCGCGCGGGCCGGAACGCAATCTCTTTCTCTGAAGCTTCGCGCGGGTTCCATTTCGCCAGCGCTTCGATGTCGGCGCGCGTAACCGAGCGTCCGTCTTCGAAACGCAACAGATTCTCGAGCAAAATCTTCAAGCTGTACGGCAGGCGCGCGAGCTTCGTAAGCCCGGCCTTTTCGATAGCGTCGAGACGGAAATACGTATACGAGCGTTCGCCGACGCTCAGCGTGTCGGCCGCATTGAAGCTTTTTGCGTGCTGATTCATGGCAATAGACGTATTTTTGGGTCGCCCTGCGCGTAGCCTTCGATTGCGACATTGACCTCACCGGACAAAAGTCGCCAGAGCGGATCGCCGACCAGCGCCAAACGCCAGTGCGAAAGCTCGAGGGCGCGTTCGAACGACGCACGGTCGGCCGGGACCTCGCGCGCGACCCGATCCAGCGAGGCACGCGGAACCAGCAGGCTCGACGGCAACTCGTTCTCGCGGGCGATCTCACCCACGGCGACGCCCATGAGGGCTGCCAGCGTGTCCCGGCTCGGGCCCAAGGGGCGCTGCGGCCGCTCGGGCAGCTCGGCTTCAGGAAGCGCCTCCGCGCGGGCAACCGCCGCGACGATCGCCGGGCCGAGCGTCCGCCGCGCGCCGGCATCGAGCCGGCGCAGCTGCTCCAGATCTTCGAGGCGCTTGGGGCGCAGGGTCGCAAGCCCCGAAACCACGTCGTCCGGAATGATGTACTTCGGGGGCAGATCGCGCGTGCGGGCCTGCTCGTCGCGCAGTTTCACCAACTCGTTCAGCGCCGCGAGCTCGCGGCGGCTCATACGCATGGCGCCCGGCATCCGCAGGTACGCGCGCCGTTCGTCGCTGCGGTAGCGTTCCACGTCGCCGAGCGAGGCGCACTCTTCCAGCGCCCATTCCATGCGGCCGGACTGCTCCAAGCGCGCGGTAAGCTTGCGGTACATCGGCAGCAGATGTGCGACGTCGTCGACCAAATATTCGAGCTGTTTGGGTGAGAGCGGGCGCGTCGACCAATCGCTCACGGTTTGTGACTTCGCGAGCCGCACGTGCTCGAGTTCGCGCACGAGATCCGCAAGTGAAATCTGCATGCCGTATCCGAGAAACGCGGCCGCGACCTGCGTATCGAATACGCGCGGGGGCACGACGTCGAAACGATCGGCAAAGATTTTGAGATCCGACGAGAGCGCGTGACCGACCACGATCGTTTGCGAAAGCGCTTCGATGAGCGGACGAAGATCCGGCACGGCCAGCGGATCGACGATCACGGCGCCGTCGTCGAAGGCCAGCTGCACGACCATCAAGCGCGGTGAATAGGTGCGCTCGGTGTGAAACTCGGTGTCGAGAGCGACGTGGGGACTTCCCGCGACACGCGCGCAAAGCCCTTCGAGCTGTGAGGGTTGGTCGATCACGGTGTCCGCCGCGGAAGATGCAGATGCGGACGATGCTGCTCCCAATAGACGTGCGCGCGATGCTCGTAGCTGTGCACGACGACGGTTACGCGGTCGCCGAAGATCGCGAGCAGCGTGCAAATCGGTACCGCGATCGCGCACATCGTCCAAACGTGCCGCCAGATCGGTACGCGAAAAGTTGCGGCGCTCGCAGTCGCAACGGTCCCGCCGAATCCCGGGATGATACGCACGGCCATGAGAAAGGCGGGCGTGCCGACCGGGAAGCGTTTGACCCAGGCCGGTACGCGCTCGAGATACGCGTCGAGATCGAGCAGCTGCGAGGCACGCCGGTTGATCCAATACCCCATCAGTGCCGCAAGCACGAGACCGACGGCGTTGACGAGCGAGCCCTTCACGGGACCGAAGATTGCACCGTTCATGATCGCGAGCGCATCGGTAACCGAGAACGGCGCCGACGCGACGACGGCGAAGATCAGTATCGCCAGCGGATAGGCTGAGAGGCCGAGTGAGCGAATCTCACGTTCGACCAACGGCTGAAAGCGAATGACCAATGCGGCCAACGCAAACGAAGCCGCGAGCATTGCAACCGCTCCCAGGCGTCTCGTGAGGGGGTTCAAGCGGAGGTTCGGATTCTGCTACGGGCGATAGTCACGGTATTGTGCGGTGTTGGTCTCTACGCCTCGCTTTTCATGCTGCGCAAGGGCGCGGCCGCGTCCCGCGGCGAGCTTACCGAGCGTAGCGTGGTCCAAACGCCCCGGGCACGCCTGCTCGGGGGCATCCCGAATGCCGCGCTGGGCGCCTGCTACTATCCGGCGCTGGCGCTGGGTGTCTGGTTCGCGAACGCGCAGGTGGCATGGCTCGCGCTCGCGGCTGCCGCCTGCGCCGCCGCAGCGGTCTCGCTCATCCTCGCGTACTCGCTGCTCTTCGTGACACGCATGCCGTGCGTGTACTGCTGGACCTCGCACGCAGTCAACTGGATGCTCGCGCTCCTAATACTCGCGCAAATCTTCAATCATTGAACGATACCGTTCGTCGCTCGTCGGTTCGGCTTTGAACCACGCATCGAGGATCTCGTGGGCGACGTCCGCCGAGGTCGCACGCAAGCTGAGCGCGAGCACGTTTGCATCGTTCCACACGCGCGCCGCACTTGCGGTGACTGCATCGCCGCAAAGCGCCGCACGAACGCCTGCAATTTTGTTCGCCGCGATGCTCGCACCGGTGCCGCTCCAGCAACAGACGATGCCGTAGCTGCACGCGCCGCGCGCGACTTCACGCGCCGTTGCCATCGCCATGCTCGTCCATGCGTCGTCCTCGCCGGCGCGCAGCGCGCCGAAGCGTTCGACCTCGTATCCGTGTTCGCGAAGCCAACCATCGATCGCATCCGTCAATGGGGTCGCCTCGTCGCTGCCGAAAGCGATGCGCATGAGCTCCGCATTGCGCCTCGCGGCGACGGTGATCCTGGCACGCCCGGCCTCCGGCAGCATCGAGGTCCTCATGCTGCGCCGCAGCGCGAAGAGCCCCTTCATGCCCGGCGCCTTCGTTTTTCCGGGCGGTGCGGTCGACGCGATCGATTACGAACGCGGCCGCGTCGAGGGTTGGCACGACGCGCGCATCGACGCGGCACCGGACGATGCCCACGCGCTCGTTCGCGCGGCCGCTCGCGAACTGCACGAAGAAGCGAACGTCACGGTCGCGCCCGAGGCGCTGACGTTCTTTTCCCACTGGATCACGCCCGAACGCGAGCCGCGCCGTTTCAACACGTATTTCTTCGTCGCGCCCGCGCCGCCGGGTGCCGTCGGCGTCGCCGACGCCGTCGAGACGCACGACGCACGCTGGCTCGCACCAAAAGAAGCGCTCGACGCCTACGCGCGCGGCGAACTCTACCTCGTCTTTCCGACGATCAAGCATCTCGAGCGTTTGACGGCCTTCACCGGAATCGATGCGCTCCTTGCCTTCGCGCGGGAGAAACCGGTCGTTACCATCATGCCGGACCGCCCGCCTTCGGAAGGTGTCGAGCTGCCGCAAGCTCTAGAGGGACGGTGGTGAGTTCAATCGCCCTCGTTCGCGCGCCCAATCCATCGCCGATGACGCTTACCGGCACCAACACCTACGTCATCGATGCCGGCGGAGGCGAAGCGATCGTCATCGATCCCGGACCTGCGATCGAACGCCACATCGATGCCGTCGTCGCAAACGCAGCCGAGCGCGGGTTGCGCATCAGCACGATTGCTTTGACGCACGGGCATCCCGATCACGCGCCTGCGGCAGCACCGCTTGCCGCGCGAACCGGCGCGATGGTCTGGGTGCATCCCGATTCAGACGTGCAGCACGACGCGACGTTTACGCTCGAGGGCGAACTGCGCGCCGGAACCACTGCGCTGCGCGTCATCGATGCGCCGGGACACACCTTCGAACACGTCGCGCTCTACCACCCCGCGGAGCACGCGCTCTTCACCGGCGACGTGATCCTGGGTGAAGGCACCGTCGTGATCGCGCCGCCCGGCGGCGCGATGCGCCCCTATCAGCGCACGCTCGAACGTCTGCGCGACGAATTTCCACAAGCGCAAAAAATCTACGGCGGCCACGGCCCGCGCGTCGAAGATGCGCGCGCGAAGATCGCCGAGTACATCGAACACCGCAAGCAGCGCGAAGCCGAACTGCTCGCGACGCTCGCACACGGACCGATGACGATTCCGCAACTCGTGATCGCGATCTACGGCACGCAGCGTCCGGTGCTTTGGCCTGCGATGGCACGGCAGATGCTCGCATATCTGATCGCGCTCACCGAAGAAGGCCGCGTGCACGCGCACGCACTCGATCGCCCGATGACCGAGCAAGAGAATACCATTCTCAACCCCGCGTGGGAGTCGATCGTCGGCGCCGAACACGCGCCGCTCATCGCCGCTGAACTCGGCGCGATGCTCAAGCTCGACAAGATCTACGAGTACCGCCTGTCATCCCGAACGTAGTCGAGGGAAGGCCACCGATGTCATCCCGAGCGTAGTGAGCGAAGCGAACGTAGTCGAGGGACGGCCACCGATGTCATCCCGAGCGTAGTGAGCGAAGCGAGCGTAGTCGAGGGACGCCAACAAGAACCCGGCCTCCGGGAACCGTTCGAAAAGTCCCGTCGTGGGATTTTTCTACTTAACGACTTTTTTCGCAGAACGAAGTTTTGAAGTTGCCCTCCGGGCAAAGCTCAAAAAGTTCGAAATTCCCTATTGCCCGGGTTCCTGTGGTCGTCCCTCGACTACGCTCGGGATGACAGGGTACGCTCGGGATGACAAAAGCTAATCTATTGAGAGCACGACTTTGCCGAACTGGTCGCTGTGCGCGATGCGTTGCGCTGCGGCGACGACGTCGTTCATCGGATAGACGCGATCGACCGCGGGGCGAATTTCATGCTTATCGACGAAGTCGAGCATCGCGCGGAAGTCCGTTGGGCTTCCCATCGACGTTCCGCGAATGTCGAGATGATTCCAGAAGAGCGCAAAGAGACGAAAGCTCGACTCGGGCCGGGTTCCGCCGTAGATCACCAGACGGCCGCCGGGGCGCACGACGCCGAGCGCTTTGTTGAGGGTGTCGCCGCCGGAGGAATCGACGACGAGATCGACCTCGCCGCGTTTGAGCTGCTTCTGCCAGTCGGGATTCGCTGCGTAGTCGATGGTGACGTCTGCGCCGAGCGCGCGCGCGCGTTCGAGTTTTGCCGCGCTGCCCGAGGTGACGATCGCACGCGCACCCGCTGCTTTAGCGAAGAGCAGCACGAAAGTTTGTACGCCGCCGCCGATACCGGGAATGAGAATCGTCTCGCCCGCGCGCAGCTCGCCGCGCGTAAAGGTCGCGCGGTAGGCCGTGAGCCCCGCGAGCGGAACCGCAGCCGCCTCCTCCATCGAAAGATGCGGCGGCTTCGGGTAGATGTTTACCGACGGCACGGCGACGTATTGCGCGAACGTCCCATCGTGCGGCATGCCGAGAATGCTCGAACTCGCCGCGGGTACGCGGGGATCGTCGCCCCAGCCCAGCATCGGATCGATCACGACCTCCTCGCCGCTCTCTTCCACGGTGCCCGCGCCGTCCGAACCCAGCGTGCGCGGGAGCTCGATGCCCGGGTAGAGTCCTTGGGTGATGAAAACGTCGCGGCGATTAAATGCGGCCGCACGCACGCGCACGAGCCGCTCTCCCTGCGCACACGTGGGCCGAGCAATCTCCTCGACGTGCAGATTTTGGGGGCCGCCCAGCTCGCTCAGCCGCACCGCTTTCATTGTCGTCGTCACCATTGCTTGTGATTGCGGCAGCAAAGCCGCAAAATCTTGCCGCCTGCCATAACGTAGTCATAACCTCGCTTAGCGAACATGATTGCAATGCTTTCCTCGAACGTCGGTCAACGCGCGCTCGCGCTTTTCGTATTGCTCGCCGCGCTCATTGCGTGCGGCGGCGGTGGCGGATCGAGCGGGGGAAGCGGCGGCACGCTGCCCGCTTCGACGATGACGCCGCAATCCTCGCCGACGACGAATGCCGTGCAATATTCGAATGCCGTCAGCGGCGTGAGCGGGATAAGCGGTTCGGCGAGCGCCTACGCAACCGGAGCCGTCACGATCGCCGCGGAAGCGACGTCGCCGACCGGAACGGCATTGAAGCGGCGCGCGACCGATAATCAAACGCCGATCGTCTATTTCGGCATCACTGCTAACGCAGGCAGCGCAACCGTGACGGCGTTCAGCGCGACGATCGTGCTCAGCAACGCGCCTGCAGGCACGGTCTCGCTTTCGCAGTGGGAGAACGGTGCATGGGCCGGTACCGGCACAACCGTCACGATGAGCGGAGATACGCTTTCGTTCGACTATACGCTCTCGCCGGCGGCAACCGCGCCCGTCTATTTCGCGCTTTACACCGGCACGCCGCTGCCGGCCGCCTCCCCGTCGCCAACAACGTCGCCGTCATCATCGCCGTCATCATCGCCGACGTCATCGCCGACCGCGTCACCGAGCGCATCACCCACGGCATCCGCGTCACCCCTTGCGGCGTGCGCGCAGACGCCGAATCCGAGCTATCAAGGCGGCGGCGTTTCGGATCAGGTAACCGCCTTCTTCTCCGCCTTGGAGAGCGCGAAGAACGCGTGCGTCAGCGTCTACGAGCCTTCGGGTCAGCTGATGAGCGCCATGGAGACCGCGCTCGGCAACGGCGCGTCGCTCACGGTCATCTTTCCGGCCGAGGAATACACCAACGACACATCCGACGCGACGACCCTGAAAAACGACGGCGCGAAGGTCGTTTGGCTGCAAGACACGCAAAGCCCGGAGTACGTCATCTCCGCGACGCCATCCGGCGAATCGATCGTGCAGTCGTATCTGCCGATTCACGCGAAGTTCGCACTCGTCGACGGCGTCGCATATATGGACGGCCACAATTGGTTCGAATCGAACCCGACGGATGTCATCTTACAAGATCAAAATCCCGCCGACTACACCGCGATCCAGACGGACCTCACGACCTTCCCGTCGGCGCCGCCGACGGTAACCGGAACCGGAACCGGCAATGTTTATGTCTTTACGACGGATAAGGGCAATTCGCTTACGCAAGAGGCATCCGTACTCAACGGTGCCGGCGTCGGTCCGGGCTACACGGTTGATTTCATCAGCGAGAGCTTCGACAATTACAGCAAAGACGGCGCGAACGGGGCGCAGATCTACAGCGCATTGCTTGCCGCCGCGAGCGCCGGCGCAACGGTCAACGTCATCGTCGAGGGAAGCGTGACGAACTCGTATGAGGCGTGCGATCTCTCCGTCCTTGCCTACAACGGCGCGAAGACGTACGTGCAGACCGCGGGCGGAAGCGAAAAGATCCTCCTCATTCTCAACGGTTCGACGGTAGTAGACGCGTGGATGGGCTCGTCGAACGCGAGCGATTATGATTATATCGATTGGGGCATGACGATCCCCACCGGCAACACGGCGGTCATCAGCGCTCTGCAGACGAACTACAGCACCGAGTTAGGCGAAGCCGTGGCATCGCCGTCTCCGGCCCCGGCCGCATCGCCGACCTGCAGCCCGTGAGGAACCCGCCCGTACGCGCTTGAAAGAGCGGGCATGAGCAAACCCGCTTCGATCGTATCGGCCGTCTTCAAGGGCATCGCCCGCTTGGATCGAGAGTACAAACTCGAGATCGGCCCGCTCCGAGCGACCGGCGTGCCCGCGATTTTGCTGGGCTCCGCCGGCATCGTACTCGCCGCGGGTGTCGCGGCTTTCCTTGGGCGCAGCGCGGAGCGCTTGCCCGAAACCTTGGGCGAGGCCAACGGGTTGGCACAGACGTTACGCGGTGACCGGCCGCGTCTGTCTCCCTAAGATGAGAGTATGATCGATAACGACTCGCTCGCGGCGTTGATCCGCCGCGATATCCCCGATGCACATGTGGAGATCGTCGACCGCACCGGAACGATGGATCATTTCAACGTGACCGTTCGTTCGCGCGCGTTCGCCGGGCGCACGCTCATCGAACAGCATCAACTCGTGTACGGCGCGCTGCGCGCCGCGCTTAAAGACGGCCGCGTGCATGCCGTCGAACTCAAAACGCTCGTCAGTGAAAGCTAAAGTGGAAGTATGTCGGACACACTGAAAAACGAAATCGGCGCCGAGATCGCCGCGAACAAGATTCTCGTCTATGGCAAGGGCACGAAAACGGCGCCTCGCTGCGGCTTCACGCTCGAGACGATCGAGTTCTTCAACCACTTCGGCTATCCGTTCGAAGTGATCGATGTGCTCGATAACATGGAGAAGCGCGAGGTGCTCGCGGAGATGACCAACTGGCCGACGCTGCCCAAGGTCTTCATCGACGGCAAATTCTACGGCGATACCGACATCCTCGGGCCGATGGCGCAAAACGGCGAACTGCAGACCGTGCTGCGCGAAGCCTTCGGCGGCGAACCACAAGCCAAAACGACGATCAATCTGCGCTAGTGGCCTACACCACGATCGTCGACGCCGCGACGCTTGCCGCGCACCTCGACGATCCGGCGTGGGTCGTCGTCGACTGCCGCCACGCGCTCGCCGATTTCGCGCAAGGCCGCCGGCTCTACGACGAAGCGCACATTCCGGGCGCATTCTTTGCCGACGTCGAGCGGGACCTAGCCGGACCGCACACCGGCAGCAACGGACGTCATCCGCTGCCCGGCGCCGAAGCCTTCGCCGCGTTTCTGCGCGGCATCGGCGTTTCGGGAGATACGCAAGTCGTTGCGTACGATGCCGGCGCCGAGATGTTCGCCGCACGCTTGTGGTTTTTGTGCCGCTGGATCGGTCACGACGCGTGCGCGGTGCTCGACGGCGGCATGGCCGCGTGGAGCGCCGCTGGCTATCCCACGAGTAGCGCAATCCCGTTGCAACGCACGGGTACGCTCTTGCCACACGTACATCCCGAGCTGGTCGTCGACGCGGCGTACGTGCTCGCCCACCTGCACGACCCGTCGATGCATCTGCTCGACGCACGCGCATCCGATCGCTTCGCCGGTCAGAACGAAACGATGGACCCGGTCGCCGGTCACATTCCCGGTGCGCAGAATCGCTTTTTCAAAGAGAACTTCACCGCGCAGGGCCGCTTCAAGCCGGCCGGCGAGCTGGCCGCGGCGTTCGCAGGCATCGGCGCGCCGGAAACGATCGTGCATCAATGCGGCTCGGGCGTTTCCGCCGCCGCGAACATGCTCGCGATGGAGATCGCCGGGTTGCGCGGCACGCGCCTTTACGCAGGTTCGTGGAGCGAATGGATCGCCGAGCCGACGCGCCCCCTTGCTACCGGCAGTTGACCGCGTGATATTCTAAACGGGTGGACACTGCCGTCGAATCCCGCTGACGTTGTCGGCGCCGGCGTTGGTTCCGGGGTGGGCGGCGGCGGCGGCGTGGGGTGCGGCGGAAGATCGCGCTGGATCTGCGGCATTGCACACGCAGTGTAATCCGTAACCGTCAGCGCCACGTTCGCGCACCAATACGCACGCCACGTGGCGTCGGTCATCGGCGCCGTGCCGTCTCCCGGTTGATAGAACTCTTCATAGCGCTTACGCACGCGGTCGTCGCTAAATATCTCTTGCTGGACGTTCCAAAGATGCAGTGCATCGATGACGCCGTGCCCGTAGATCGAGTCGAAATCGTACTCGCGCGTCCACCGCCATTCGTCTTTGCTTTCGGTCAAAATGAAAACACGCGCGTCGTCGACCGCCGCGCTCTGTTCGTCGACGTCGAGCACGGTGAAGGCCGGCGCGTTGCCGTAGATCGGGCTGATGGCCGGCACGAGAAGCATCGGCGCGCGCGGCGTGCTCGGATCGGGTCCGATCGAGCGAAAGCTGTCCATGTGCGTATGTCCCGCAATCGCCATGACGACGTTCGAGCGCGAGTCGAGCGCGGTGACGAATGCCTCGTTGTACGCTTGCGTAAGAAACGGCACCGGCGGCGACCCGGCGGGCGCGTGCAGTGTCGCGTACACGTCGATTCCGGGGGGAATGTGCGCGATCACCCAAACCGGCGTGCCCGCAGGAAAGGCGGCTTGCGTCTTGTCGAGCCACGCGAGTTCGTCGGATCCGGGATCGGTCTTTGGATCGCCGCACGCGTTCTTGTACTCGCTCGACCAGAACACGTCGTTGAGAACGATTGCCTGCGCACCGTCGACCGGGAGCGGGACCGTATAATAGCCCCCCGCCGAGAATTGCGCGATGAATGCATTGGGGTCGCGGGTGCCAAGTGATCCGCCCCACGCGGCGGCCATGTGCGCGAGAAACGCGCCGTGCGGCGTACTCGCGTAATCGCCGCAGTAGCCGTCGTTGTTGCCGACGACCGGCAGGATGCGCGCCCGCGGAAAAGCCGTCTGCACTTCCCACGCAAGAAACGCAACCGTCTTGTCGACGAAGGATCGATATGCGGCATCGTCGTGAAGCTTGGCGGCGCGCACGAATTTATCGTGGAACCCGTGCGCGAGCAGGTCGCCGGCCACGATCACGACACGCGGATCTTCGACAGCGTTGC
Source organism: Candidatus Acidiferrales bacterium (assembly GCA_035507275.1). GTDB lineage: Bacteria > Vulcanimicrobiota > Vulcanimicrobiia > Vulcanimicrobiales > Vulcanimicrobiaceae > Aquilonibacter. The sequence goes on from DATJOG010000008.1 coordinate 53,880, forward strand.
GCGCCCCGTCGAGCGTCGATTCCAGCAAGGCGTCGTTCGTGTCGCCCGACATCGACGGCGCGCTCGGCTGGCCGGATGCAAAGATCGCGCGCCAGCGCTCGGGCGGGGCGGCGGCCAGACGATCGACCAACCGAGGCTGCGCGAACGGATCGAAATGCAGGTCGCTCAGCACGAGCCAAGGTTGCGTGGCCGAGAGTGCCGCGGCAAGGACAAACGCGAACATGACGAAGCGCAATTCACAGAGGTAACGCCCATGTCCCGCTACTGGCTCTTCAAGAGCGAGCCCGATGCGTATAGCTTCGAGCAGCTCCGCAAAGATGGTACGACGCCCTGGAGCGGCGTGCGCAACTTTCAAGCGCGCAACAATATGACGGAGATGACCGCGGGAGACCTCGGCTTGTTCTACCATTCAAGCATCGCCGAGCCCGCAGCGGTCGGCATCTGCAAGGTCGTGCGCGCCGCGTATCCCGACGCTACCCAGTTCGTCAAAGGCGGCGAGTACTACGATCCCAAGAGCACGCAAGCAAAGCCGATCTGGATGAACGTCGACGTCGAATACGTCGAGCCGTTCGCGCATCCGGTGACGCTCGCGCGCATGCGCGCCGAACCGCGTCTGGTCGGCATGGCGCTGCTCAAACGCGGACAGCGCCTCTCGGTGCAGCCGGTCATGCCGCACGAATGGAAAATCATCTTGGAGCTAGCAAAAGAGGCCCGCTGACGCGGGCCTCTTGCCTTTGACGACCTCGACGCTTACGGAAGCGTCTTGGTGAGTTGGAAGCGGTAGGTTGCGGGCCCGACCGTGTTGGCGATGGTCGCACCCAGCCCACCATTGGCGAGCGGATAGGCCAAGCCGCCGCCGATGACCGGAACGTCTCCCGTCCAGGCGTTGAAAATATTCCAACCGGAAACCTGGAACGAAACCGTTTTGTTCAGCGGAACGCGAATCGACGCGTATCCGATGCCGAAGGGCGGCAGGTTGTATCCGTTATTCTTGCCGTACACGGTCTCGCCGATCAGCGCGTAGATGCCGCCCGGCGTCGTGTAGTTGGCCTCGAAGTCGCCTTGGAAGTACGGAATCGCCGTGTTCGAGAAACCGCTCCCGCCGATGCTTGCCGTACCCGCAAGATTCTCCAACGTGCCGAACGTGTTGCCGGTGAAGTTTTCGCCGGCGATGATCGGAAGGTTCACGTTGTAGTTTGCAGGCGTACAAGGAACGCCGGCCGCGAGATTCTGACAGTAGAAATTCACCGGGAGATTATACGCGTACGCGTGCTGCACCGCACCCGATAAGCTGAATCCCAAACCGACCGGGACCGTGCGCTTGACCGAGAACTCGAGGCCCTCGAAACGAGCGTTGTTCAGGTTTGTATTGAGCGATTCGTAGATCGGATATGCCCCGGTGTTTGCGGCGGTCGTACACGTGTAGCCCGCCGTGACACCGCAGGTGCCGACGCCGGCTTCCTCGGTGAGGAAGTGGTTGTAGAGATTGGTCAGGTATCCGTCGACGGAGATGACGGTAGCCGTACCCTTGAGGCTATAATCCGCGCCTACGTCGTAACCCCACGCCGTCTCCGGCAAGAGGTTCGGATTGTTCGAGCTATAGGTACACGTCAAGCTGGTGTTGGAGCACGAGAGCGCGGAGTTCACCTTGCTGAGCAAGCTCAAGTACGGCGGCGAGATCGCCGATCCGGCCGAGAGCCGTATCGCAAGGTTGTTCTCCGGACGAAACTCGAGCGCAAACCGTTCGTCGAAGTGCGAGGTGTGGTTGGTCGTGAATTCTGCGTTCGAGCCGTTGGTGGCGCAGAATGACGTCAGCGCACCCGACGACGATAAGCATTCATACGGGAACGTGTTCTGGTAGAGATTATCGTAGAGAGTTGCGATGAAATTGATCTTCGGCGAAACGTTCCAAATGTTGCGCGCCATGATGGTCGTAAAGACCTGGCTCGTGCCTTGCGGGTTGGAGACCGAAGGCTCACAGACGATCGACGAGACGCCCGAAGGCAAACACGCGGAGTTCGTCGTGGGCGGGGCCCATGTGGTCGTGCCCGCTACGACGTTCGAGTCGTAGTTGAACTCTTGGCTCCCGGCTGTCGACGACGCGTTCGTCTGATCGATCGAGAGCGTCAGGTCGTTGCCGTCACCGTAGCTGTGATCGTATTCAGCCGACATACCGTTCAGCCGGTCTTCTTCCCATTGGTTATACCAATCGAAAAATGCCATCGGAACACTTTGACCGGTGTACACGACCGGAGGACACGTCGTCGCAGCGCACGCCGAGCTTGAAGCCGGGCTAACGCCGTAGAGCTGGTAGACGCCGAGCACCGGAGTAGCCGGATTCGGGTTGCCCTCGTAGATCAAACGATCGATCGACGCGTGATAGTAGCGCGCGAGCAGCGTGTCCTGCCCGACGAGTGTACGAACCTCAGCCTGGAAAATCGGTTCGTTGTCGATCTCTTGCGCCGTCTGCGGGTAGACGCCGTTGGGTATGGTGAGCGCGGTTTTGGCCGGCAGCGTGGTGCTGCTGTAGGTCGCGGCCGCGGCTTGGTAGATCGCATTCGTGGTGTTCAGGCCGGCGGGGTTGAATACCGACGGAATCACTTCAGATCCGGTATTCTCATTCTGGTCCGCGTAGGTCTGGCCGCCGAGATAGCTCACGGTAGCAGTGGTCGCGCTCGAGAATTTGTAGCGTAGCTTGAAGAGTTCGTCGAGCCCGTTGTAGTTCGGACCGTACGTGTAGCAGCATGCCAGCAAGCCGTAGAGGCTGTTTACTTTGCTGTTCGATCCGGGGACGTATTGCGACGCGTAGGTAGAGCTATACGACACGTTGGTTCCGCTCGTGCCGTTCCAATTTGCAACGCCGTTGTTGCCGTAGACCTGAAAATAGGTCGATTTACCGCTCAGCGCGGACGGCTCGTTCAGACCGGCAACGTCGACGACGAAACCAAGACGCCCGATTGTGTCGGAGACGCCGAAGTTGAAGTAGGTGCCGCCGAAGTTGTCGACGCCGAAGGTGTAGTCCGGCGTGAACGTCGCGGTCGGATCCTTCGTGTGGAAGTTGACGGTTCCGCCGATTGCATAGTTGGTCTCGGGCGACATCGCGCCCGGGCCCTTGATGACCTCGATGGTGTCGAACAGATAGCTGCTGAGGAAGGTGGTCACGAAGTCGCCGTAGTCGCCGACCGCGAGCGGATGGCCGTCGATCAGCGAAGCGGTTTCGTTCGAAAGCGCGCCGCGAATGTTCGGAACCGTGATCGCGCCCGGTACCGCTCCGTTAGCGCTCGAGGTGGGCAGCGTATTCTGCACGCCCGGGATTTGGTTGAGCACGAAGCCGACTTGCGGCTGCGCCTGGTTCACGAACGTCTGCGCGTTGACGACGTTCACGGCCGCGGTCGACGTATTGAACGTCGACTGTCCGAAGGCGCGAACCGTCGCAATCGTACGCAGCGAGGTGAAGGTCTGGGCGTGCATCGTGATTTGGACGGACTGCGTCTGACCGGCCAGAGTGGTGAAATCGGATTCGGTTGCGCTCTGGTACCCCGGCTTCGACACGGCGAGGACGTAGACGCCCGGGGCGACATCGCCGATCGAGTAGGCGCCGGTCGAGTCGCTGTCCGTGGCGTAGGTTTGGGGACCGCGCAGCTCGACGTGGGCTCCGGCGATCGGAGCGCCCGAGTCGTCTTTGACGATACCTTGCACGGTTGCAGTCGCATTCTGAGCTACGGTGACGGGCGGGTTCGGAACCGTTGCCGCACTGACGGGTCCAACGGCGAACGCCACGATCATGAACGTAGCCAGGATGCTCGTGAGCTTTCTCACATAGCCTCCATGGTTATAGCAAGTAGCAAAAAAGAGAGAACGCTGCGCGCGCCGAGCGTGCACAACGACGCCCTCAGTGTATGGGGAAATTGTTAAGGGACGGTTATGTCAAGAAAAAGGGGGCTCGCCGAAGCGAGCCCCCCTTTTTCAGCCTCGCGCTAATGCGGTCGTGGCGTCGCGGCTTGAATACCTCGACGGTGTCCGAGGCTGACCGTGCCCAGCATACGGCCCTTAGCGAGCGGAGCCGATGAGGGGAAGGTCGATCCGAACGTCGTCTGCACGTTCCCGACGTACATGAACTGCAGGTAGTACGTAGCGGTGTCGTGATAGTAGCTCCAGTTACCAAGGAACAGCGTGACCGTTTGGCCCGCATATGCGGAGAGGTCATATGGTCCTCTTGGTGACCAGAACCCGCCCTCCAACCAGTTTTGGTAGAGACTCGGATCGCCGCCGTAATCCGCGGGCCAACAGCCGGCGCCGCCGCCGGTGATACCGCTGCCGCCCCAGATTCCCGCCGGTGTTGCGGTCGACGGATGCGCGTAGCAGTTCTCCTCGGCGAACAAGTATTCGTCGAGTGTGGACGCGACGTTGGAGCTGTACGATCCGAAGATCGCGGCTTCGTTGTCGGCGTACTTGAACGTGTACTCGGTCCCGCCTTCGAGGACCCAGAGGCTGATGTACGGGTCGCCGACGTTCGGCTCCGGCGTGGGAACCGTGAAGCTCTGGCACACGCCGAACGTGCCCTTCGGATAGGGATTGGGCGAGGCGTTGATCGAGCCGAGCAACATTACGCTGCTTCCCAAAACCGGCGGAGCCGTCGAAGGCGTCGTGATGGTTTCGCTGATGCCGTTCTGACTGAACGAGACCGAGCCGGTGTTCGGCGTCAGCGAGCCGGAGGTGTAGTCGCTCCAGCCCGGGTTGTCGTTGGCCGGAGGTGCCGTCACCGCGACGAGCGGCGAGAGGCTCGCCAGCGGCACCGGCGTCTCAGATGCCGCCGTCTGCGCGGGCTCCGGTGTGTTCGGGAAGGGCGAAGCCGCGTTGGTCGGAGTGGACTTGTCCGTGTCCGCGTAGGTGTAACTGCACGGGACCCAGCCGGTCGTTCCGTTTGTGAACGCGCCGTTGGTGATTGCCGAAACCGTCACGTTCATCGTGCCGACGTTGGGCGGCGTGCTCGGATCGCTGAACGCGATGGTCGTGGCGCCGCCGGTGTTGCCGGTCACGTAGAAGGTTACCTGACCGGAACCGTTGGTCGTCGCGCTCGCGGTTGCCGATGTCGAAGAGGCATTCGTCGCCGAGACACCGGCGATGCTGCCGCTGCCGCTCGTAACCGTGATCAGCGTGTTGGGATCGGCGTTTACCAAAACCGCAACGACGTCACCCAGGCCGATCGTCGCCGTCTGCGGCGAGGGTTCGGGCGTGGGCGAGTTGTTGTTCACTTCGACCGCGACGGTCGTCGTTTGGTTTATCGGATCTTTGAAGGTGAGCGTGGCATTTCCGACGCCGACCGTGGTAACGGTGAACGTCGCAGTCGTCCCGCTGCCCGTGCTCGCCGAAGCCGTCACCGTCGCGACGGACGCATTCGAGCTGGTCGCGGTGATCGTGATTTGCGGATTGCTCGTCACGGTGATCGTACCGATTTGACCGAGCGAGAGCGAGAGCGACGATGGCGATGCCACCGGCGGCGACGGCTCAGGCGTCGGCGTCACGAAGATCTGGCCGGTATAAATCGCAAGATAGTAGCTGCTGCCCGCGGCAAGTGAAACCGCCGGGTTGATGCTCCCGGAGTTCACGGTGATCGTCGTGCCGCTCACGGTGGCAGCCGATCCGATCGTCACCCACTGCGCTCCGTTCCAATACGCAAGATAGTAGGTTCCGTTCGGGATGCCGGCTGTCGGCGAAAGCGTCAGCTGAATGTTGGAAATGCTCGACGTCGCGCTCGCGGTAACCGTCACGTAGGCCAAAGCCGTGTTGGCGGACGGTGAAGCACTCGACTGCGGCTTGCCGCTCGGCCCGACGGCGGGACGCCCCACCGTCATGAGCACCGGCACGTTGCTTGGGTTGCCGATGCTCTGCGTGAGCGATACGGAACCGCTTCCGGAGATCTTGGCCGTACCGACGGCCAGGCCCGTTGCTTGGGGGAGAGTGATCGACGTCCCACTAGTCGACAGCGTGGAACCGCCGACATTGGACAACGACGGATATGGCGTCCCCGGGCTGCCCTGACCGCCGCACGCCGCGACTGCGATCAGCATGATGGCGCAGAATGCGCCGAGCATGTAGTTACGCACCGATGTTCTCCGAAGAAGCGGAAGGTATTTGGGTTTCATCGATTACTCTGCGAGCGTCTTGGTGAGCGCGAAGTTGTACTGTGCCGGGCCGATGACGTTTGCATTCGTCGGTCCGATCGCACCGTTGGCAAGCGGAATCGCCACGCCGCCGGAAACGATGGGGAAGAGCTGTCTATACGCGTTGAATACGTTGTAGCCGCTGACTTGGAACGAAAGAGTCTTCGTGAGCGGCACGCGCAGCGTGGCGCGGTACACGGTGAACGGCGGCTCGTTGTAGGAGTTGTTCTTTCCAAACAGCGTCCCGCCGAACGATGCATACCAACCGTCACCGCTATGCCAATTCAACTCGGCATAGCCTTGCAGATACGGGACCGACTGGTTCGAAACGTTGTTGCCTTCGGCGCACCAGTACGCGCTCGACGTTGGGTTGGTGCTCGTACAAGAAGCCGAGTGGAAATACATGTCGGAGCCGCCATTGAAGTTTTGGCCGGCGATCACCGCGAGGTTCTGGTTGTAGTTCGCAGGCGTACACGGCTGCGTCGACGACGGGCCGAAGTTACAGTAGAAGTTCGAGCCGAGGTTATACGCGTAGCCGCGCTGCGTGGATCCCTGGACGAGGAAGCCGATGCCCTTTTGCACGATGCGCTTGAGGGCAAGTTCGATGCCTTCGTACCGCGAGTTGTTCACGTTACCGTAGATGCTGTAATACAGCTCGGGGGGCGGATAGGGCAGCAGCGTCCCCGCGGCGGGGCAGTTCGAGGTCGGATAGTTCGTCTTGGTGCAGGTCGTACCCGAATCGACCGTCGTGAGCAAGAACTGGTTATAGAGGTTCGTCTCGTAGGCATCGACGCTTACGAAGTAATTCTGCCGCACGCGCCAATCCGCGCCCAGGTCATAGCCGAACGCCGTCTCCGGAACGAGGTTCGGATTTGCTTCGTTGATCGTCACGGTTGGTGACGCACCGTTCCAATCCGGAACGGTGCTGAAGCGCGAAAGTACGTTGATATAAGGCGGCGCGATCGAGGAGCCCGCCGCGGCACGGAAGATCAGATCGTTGGTCGGACGATACGTGAGTCCGGCCCGTTCATCGAAGTGCGCCGTGTTTTGGGTCGTAAACGTCGCATTCGAGCCGCTCACCGCGCATGCGTTTGCGGCCGTCGACGATGCGCCCGCGCCGCAGGTCGTCGCATACGTATATTGATAAAGGTTGTCGTACAGGGTGACCAGCGCGTTCAGCTTTTCGCCGAAATTCTGCGTCGCCGACGCGCGCACGGTCGTAAAGTTCTCGCCCGAACCTTCGGGAATCGACACGTCGGGTTCATCTTCGGTTGCGCCGACAAACTGGTTGGCGCCGTTGTAGTTCGTCGTCTCTTCTTCGTACCAGTAGCCCGTCGTCGAGTGCGTCTGGCTGAAGGAAAGCGTTACATTGTTCCCCTCACCGTACGGGTGCTGATACTGGAGGTCGACACCGCCTAGCTGGTCGCTCTCACTCTGATAATAGTAATCGTACCAATCCACCGGAACCGTCACGTTGTTGTAGGTCTGTCCGTACTCGTTGTATCCGTTGAGCGTCTGGTAGATAGTGACGGGGATATTCGGATTCGAGTTTCCTTCGTTCAGCAGACGGTAGATCGACGCATGATAGTAACGGGCGAGAACCGTATCTTGGCCTATCGTCGAGGAGATCTCGGCCTGGAACATCGGCTCGTTGTTCGTCTCGATGTCGCCGCCCGGATAGACGTTTCCGACGAGGAACTGCGCGCCGGGCTGAACGGGACCGGTATAGCCGGCGCCCGGTTGAAAGACCGAGGGCACGAGTTGTGAGGTATCGCCGTTCTCGTCCGAGGTCGCTTGCGCGCCGAGGTAGCTCACGGTCGCGGTCGTCGCCTGCGAGAAGCGGTAGCGAAGCTTGAGCAACTCGTTGAGTTTATAGATCGACCCTGAGACAGTGTAGCAGCACGCGAGCAGGTTGTAGATATTGTAGTTCGCGGCGGTGCCGTTGGTGCCCGGAATGACCCCGAGGGCGTTGTTGTAGGTGAGTACGTCGGTCGTGCCGTTGATATGCGCCACGCCGCCCGGCTGCTCGCCGATGTAAACCGACGCGCCCGAGCCCTGAATGACGGAGGGCTCATTTACTTGCGCGATGTCGGCGACGAATCCGAGTCTGCCGGTCGTACCGCTCGCGCCGAAATTCCAGTACGTGCCGCCCGTATTGGTGTAGCCAAAGAGATACGTCGGGGTGAACTTCTCGGTCGGATCGAGCGTGCGCATGTTGAGCACGCCGTTGATCGCGAAGTTGGTTTGAAGGGCGTCCGCGCCGGGTCCCTTCACGACTTCATAGCTCTGAAACATGAACGGCGTCCAGAAGGAGAGCACGTAATCTCCGTACTTGCCGACCGAGAGCGGGTGGCCGTCGATCTCCGTCGCGGTCTCGAACCCGAGGCCGTTACGAATGTTCGCAAAGGTGATCGCGCCCGGCGAAGCGCCGTTGCCGTCGTTATTCGGCAGCGAGACTTGCAAGCCGGGAATTTGATTGAGTACCGAACCAAGTCCGGTCGCGCCCTGATTGACGAAATCTTGCTGCGATACCGTGCTCACCGCCGCGGTCGAGGTGTTGAACGCGCCGCGGCCGACCGCGCGCACCGTGGCAATCGTTCGCAGCGACGAGAACGTGGCCGCTTGAATCGTGACGGCTACGCTCGAGACTTGCCCCGCGATGACGGCATAATCCGGCTCGAGCACCGCCTGATAGCCCGGTTTCGACACGTCGATGAGATAGAGTCCCGGCGGTGCGTTGTCGATCGTGAACTGTCCCTTCGCGTCGGAGGTCGCGTGGAGCGTTGCCGGGCCGCGCATCGTGATGGTCGCGCCCGAAACGGGGGCCCCCGTTTGGTCGTCGACCGTTCCCGACACACCGCCGGTCGTCGACGAAGTTGCTTGAGAGACAAGGTCGCCGTTCGCGGGCGTCGCCGCGAAGGCGGGCTGGATCAGCGTAAACGCGATCGTCACCGCGAGGAAAGCCCGAACCAATCTATGCACGCGGACGCGGCCTCCATTTTGAAAACACAAACAAAGCAAACCAGCCGCGGCAGTGCCGCAGCGGACCTAATGAAAGGGTAATGACTACAAACTTAAGATGTCATTATGCAATCGGCCATTCAGACCGATTGTGCTTGTGCCAAATAGATGCGTTGTGCATGTATTGGCATCTCTCCAGCGGGAATTTGCACCCGCTCGTAGGAGCCGTCCGGATTGAGGACGCGGCTCTTGACGTTGTCCGCGAAGAGCACCGAAAGTATCTGGCTGGTGAGCGTTTCGGCGATGACCGGATCCAGGACGGGTGTGGCGAGTTCTACGCGCCGGTCGAGGTTGCGGCCCATCCAATCGGCGCTCGACATGTAGACTTCGCGGTCGCCGCCGTTCTCGAAGACGTAGACACGCGAGTGCTCGAGAAAGCGGCCGACGATGCTGCGCACGCGGATCGTCTCGCTCACGCCGGGGACCCCCGGCCGCAGGATGCACATGCCGCGCACCATCAAATCGATCGGAACGCCGGCTTGCGAGGCGCGGTAGAGTGCGCGCACGATGTCGGCGTCGGTGATCGCGTTGAGTTTGGCGCGAATGCCCGCGGGCCGGCCCGCACGCGCATGCTCGGTCTCGCGATCGATCATTGCCAGCATCTCGCGGCGCAGCGTCACCGGGGCGACGAGCAAGTCTTCGTAGTCGGTGATGTTCGAGAATCCGGTGAGCGCGTTGAAGAGCTGCGTCACGTCGGCGCCCAGCTCGCGCCGGCATGTGAACAGACTCAGGTCGGTATAGAGTTTCGCCGTCTTTTCGTTGTAATTGCCGGTGCCGAAATGCATGTAGCGGCGAATGCCGTCTTCTTCCTGGCGCACCACCATCAGGGTCTTGGCATGCACCTTCTGTCCCGGGAATCCGTAGACGACGTGCACGCCGGCGCGCTCTAAGCGGCGCGCCCAGTCGATGTTGTTCTCTTCGTCGAAGCGCGCCTTGAGCTCGATGACCACGGCGACTTGCTTCTCGTTCTCTGCTGCCTCGAGCAGCGCACGCACGATCGGCGAGTTCTTGCCGGAGGTGCGATAGAGCGTCGCCTTGATCGCGAGCACCTGTTCGTCTTCTGCCGCCTGCTGCAGGAACTGCACGACCGGGTCGAACGACTCGTAGGGATGATGCAAGAGCAGATCGCCTTCGCGGATCATCGCGAAGAGGTCCGTCTTGCCGATCAAGGCACGCGGAATCGCCGGCATGAACGGCGCGTCACGCAAGCTCTCGTAATCGGGAAGCCCCACGATCTGCCCCAGGTCGGAGAGCGCCATGAGCCCGTCGACCTCGTAGCAATCGACCTCCGAAAGCTCGAGCGCTTTCAAGAGCAGGTCGCGCATGTACTCGGGCATGCCGCGTTCGACTTCGAGACGAACCGGCTCGCCGAAGCGGCGACGCTGCAATTCCGACTCGATCGCGCGCAGCAGATCGTCGGCTTCGTCCTCCTGCAAGTCGAGATCGGCATCGCGCGTGACGCGGAAGAGATACGCCTCGCGCACCGTCATGCCGGGGAAGAGCGAATCGAGATGGTGCCCGATCAAATCTTCGATCAGCACGTAATGGCGCTCGCCTTCGGGCGCACCGTCGATGGGAACCAGGCGCGGCAGCGTCGGCGGAATCTTCACGCGCGCAAAGTGCAGCTCGACGCCCTCGGCGGTCGGTTCTTCGAGTTCGACCGCAAGCGAGAGCGAAAGATTCGAAATGTAGGGGAAGGGATGTCCCGAGTCGACTGCCAGCGGCGTGAGCACCGGAAAGAGCCGGTCGTCGAAGATGCGCTCGAGCGCGTGCTGGCGATCTTCACGGAGGTCGGCGATGCGAAGAATTTTGATGCCCTCGCGCTCGAGCGAGGGCAGCAGCTCTTCGTTGAGCAAACGCGTCTGGACCGCGAGCGAGGTACGCAGGCGTTCGGATATCGCGGCGAGATGTTCGGCGGGCATGCGGCCGTCGTCGGAGCGGCGCACGACCTGCGCTTCGATCTGCTGCTTGATCGCGGCGACGCGAATCATGAAGAATTCGTCGAGATTGGTGCCGTAGATCGCGACGAACTTCAGCCGTTCGAGGAGCGGATTCCCGGCGTCGAGCGCTTCCTCCAAGACGCGATCGTTGAACTCGAGCCACGAGAGTTCGCGGCTGAAATAGAGCGAGGGGTCGTCGAGCGAGACCGGCAGTTGCTCGAGCGCAGCTTCCTCAGAGAGCATAGGCTCGATGGATTCGCCTCGTACGCGATAAACTCTAGCGATAATGTTGGGCGTTCTTCTTAACGACAGCTTACGACACGCGGCCCTTGCGCTTGGCGCACTGGCGCTCGCGAGCTTGATTGGGATGCCACTGGGGCTGCTCGCGGCCGCTCGCGGGTGGGCTCGCGCCCCGATTCTCGCCGCCGCCGCGGTGGGGCGCACGCTGCCGAGCATCGCGGTACTGGCGCTGCTCGTCCCGCTGCTCGGGGTCGGAGCGCCGCCGGCGCTCGCCGCCCTCACCCTGCTCGCGCTCCCGCCCATCGTGATCAACATCGATCTCGCGCTGCGCTCTACCCCGCTCAGCGCGCTCGACGTCGCCGCGGGGCTCGGCATGTCGTCCACGCAGCGCTTCGCGCGGGTCGTGGTGCCGCTCGCGCTGCCGGTGGCGCTGGCCGGCGTGCGCACCGCCGGCGTCGAGGTCATCGGCAGCGCCACCCTCGCAACCTTCGTCGGCGCCGGCGGTCTGGGCGACGACATCGTACGCGGCCTGCAAACCGGCGATACGACGCTGCTCGCGCTCGCGTCGGCGATCGTCGCGGCGATGGCGCTCGCGGTGGAGATTCGCCGATGAATCACACGCGCGCTCGCGCGATCGCGGCGTTCGCATCGTACTGCGCGCTGCCGGCATGCGCTTCGTCCGCGGCAGTCGTCGTCGGATCGAAGAACTTCACCGAATCGATCGTGATCGCCGAGCTCTACGCCCTTGCGCTCGAACGCGCGGGCATGCGCGTGCTGCGCCGATTGAATCTCGGGTCGACCCAGATCACGATGGCAGCGATGGCGCGCGGGCAGATCGACATCTATCCCGAGTACACCGGCACCGCGCTCATCGACGTCTTGCATCACGCGCCGATTCGCAATCCGGCGCAAAGCTACGCCTACGTGCGCGACGTCTTTGCGCGCACGTACGGCATCACTTGGCTCGATCGCTCGCCGATGAACGATTCGCAAGGTCTCGCGACGACGCAGACTATCGCGCGGCGCTACCATCTGCGCACGCTCTCCGATCTCGCGCCGATCGCGTCACGCCTGCGTCTCGCGACGATTCCGGAGTTCACCACGCGTCCCGACGGCTTGCCCGGATTGCAGCGGCTTTATGGCGGATTTCATTTCGCATCGGTGCGCACGTACGACATCTCGCTCAAGTATGAAGCACTGCTGCACGGCGAAGCCGACGTCGCGACCGCCTTCACGACCGACGGCGCGATCGCAACCGAGCACCTCGTCGTGCTCAAAGACGACAAGCACCTCTGGCCGGCCTACAACGTCGCGCCGCTCGTGCGCACCCCCACGCTGCAGCGTGTGCCGCGCATCGGGCCCGTGCTCGACGCACTCTCGCCGAAAATCACCAACGCCGCCGCGCAGGCGATGAACGCGCAGGTCGAGAGCGAGGATCGCGACCCGGCCGACGTAGCTGCGGCCTTCTTGGACACGGCTTCATGAGCGGCGCAGCGATCCGCCTCTCGCGCGTGCGCGCGCGCTATCCGGGCGCGAAGCAGCCGGCCGTCGACGGCGTCGACCTCGATCTGCAGCCCGGCGAATTCGTCGCGCTCGTCGGCGCGTCGGGATCGGGCAAGAGCACGCTGCTGCGCACGATCAACCGCCTCGTGCCGATCGAAAGCGGACGCATCGAACTCGACGGCAGCGACGTGATGGAACTCGATCCGGTCACGCTGCGGCGCGGGATCGGCTATGCGATTCAGGCCGTGGGTCTCTTTGCGCACATGAACGTCGCACAGAACGTAGCAGTCGTTCCGTCCTTGCTGCGCTGGGATCGCACGCGCATCGCCGAGCGCGTCGACGAAATGCTGGAACTCGTGCGGCTCGATCCCCTGCGCTACCGGTATCGCCGCCCGAGCGAGCTTTCCGGCGGCGAAGCGCAGCGCGTCGGCGTCGCGCGCGCGCTCGCCGCGGAGCCGCGCGTGTTGCTGATGGACGAGCCCTTCGGCGCTCTGGACGCCATCGTGCGCCGCGCGCTGCAGCGCGAACTGCACGGCATCGTCCGCGCCGCCGAAACGACGACGCTTTTCGTAACACACGACGTACGTGAAGCGCAGCGCCTCGCCGATCGGATCGTGGTGATGCGCGACGGCCGTATCGAGCCCCCCGAGAGCGAATTCGCGCGCGAGCTCTTCAGCGACGCATGAATTATTTGATCGAGCACCCGGCGCGGGTCGCGCTTCTTGCGGGAGCACATCTCGCGCTCGTTGCAGCCGCCCTCGCGTGCGCGCTGGCAATCGCGCTGCCGGTCGGATTCGCACTCGCGCGCAGCGAGCGCGCCTCGCGCGCCGTGCTCGCGCTGCTCGGCGCACTCTACACGGTGCCCAGCTTGGCGCTGCTCGCGCTTCTGGTGCAAGCGCTCGGACTCGGCCCCGCTCCGATCTTCGTCGCGCTCGTCGCGTACGCGCAGTTCGTACTCGTGCGCAACGTGCTCGCCGGCGTGCATGCGGTCGATCCGGGACAGCGCGATGCCGCGATCGGCGTGGGTATGTCGCCGCTGCAGCGCGCGCTGCGCGTCGAGCTGCCGCAGGCGCTCCCGATCGTAATCGGCGGCGTGCGCATCGCGGGCGTCGCGATGATCGCGCTTGCGACCCTCGGCGGCTACGTCGGCGCCGGGGGACTCGGCTCGCTGATCTTCATGGGCTTCACGCTGCACCACACCGACGAGATCGTCGCCGGAAGCGTCGCGGTCTGCGCGCTCGCAATCGCGCTCGACGCCGCGCTACGGCTGGCCGAGCGTCTAGCCCGCGCGCACTAGCAGGTATACGGAAAAGCGCGACGCGCGATCGCTCCACGTCTTGCGCAGCGTAAAGCCGCTCGCCGTCGCGATCGCGGAAACGTCGTCGTCATCGAATTTATATGACGACTCGGTGTGGATCTCTTCACCCTTCGCAAATGCCAGGTCGAGACCGAGCGTCTCGATGCACACGCGCTGCGCGCCGCGCGCGCGCAAAAATGAGTCGACGCAGCCGCGCCGCTCGTCGTAGCGCGCCACGTGGTCGAACGCGCGCGCATCGAACGTTGCCCCGAGCTCGCGGTTGATGCGCGCCAGAAGATTCTTATTGAAGGCCGCGGTCACGCCGATCGGATCGTCATAGGCGAGCTCGAGCGTCGCGGGATCCTTCTTGCGGTCCAGACCGAGCAGCAGACCGTCACCGGGCCGCAGCGCGCGCCCAATCAGGATCAGCAACTGCAGCGCGGCGCGCGGTTCGTAATTGCCCAGATTCGATCCCATCAGCATGGCGAGCGCGCGGCGCTCCAAGCTCAGCGCTCCCGAGGCCAGCACGGTGAAGTAGTCGCCGGCGTAGGCGCGAATGCGCAGTCGCGGATAGCGCTCGACCAGCGCCAGCGACGAGGTGCGCAGCGCGTCGGTCGAAATGTCGATCGGGCTGTAGCGCAAATCGGTCTGCACGCGCAGCGCTTCCTCTATCAGCAGCCGCGTTTTGTTCGCACTGCCGCTGCCCAGCTCGAGAAATTCGACCGGCTCGTCGAGCACGCGTACGATCTCCCAACCCCACTCGCGCAAGATCTCGGTCTCGGCCGTCGTGAGGTAGTATTCGGGCAGATAGGTGATCGCGTCGAAAAGCGCCGAGCCGGCGTCGTCGTAAAAGTATTTCGATGAAAGACGTCGCGGTGTTGCGGTCAGCCCCTCGCGCACGTCTTGCGCGAAGTGGTGCTCGGCCGCGGCGGCGCTGAGTTCGACGATTTCGAGCCGGTCCCGGGGGACTGTGATGCGCTGGTGCATGTCCCCCCTATTACCCACCTCGAGTGGGGGGCGGTTACGTCCGCGGGCAGATATTATGGATGGCGGCTTCCGCGGCAGGGTCTGCGGGTGACCCGACCGGCCGGATGTACATCGCGAGATAGGTCTTACTACCCGCATAGGTCGCGATCATATCGATCTGCCGCTTCTCCTGGGTGCTGCCCGACGAGCCCGATCCGGGCTCCTCGTGCTCGCCGACCACCGAAAAGTAGTACGCCGGTTGATTGCCGCAGATGTGGGTCGACGATGCTTCGAGTACCTGCGCGTCTTTGACGTTCGACTCGGCGGAAAGATTCTTCAGATCCGTCTTGGTCGGAAGCGCCATCAGCATCAGCGCGTTATCTTGCGGCCCCCGCCACAGCTGCATGAAGGGCCCGACCGAGACCGACGCGGTGTAGTTCGGCGGAGCTTTGAACGTTACGGCATCGGTCGCGCTGCCGCAGCCCGCGAGCGCGATCGCGACGGCAAAAATGAGTGCAGGCATCTTCATGAGCGCGCTTTTCCACGCTCGTAACCGGCGATCCGCCCCCATCGCTCGTAGATGAGGGCGATGTACTCGCGCGTCTCCGCGTAGGGCGGCACGCCGCGATAGCGATCGACCGCGCCCGGGCCGGCATTGTACGCCGCAAGCGCGATCGCGTACGGGTTCGCATACGTGCCGCGGTACGCACCGACATACGACGCAAGCAGACGAGCAGCACCCGGGATCGCGCGAAACGGATCGAACGGCTGCACGCCGTTCGCGTCCGCCGTTTCGATCTCGAACTGCGCGATGCCGATCGCACCGGCCGGCGAAAGCGCATCGGGATCGTACGCGCTCTCTTGTAAAATCGTCGCTGCGAGGAATTCCGGCGGCAGCGCGACGGCGCGAGCCGCGTGCACGGTAACGCCGGCAAGCACCAGCGAGCCAATCGCGGTGATCCGTGGATTCGTACGCAGAATCGCGCGCGCGATTGCGAGCTGCGGCGAGCGGAGCGGGCCGCCGTCTTGAATCGGCCGGCCGCCGAAGAGCACGTCGACCGGCGACGGAGCGGGCCAGCTTAACGCGGCGTTAATAGCATATTTCAGATTGGGAATTGCCATCCGGTGCGCGTGCGTAGTACGTTCAAAGGTAGAAGCGCTGCATCCGAACAACATGGACGCAACGGCTAGAACGACGACGGTCTTTGGACGAAGGAAGCGCACACATGGCACTCGTGCTGGCAATGCTGATCGTACTCGTGGTGGGAGATTTCGCATCGACATTCTTCTATCACGTTCCGCAACATCTCTGGTTCACATTGCATCTGCGCACGCATCACGACCGCCGCCGGTCGTATTGGGATCATGCCGTCCTCTCCACCAACGGCGAGGTGCTGCTGGACGGGGTTTTGGGCGCGGTGCCCTATCTGGTCGTGGCGGCCTTCTGCTGGCAACTTTCCTGGGAGGGGGCCCTTCTCGGCCTGATCCTCGGCCAGCTGCACGTCTGGTGGCGCCATACGACTGAGCTGGGCTGGAAGACCCCGGCCATGCTCCGCTGGCTGACCCGGCCCCTGGCGATCGTCCTCCCCGAGGACCACGACGGTCATCACCGAAACCCCGATATCGAGTTTGGCGATATTTTCCGCTTCTACGATGCGCCGGCTCGAGCGCTCATAGCTTGGCTTGCTCCGACAAGCCGCCGGGCGCGAAATGCCGGCAGGCGCGCCTCGAGGAGGGTACCTGCCAGAGCCTAACGGGAGGTTGGATGACCAAACGGGCGCTTCTGCTGATTTCAGATACGGGCGGCGGACATCGCAGCGCAGCCAACGCGCTCGCCGCTGCTCTGGAAGAGACGCGATCGCCCAACAGGTACGAAACCCGGATCGAGGACGTCGCAGCACACTGTGCCTTTCCCTTGACCCAGCTCGGCCTCGGTTACAGCATGGCGCTGCGGTACGCGCCGCCGATTTACGGCGCGCTCTACTATGCGACCAATGGGCGCCGGAGATACAAGGCGCTGGTGCGCTTCTGCGAGCCGCTCTATCGCGAGCGGTTACGGGACCTCTTCATTAGTTATCAGCCCGACGTCATCGTCTCCGTCCATCCGCTGCTCAATCACGCCGCGCTGCGCGCGCGCGACGACGCGCACATGCAGCACGTTCCGGTCGTTACCGTCATTACCGACCTCGGCAAGGTCCACGAGTCGTGGCTCGTCCCCGAGGCCGATGCCGTCGTCGTTCCCGCCCGCGAAGTCTATCAGCGCGCGCTTTCGCGCGGTGTGCGGCCGTCGCGACTGCGTCTTTTAGGCCATCCGATCCATCCGAAATTCGACGATGTTACCGGCAGCAAGACGGAGCTCCGTGCACAGCTCGGCTTATCGCCCGAACTGCCGGTTGTTATGCTAATGGCCGGCGGCGAAGGAGGCGGCAAGCTTCTTTCAACCGCGCTCGCGTTGGCAAAGGCGCGGCTGCCAGTCGAGCTGGTCGTCGTTTGCGGACGCAACGAACCGCTCGCGCAGAAGCTCGCGGAGCTTTCGACGACGCTGCCGACGCCGATGCAGGTTCTCGGCTTTACCGATAAGATTCCCGAGTATTTCCG